>CAZUAA010000034.1:2939-3224 GCA_964618365.1 uncultured Candidatus Saccharibacteria bacterium | reverse complement strand
AGGTTTAGTACTTATAAAGATAGATGAAGAAGAATTTTTAATGTCATCCAAATTTGCTTGTAAGAATGATGGATTTTCTTTTCCAGAGGTAGAGCCAAGACTTTTCTCTTTCAATTCTCCTTATGGGGCATGCCCAACGTGCAATGGACTTGGAACGAAATATTTTGGAGGTACTGAAGTTTGTGACGATTGTAAAGGCGCTCGCCTCCGCACTGAAGCACTTAATGTTTATTTATATAAAACAAATTCTTCTGCTACTTTTTTTAATATAGTTGATCTTACTAA
>CAZUAA010000034.1:0-2929 GCA_964618365.1 uncultured Candidatus Saccharibacteria bacterium | reverse complement strand
ACTGAAGCACTTAATGTTTATCTAACAATAAATGAAAGGGTTGACCAAAAAAGTTCTTTTTAGAGTGGTCTGGCACCGGCTCCCGTCCCCCTCGTCCGAGGACCTGAAAAAAAGAAGCTTTTTGGGAAGCCTGTCCTTCTTAATATTGTTGACCTTACAAAACTTTCTATTTCTGATGTTGCAGACTTTTTTATTGAGATTAAACTTACAGAAAAAGAAAAAGAAGTTTCAAAAGTTGTTATTAAGGAAATTGAAGCCAGATTAGAATTCTTACTCAATGTTGGGCTTGATTATTTATCTCTTGATAGAAAAGCCAATACTCTCTCAGGTGGGGAGGCTCAGCGTATAAGACTTGCTTCACAGTTGGGTTCCAGATTAGTGGGAGCACTTTATGTGCTTGATGAGCCAACTATAGGACTTCACCAAAGGGATAATGATAGACTTATAAGGACATTAGAGAATTTAAGGGATTTAGGGAATACTATTTTAATAGTAGAACATGATGAAGATACTATTTTTGCTTCTGATTATATTGTAGATATCGGACCTAAAGCTGGAGTACATGGTGGGCAAGTTATAGTTTCTGATTATCTGGATAAACTTTTAGATGCTCCAAAGAATAATTCTGGCTCTCGCACTTTGTCTTATTTAAGAGGTGAAGCAAAAATTGAAATTCCAGATAAAAGAAGAACTGGTGATAAAGGGTCACTTAAAGTTGTTGGCGGAAAAGTTTTTAATATTGATAATTTAAATGTAGAAATTCCTCTCGGTAAATTTATTACAATTACTGGAGTTTCTGGATCTGGTAAAAGTTCTTTCATGTATGAAATACTCCACAAGAATTTACAAGGGAGACTTGAAAGAAAATATAGAACAGCACAAACTTATAATTGTGCTTCTTTTACAGGAACAGAGTATTTGTCTAGAGTTGTACTTATAGATCAATCTCCGATAGGGAGGACTCCACGTTCAAACATAGTGACCTATACAGGAGCATTTACTTTTATAAGAGATATATTTACCGAGACTGAAGAAGCCAGACTTCGTGGCTGGAAATCCAATAGATTTTCTTTTAATGTAAAAGGTGGAAGATGTGAAGCTTGTGAAGGTAATGGAGAAATTGCTGTTGAGATGCATTTCTTGCCGACAGTCTATGTGACTTGTGATGTGTGTGGAGGAAAAAGATTTGATAAAGAAACTTTGTCCATAAAATATAAAAAGAAAAATATTCACGAAGTACTACAGATGACAGTAGAAGAAGGGGTAAAGTTTTTTGAAGATATACCAGCTATTTACGATAGATTAAGGACTCTTATGGATGTAGGGCTAGGGTATGTGAAGCTTGGGCAGTCTGCTACAACATTATCTGGCGGTGAAGCACAGAGAGTGAAAATTTCTTCAGAACTTTATAGGCCACACCTAGAGAAGACCATCTATCTACTCGATGAGCCAACAGTGGGATTACATTATGATGATGTGGCCAAACTTCTCGATGTCTTAAATAAATTAGTAGAAAAAGGGAATACTATAGTACTCATAGAGCATAATATGGATATAATTAAATCATCAGATTATATTATCGACATTGGGCCTGAGGGTGGAGTAGGTGGTGGTAAGCTCGTCGCCAAAGGAACTCCAGAGGAAATTGCAAACAATAAGAATTCTCATACTGGTAAGTATCTTAAAAAAGTATTGAGGAAATAAAAAATAAAGCACCTTTTGGGGGTGCTTCATAGATTTGATTTAAAAGAGAGTTTTTAGCACAATGTAATCTCATAGATGGAATTGTCTGTTCTGAACTTACACGTACTGGTTTCTTTGTCTATTGACAACGAAATGATCTCAATTATCGTTGAGGTTGCGGGAACGCTTCTTGGGGCGTTATCTCTGCGTCTTGAAAATCTTCTTTTCATAAGCGGGTATCCAATAACAAGATTTTCACTTACAAAAATTTCCTTTTCTTTTCCTATTGGCACTTTTGATTTACCCCAATCACAATTTTCCAATTTTTTCAAAATGAATTTTCTCCCTTTCGTTTCTAAAACTTTTAGCACTAACATTCTTACCTCCTTTTTAAAAAAATTAAACATTGAAATATCTTTATTTTTAATCTATTATAAACCTTATGAATAGTCAAGTATTGAGAAAACAGAATATTCTGAAAGGTCCCGGAGTATACTTCTTTATGAAAAAGGGGAGTATCTTGTATATCGGTAAGGCGACATCTTTAAAAGATAGAATTAAAAGTTATTTTAACTCTAATGTTATAAATAGTAGGGGCCCGCTTATAGTTCAGATGGTAAAAGAAGCTGATGATATTAAATGGCAGGAGACAGATAGTGTACTTGAGGCTTTAATATTAGAGGCAAATTTGATAAAGAAACATCAACCTAAATATAATACCAAAGAAAAGGATAATAAGAGCTTTAATTATGTGTGTATTACAAGATCAAACCCCGGGGGTTTGGCAAAGGTTTTGGTTGCAAGAGAAAGAAATCTTAATAAGAAAGTAGAATCTCCCGAAGTCGTAAATCTTCGTCATCAAACTAAAATCGCGTAGGGAACGCAGGCTTGCGTTCCAGAGCTTGAGGTGGTACCTTCATTTATCGAAATGACCGCAAGCACACAAAGACTTTATGGGCCATTTCCAAATGGGAATTTACTCAAAGAGGCTATGAAGATAGTACGTAGGATTTTCCCATATATAGATCAAGATTCTATAAAAAAACAAAACAAAGAATTTTATGATCAATTAAAACTTAATCCAGTAGATTTAGAAGAATATAAAAATAATATTAAAAATTTAAAATTATTTTTTGAAGGTAAAAAGAAAAATATTGTTTCTAATTTGAAAAAGGAAATGATGTCTTTTGCAAAACAAAAAGAATTTGAAAAAGCAAATGAAATTAAAAAAAGAATTTTTGCTCTC
>CAZUAA010000033.1:640-3785 GCA_964618365.1 uncultured Candidatus Saccharibacteria bacterium | reverse complement strand
AATCTCGTCTTTTCTGCTATTTACGTCCACTCTTTAATGTCAGTTGGAATGACATATATAAACCGGATTGGCAAAATTATCTACCTCGATTTCCCATTGGAGTTTTTATAATTCTTTTTTCAAAGAAAGATTGTCCCTTGGAAGAATATCTGGCCTTAGCCCCGGTTACGGTATAACCATTTTGGCGTAACAACATATTTGCCATTGCGGTTAAATCATCTTCATATCTATTCATCTGCTTAGGTTTAATTGGTTAATACTTTTCCAAATACCTGAATTAAATTGATATTCAGAAAAGTATCAACCAAACAACAACACGAGCATGGTGATTCAAAAAGATCTTTTTTTATTAATGAAAATATATCACAATATGACAATATGTCAATAATTATTAACAAATTATAATAGTCTGGTATTTATATAATCTTATTTATTAAGTATTTATAAGGATTATTTAAATATTTAACAAAAATATTTGTCATTTTTTATATGATATGATATACTATTTAAATGCTAGAAATACCACAAGAAATAAATAAAACTTTAAGAGAAATAGGGTTGGATAGAACTGAGACACAGGTATATTTTTTACTTTTAAAGAATGTATCTATGGGAATACAAGAAATAACGGATATACTGAAATTACCAAGATCTTCTGTGAATTTAGCTTGTAAAAATTTAGAAAAAAGAAATGTACTAAAAACATCTTTTTCAGGAAAAAGAGTCAGTTTTTATTTGGAAAAACCAAGTGATATTAATAATTATATAAATTTTGAAGAAGATATTATAAATTCAAACAAACTAGCAGTTAAATCTATCATTTCAAAAATTAATAATATTTGTGCTATCTCTCAAGGAAATGAACCAATAGAAATCGAGGAACTTCAAGGAGAGGAAGGTTTTATTGAAACATATAATAGATCACTTGAGCAAGAAAAAAATGGTGAATTATTAAGAATAGGTGGTGATACTAGAAAATTTATCCCTCAAAAAGAAAAATTGAAAGACTATAATGAAAAAAGAAAAAAGAAAAAAATATATACAAAACTCTTACTACCAGATTATGAGCTTTGTCTTGAAGAAAAAGAAAAAGCCAAATTCAATATGAGAGAAGTTGGGATTTTAAATAAAGATATATATGATCCTAAAATTCAACTTTCAATTTGGCAAGACAATACAGCAATGACAGTCTGGGATAAAGGATTTCATTCTATAATTATAAAAAATAAAGCAATAGCAGATACACTAAAGCAATTATTCTTAATTGCTTGGAATAAAAGTGATAAAGGTTAATCCTAGACAAAAACTCAATTTTAGAGTATATTGAAGATATCGAATTTTAAAAGTTTTTATTACATGTTCGCTTTCAAATACAGTCACGAAATATTTTTATTTATGAACCAAAAGGAAAACAATCGTTTCGTTCTAAGTCAATCATGCTTGTTTATAAAACCCATAAATAACAAGGGTCTATCTGTGTTTTAAGGCGACATAAAAGTCGTTATGTTAACAATAATAATCATGTCAGCCGCAGCCCTAGTAGTAGGAGCTCTTGTTGGTTATTATTTGCGTCTCATAATTTCCATGGGCAAGAAGGGCTCAATGGAACTCGAGATCAAGCAAATAATGCTAAAGGCAAAAGAAGATGCACAAAAAGTAGTCGACGAAGGAAAAAAGAAGGCCGAAGAGCATATAGAAGCTTCCAATAAAGAAACAAAGAAAAAAGAGGAGGAATGGAAGCAAACAGAAAATCGTCTTATAAAAAAGGAGGAGATGCTCGATAATCGTCAGCTTGATATCGACAAAGAAGTAGAAAGGATTAAGCAAAAGATAGAAGAAGTTAAGAAGGTTAAAGAAAGAGTGGACAATATGGATAAAGAAAAAGAGCAAGAATTAGAAAAAATTGCTCGACTTTCTACTGACGATGCTAAAGAAGTACTCTTTAAAAATATTGAAGAAAAATATGAAGAAGACCTTCTTATTAGAATGCAGAAAATGGAAACATTAAATGCAGAAAAGTTGGATAGAAGAGCCAAAGATATACTCTCTGCAAGTATAAACCGCCTTGCTTCATCTACTGCTTCCGAAATGATGACCACATCAATAAACATACCAAATGATGAAATTAAAGGTAAGATAATTGGTAAAGAAGGTAGAAATATCCGTGCATTTGAAAAATCAGCTGGAGTTGAACTTATAATAGATGAAACACCAGGAACAATAGTAATATCTTCGTTTGACCCCGTAAGGAGGCAAGTAGCGAGACTTGCTCTTGAAAACCTTATACTAGACGGCAGAATTCAGCCAGCAAAAATAGAAGAAGTTGTAGCAAAAGCACAAGAGGATATAAATAAAATTATAAAAGACAAAGGAGATCAGGCTGTTTATGAATGTGGAATATTTAATCTAGATCCAAGAATAACTGCGATAGTCGGAAGACTTTATTTCAGAACTTCATATGGGCAAAATGTTCTTCAGCACTCTATAGAAATGGCCCACATCGCTGGAATGCTTGCAGAAGAGCTTGGAGCAGATGTCCAAGTAGCAAAAGCTGGAGCGCTTGTACATGATATAGGGAAAGCCCTTGATCACGAAGTCCAAGGTACACATATAGATATAGGAATAAGAATACTTCAGAAATTCAAGGCTGACCCAAGGATTATCACTGCTATGAAAAGTCACCACGATGACACACCTCATGAATCCATAGAAGCAGTCATCGTCCAAACGGCCGATATGATATCGTGAAATAAGGATATTTGTTACACCAGATAAAGTAACAGACCTAGAAGCTAAAGAAATGGCTCGTGATATAGCCAAGAAGATAGAACAAGAACTCACTTATCCTGGAGAAATTAAGGTTACAATGATTCGAGAAAATCGTATCGTAGAATACGCCCGGTAGTAGATTTTAGTGATGTTTTATTTTTTAAATAAAATTTGTGTTTACACCTCTCTAAAACTCACTACCGGATACGCAAGATTATAAAAAACTCCCTTAAGGGAGTTTTTTATAATACAAATACTTATTATGTCAAACATAAAAAGACTTGTTATTAAAATCCCCTTGGTATATAATAATATTATACCTATTTTATTAGGGATCGTTTCAAACGGTCGAAATTATTCAGTAAGTTATGGTTTC
>CAZUAA010000033.1:0-417 GCA_964618365.1 uncultured Candidatus Saccharibacteria bacterium | reverse complement strand
AGACTGAAAAAGGCGCTGCAACTAAGGTACCTAAATTTAGAGCAGCAAAAGCGCTTAAAGACGCAGTTAAATAATCTTTTCTTTTTTAAAGAATTGATTAAAGAAAAACCACTCTATTCTATCCGTGAGTGGTTTTTCTTATATTTAATTTATTGTTATTTTTTTTATTCAAGCATTAATAATGCCAACATCGAAATTATACCGAGAGAAATAATCAGTATTTGAATTATCGAATGTTTTACATTTCTCGTTTTGTGAAGTTCTGGAATAAGATCTGCTACCGCTATATAGATGAATCCCCCAGCTGCAATTGGCATAAACCAAACAGATACTCCTTCTATAATATTTCCAAAAATAATAACGACAGCGAGTCCTAAAAATGAAGCAGAAGCTGATAAAAAATTAAACATTAAAGCT
>CAZUAA010000032.1:1823-4119 GCA_964618365.1 uncultured Candidatus Saccharibacteria bacterium | reverse complement strand
TGGGCTATTGAATTCGCGGACTGGTCTGAAAAGTTTGATACTGATGCTATCATCCCGCTTGTGAACAAGCTGGGGCAATTCCTTTCTGACCCGATGCTTCGCAATATCTTTGGACAAAAAGAAAACAAGATAGATATAGAAGAACTTATGAATAATCAAAAAATTCTTCTAATTAATCTTTCAAAAGGAAAAATTGGTGAAGAGAATTCTTCTTTCTTTGGAGCGATGTTTCTTACCAAGATCAAGCAAGCAGGTATGGCTCGTGCCAAACTTGAACCAAAAGATAGACATGATTTTTATTTATATGTGGACGAGTTTCAAAATATAGTTACAGATACTTTTGAAAATATTTTATCAGAAGCTAGAAAATACGGTATCAATCTTATTGTAGCTCACCAGTATGTGGGGCAACTTTTACCAAAAGTTCAGCAAGCGGTACTTGGAAATATCGGATCTATAATTTCTTTTCGTGTGGGTGGAGATGATGCTGTGAAGTTAAAACCAGAATTTGCTCCTATCTTTGATGTCAAAGATATGATTAATCTAGGGGTGGGGGAATTTTATGTAAAAATGACAATAGATGGTGAGAGTTATGATCCGTTTTCAGCTGAGACTCTTCGTGTTCTCCCGGCCACTCATCCACCTTATAGACAAGAAGTCATAGATGCATCCCGTAAGAAGTATGCTATTCCTGCAGGGGATGCTCAAAAATTGATTGCTGAAGAAGAAGCTACAATCATAAGAAGTGCTCAAGAAAAAGCAGCAATTACTGGAAATAAAAAAGACAAAGAAGATGAAAATGAATCTTCTGAAAAACAAGAAACCAAAAAAGAAGAAAAGGGTGGAGAACCATTGATATAAAATATAAATTTTCTTAATATTATGGATATACTTTGTGAACATTGTGGAAATAATTTTAATATAAATAACAATGAACTATTGATGTATGAGAAGGTTGGTATAGAATTACCCACACTGTGTTTCTTTTGTAGAACGAAACTTCATTTATCTTTTTGGCTTTTTGGTAAATTTAGAAAAGGAAAATCTGATTTTTCTGGAGAAAGTATTATAATGACGCTTCCTAATAACACAAGATATCCTATATATACTTTTAAAGAGTGGTATAGTGATGCTTGGGATGCGATGGACTATGGAGTAGATTATAATCCAAATAGATCTTTTTTTGATCAAGTGAAAGATTTACAAGAAAAAATTCCTCGTCCTCATCAAAATGCTTCAAATAATGTTAATTGCGAGTGGTCTGATGATGTTTGGAATTCTAAAAATTGCTATCTTTCTCGGTCTATGGAGGAATGTGAAGATTTACTTTATTCATATAGAAATGTCAGAGTAAAGAATTCTATAGATATGGCAGTTTGTTTTAATTCTGAAAGATGTTTTGATTGTTCCAATTGTGATCATTCTTACAAACTTTTTTATTCAAGAAATTCAAAAGATTGTGTGGATTCTTATTTTTTATTTGATTGTCGAAATTGTCAGGATTGTTTTATGTGTTTTAATTTAAGAGGAAAATCTTTTTGTATTGAGAATATACAATATACCAAGGAGGAATATAAAGAGAAATTAAAAGAATATAAATTAGATTCATACAAAGAAATACAAGATTTAAAATCAAAATTTGATGAAATAGTAAAAAATGAGGCAGTACATCGTGAAAATTTTAATTTAAAGTCATATGATTGTGATGGTAATTTTCTTATAAATAATAAAAATTGTCATAGATGTTTTGTAAATAATGATTCAGAAGATGTGTATAATCATGTCAGAGGTTTAAAATTGAAATCCTGCATAGACGTAAATGGTTGTTGGTATTTAGAACTTTCTGGAAATTGTTCTTCCTGTGTGAATGGATATGGGTTAAAGTATTGTCTGTGGTCACCATCTAGAAATTCGGAATATTTGGATTTATGTCTTGAGTGTGATCAATGTTTTGGATGTGTTGGTTTAAAAAAGAAAAAATATTGTATTTTAAATAAACAATACACAAAAGAAGAATATGAAGAGGTAAGATTGAAAATAATTAATGATATGAAGAATCGTGGAGAATATGGCAAGTTTTTTCCATACTCTATGTCACCTGGACCATTTAATTTTTCTACAGCATATACTTATTTTCCAGATACTAAGAAGGAAGATATATTAAAATTGGATGGATATTGGGAAGATTTAGACGAAAGTCATATAGAGGGTATGGAAACACAATATTTACCTGATTCAATAAATGATGTAAATGAAGATATCTGTACACAGCCACTTATATGTCCTCAAACCGGCT
>CAZUAA010000032.1:0-1725 GCA_964618365.1 uncultured Candidatus Saccharibacteria bacterium | reverse complement strand
CCAATATAATTGTTTCTATTGCGCGAAAAAAATTATGGCTTATTATCCAAAAGATTGGAATTATAAAAATATAGCTTGCGAAGAATGTTATAAGCGGGATTTTAATTAGCTTGACTTTCTATTTTATTATGTTATATTTATAAATAAGAATATAATTTATAATAATAATATAATATAAAATAAAAAATCCCACAGGAGGGGGTAATTTATGCACATTAGAAGATCAGTTACTTCTAGAGCTAGTATCTCTTTAGCTGTTTATTTAAGTGATATTAATAAATATACATTGATTACAGTGGAGGAAGAGTCTAATCTGGCTTTTAGGATTAAAAAGTTTGGTGACCAAAGTGCTTTAAAAAAATTGGTCACTGCAAATCTTCGTTTTGTTGTTTCTGTAGCAAAGCAGTACCAATATCAAGGTATGCCTTTGTCTGATTTAATTAACGAAGGTAATATGGGGCTCATTAAAGCCGCTTCAAAATTTGACGAAACCCGTGGTTTCAAATTCATTTCTTATGCAGTGTTGTGGATTCGTCAGTATATCCGAAATGCTCTTGCTGAGCAGTCAAGGATAGCCAATGTTCCCTCCAATCAAGTTACTTCTTTTTGGAAGATTGGTAGGGTTCGGGACTTACTCACACAAGAGTTAGAAAGAGAACCAATTCCAGCAGAACTGGCTTTTAAAATGAATATTTCTTCAAATAAAGTTGAAGAAACTATTCGGGCTTTTGATTGGCCTATGTGGCTTGACCTTCCATTTTTTGAAGATGAAGAGAATACCATCCTTGATCTTTTAAAAAATGACTCTTTGCCTACAGATAATGGTCTTATCCAAGAGTCTCTTGCAAAGGATATAAATAATTCTTTGGGAGTTTTAAAAAAAAGAGATCAGGAAATCTTAAAAAAGTTTTTTGGGATTGGCTATAATCATGCTCGAACGATCCATCAGATCGCCGAAGAGCATGGAATGACCTTTGAAAGGGTACGCCAAATCAAAGAAAGTTCAATTTGTAGGTTGCGTGAGACATCACGCACAAAAAAATTAAAAACATATCTATAATGAAAAGAGATTGCTGAAAAGCAGTCTCTTTTTTGTTGTAATTTACTTTTTTGTTAAATATGATATAATATACTTAATTAAATGTTATGAGTGGTATGAAAACATTTTTGTTTTTTATCTTAGTTTCCATTTCTTTGTTTTCTTTTTCAAAAAGTAATGATCCTAAAAAGGATCTTGCTTCAGATGAAGAAAAGATTGAAATGAAGAAAGTTTTTGTTACTCTTATAAATGAAATGAAAAGTTATAAAAATGATTTTTCGATTTTAGTTCTTGATACTCTTAAGAGTGGAAAGATTAAAGAAATAAGAGTTGAAAAACTTTGGACCTCGGGCGATCCAGTGTCATATTCCATGATGATTGGAATTGCCGATCAGGCAGAAACTCTGTCTATTATTTGTAACAGAACACCAAAAGAGTGGTTCGGTTATAAAATTGAGAGGAGTGTTGGTTATGCAAAGGATAGATATCAGGAAGGATATGTAAATAGTCTTTCTGAATTGGATTCCTTACTCATTCCCATTAGAAGGGAATTTGCTCTTGTAAAAGAGTATAAAGAAAAAGAAAAAGAATTAGCGAATAAATAAAACCTTGTTACTTTGTTGACAAGGTATTTATTTTTGTTTTACAATGTAAGCATAGGTCGCAAACTAATTTTTTTATACTAT
>CAZUAA010000031.1:3979-4675 GCA_964618365.1 uncultured Candidatus Saccharibacteria bacterium | reverse complement strand
GTTGTTTGATGGAGAGCCTGGCATATTATTTATTTTCTAGTTACTCTGTGTGTTTGTAGTATGCAATGCCGCTTTAGCAAAAGGTACAGAAAAAGCTTTGCACCAGATCCAGACTTCCTCTGGAGATACACCTTCCGGCAATTCATAATTTTGAGAACCCACATTCCCCTTCAGCACACTAATTTCACTACCTTTTATATAACTACCGTTTTGTCCCAAGCCTACATATAGATCAGGCCCATTAACAACCACAAAATCTTCTTCAAAACGAATATAGTTTTTATCACCAATCGATATGACACTTGCAGTACCAGATCCAGTATGGATTTGATCAAAGCCAGTAAACTGACCTTGTTTTATAACTTCGACACTAGTATCTTCCGTATTTTGTACAGTGGGTAAAGTTTCGTTGACTATTTTATTTATAAAAAATGGAGATATGAAGTAATATCCTACACCAAATAAAATAATAACAATTATGGTTATAAATATTTTTTTCATAAATCTATTCTACCACTAAATTTCGAGTTTATAAAAAGGGCCAAACTATTTTTTTGGCATATATCGATCCGTAAAGAAATTCCAAAAAAATTAATAATGTACCCCAAGATATACACCAAATCTTCCGGGGCATTTATAATAATTATTTCCTTTTGACTTGTGTGAACCAATTATAGAATCTTGTTTATTTTTGGT
>CAZUAA010000031.1:3148-3969 GCA_964618365.1 uncultured Candidatus Saccharibacteria bacterium | reverse complement strand
CACCACTAAATGAACTTCTATTTTGCCTTGTCTTGACGCTAAACACACTTTTAACAATTCTTAGTCGTGGTGCTTTAACTGGCCTATTTGGATCAAATAAATACGGATTCTCGGGAATTTCTCCTGCCTTAGAAAGTTCAATCTGATATTGTGGAATAAAATTTTCTTCTGTGTTTTCTAATGATTGAAAACCTGATGAAACCAGTGATCTAATTCCAGGCACACTATTTCCTCCGGATTTATTAAACACATAGAAATATTCCTTTTCCTCGCCACTCTTTTTCTCAAGATATTTTAAAGAATAAGGCTCAATCATTCTTTCGGCATTATTGTAGACGACCCTAAGTAAGGTTTTATCTCTACCGGCTTTCATAACCTTAACCCTCATTTCTGCCGGAAAATACACAAATCTTGCATAGCCATTATCAGGATAAATACTAAAAAGCTCATCCAGATCAGCAACAAATGTACTGATAGCTTCTTCAACATCTATAATTATTTGTTTGGCGCAAACTATTCCTTTATCCCAAAATAATCGAAAATAATCAAAAGCTGTAGTGCTTAATATTTCTTTCAGAGTATGAGGGTTTCTAGAAAAAATAGTTTTTCTCACCAACGCTTCAACGACTTCTTCTTTATTTAATGAACCACCTAATAAACGTACTGAATAAACATAATCGAACAAGTCTGGAGCATGTTGTCTCTGCATAAGGCACTTTAATTTTGTTGCAATAATTTCTTCTAACTTCATGCAACGTATCTGACAAACTACTTCTGTGGAGTCAGAATATGGATGTATAAGATCCAGACTCTGTATGGGC
>CAZUAA010000031.1:0-3138 GCA_964618365.1 uncultured Candidatus Saccharibacteria bacterium | reverse complement strand
AACATCAGTATTAAAACAGTGGGATAAAAAAGATTTGTTAAACGAACTTGTTCGTTTACTCCAAGCTTTAATTAATAAAAATATTATAGCAATATTATCAACTGGTAAGAACGATGAATTTTAAAACCTTGTAACATCCATAGAAATCCTAACCTTCATAGAATCAGACCCTCCGTTAAAATCTTTAAAATAAATCCTAACTTCATAAACCTTAAGTCCGGGAATTGGTGCTTCAGAAGCTAAAAACTTTTCCTCAATTTTATTATCTGAATTAAGAAAAGTAACACCATTTTTTTCGTGAATAAAATCACATACTTTATTAACTTCAGAAAGTAGTACCCTCTGGTCAATATCACCCTCAATTCCAAAATCTAGATCTGAGGAAAATCTAGTATTTTGAAAATAGCCCTTTCGAAGAGCGTTTCCACCCTTAAGAAATATCTCATCCTTAATTGCACTGGCAGTAAAAAGACCAAACAAGAACCAACCAAAAACATAATCACGTTCGACATTGGTAGGATGGATTTCAAATTCTTGTGCTTTTGCTTGAATTTCTTCTTTTGTTATCATGTTAGTGTTTAAGCAAGTACCCGTCCTGGTTTATTAATTGTGGATAACCGCTTTTACTTTCGGTATTTGTTCGGTTATAATAGAATTATAATAAAAATTAAAACAATATGCAAACTCTCACAAAAAAACAAAAAGAGGTCTTCGACTTTATTAACGCCTACATTGCTAAAAACAATATATCTCCAACTATTGAAGAGGTTCGCAAGAAATTAAAACTAAAAGCTATTTCAACTGTTCATGAACATATCGATTCCCTAAAAGAAAAAGGCTACATTTCTAAAACCCAAAATATTTCACGGAGTATAACTCCTAAGAAAAAAGTAGAGAATTATATTAAAATACCTCTTTTAGGTACAATTGCTGCTGGTCCAGCAAATGAAGCTATAGAAGAATTTAGTGGTTATATAAATTTACTAAAAAATGAAATAAAATCCCCAGAAAAATGTTACGCACTTAAAGCTGTTGGAGACAGTATGATAGATGATGGAGTTTTTGATGGAGATATTGTTATTATTAGACAACAAAATACTGCTGATGATGGCAAAATGGTTGTTGCTATTATTGACGATAATCAGACTACTTTAAAAAGAATTTATCATGAGAAAAAGAGGATAAGATTACAGCCAGCAAATCAAAACTTTTTACCATTTTACAGAACAGAAGTAGAAATTAGGGGTATTGTAGAAAAAATTATTAGAAACCCAAATAATGAAATTAATGATGAAGAAAAAGGATATAAAAATTTAAAAAATATTTCCACAAATCAAAATAATAAAATAAGTAAATTCTATAACAAGGAGAAGAATGTAAAAATTTACCACGGTGACTCTTTAGGTATATTAGATCAAGAAACTGACCTCAAATTTGATATGATTTATTTAGACCCACCTTTTGATACCGGTAGAGATTTTAAATACCAAGCAACATCAGAAGAAATAGAATTTACTGATAAATGGAATGGTGATTCTTATGAAAAATGGTTAGATAGCCTTATCTCAAAACTAAAAAAAACTTTACACAAAGATGGGAATTTATTTTTTCATATAAGTGCGGAATTATCTGCAACACCACAAAAAATACTTCAAAAACATTTTAAAAAAGTTGAGCCAATATTTTGGAAAAAAGCGCATGGTAAAAATACTGTCAAAAATAAATTAGGATCTGTTATTGATATAATTTTTAAAGCTAGTGAAGAAAAATCTTATTTTAAATTAGTATATGAACCATTAAATGAATTTTATTTTGAAAACTCATATAGGAATAAAGACGATGTTGGTTTATACGCATTAGGATCTCTTGTGCATGACAAAACGCGAAGTGGTCATAAATACAGTATTGAACATAATGGAATATCTTATGAAAATCTTTATGGTTGGAAAAAAAATAAAGAAGAAATGTTAAAATTAATAAAAGAAAATAAAATTCATTTTGGTAAACCGACTAATGGTAAACCACCTAGATTATATAAGAAACTTTACAAACATGAATGCAAAGGAAAACCATTATCTAATTTATGGACAGATATTGCTTATATAACGAGAAATGAACAGGACAAGAGATTATACCCAACACAAAAACCTATTGAATTATTAAAAAGGTTAATTGAAATTGGTTGTAAATCAGGTGGAATGGTATTAGACCCTGTAGCTGGTAGTGGTACAACAGGGGCAGCTGCTCTCGAATTAAAGAGAGGTGTTGTTCTAATTGACAAAAATAAAGAGGCTATTAAAATAATCAAAGAAAGATTAAAAGTTTAATGATTTACTATTTTTACAATACTCTCTAAATTTTTTAACGGCTCGCTGTATATCATGTTTAGTATTATTTTCTCTTTTTTCATTCTCAAAAAATTTAGTTAATTCGATATCTGTCATTTTAGATTTTCTTCTTATTAAATCATTAACTGCTTTTGAAAGAGCTCTATCTAATTTTTCTATATTCCAAGAATCTTTTATGGCTTCATCTAAGATGGACCAATATCTTTTTGAGATCATTGTTTTTTTGAGATCTTTTGGTTTCTTTATTTCAATAGGTATAGAATTTGATTTAGAAGAATTTGGTCCTCTTCCCATAAAAACTATATTTTCATTATTATCTGATCCGCCTTTAGATAATGACCATATATGATCTTTTGAAGGATCTTTTATTATATTATCTTTGGTTATTCTAACCTGATTTCTTCCTTGTGGCGAGTAAACAATCCATCTATTCCCAACTGCTTCAGAATATTCTTTTGAACACTTTAAACATTGATTATGTAAACCTGTTTCCATACTTTTTGAAATACCAAATTCTCTTGGTTTGAGATTTTTTTTACAAACTGAGCACTTTTTAAAAGAACCATAATTTTTAATATAATACAAATAAATATCTTCATTTGAAAAATCTTTAAAAATATCTCTTGAGGCTTCTATTCTTCCTCTTCTATATTTTTTGTCACATTCTATACAAGCACTTTGTAATGGTACTTTTGTACAACTAATAATTTTACCTTTGTCAGAAAAAACACATTTATTTATCAGTAATGCAAAATTTCTAATAGGCAATGGATTTTTACCTTCATGTCCT
>CAZUAA010000030.1:0-4928 GCA_964618365.1 uncultured Candidatus Saccharibacteria bacterium | reverse complement strand
CCTCCCCCGTATTCATATCCAAATATATTTCCAAAAAGCTGCTTCAATTTATCTATTGCATAATTAATACCTTGTTTTGTGTTTATTCCTGCTTCTTGTATGGCTTCTGATATGTCAAAAACATTTGTTCCAGCTCCACCTACTTTAATAGAACCATCTATTGCACTTATCGTTTTCACTGATCCAATTATTATCTTATTTGATGGAGCATTTTTAGTAAGTGCTCCTGGTGTTGTGTCGCTTAGATAAAGATTGTCACCTATTTTCCATACAGTTCCCTCATTTCTATCTGTGTTTAATCCTGTCACAATACAATTGTTTGCAATCATACCATTTGTCCCTGTTAGGATATTTGTCATTGCTACTCCTACGACCCTAGATTTTGTCTCATCGTTTGCGATAGCTTTCATCACGATCGGTTCACCACTTTGAGCTATTTTAGATACATATACGGCTTCACCTTTAAATACATCCTCTCCTGCAATTACCGAAATAGAGATACATTCATTTGTTGCATCTACGTCTATGTAACCCAAATCTTTTATTTCTTTTGTCTCGGTTAAGGATTCAAATTCTTTGTTTGCTTTTTCTCCGTTATTGATTTTAAATATTCCATCTTTATTTTTCAACAATAAATAACCCACTAAAAGTATTATAAGTACTAGTATAAATGTTATAAGGAATGCTCTACTTTTTTTAGGTTTATTTTCCATATTAATTATTCTATTATTCTTACTTCTAAGATATCTTTTTCATTTTCATCTTGTTCTTCTTTATATTCATTTTCAAGTCCTACTCCTATTGTGTTTGGATTCCAAGCCCCACTTGATCTTGATCTTCCAGTCTCTTTATTTCCTGATCCATTACAATCAATGTCGTTTTGATCTATGTATCCATCAAGGTCGTTGTCTAATCCATCGGTACACCTGTCTCTTTCTGAGCTTATACCTATTATGTCGTCTGCCTCAAGATACATAACTTTTTCTTGTTCGGAACATTCTGCATATATCTTCTCAGCTTCTACTCTAGAAACATTATTAACTTCTTGTATTTCTTTGAGTATTAATTCTCTATTTTCATCTCTTCTTTTTTGAGCATCACTTATTATTTCGTTCACTCTTTTCTTTATAAGATTCAACTGGTATATATTTGAATCAAGATTTATTATTTCATTTTGATATGTTTTTGTTTCTCCGTCTATTTGTTCATCATATGAGACAATATTTTTTGTTATATTAAGACCTTCTTTTACCATTCCTAGATATGCAGGATTTTTACTTTTAAAAAGAGTTTTTTCATTTTCTGTGTACTCTGTTTGCATTGGACTTTTAGGGCCATAATTTTCTTCAATATAATTTTTGTATTGTTTTTTTGTGGCATCTAAACTGTTTAGAACTTCTTTTTTAACACTAAGGATTAATGAATTGGCCCTTTCTATTTCACTTCCTCCCCAAAACGAATGTAATGTTTGAAGTGGATCTTCTCCCATTATTCTTGTCCAAAAATATGTATTTTCAACATCATCCCATAAGCCAGAATCGGTAAACAAATCAAAGTATTCTAAATATTGTTTAGAGTTTTTTTCTGGTTTTATTATCCAAGAACGATTACTTTGTAGAAAATTTTTACCTGTGACAAATCTTGTTGTAATATTATTTACAATATCTGTGTATTTATCATATGTATCCATGGAGTAAGCCTCCCAGTTTGGGTTTGGCCCTGGTATGCAGTAATCCAGCTCTCCTATTCTAGGCATTACACCTGGTAGGACTGTTAAAAGTTCTCTTGATGCAACTATATAATCTTCTTGTATTTGTATAACCCCTCTTTTTTCTATTGGAAGATCAATTTTATTACTAGTCTTTTTCTTCCAGTTTTGCCACTTTTCTCCATCCCAGAAGGCCCTATCTCCCACTTCCCAGTTACTGGAACCGTAATTAAATAATTTTGTTTTGCCAGCTGTTGTAACTGTGTAATATAGATTTGGCGTACCCGTGTATGTCTTTGTTGTTGTATCGTAAGTACCACTTCCTTCAAATATTTTTATATTTTTGTTTTTTTCATCTTTTATTGCAACCCCATTTGCATCTTTTAATATATTATTGGAAGCATCCCATTTTCCTATTTCTGTTGTTTTTGATCTTATATATGTATTTCCTAAATCTGTTATTAGATTGAATGGTCTATTATATCCTGCACTATCTACTCCTATATCAGTTAATCCGCTACCAACTGAGTATTTTGAACTATTTGATCCATATCCTCCAGAATAATCGGCATAGTCAGTACCAAGACTAGAGCCAATTCCCGTTAATCCACTTTGTCTATACTTATCTATTAAAGCAGAAAATAATGCATTTAATCCCTCGTTTATTGTGTCCGCAAGTTCGAGTTGTCTTTCTGGAGAGTTTATATAAGTACTGATTTTATCTTGGATGACACTACCTGGAGAAATATTTTCCCATTTTACACAATTTTCTGCAGTGTGTTCCTTTTCTTCTGTTGTCATTTGACCTGTTTCAAAATGATATTTAGGTAATATTTTGTATTCTACACATTTTTTCTGATTAAATATTCCATTACCCTGAACGAGCTCTTGTTTTGTATTCTCAACCTCTTCTTGTTGTCTACTCGATATATGATTGCTTGTTTCTATTGCATATCCGATAGGATTGTTTTGTGATTCTTGGGTAAGACCAAGCCACGCTTCCCATCCTCCAGCAGAAAAGTCATAAGTATAATCTTCAATTGTTTTTCCATCTGTGAAATGCCTAGTTAAAGTTTGAGACATTGAATCTTTAAAATTCTTTTCCGAAGTGTATGAATTATAGTATCCTCTAGCGAAGTCTCTACTATAAGGATATGCATTTGGATCTGCGTTTTGTAAAAGTTCTAATTCTTCATTTACTATTCTATCTTCTAGACTTCCAATGAAAGATTGCATATTTCTAACATACATTGGATCCCCTCCAAATCCTGTTGCTACCCAATTCATCGTGCTTCTGGTCATTGATGTTAGTTGGTTTTTTGCTAATGTTATAGCAATACCATTTAAACATTCTTCTCTAAAATTTTCTTGTTTTTGTTGTTTGTAACTTTTTATTAATTGTTTTTGTGTTTTTTCATCTGCTGTTTCTAGTAACATACATTGCATTTCCTCAGTCAATACACCATCATTTATATCTACCATTGGTGCACCTCCTGCTGCTGTTCCAGCTGAAATTTTTAGTGTTGCACAATATTTTCTAAATACTTCTTCCGCTTTTTCTTCTACCTGTTCCTTAAATGCATCACTCTGGAATAGGCCCATTATTGCTTCAGATACTTTATTTACAACGCCAGTGCACCCTACTACCTGTACCATCGTTTGGGAATTAACAACATCAGTAAATTTAAAACGATAAGGATTGCTTTGTCCTGTTGAATTTGGATTTTCCCAATTTAATTTAGTTTCCGCATTTACATTTACAAAAAGAGACAAAAATAAAACAATGCCAAGAATTATCATTATACTCGTTTTGTTTTTATTTATCATACTGAAATATTATATCACTTATATTATAAATTGTCTCCTATAAATTCCAAGTTTTTCACCAATTCGTCACTATATTTTTTGTAATTTAATAGTCCTCTTATTCCAACTATCGGATCGTTTAAGACTGCTGATAAAGATTCTATTGATTGGCCGGTTTTTTCATAATTATTTACCAATTTTAGATGGTTTTGGGATAAAGATTTAGGAACAGAAATAGAAATAGCGTCTTCTCCAAATTTTCTATATGCTTCTCCTATCATTTTCACAACATAGAGTGATTGCAAATCTTCAAAAACTAATCCCTGTGAAAGCACACTAAGCTCTTCCCCAATTCCACTTTCTTCATATTTTTCAACCAAAGATTTCATTTGGTTATAATAATCACTTTTTGCTGTTTCTGAATCTGCAATTATATTTAACATCCCTTCCACATAAATATCTTTTAGTTCTTCAGATTCCACCCTCTGTCCAATTTCTTGCGAAATTAAATTTAAAGTATCATCATCTATTTCACCATCCTCACTCAAAGACATAATTACCGAAAAAAATAATTTTGAAATGTTGTCTGTTTCCGTCTGATTTCTTAATTCTTCTGAAGTAGAATCAAAATTTGGATTTATTGCTTTCCTTTTTGATATAATAAATTCTTTATTTTCTTCACCATTTTTATTTGGATTAAGACCCCAAAGAGATTCCTCCCAGTCAGGAATACCGTTGTCGTTACTATCTTTTTGGACAGATTTCTTTATGGTGACAGCAACTTCTTTGTCACTTCTATTTTTTATTTTATTACTTATTATTCCAAAAAGTTTATATCCTCCGAAAATAACTACAACAATAACAGTGATACTCACTATTCTTGAAATAAATTGTTTACTTGGAAGAAAATTTTTATTCATTTATAATTATATTATATAACTTATTTATGAAAAACTCTAGTTTTCTTTTATTAAAAAATCTTTCATCTCTATCCATTTAATAAAAAGGACATCTTCTGCTCTTGTTTTTTTATCAATTTTTAATATTTCAAACATTTTTCCAATTTCCTCTTTTTTATAACCCAGGTTTTCTATATTTTTTATAAATATTTTTCTTTTGTGGCTAAATCCAGCATGCACTAGATCAAAAAAGGTTTTTTCCTCATTATTATTTTTGAAATTTTTATTAGAGATGTTATCTATGAGGATTATAGCCGAATCTACCTTTGGGGCTGGGGAAAAATATTTCTTTGAAACCTTCATAATATATCTAGGATCCCCATAAACCTTTACACTCAAAGACAAAATGCTTTCCTTTCCGTTTCTACTAACAATTCTTTCCCCTACTTCCTTTTGAACTAAAAGAGCCATTAAAATAGGCTTATTTTTGACTTCACTTAAGAATTTTTTTATTA
>CAZUAA010000029.1:0-5133 GCA_964618365.1 uncultured Candidatus Saccharibacteria bacterium | reverse complement strand
GAGTGGTCTGGCACCGGCTCCCGTCCCCCTCGTCCGAGGACCCGAGAAAAAGAATTTTTTTGCGAAATTTAGTATCTTTCTTGATGGCGGGCTACATGCACCAAAAGAATTTGTAAATCAAGAGACGATTATAAAAGGGGACGAGCTTCACCCTGTTATTTCTTTGGCTTCTATTGTGGCGAAAGTAACGCGAGATAAAGTTATGGAAACTTTCGCTAAAAAGTACCCCCAATATGGATTTGATAAACATATGGGCTATGGTACTAAAGCACATTATGAAGCTATCAAAAAACATGGACAAACACCTATTCATCGCAAAAGTTTTATACATTAAAATTTTTTAATTTAACACTGTATAGCTCGCTATTATTGCGGCGGTTTCACCACGGAGTGTAAGGGGGGAAACAGAGGCGACACGGGTGCCTTTTTCTTTTGCTAAATTTATTTCATTTTCTGTCCATCCTCCTTCGGGACCAACAAAAATTGAGATTTCTTGATTATTTTTGTCTTCTATCTTTTTTCCATCAATATCAAAAATTATTTTTTCTCCTTTTGAAATTTCTATAGCCTTTTCAAATTTTGTAATTTCATTTATTTCTGGGGTTGTACTTCTCCCTGAAAGTTCAGATGCTTCTTTGGCTATTCTTTTAAGTCTATCGATATTTAATCCTGTTTTAATTGTTCTTTCTGTGATTATTGGAGTGATACTTTTTACCCCGATTTCTGTCGCTTTTTCAAGCGCTAATTCAAAATTTTCTTTTTTGAGTATTGCCAAATACAGATGAACTTGTTTTTCAGGCTCACTTTTATTTATTTTTTCTTTTATTATTTGGAGAGTAGCTTTTTCTCTTGTTAATTCATTTATTTTTACTAAAAATTCTTTTTGGTCTTCATTTGTTATTATTATCTCTTCACCAATGTTTAATTTTAGAACATTTTTCCACTGGTGCAAAGCATCTTTGTCTTCTACATAAAGATACTCATCTTTTCTATTGTATTTTGTTATAAATCTATGGATCTTCCTCATCTCATTAGAAATTTTTTATGATTAATAATTTTTATTAAGCCAATTTTCTATATCTTTCATATCATCTTTTATCCAAGCGATGTTTGATTCTATCTTTTCGTATACTTGCTCGAGTGTCCTTTCTGCTCCAGGGGCTACATTTTTACTAAAGAATTTTTTAGCATCTTTTAAATCCTCCAACTTAGTGTGGTTTCCCAAAATATATAATAATTTAGAAAGTAATAAACCATTTTCCCCATATCTTTTTAGGATTAAATTCCAGTTTTCTTTCATAAAATTCCAAACAATATTTTGGGCTTTTTTGTTATGCCAAACAGTAGCTATGAAATATGGAGCGAAATTGTCTCGAATTTCTTTTGAGATTGCAAAATCCAATGTCTTTTTTATTAGGATTTTATCTTTAAAAGAAGCCATAGCTCTAGCAATTCTTTCTTTTTCTTCTTCCAATTTTTCTTCTTTATATATTCTTTTAAACTCCTGCCAATCCTTACTATTACCATTTGAAGCCACAATTCCATAAATTACACTTTTTATATCTGGATCTATCGGTCTTATTGCCCTATCTTTAAAAATCTGTTTTGCCTCTTTTATTATTTCTTTATTTTCTGCAAAAGCAGCCTTGGAAATGATCAAGCTTCTAAGTAGGGTATCTGTACTTTTTTCGTCTTTATTTTTATGGAAGTTAATATTTTTTATTATTTCTCCATAAAGTTTAGATACATATTTTTTGTATAAATCTACAAAATTTTTTTCAGCAATTATGTTATATATTTTATTTATACCAAATGATATTTCATCCCAGATTATATATTCTTTTTCATTCACAAAAAACAGGGCTGTCTCTAGAGCAGTACTTGTTTTTATATAACCACCCTCAGCTAAAGCAAAAACATCACGAATAATTCCCAGTTTATCTACTGTGCTTAATCTTCCTTCTCCAATTTCTTTTTTAATTTCTGCTAATGTTTTGTCGTTGTATAGAACTTTTAAGAATGAAATTTCGTTACAATTTATTTTACCTATGGATTCGTTCTTAATTTGTATCAGTTTTTTATCTATTAAGATATTTTTTTCTTTGTTATTTGATTTGTAGGCTAATGGTATTTGCCATATATGTTTTGTTTTATTTCTTTTTCTGGTGATTCTACTTGAGAAAAATTTTTCTTGTTCAAACTTTATAATATTTCCATTACTTGTAATAGATATGATAGGGAAGCCCATCTGGCTGGTCCAGGATCTCATAGTTTTTTTTACTGGTTTACCACTAGCCTTTTCAAAGGCATCCCAAAGATCATTAGTTTTGGTGTTCTTAACTATGCTTTTTTAAATAATATCTGAGTCCTTTTCTAAAAGATCTTTCACCTATATAATGAGCAATCATTCTTACCATAGCTGTTCCTTTTTCATAAGAAACCATGTCGAATGTTTCATTTATTTCATTTGGATGATTGAGTTCTACTTCTATTGGATGAGAAGTTTTAAGTGAATCAATTTCTATAGCATTTCTATATCTTCCGTTTGATAAATATAAATCCCAAACATGCCAGTGTGGGAATAAATGATTAGTACAAACCTTTTCCATATATGACGCAAATCCTTCATTGAGCCATAGGTCTGTCCACCAGTGCATCGTGACTAGGTTACCAAACCATTGATGAGCTATCTCATGAGCAATTGTAGTAGCAACCCATTGTTTGTTTGTAAGAGATGAATTTTCTTTATCGATTAAAAGTGAAGATTCTCTAAATGTTATAGCTCCCCAGTTTTCCATTCCAGCGGGTTCGAAGTCTTGTATCGTTATAAGATCTAGATTTGGCATAGGGTAGGGTATATCAAAATATTCATTATAAAATTCCAATGATTTAATAGCCACATCGAGTGCAAACTTTGCTTGGTGCTTTTTGCCTTTTGTAGTAAAAATTCTCACATTTATTTTATCTTTAGTCCATCCTTCTATGTATTCAAATTCACCAATTATAAAAGCAAGCAGGTATGTGGACATTTTAGGGGTTTCAGAAAAGTTTATTATCTTTAATCCAGATTCATGCTTGTCTATACTTATGGGTAATGTATTTGATATAACCTCATAATTATCTTTAACAATAAAGGATACTTCAAATGTAGCCTTGTGAGCTGGCTCATCAAAGCAGGGGAAAGCACGACGCGCGTCTGTGGCTTCAAATTGAGTAGTGGCTATATGTTTTTCCTCGCCATTTAAATGGTATTTACTTTTATAGAAACCTCTTAATGTATCCGAAATAATTCCAGAGAAAACAACACTAAGCTCATAAGAACCTTTCTTTATTTCTTTTTTGAAATAGAAAGTTGCTGTTTCGTTTTTTATGTTATAAGAAATTTTATGCGCGAATTGCTCATTGTCTTTTCCTTTGCCGATTATTTTTACTGTTTCTATATCTAAATCTTTACTATGGAGAGTTATTTCTTTAATATTTTTATCTATATTTATTTTTATGATCTCTTTGCCTGAAAATACAAAGGCATCCATATCTGGCTTTATTTCTATTTTGTATTTTGAGGGGATTACATGGTTTTCAAGTCTTACTTTTTTTGTTGTTTTACTCATAATTTGGATTATAGCAGATTATGAATAAAACTTAAAAATTTAAATCCATTTTATATTTTTCATCCAAAAAGCCTTATTTTTAGGCCTAAAATGGTTATATTAATAATAGGGGTAGGGGTATTGACAAAAGGGGGTCTAATATGCTATAATACCAGTATGAAAAATATATCAAAAAATTTAATAGCACTTTCATTTGTCTTCGGATTTTTTGCCTTATTTGGCGTCGGAAGTGCACAAGCTTATTATAATGTTTATGGTTCAACACCTACTTATCCTGTGAGAGCTATGACTGCAACAGAGTATATGTATTATAATGGTACACCAGTTACTGCATACAAACCTGCTGTTACATATAAAAGAGTAGAACCTACTCCACAATATGAGAACGGATATTATTATGGGGGTGGAGCAGTAGCGCAGCCTTATCAGCAAGTAGCTTATCCTACTGTAAATAATGGAAGCACAACACCAGTTGTAAATAATTATTATTATGGTACTAGCTCAAATTCCTCAGGAACTTCTTCTACTGCAAAAAGTACAACTTCTTCTACAAATAAAACAACTTCAATCACAAAAGATGTCGCTGTAAAAAGTAATACGAATGATACAAACAATGTAGCAGGAGTAAGAGAGAGAACAAATGTACTTGGTGCTTCTGCGGCAGATTCATATGGATACTATGGTGACCAAGCTTATTGTTATACAGGAGATTATGGTAATGGTAGCAATCTTACCGCATTGTCATTACGTGGATCAGGTGGCTTTATGCCTAGTTCTGTGTGGCAATGGATACTCGCAGTAATACTTATTCTTGCTATTATCATAATTGCAAGAATGATAGTAAAGAGTAATCCACATAGAGATCCTACAAGTACTCCTATACACTAATTTATTTTGATTTGTCTGATTTGATATATTACTAAAACCCCTCTAGATGAGGGGTTTTAGTTTTGCATTTTTTGGTAAATTTTGATAGTATATGTTTATCTATTTTATATAGATGATTGTTTGAAAATCGAATAAACATTCCGTGGTAGTTGAAAAGCATTTAGCTTTTCAAGGGCGCAAGGCACGAAGGTGCCGAGCCGGGGTCAAGAAAATTTCCAGCAGAAAATTATTCGTGACCAGCGGTTCCGCTGAGCTACCATAGGATACACATTCCGTGGTAGCTCAGCGGTAGAGCGGTCGCCTGTGTTCGATAATTAACGCAGCTTTCTATTGAAAAGTAGATTGTAAACGAGGTGAATTCGGGGAAGCCCTACATGGGTAATCCCGAGCCAAGCTCTAATTAAAATTAGAGAAGGTGTAGAGACTATCCCTTCGGGGAGTACTCTCCGATATATATCGGAGCGGAAGCGCCTTGGTCCTAAGTTTCTTTTTTAAAAGAAATATGGATATGATATAGTCCATCCCTTTTAGTAATTTAAGGATAAATGTAAGCGATTGGTCGTAGGTTCGATCCCTACCCACGGAGCAGTAAGTCAGAATCAACTACTAAATCAGTATTTGGTCTTTCAACATA
>CAZUAA010000028.1:0-5155 GCA_964618365.1 uncultured Candidatus Saccharibacteria bacterium | reverse complement strand
CTATCATGTAAGCTTTAGATTTACCAAAACAGCATAACAGGGCATGTTAACTACTCACATACTATATTATTTTCTCAACAATTTTACAAGTTTGTTTACTATTACTCAATAATACCTTTTCTCTTATTTATAAGCTTTTTAATTTTTCTCATAATAAAAACAATGATAAAAGATATCACAAAAACAACAATAACAATAATTAGTATCGGTAACAATCTTATGATTCTGTCTAACAAAAACCCCGAGTCCCCAAACGAAGGACTTATGATATCCGCATTAACATTATTCGATAATAATAACCCGAAAACAGAAACAATTGTTAATATTTTTTTCATAAATATTTAATTTATTTTTAATTAATGAACTTATTATAATACAAACGCAATCCAAAATATAGAGACAAGGCTGAAATAATTATAATCCCAAATATAAATATATTACCCGAAAGAATTTGTTTAATTGGAAAAAATGAAGGTAATGCTCCTAAAATCAGAGCAAGGCACGTCACCCCAAAAGCAAAACCAGGGCGCCCTGGCATTATGTTAGAGATTGCAACTAAAGTTATCGGCATTGTTATATTAAATAAAAACATCCCCACAATAGCTAGGATTGGTATGTTTGCTCCAAATATTAAAAATGGGATGGATAAAATAAGAGCTCCTACAGCTATCTTTATCCAGCCAAACCTGTCAGCCAAAATACCACCTAGTGCTTTCCCTAAAACAACAGCAATAGTTAAAATTATCAAAAGATTAATATCTGTTTTCCAAGGGAAAACAAGCACCATCCCCACAAGAGAACGAATAGTTATTGATAAAAATATTAAAAATAAAATAATCTCAAAATAATTAAATTTTTGTTTTTTATTATCTTCCCTTTCATAATTCATTTCTGGTTTTTTAATAATAAACATCAAAATACTAAAAATAATTAACCCTAGGATAAACGGCCAAATGATAAATTGCCCACCTTTGCCGAGCAATGTCCCTACAAGAAGCCCTAGTGCACCAGGAGCAACATAAATACCAGGAGCTCTTGCTTTCTTTGGAGTTAAATTAAGGCTTATACTTCCCCCTCCAACATGAAATAGGGCATTGCCGAGACCAGCAAAAATAATTGCAAGAACAGGTAAAATTGTAAATATTAGAGCAGAAATTATTGTAAAAATAGACCCTATAAGAGTTATTAATCTTGGGGATTTAAAATAATCAGAAATAAAACCAAAAATAAATTGAAGTCCAAATGCTAAAACATTATACAAAACAACTAAAATAAAAAACGAAGATGCATCTACAATTTCATCTTTTAAAATACTAAAAACAACACCAGCACAGACAGCATCCACTATCGCATGAGTAGATCCATACACAAATAGATTTGAAACAATACTTCTTTTGGATAATTTAATATTTTCCATGATTTAAAAAATAATTAATCCCACCAAAATTGATGTAGCATTAGCAATAAATGAAATAACAAGTGCTTGTGAAAATTTTAATTTTAATAAATGAAAATAAATAAATGCTTCAATCAAAATAATAGATGCTTCACCTATGATTATATATGTCATTCTATCTGGTATAAAAGTAGGAAGAACAAACCAAAAATAAGGTAATGTGAGACCCGAAGAAACCACACTAGCAAATATTATATCTGTATTATTAGAATTTTTATATTTATATCTGAAAATCAAAAGGAGAACCAACAATTCTGTAAGTATTGTCGCAAATAAAGCATATAAGAATAAAACTTCATAAATCATTAGCAGTTTTTATTAAAGCCAAAGAAACATTTTATCTTTAACCAAAGACTCTTTTTTATTATATTTTTCTGAAAATCGGACATTTGGTTATCACCCAAATTAGTATTATTATCTTTTTCTACTTCTTTATCAGAAATAGGATTAATTTCTTTTTTAACATTTTCTTTAACTTGTTCTTTTTTATTAGGATTAGATAAAATTTTAACATCAGATGGTTTACCGTTATTGTATTCTGAAATTATCTTTGTCTTTTCTAAATTATAACTTGAGCCGACTGGAACTAAAGTATATTCAATTGTCTCCTTAATAAGAGGATTTTTATCTTCTACCGCCCCACCATAAACTTCTAAATTTTTATAAATCAAATTATCAGGATCTGGGATATTAGAACTACTGAGAGGGTCCACAAGATAAACATCTAGTCGATTGAATTTATAGCCAATCGAGATGCATTCATTTTCTTTTATATTAAAATTATAATTTCCATCTTTCATTGGGCCAGTAACCACACCAAGAAGTAATACTTTTGAATAATCCCAACTATTTATTTTCACACACCTATCTACATTATGAGTGCCAGGCAAAATAACATCTGCTTTAATTAAAGATGGATAAAAAACAAACCCTAATAAAATAAGACTAAATATGGTTATTTTTTTCATATTACCATTATACTCCTTTCTATTATTTTCTCAACAATTTTACAAGGTCATCCATTAATTTCTTAATAGATTTATCATCATATAAAGACAAAGTAAAAACTGGGTTACCTGTCTTTTCAAAATCACTTTTTATTTTTTCTAATTTCTTTTGATCTGTCTTTTTACTTAAATCAAGCACATCGGTTTTTGTAAGTATGATCACCTCTTTTTTTCCTAAAAGACTTTTATCATAACTACCTAATTCTTTGCGAATCTGCTTATATACTTTCATTGGATTCTCATTTTCAAGCGATACTAAATGCGCGAGCATTTTAGTCCTCTTTATGTGCTTTAAGAATTTTATTCCAAGCCCTTTACCATCACACGCTCCTTCGATGAGCCCAGGAATATCAGCAATAGTAAATCCATAAAAGTCCCCAAGATTTGGATCGAGAGTTGTAAATTGATAACTACCAATTTTTGCATTTGCATTTGTAATAGCATTAAGGAGAGATGACTTCCCAGCATTAGGAAGCCCCACTAGACCCACATCAGCAAAAAGTTCAAGTTCAATTTTGAAATTCCCCTCTTCACCTTTTTTACCTTTTGTTGCTCTTGTTGGAGTAGTATTTGTAGAAGTTTTAAATTGTTCATTTCCATAACCACCTGAACCACCTTTAAGTAAAAGCTCCTTTTGCCCTGCCTCATCAAGAGATACAGAAAATCCACTTTCTATATTTGTTATTACAGAACCCACAGGAAGCTCAATAATCAAATCTTTTCCATCACCACCTTTCCTACTTCCCCCTGCACCATCTTCACCACTTTCTCCTTCAAATTTTTTCTTGTGTTTATATCTTGAAAGTAAATGAATATCTTGTATAGCAACAGCATAGACATCTCCACCACGTCCTCCATCTCCACCATTCGGTCCTCCCTTGTCTATAAACTTCTCCCGACGCCAGCGAACAACCCCGTCTCCACCGTGGCCAGCTTGTGCATAAAATTGTATTTCATCGATAAACATATAAACCAACCTTAACCCATTAAGGCTTTATTAGCAAGGGTAATCGCTCCTTCTTTAGATTTTACATGTATAAGAAAACCGGATTTGTGACAAAAGAAAATATCACCAACTCCTGTTAAATCCCTTAATTCTTGACTTCCATCCATAAGACCTCGCCATGATTCAGGAAATAATTTTCTACTATCCAAGGTTTGAGAATTAACACTAACCGTTTCTACTTTCCATTCATCACTGTGACCACTCGGACAAATATAATAAATTGGTTCTTTAAAATTTGGAAGAACATCCCTTACAAGATATCGATGAAAAGGTTTGCTTAAAATTATAATTCGTTTATCTTTTGTATTATTATAATCATTAATTATTATTTTCTTACCCTCTACTTCATCTTTAGCTACTTTGATTTCCCTTTTTAACAAAGGAATTAATTTTATTACTTCATTTTCAAATACCTTATCTATATCAGTCTTGTCTTCTTTCCATGTAGGATAAAAAGCTTTAAGTATAGAACTAATATTATAATCTGAAACCCCAGATATTAAAGGATTCGATATATCCATGCCATTATCGATAGCATCAACTGGCATAATAATTTTCCTATCTATATATTCTGCCACCTCACTGCTCCCACAAATCTCTTCTCCGTACTTTTTCCAAATAAGACCAAAAGAAGAATATGGGATACCATTTTTTCTCTCTCCTGCCCCACCTCTTTGATGGTGATCAAACTTATTTTTCTCTGGATCATACTCTCCCCCCACATCATACAAATAGTCAGCCGTCTCAAAAATCTTAGGGTCTCTAGAACGAATGATTTTAATATTTCCATCATTTAAAATAGAGAGTACTGCTGTCGCAAAAAGATCGTCAGCATGAAAGGCTCCATTGTGGGTCACACATATTTTTTTCTTTTTAAAAATATTCATCTTAATCAAAATGAAAGACTTTTGTTAAAATCCAATTTATAAGAGCCACAACTATCGCACCCCAAAATGCTCCCATAAAATTACTAATATCAAATCCATCTACGAATTTACCAATATACCAAAACACTAATCCATTCAAGATAAGAGAGAAAATACCAAGAGTTACAATATTTATAGGTAAGGTAAGTATGTTTATAATGGGCTTCACAAACATATTGAAAAGTGTGAGACATGCCCCAACTATCAGTATAACAGCAATAGTTCTCGCTTCTATCCCATCAAAAAACATTGTGGTAACCCACACTGCCAAAGATATAATAAGCCAACGTAGAATTAAACGCATAAAAATATTTTTATAAAATTATTTATAAAGTTCATCGACTATACTTTTGACCATAGCTCCATCTGCTTTACCCTTCAGATCTTTCATAAGAGAAGCCATAAACATTCCTTTCTTCGTAGGATCAATTGCACCAATTTCAGAAATTTTACTTTTTACAAACTCTTCTACTTCTCCTCTCTCCATTAATTTGGGCAAATATTCATTGAGTATTGTAAGTTGCTTTGATTCTTCTTCGACAAGATCCATTCTTCCTCCTTTAGTAAATTGCTCTATAGAATCTTTTCTTTGCTTAGCTAATCTTGTAATAACAGCAAGTGCTTGCTCATCTGTAAGTGTATCCTGTGGAGTTCTCCCTGTTGCCACAAGTTCATTCATAAAAGCCGTAGAGAGTCCTCTCATTACCTCAAGACGAACCTTATCCCCTGCTTTCATACTTTCTTTTATATTATTTTTTAC
>CAZUAA010000027.1:0-5645 GCA_964618365.1 uncultured Candidatus Saccharibacteria bacterium | reverse complement strand
TGGAACTCCAAAATTATCTTATATATTCAGGCTTTCTAAAGACTTTGAGACTGATAAATCTCAGTTGGTGACCTCACGGAGAATCGAACTCCGATTAGCGGATTGAGAACCCGCTGTCCTAACCGTTAGACGATGAGGCCAGTTAGATACATATAAAATACCAGAAAAATTGCCTTTTTACAAGACAAACAAAAAAGCACCATATAAATTTAAGTGCTCTTTAGTTTAATAATAATACGTCTATATGTTTAAGGTCAAATAGGGGAGTTATTGTATTTATTTTAAAAAATGGTTATTATATGTAGAAATTTATGTAATTTTTACATATTGACAAATATCCCTAAATATGATACAATGTACAAGAAAGTGGTTAGTGGTGGTTTGACTGAATAGGTGATTTAAACTAAGTCATTTATTCAGTCTAACCATTAAATTAATCAAAATGAAAACAAGATTTTTTTTATTAGATTTGTCATTTCTTTTGAAAACTGTAACAAAAAAGATTATATCTTTTTTTGTGGACTTCTTAACCATCATAGCTGTAGTAGTGTTCATCGGTCTTTCAGTTATCTTGAAAGATTATGAATCTTTTGATTTCGTGGATTATGAATATATTAATTTTCCTATGGATTATGAATATGTTAATTATTCCATGGATTGGCTCTTGTGGATTATATGGGCCGTATGTTTAGTTTTTATTTTTTACAGAGGGGTTAAGGAAAAGTAAAAAAGATATTTTCCGACTAGGGATCGGATAACGCTGGGAATAATTGGAACGAAGAGCGCGACGAGATACTTATCTTGGCGCGCTTCTTTTTTTGCCTTATTTTTATTTATGCTATAATTTATTTATGGAAGATTTAGGGAATTTATATATAGTGGCGACACCGATAGGGAATTTAGAAGATATCACTCTTCGTGCTCTTCGAATACTAAAAGAAGTGGATTATATACTCTGTGAAGACACTAGAACAACTCAAAACCTTTTAAATCATTATGATATCAAATCCAAGACAATGAGTTACCATGCTCATAGCTCTATAGGTAAAGAAAATACAATAATCAACCTTTTAAAAAATGGTAAGAATCTAGCCCTTGTTTCTGATGCGGGGACTCCATGCATATCTGACCCAGGGGTTATGCTCGTATCTTCTGTGTATAAAGAATTTGGAAATGATGCAAAAGTAATTCCAATTCCAGGAGCGAGTGCTCTTATCTCTGCTTTATCTTCATCTGGAGTGTCTGTCGCAGAGTTCACATTTCTTGGATTTCTGCCACACAAAAAAGGCAGAGAGACTCTTTTTAAAGAAATTGCAAACTCAAAAAGGGTTATTGTTTTCTATGAATCAGTTCATCGTATTTTAAAGACCTTAGAATCATTAATAAAATACACTCCAGATGGAAAGGTGACCATAGGTAGAGAGCTCACCAAGCAATTTGAAGAATTTATAAAAGGAAAACCAGAAGATATTATTAAATATTTTGAATTAAATAAAGAGAAAGTAAGGGGTGAATTTGTGGTTATTGTAGAGCCAAAGTAAATAGGGTATAATGGAGGGATGAGAAAAGAAAGAACTTTATTTATTATGGGTTTTTGGGTAGCACTTTTACCCTTTTTAGGTTTTCCAAATAATTGGAGAAAAATATTATTCATTATTACTGGTTTGTTACTTATTTATTTGTCGTATCTTTTTTATTTAGAGACAAAGAGGCGTTTAAGAAAAGCATCTTCTGATACAGGAAATTTTGTAGATAGTATGGATAGTGGTGAATAATTTATGTCTTTTTTAAAAAATAGAAAAATCAAAATTATTTTAGTTGTTATCATTTTGGTGGTAATTGGTTTTTTTGTTTATCACAAATACACAAATAGTGATTTAGAATACGATAGGAATTCGCCCTTAAAAGACAATTCGATTTTGAACGAAAATATTAAGAATGAAGATTTAGAAAAAGTTGAAATAGTTCCCAATGAACCAGTTGTGATGTCTCACATAGAGACTCCAGATGAAGTTAAAGCTATTTATATGTCTTCTTGGGTTGCTAGTGGTACCAAGTATCGAGATCCACTAATATAGATGATAGATGAGACAGAGCTCAATGCTGTCGTGATAGATATCAAAGATTCGACTGGCAAGATTTCATTTCTAATTCCAGATGAAAATATAAAAAATTTAGGTGGAGCCGAAAATAGGATAAGAGATGTGAGAGATCTTATAAACAAATTACATGAAAAGAATATTTATGTTATAGGTAGGATTTCTGTTTTCCAAGACCCTCATCTAACAAAAGTAAAACCAGAGTGGGCTATAAAGAAAAAGAGTGATGGTACTGTCTGGAAAGATAGAAAAGGTTTGTCTTTCCTTGACCCGACTAAGAAAGAAGTGATGGATTATACTTTATCTATTGCACTCCACTCATATGAAGCTGGTTTTGATGAAATAAATTTTGATTACATCAGGTATCCTTCGGATGGAAATATGAAATATATAAATTATAATTTAAAAGAAGGGGAGACGAGGGCAGACAATATAGAGAAATTTTTTAAATATTTAAACGAAGGAATGAAGAAAGAAAAAGATATTCCTATTTCTGGAGATCTGTTTGGTCTTACAACTGAAGCGATGGATGATATGGGTATAGGACAGGTTTGGGAAAAAGCGATACCTTATTTTGATTTCCTTTGTCCTATGGTTTACCCATCTCACTATCCTAGCGGGCATATGGGCTATAAGAGCCCTGCTTCATATCCTTATGAAGTTATAGATCAGGCTTTGAGTAAGGGAATAGTAAAAACAGAGGCTATCGGCCAAAATAGGGCTAAAATAAGGCCTTGGCTTCAAGATTTTGATTTAGGGGCTACTTATACCAAAGAGCTCATTAGAGCTCAAATGAAGGCCACTTATGACAATAATCTGACATCTTGGATGCTCTGGGACCCAAGCAACAAATACACAAGAGACGCACTCTTAACAGAAAATTAATTAAATAAAAATTATGATTAAAATAAATAATATGAATAAAAATATAAGAACTATAGTTTATATTTTAATTTCACTTATTCTTTTGGCTGGGGTATTTTTGCTTGGGGTAAAGATGGGTTATAACAGGATACCAGAAATAGAAAAAGTTATTTCTATTACAAATAAAACACCAAAGGTAGAAACAACCGCTGACTTTGATCCATTTTGGAAAGCTTGGAATATACTAAATGAAAAATCTATCAATGGTAAAGAAGTTACAGATCAAGAAAAAGTTTGGGGAGCAATCGCAGGGCTCGCTTCATCTATGGGTGATCCTTATACTACATTTTTCCCTCCAGAAGAAAATAAAGAGTTTACTGAAGAAATTAAGGGTACATTTTCTGGCATAGGAGCAGAGATAGGTAAGAAGGATGATGTCCTCACTATTGTCGCCCCACTCAAAGACACTCCTGCTTTTAAGGCGGGACTTAAAGCTGGAGATAAAATATTTAAAATAAATAATGAAAGTGCCATGGATATTTCTGTAGACAAGGCTATCAGTCTTATAAGAGGTGAGAAGGGAACAGAAGTCATTCTTACAATACTTCGAGAAGGAGAGAAAACTACAAGAGATATAAAAATAATAAGAGATGATATAAACATACCAATTATTGAAACAGAATTGAGGGATGATGGTATCTTTATAATAAACTTATATAGTTTTTCAGAAAATTCCGCAAATCTTTTTAGAGAAGCATTAGTAGAATTTTCAAAAGCAAAGACAGATAAATTAATTTTAGATTTAAGAGGTAATCCAGGAGGGTATTTGGATTCAGCTGTAGATATGGCTTCGTGGTTTGTAGATGAAGGTAAAGCAGTTGTAAGAGAAGATAGAGAGACAGTACAAGGAAAAGAAAAAGTTTATAGAAGTCATGGGCCAAAAGTTTTTAATGATAACTTGAAAATGGTTATACTTGTAGATGGTGGTTCGGCTTCTGCTTCAGAGATTTTAGCTGGAGCTCTTCATGAGTATGGTGTCGCTAAATTGGTAGGAGAGAAGACTTTTGGTAAAGGTTCAGTGCAAGAACTTGTAAAGATTACTGATGAAACATCGCTAAAGGTTACTGTTGCAAATTGGCTTACCCCAAATGGAAAATCAATTTCAAAAGAAGGTTTGACCCCAGACTATATAGTTACTCTCAAGTTATCAGACTTAGAAAAAGATATTGATCCTCAGATGGATAAAGCAGTCGAATTATTAAATAAATAAAATCCGCCATCATTAAAACTATGGCGAGACAAAGTAAAACATATGCGTATAATTTTAATTACAGATGTGCCTAAGGTTGGTAATAGAAATGATATAAAAGAGTTCAAAGATGGATACGCAAACACTCTTATCCGTAATGGTGTAGCTTTACTTGCGACTCCAAAAGCTATAGCAGACTTAAAAGCCAAGCAGGCTCAAAACGAAAAGAAGAAACAAGAAGAGATGAAGATCTTTGAGTCTATGATTTCTTCTATTGATAATAAAAAGATTTAGATTAAAGCTAAGGATAATGAAAAATGTCATCTTTTTAAATCCATAAATGAGAAGGATGTATCAAATGCCATAAAAGATATAACTGGTATAGAGGTGGACACAAATGCTATTGTAATGAATCATATAAAAGAGCTTGGGTCTCATACTGTAAAAATAAAAAAAGGGGATAGAGTAGGGAATTGCGAGATTGTAATTGTGGGATAAAATATGGAATATAAACTAGAAAATAAGGTGTGCCAGAATTGCAAAAAAGACTTTATTATTGAGCCCGATGATTTTTTGTTCTATGAGAAGATAAATGTTCCAGCCCCTACTTGGTGTTCGGAATGCAGAAAAATAAGAAGAATAAATTGGAGAAACGAAAGAACTTTATATCGCAGGAATTGTGATTTATGTAAAAAAAGTATTATATCCATATATCCTACTATTTCTGGTTTTCCTGTTTACTGCTATGAGTGTTGGTGGAGCGATGATTGGGATCCTTCATCTTATGGTGTTGAATATGATTTTAGTAAACCATTTTTTACACAATTTAAAGAATTGAGAAGTAAGGTTCCTCATCAAAATATTAATGTGCTTAATAATGTAAATTGTCCTTATTTAAATCAAGCATGGAATAGTAAAAATAGTTATATGTGTTTTGATTTGGGTTATGGAGAAAATGTTCTTTATTCTAATGCTTGTCATTTTATAAAAGATTCTTGCGATAATAGTTATTCGAAAAAGATGGATTTATGTTATCAATGCATCGATAGCCAAGACTCAAGTGTTTCAACTGATCTTCATCGATGTAAAAATTGTTTAGATTCCCATTTTCTTTTTAATTGTAGTGGTTGTTTTTCTTGTATTCTCTGTTCAAATTTAAGAAATCAAAAATATTGCATTTTAAATAAACAATATTCTAAAGAAGAATTTAATAAATTAAAAGAAGAATATTTGGGTGGTAGTTTTATAAAAAGAGAAAATGCTCTTAGGGTTTTTAGAGATTTGATTAAAAATTCTATTCATAAAGAAAATAATAATATTAATACTAACAATTGTACTGGTAATAACATATGGAGTTCTGATAATTGTAAAAATTCTTTTAATGTTTTTAAGTCACAGAACTGTAAATTTGTGAATGATATTGATAGTGATTT
>CAZUAA010000026.1:0-6131 GCA_964618365.1 uncultured Candidatus Saccharibacteria bacterium | reverse complement strand
ACACTTTCTTTAATTTCTAAAATGAACAATCCTCACTTAGATGATGATTTTCATAGATTTTTAGTTCAATACCTTTATGATACACAAAAAATTCCAGGGCTTAAGGAGGGTAGTCCACTTTTCAAATCTCTAAATATGAAACTTTTTGAAATATCTTTACCTGATGTAAACGATAATGAAGGTAATAAAAAAAGTTTAAAAGAATTACTTTCCGCTATGGAGCAGTTTTATGCTGGTATGCATTCTGTGGGTGAAGGAAGAGAGAATTATAATAGAAATCATTTTACTCTTGAGATTGCATTATCTGAAGATTCAGAAAGATTTGTAATTTATGCTGCTATTCCAGCTTCCAAAGCTGATCTTTTTGAAAAGCAGTTACTTGGAGTTCATCAGGATGCAAAAATAGAAGAAGTTTCTGATGATTATAATATTTTTAAAGAAGGTGGAGTGGTCAAAGCTTCTTATGCCAAATTAACTAGTCATGAAGTCTATCCAATAAAACTTTATGATTCTATTGATTATGATCCTTTAAATATAATACTTAATGTTTTTACAAAAATGAAAAAGACTGGGGAGGGGGCTTCTATTCAGTTTGTAATTTGTCCTGAAGATGATGAAATAATGCGAAAGTTTAGAGTAATACTTTCTGATGTAAAAAGTGGTATGTCTGTCCGAACTGCTTCTAGTATGACAAGACAATTTGCAAAAGAATTTGGATCTTTAGCTAAAGATCTTCTGTTTGGTTCCCCAAAACAAAAAGAAGAAAAAAAGGTAAATGATAGAGCTGTGGAAAGTATCACAGAAAAGATGAAAAGTACGATTATGGCTACAAATATTCGTATTGTAGTTTCTGCAGAAGATGAAGGAAGAGCCCGCCAGATACTTTCTGAGCTTGAATCATCCTTTAATCAATTTAAAGAAGCTGATAGAAATGGGTTTGATTTTGTACATCCAGATTCTTCTTCTCTTTCAAATTTAATTCATGACTTTTCATATAGAAATTTCTCTGATGATTATAATATGCCACTTAATTTAAAAGAGCTTTCAACTATTTTTCACTTTCCTTATGGAGTCACCTCTCCACAGCTTAAGCAAGCTAAGGCAGGTGTCGCCCCTGCCCCTATTGAGCTTGGTGGTGAGGGCATACTTCTTGGTATGAATGATTATCATGGAAAAGCAACTGAAATAAGAATGGCAAGAGAAGATAGAGTTCGTCATATGTATGTTATAGGACAAACCGGTACTGGTAAGACTAATATTTTACTTAATATGATTACCCAAGATATACAAAATGGTGATGGAGTTTGTTATATTGATCCACATGGGACAGATATCCAGACTATACTTTCTCGTATTCCTAAAGAGCGTATTGATGATGTTATTTACTTTGACCCAGCCTATACTGCTCGCCCTATGGGACTCAATATGCTGGAGTATGATCCTCGTTACCCAGAGCAAAAGACATTTGTGGTGAATGAGCTTATGAGTATTTTCAATAAACTTTTTGATATGAAAACTTCTGGTGGGCCAATGTTTGAACAATACTTTAAGAACTCAGCATTCCTTGTGATGGAACATCCTGAAAGTGGCTCGACTTTACTTGAAATAAGTAGAGTACTTTCTGACAAAACTTTCCGTGATATGAAACTTTCTTATTGTAAAAATCCTATCATCAAACAGTTCTGGGAAAATGCTGAAAAGACAACGGGGGATCAAGGGCTTGAAAACTTTGTACCTTATATTACTTCCAAGTTTGATAACTTTATTTCAAACGACATAATGCGCCCTGTTGTGCTTCAAGAAAAGTCAGTCTTTAATTTCAGAGAGATTATGGATAATAAAAAGATTTTACTTGTAAATCTTTCAAAAGGAAGACTTGGAGAAATAAATGCAAATCTTATTGGATTGCTTATTGTAGGTAAGATTCAAATGGCTGCACTTTCACGTGTAGATATGTATGGGCAGAAGATGAATGACTTTTATCTATATATAGATGAGTTTCAAAATGTTACTACAGACTCCATTGCTTCTATTCTTTCTGAAGCACGTAAATATAGACTATCCTTAAATGTAGCTCACCAATATATTTCACAACTTGAAGAAAATATTAAAAATGCTGTTTTTGGTAACGTTGGTTCAATGGCAGTATTTAGAATAAGTCCCGAAGATGCGCAAGTCCTTGAAAGTAAATTCAAACCGACATTTACCGCAAGTGATATAATGAAACTTGATAATTATAATGCTTATGTTGCGATGCTCGTAAATGGGCAACCTACAAAACCTTTCAATATGAGGACAATTGCTCCTATTGAGGGGAATCCTGAAGTTGTAGAGAAAATCAAGGAACTCTCATATCTAAAATTTGGCCGTTTGAGAGAGGAAATAGAAGAAGAAATAATGGAGAAATATAGGAGATAAAATAGATGTATAAAATTACAAAAAAATCCGAAAATATATTTGTTGTTTTATCTTCTTTTTTCTATAGTATTTTAGGTATTTTATTGTATTTTAAATACATAAATCCTATTATCGTTTTGATATTATTTGTAATTGGAATAATTGCTTTTTTCCATCATATTTATCCTGGTAATCAAATAATAAGATTGTTTGATTGGAGTTTATCTTTTATATTTTTTCTATATATATTATTTTTTTATAAAATTACACCAGTATTTTACTTACCAATTATAATTTTATTTTTCGTTTGGTTTGTATCATTTTATAGTTTTCACAAAATACATAATATTTGGCTATATAATCTAACTCATACCCTTTGGCATATTTTGGGATCAATTTTTATTTATTTATTAATACTTTGAATTTAATCAAAAATCTGGTAATATAGCTTTATTAATAAATGATAATTTAAATTATATGAAACATCCAAAAGAAGAGAAAACATATGTAATGATAAAGCCTGATGGGGTCAAAAAAGGTCTTACTGGCGAGATAATTCGTCGTCTTGAACAAAGAGATTTGAAAATAGTAGCACTTGAAATGTTCCAGCCAAATCATGATCTTATAGATAACCATTATCCAAAGAGTGAAGAATGGATTACAAGATTAGGCAATAAGACATTAAGTACTTATGAAAAGTATGGTTATGATGCTATGGCTGATTTTGGAACTACAGAAGCAGAAAAGATTGGTCCAGAAATAAGAAAATGGCTTATTGATTATATGACAAGCGCTCCACTTGTAAAAATGGTTGTTCAAGGTGTACATGCTGTGGATGTTGTTAGAAAAATAGCAGGAGATACTATGCCTTATAAAGCAGATATGGGAACTATTCGTGGGGATTTCTCTATTGATAGTCCTGCCCTTGCTAATAAAGAAAAGAGAGCAGTTATGAATATTGTTCACTGTTCTGAAACACCCGAAGAAGCAGAACATGAAATTAAACACTGGTTTGGAGATACTTCAGTGTACGATTATAAAAGATTTGGAGTAGATGAGTAATTAGTTGAATTTTTAATCACAAAATCCTCCATTGGAGGATTTTGTGATTATTGTAATAAATTTATGAAAAAAATTACAGAAATTTACGAAGAATATAAAATAATGCCGATTTTACAGATACATCATTTTAGGGTGGCTTCTGTTGCTTTTATGATTTGTGATAATTTGGATATAGAGATAAATAAAAATGATGTAATAACATCTTGTCTCATTCACGATATTGCAAATATTATTAAATTTGATTTAAATTACTTTCCAGAAGTAAACGAACCAGAAGGGACGGATTATTGGCAGTCAGTAAAGGATGAATATATTAAAAAATATGGTAATGATGAGCATAAAGCAAGCGTAGAAATTACTAAAAATTTAGGATCAAATGAAAATATTGTTCACCTTGTAGATATTGTGGATGCTAGTTTCATAGAAGAAGCTGTAAATACAATAGATTTTGCAGAAAAGATTTGTATTTATGCAGATAATCGTGTTTCACCTCACAATATAGTCTCTATAGAAGAGAGAAATTTGGAAGCCAAGAAGAGATACGAGAATCATCCTCATGGTTTTGATGATGAAGAGAGAGAATTCTTTATGAAAAATATAAGAGAAGTAGAAAAACAAATTTTTTCTAAATGTAAAATCAAGCCAGAAGATATAAATGACGAAACTATACAACCTTATATAGAAAAATTGAAAGATTTTGTGATTTTAGACTAAAACCTTTATTTGAAACTGTGTCAAAAATGTGTTTTTTTGTAGAAAATACTTGCGAGAATCATTTTATGCGAGTATAGTTTAAGTAGGGTTATTTGAATTTATTACCTAGAACAATTTTTTAGGGGATGAAATGTTTTGGTAAGGTGCTGTAAACATAATTACGTTAACAAATCCTTATCATCCTTTTTCCCACCTAGCTTTAAAGCTATGGTAATACTTTACAAATAGTCCTAACAAGACATTCTCTGATATTCAGAGGATTTTTTGTTTTATATTTAAATATCAAAATAATATTCTTTTTTCTTTAATTTTTAATATTTTTAAGGTATAATACTGTGATGGAGAAAGATAAAAATTTAAAACTGACTTTTTGTTCTGGATCTGGCACCGTAACTGGCGCTAACTTTTTATTAGAGGGGAATGGAAAGAAATTTCTTGTAGATTGTGGATTGATTCAAGGGGAAAAGTTTGTAGATGATATGAATTGGAAGAAATTTCCTTATGATGCTTCGACTATTGATATACTTTTCATAACTCATGCACACATTGATCATATAGGTAGGATTCCAAAGCTTATAGCTGAGGGTTTTAATGGTAGAATTATTTCTACTATACCAACAAAAGACATCACTCTTCCTATGCTTGAAGACACAGCCCATTTACTTTCTAAAGACAAAGATATGGGTCTTGATGAAATTTATTCAAAAGAAAATATAGAAAAGACAATGAAACTTTGGGAAGTTTATGAATATGGTCAAAAGATAAATGTAGATCATGGATTTCAATTTTCTTTTAGTAATTCTGGGCATATCCTTGGATCTGGTATGCTTGAAGTCATATACAATGATAGAAAAATAGTTTTCACAGGGGACTTGGGTAATTCTCCTTCACCACTTCTACCAAACACAGATCAACTTAAAAATGTAGACTATCTTATAATGGAGTCAGTGTATGGAGATAGAAATCATGAAGGAAAGGAAGATAGAAAGAATAAATTGAGAGATGCGATAAAAGAGAATTATAAAAATAAAGGAACACTAATCATCCCTACTTTTTCGCTTGAAAGAACTCAAGAGCTTCTTTTTGAGATAAATTCACTTGTAGAAAATAATTTAGTTCCACAAATGCCTATATTTTTAGATTCACCACTTGCAATAAAATTGACGAGTGTATATATGAAATATAGTAAATATTTTAATAAAAATGCGCAAAGTCTTATCGCTTCAGGAGATAAACTTTTTGAATTTCCTGGACTTAAGCTTACAGAAGATACCGAACAATCAAAAGGAATAGTTGAAGTTCCACCTCCAAAGATAATTATTGCAGGCAGTGGGATGTCAAACGGTGGACGGATAATACATCACGAAAAGAATTATTTGCCATATAGAGAAAATACAATTCTTTTAACAGGATATCAATCAATGGGCACTCTGGGTAGAGCTATTAGTGATGGGATTAAAAAGGTTGTAATTTTAGGAGAAGAAGTAAAAGTTAGAGCCAAAGTACAAATAATAAATGGTTATTCTAGTCATAAAGATTCCGATCATTTACTTGAATTTGTAGCAGATACTTCTGATACGCTTAAAAAAGTTTTTGTGGTAATGGGTGAGCCTAAATCAGCAATGTTTTTAGCTCAGAAATTACATGATAATCTAGGAGTTGAGGCAGTTACTCCAGGTGCCGGTGATGAGGTTATTCTTAATTTTTAAAAATTAAGAATAAAATATTTAGATAATATAATTTAAGGCATTGATATATTTATTTATTTCAATATGTTAAAATATGTTTATGACTTTAATTTATCAAATTAATTATAAGAAAGTACTCGTAGCCCTCCTTTTTATATTAGGATATTTATCAATTACCAATATTAGTTTGGCCGCCACTTACTATGTCTCTTCTTCAGGTAATGATTCTAATAATGGAACATCAACTTCAACTCCTTGGCAGACATTAGC
>CAZUAA010000025.1:0-6215 GCA_964618365.1 uncultured Candidatus Saccharibacteria bacterium | reverse complement strand
GAACACGTCCTTGCCAAGGATGAGACAGGAGTTCGATTCTCCTACGCCGCACAAATATGGCATATATGCCAATAAATATAGCTAAAATACCAAAATATGTTACACGTGTAACTGAAACCCTGGAAAAAGCTGGTTTTGAGGTTTTTCTTGTTGGTGGATGTGTCCGAGATCTTATCTTAAACAGAGAACCGAAAGATTGGGACATAACAACAAATGCCAAACCAGAAGAAATAATGCCACTATTTGAAAAAACTATATACGAAAACAAATTTGGAACAGTAGGAGTCTGCATACCCAAAGAAATATCCAAACCCGGTTTGGAGATTTCAACCTCCCACATACCCAGTATGGGGGAAATGGTTGTTGCATGTGAAACAGGGGAGAAGGCTGAATATCATATAATTGAAGTTACTCCATACAGAATAGAATCTAAATATGATGATTTTAGGCATCCAAATGAAGTAAAATTTAGTGATAAAATTGAAGATGACCTAAAAAGAAGGGATTTCACCATAAATGCATTAGCAATGGATTTAAAAGGGGACATAAAGGACAATTTTGATGGTCTAAAGGACATAAAGGACAAAGTTATCAGAGCCGTGGGTGACCCAAAAGATAGATTCACTGAAGATGCTCTTCGTATGCTCCGTGCAGTCAGATTTTCTGCTGAATTAGACTTTTCTGTTTCATATGAAACAATCAACGCTATACATGAAAATAGTGATCTTATAAAAAACGTATCGTTTGAAAGAATTCGTGATGAATTTACTAAAATTATAATGTCTCCAAATTCTGTTTCCGGTATTATCTTATTGCAAAAATTAAACCTTTTAAAACATATAATCCCGGAGTTAGAAGAGGGAATTGGGTGTATTCAAGGAGGGGCTCATAAATATGATGTATGGGAGCATTTACTTCAGGCACTTGATCATGCCACAAAAAAGGATTGGCCTTTAGAAATAAGGCTTTCTGCTTTGTTTCACGACATAGGCAAACCCCGTAGTAGAAGACTATCGTCTTCACTACCGGGCAAGGCCAAGATCTCTTCTAAAAAATACACGTTTTATGGGCATGAGGTAATAGGAGAAAGAATAGTCAAACAAATTATGGAAAGGATGAGGTATTCAAAGGAAATTAGTGAGAAAGTTGTTTGTTTCACGAGAAACCATATGTTCTTTTCTGACACTGAAAAGATAACACTTTCGGCTGTCCGAAGGATAATACAGCATGTTGGCAAAGAAAATATCTGGGATTTGATGAAAGTTCGTGAATGCGACAGGGTGGGAATGAGCAAAAATGAAGCCCCATATAGGCTTCGCAAATATCATGCCATGATAGAAGAAGCTCTGCGTGACCCAATATCCGTCGGCCAATTAGCCATAGACGGTAACTTTATGATAGGGGAGTTACACGTGAAACCAGGACCCAGAATGGGCTGGATCCTAAACGCCCTACTTGAAGAAGTCCTCGACGACCCAACAAAAAATACCAAGGAACACTTATCAGCCCTCGTGAAATCCTTAGATATGCTAGGTGATGCTGAATTAAAGGCATTGGGGGAAAGAGGAAAAGAGAAGAAAGATAAACTAGAGGAAGAAGAGATAAAAAAACTAAATAAAAAACATGGTGTATAAAAAAACAGCTGGCAAAACCAGCTGTTCCTGTAGCCCCAAATGGAATCGAACCAATGACCTCTAGATTACTAGTCTAGCGCTCTAATTCTTGTGGAATTACCCTAAAAATTTAAAGAAGTAATAAAAAGATTCACTCTTTATCCTTTTCAGTAAAATTTTAAGCACAAGTTTTATCCGCCTGAGCTATGGGGCCATAATTTATCTATATGGACAGTTTCCATTAAAAGAACAAGGATTATGTTTTGAAAAATTAAAAAGTATAGTTTTATTTAATTCTTTAATTGAAGAATTCTTAATATTACCAATAATTTTTTCATTACCAGGACAAACAGAAACCCTGCCATCTCCAAATATTTGAAGTCTCTCAACACATCCAAATGTTAAAAAATTATTTAAAATCTGATGTTTAAAATTATACCATTCATCAAATTTTAATATTTCTTCTTTTACTTTAATTATTTGCTCAACAGAGGGATATAAACTATTATCAAATCCATCCTTGATAACCCTACCGGAAGGTAAATATAAAGTAAAAACAACAAAAATATTCAAATGTCTACATCTTTCAAGTGTAGATAAAACTTCATGAATATTTTTACTCGTAAGAACCATATCAAAACCAAGTCTGGTGGTACCATCATTTTGTACCTCATTAAAACCTTCATCTACAAGTAAATGAATAGCTTCATTCCTTTCATAAAAATATTTACCAGTTTTATCTTTTACAACTGAGTTTTGATAGTCGGAATTAAAAAGACTGTCACATTTTGGGAACACACTTGCTCCAGAATTTTTGAGTCTTCTTACAAATTTTCTGTCTCGTAATTTTGTAGCACCATCAGTAAAAACTATAGGAATAATTCCCACAGAAGAAGTAAACTCAATAATTTCAAAAAAATCTTTATCAATTGTTGGTTCACCTTCTCCAAGGAAATTAATACCTCGCGCGCCCATTTGAGAAATTTCAGTAATTACTCTTTTTATTTCCTTAATAGAAAGGGTTTTCTTGTTTTTATCAGTAAAACAAAAATCGCAATCATGGGGACATTTTTCTGACATTGCCCTAAAATCTACAACTGAGAGAATTTTTGGATTTCTAAAATCTTTTTCCAAAATATCCCAGCCCCTAATAACAGCACCGATGCCGACTGGAACCTGTCCTAGCCAAACATAACTTTTTTTTGATTTTTCCATCTTTATAAATTTAATTGGTTAGTCGGGGCTTCTAGAATAACCCCGTTAAACCAATTAAATTATTTTTGAATGATTTGAGTAGGGTATATCATATTATAAATATATTGTCAAATAATTTCGTCTTTTTTATATTGATAATTAAGGATATTTTTATATTATTAATAATTTTGTCGGTCTTTATTGACAACAAAAATATTAAAATATACAATGATTATATGAAAAAAATATTACAATCTGAAACAGAAAAAGTATTATTAGATGTTGGTTTTTCAGAAAAAGAAATAGCGATTTATATAGCCCTACTATCATTAGGAAAAGGTATTGTTACAAAAATATCTAGAACTGCTTCAATAAGCAGAACAACAACTTACGATATCTTAGATAGTTTGGTGCAAAAAGGATTAGTAAATATTTCTGGAAAGGAACCAAAGCAAGAATATATAGCTGAACCACCAGAAAAATTAGAAAAATTTATAAGGGAAGAAATAGAAAAGAAAAACAGTAATTTAAATAGAATAAAAGATATTATTCCAGAACTTCGATCTATATCTAAAGAAGGGGAAAGACCAAAAATAAAATTTTACGAAGGATTAGATGGATTAATAGAAGTTTACGATGATACCCTTACAGCAAAAGAACCAATAGTAGCATACGCCTGCTATGAAGATATGGAACCATTAATACCAAAATATTTTGAAACTTATTACAAAAGAAGGGTAAAGAATAAAATTTTTGCTCGTGGTATAGTCCCAGAAACACCGATGGCAATAGAACATAAAAAAAGGGATGTGGAAGAAATGAGAGAATTAACTCTTATTCCTAATGATAAATATAATTTTACTCCAGACATAGAAATATATGATAATAAAGTAACTATCGCTTCCTGGAAGGAAAAATTGGGAATAATAATAGAATCTCATGAAATAGCTGATGCGATGAAAAAGATTTTTGAACTAGCCTGGATTGGGGCGAAAGAAATAGGGAAGAAATAATAAAACGGGGACTGTGTAACCCCGTTTCAAAATTAATCTAACTAAACCTAAATTCCAAATTTATGAAAAAATTAACAAAAAAATGTAGAATTAAATAAATGCACAGTTTTTAAAAAACAATATCAGAAAACATAAAACTAGAAACAAAAAGATTAAACTGTGCAATAAAGAACAGTTTAATCATTATAATTATACCCACTTTTATACTTTTATGTCAATCATTATTGGGCAGTGATCTGAACCCATATAGTCTGAAAGGGTTTTAAAAGATTTGATATTTTTTATGAAAGACTTATTGGTAAAAAAATAATCTATTCTCCAGCCGACGTTCCTGTCTCGAGCACGAGTTTTTTGATCCCAATAAGTATAGACATCTTTTTGGTCAGGGTTTAAATATCGGAAGATATCTACCCAATCATTCTTTACCAATTTATCCATCCAAGCCCGCTCGATAGGGAGGAAGCCGGTATTGTGTTCATTTTCTTTTGGTCGAGCGAGGTCTATCGCATTGTGAGCAGTATTTACATCTCCAGTAAAGACTACCTCATAGCCATTCTTATTTAGTTTATTTATAAATTTCAAAAAAGCATCATAAAATTCCAACTTATATTTCAATCTTTCTGGTTTTATACCAGCATTAGGAAAATAGCAATTAATTAAAGCCAATTTTTTACCTTTCCCACCCATAGAACTTTTATAATACAAAACCAAAGTTCTACCTTCGTCATCGAATTTCTTGATCCCTATTCCGTATTCGACTTTTTCTGGTTTAACTTTTGTATAAATAGCTACACCACTATAACCCTTACGAAGTTTTGAATATGAAAAATATGAATAATAACCCTTTAAATTCCTAAATGATTCATCGAGCTGTTCGGGCTCACACTTTGTTTCTTGGAAACAAACCATATCAGGATTGTTAAAAGCAAAAAGGGGAGTAAAGTACCCTTGATTTATCGTCGCCCGCAAACCATTTGTGTTCCATGAAATTATTTTCATATTATTTTGAATGAAACTTCTTATGAACATCTCTTAATTGTTTATCCGTAATGTGTGTATATATTTGAGTGGTAGCAATGTTTGCATGGCCCAACATCATTTGGACAGACCGAATATCAGCACCATTTGAAAGTAAATCTGTCGCAAAAGAGTGACGAATGACGTGCGGGGTAACCTTTTTAGAAATCCCAGCGATAATTGCATATTGACGAACAATTCTTTCTATAGAGCGGGGAGTTAGACGACCCGCCTGCGCAGACAGGTTTCCCTTACCACTATTCCGAGAATACTGAATAAATAAAGGCTCATCCATATCTTTTCTATTTTTTAAATATTCTCTTATTGCATCTTTAGCACTATCTGAAAGGAAAACTACACGGACCTTCTCGCCCTTTCCACGAATAGAAAATTCGTCTTTTGATAAATCCAGATCCCTGTTTAATGAACAAAGCTCGGAAAGACGAAGCCCTGTCGAGAAGAACAGCTCAAGAATTGCTTTATCTCTTAATATTTTTAAAATATCCACTTTGTCATTCATTTTTCTGAAGTGAAGATGGAGCATCAAGAAGCCTGTTCAATTCATCTACAGAGATAAGGTCAAGCGATCTTTCTTTTATCTTTGCTAATTCTATCCTATCAGGAGGAAGGGAGGGGATACCTCTTTTCATAAGGTATTTAAGGAAAGAACGAAGAGCAATAAGATGATAATTCTGAGTATTCTTCTTGAGAGTCGCTGATTGTTGCCCACGAACTTTAACTCCGGGCTGACGATTAAGATAAAGTCTAAATTCACGAATTTTATCATCATTAATATCTTTTGGATCTTCTGTTTTAGAAAACTCAAAAAATCTAGATAAATAATGATCATAATTTCTAACAGTTTTCAAACTATTTCCTTTCTCAATTTCTACATGTTCAAGAAATTCTTGTTTCAATTGATTTAAGCGAGACATATAATGTATTGTATCACATACTTTAATGTCGGAAAACAAAAATATCCTATTTGAAGTATGTATCACAACCCCTCTTGCATTTTTTTGTAATATGTGATACTATATGAGGGTCATGTTAACGACCAAACAAAAACAAAATATTATAAAGAAAAATCAACTTCATGATAAAGACACAGGAAGTCCTGAAGTTCAGATCTCTATTATCAGCAAAAGAATAGACGAATTAGCAAGTCATCTTAAAATCCACAAGAAAGATAATCACTCTCGTCGTGGACTTATCAAGATGGTGGCTGACAGAAGAAAACATCTTAAATATCTAGAAAAAACAGACAAGGAGAGATACGATGTTGAATCAAAGAAAATAAAAGCTTAGTTTCAAAACATTCCGACCTAGGTCGGAATGTTTTGTTTTGGTATAATAAATAACGTAAATAAAATAGTCT
>CAZUAA010000024.1:6202-6565 GCA_964618365.1 uncultured Candidatus Saccharibacteria bacterium | reverse complement strand
TCACACACTTCGTGAAATGTTAACAATAAAGTCTGATGATATAGTTGGTCGTTCACAGACATTCGATTCTATTATAAAAGGGCTTCCAATCGGAGAACCAAATTTACCTGCATCGTTTAATGTGATGCTAAATTATTTGAGAGGATTGGCTCTTGATGTTGAATTAAAAAGATTAGAAAACAATTAATAAATTTATTCTAAATAATTATGAAAACAATTGATACAAAAGATTTTGATTCAATCACACTCAAGCTAGCCTCACCAGAGCGCGTCTTGGAGTGGTCTTATGGAGAAGTCACAAAACCAGAGACGATAAATTACAGAACAGGGAGAAGTGAAAGAAATGGTCTCTTTGATGAACGT
>CAZUAA010000024.1:0-6192 GCA_964618365.1 uncultured Candidatus Saccharibacteria bacterium | reverse complement strand
ATTTTTGGTCCTGAAAAAGACTACGAATGTTACTGTGGAAAATACAGAAGAATTAGATATAAGGATATCGTCTGTGAAAAATGTGGAGTGGAAGTAACTCGCTCTATAGTAAGACGTGAGAGAATGGGGCACATTGAGCTCTCTACTCCTGTCGCTCATATTTGGTTTCTAAGAGGTGTTCCTTCTAGAATGTCCATATTGCTCAATATATCAGTCTCTGATTTAGAGAAGGTGATTTATTTTGCTGGTTATATTATAACCAAGATTTATGCTGAAGAAAAAGAAACGATTATAAAAAATCTAGAAAGTGAATTTAAGTCAAAAGTAAAAAGCGCAAACAATGAAGAAGAAAAAGAAAAATTAAAAGAACTTCTCTTAAATACAAAAAGAGAAATTAGTGAGATAGTACCTGGAAAAGTTTTGAATGAAATTGCTTATCATCACTTTAGTTTGAAATACGGAAGTTGCTTTGAAGCAAGTATCGGAGCAGAAGCTATTTATACTATCTTTAAAAACCTAGATCTCAATAAATTAAAAGAAGAGACAGAAATGATGCTACCAAAAGCTTCAAGTCTTGATAAAGAAAAATTAGAAAAGAGATTGTCTCTTATTCGGTCTATGGTTCATTCAAAGATAAGACCTGAATGGATGTTCTTGACTATGATTCCTGTTATTCCTCCAGCTCTTCGTCCTATGGTGGCGCTCGACGGTGGACGTCATGCGACTTCTGATCTTAACGATTTATATCGTAGAGTTATAAATAGAAATAATCGTCTAAAGAAATTGAAAGAAATTGGAGCTCCAGATGTCATTCTCCGAAATGAAAAAAGAATACTTCAAGAAGCAGTTGATGCTCTTATAGATAACTCAATAGCAAAACAAAATGATTCTCAAGCTATTTCTTCTTCGCAAAAGAGAGCTTTGAAATCTTTGTCTGATAATTTGAAATCAAAGCAAGGTTTATTCCGTCAGAATTTGCTCGGTAAGCGTGTGGACTATTCTGGACGTTCAGTTATTGTTGTAGGAGCAGGACTAAAACTTAATCAATGTGGTTTGCCTAAGCATATGGCCCTAGAACTTTTCAGACCATTTGTTATTTCAAAAATATTAGAAACTGAACTAGCTTACAATATCCGTGGAGCAAATCGTCTTATTGAAGAAGGGATACCAGAAGTTTGGGCGATACTTGAAGAAGTTATCCAAGGTAAATATGTTCTATTGAACCGTGCACCAACTCTTCACAGATTAGGTATTCAGGCATTTAATCCTATTCTAATAGAAGGTAATGCTATTCAAATACACCCACTTGTATGTACAGGGTTCAACGCTGACTTCGATGGAGACCAGATGGCTGTTTATGTTCCACTTGGAGAAGAAGCTCAAGCTGAATCTTCTATGTATATGGCTTCAAACAAAAACCTCCTTAAGCCACAAGATGGATCTCCTATTGTTATGCCAAAGATGGATATTGTCCTTGGGTGTTATTGGATGACAAAAAGAGTAGAAGGAGAAAAGGGTGAAGGTATGATGTTTTCAAATACTAATCAAGCAATTACTGCTTTTGATTTAGGCGCAATTACTTTTAGAGCAAAGATAAAAGTTTTGGGTAATAAAGAAAAATCAAAATACGATCAGTTTGAAGGAAAAGTTTTCGAAACAACAGTTGGAAGATTATTCTTTAACAGTATACTGCCTGATGATTTCCCTTATATAAATGATGAAATCACAATCAAGAGAATGTCTTCGTTAGTAGATGAGCTTATCCTTAAATACGGTATAGATGCTACACCTTCTGTGCTCGATAAAATAAAAGATTTTGGATATAAGTATGCTACTTATTCTGGAGTTACTTGGGGGATAGATAATGTGAAAGTTCCAGAAGCTAAAAAGGAAATAATCAGCAGGTATAGAAAAGAAGAAGAAGTAGTAAGAGATAATTTTAGCGAGGGTTTACTTTCTGAGGAAGAACAAAATCAAAAGATCATTGAAATTTGGGAAAAAGCTAAAAAAGAAATTGAAAAAAGTATTCCTGATACACTTGATAAAACATGTTCAACTTATGATCTTATTACCTCTGGAGCTCTTGGAAATATGGGGTCTCTTGTACAGATGTGTGGTATGAAAGGTCTTATTGTAAATACTTCTGGGGAAACTCTAGACTTCCCAGTCATCCCTTCATATATAGAAGGTCTTTCACCACTTGAATACTTCATTACTACTCACGGATCACGTAAAGGAGCAGCCGACACAGCGCTCAATACAGCAAAGGCGGGTTATCTTACACGTCGCTTAGTAGATGTTGCTCAGGATGTGGTTATTACAGAAGAGGACTGTGGTACAAAAGCTGGTAAAAAACTTTACAATGAAGAAGGTATTACATCTAAGCAAGTTCATGGTAGAGTTTTACTTACAGATCTAAAAGATAACGATGGTAATGTTGTTTATAAAAAAGGATCTCTCTTAATGAAAGAAGATGCAAAGAAAATAGAGAGTCTTGGTATAAAAGAAGCATATATAAGAACCCCACTTTCTTGTGAGACTGTTCATGGTATTTGTAGAAATTGTTATGGGCTTGATCTAGGAAGAAATTGTATGATTGAGCTTGGCCAGGCAGTAGGAATAGTTGCTGCACAAGCGATCGGAGAGCCAGGTACACAGCTTACACTTCGTACTTTCCATGCTGGAGGTGTGGCACAAGTTGACATTACTACAGGGCTTCCTCGTGTTGAAGAAGTTTTTGAAAGAAGAATTCCAAAGAGTCCAGCTGTTGTGTCTGTCTCTGATGGCGAGGTCCTTGAAGTTATTGATAATGGAAAAGAAAAAATTATAAAAGTTCTTTCTGATGTTAATAATACAACAGTAAAATCAAAATCAAATGAAGTCGAATATAATGTCCCAATAAGGAGACAAATATTAGTAAAAAAAGGATCTAAGATAAAGAAAGGTGAACTTCTTACAGATGGTTCCGCTGATATAAATGAAATTGTTAAATATGCTGGTAAAGAAGTTGCTGAAGATTACATTGTAGAAGAAATAAATAAAGTTTATGATCTCCAAAGTGCTTCTATTTCAAGAAAGCATATTGAAATTATAATTCGTCAAATGTTCTCAAGAAAGAAAGTTAAGGATGCTGGTGATACTACATTTTCACCTGGAGAGATAGTTGAAAATATTGAACTTATAGAAGAAAATGATCGTGTAAAAGAAGAAGGAGGAAGATCTGCAACTGGAGATACTATCGTGCTTGGTATTACAGAAGTATCACTTACTACAAAAAGTTGGTTATCTGCTGCTTCATTCCAAAACACTAATAGAGTCCTTATTAACAATGCTATTAGAGGAGGAATAGATACACTTCGTGGATTAAAAGAAAATGTTATTATTGGTAATTTAATTCCAGCTGGTACTGGGTTTGGTGTTAAAAAAATAAGAAAAGAAGTAGAAACAGGAGAAGATTTAGTCGAAGAGTAATTATTAGACTAACAGGAGAAAATAATGAGCTCACCTGTTGATAAAATTAAAGAAAGACTATCTATCGTTGATGTCATCTCTTCATACATAGAGGTTATTCAAGCTGGTAAAAATTTTAAAGCCAAGTGTCCGTTTCATAATGAAAAGACTCCCTCTTTCTTCATTTCATCTGACCGAGGAACTTACTATTGCTTTGGTTGTGGAGCAAAGGGGGATATATTTTCATTTGTTGAAAATTTTGAAGGTACTGATTTTTTAGGAGCTTTAAAGATGTTGGCTGAGAGAGCTGGAGTTCCACTTGTCTATGATAAAAATGAAAATAAAAAGGATAAGGAAATTTACTATGAAATAATGGAAGTCGCTACTATTTTCTTTGAATCAAATCTGAAAGATAATAATGAAGCCAGAAGTTACCTTTTACTTCGAGGCTTAAATGATGAAAGTATAAAAAATTTTAGAATTGGCTTTGCGAAAGATGGTTGGAGATCTCTTTCTACTTATTTATTAGATAAAGGTTATAAAAAAACTGATCTTGAAATTGTTGGATTGATTAAAACAAAAGAAGATGGTGGATACTATGACAGATTTAGGGAACGTATAATTTTCCCTATTTCAGATTCTTCAGGTAGAGTCATTGCTTTTACTGGTAGGATTTTCAGTTCAGATAAGAATAAAGAAAAAGAAGAGGCTAAATATCTAAATAGTCCAGATACTCCTCTTTTTAATAAATCAAACATTTTATTTGGTATAGATAAGGCAAAAAATTCTATTAGAAAAATGGGCTATACTATCGTAGTGGAAGGCCAAATGGATCTGATACTTTCTCATCAAATTGGATTTACTAATACTGTAGCTGTTTCAGGTACAGCCTTAAATGATTCTACTTATGATAATGAATCAAACATAAACAGTTTCGGGCTTATTAGGAGATTATCTCCAAATGTAATTTTTGCTTTTGATGGTGATGGGGCTGGGGAAAGAGCTTCAGGTAGATCTTCTCTTATAGCACTTTCTCTTGATATGCAGGTTAAAATCGCTCCACTTTCAGGAGGGAAAGACCCAGCAGATACTATAAAAGAAAATCCTGATGAATGGAAAAGGATAATTAAAGATTCTATTAATGTTATACATTTTTATATAAATAAAATATGTAAATTAAATTCTGACGTTAGGATAAGGGGAAAAGAAATCAAAGCAAAAATTTTTCCTTTGATTGGTGTTATTAAAAGTAAAATGGAAAAATCATCTTATCTTAATTATATAAGTAAAGAAAGTGGGATTCCCCACAAAGCAGTTGTAGAAGATTATGATTTATATGAATCTTCAAATAATAAAATAGCAACGGTAGGGGAAGTCTTTGAAAATAAGATAAGTAAAAAGGAAATTAAGACAAGAAGAGAAAGTCTAGAACAGAAACTTTTTGGAATAATATTTTGGCTTGAAAGTTTTAATGATTATAAAAATAAAATAGATTTATGTTTAGATGGTTTTGATAAAGAAATTTTTGAAGAGATTAAGGATAGATACAGGAAGGATAAGGATACTCTTACTTTTGAAGCAGAAATGTGGTACGAAAGTAAAATAGAAGATGCTTTTAGAGATTTGGGAGAGCTTATTTTAAATCTTGAAGAAGAAATTTTAAATGAAAAGAAATTATATTTACAATCTAAAATTAGTAGTAAAGATAATGATGTAGATAAAGATAAATTACTTTCACTTTATAAAGAGGCGGTCGAGCGTATAGAAAAAATTAAAAGTCATCGTTCACTATAAAATATGAATAAAAATAAAAAAATAAAAGATAAAAAGAAGGTTGTTTCTAAAAACAAGAAAATAAAAAAAATATTAAAGAAGGTTGTGAAGAAGGTTGCTCCTAAAGTCAAAAAGACAAAGAATAAAGTTATTAAAAAGGTGGTTGTAAAGAAAAAGGTTGTTGCTAAAAAATCAAAACCAGTCAAAAAAATAAAACCAAAAGATTCTCATAAATCAAATAATAAGAAATCTTCCGCCTTGGAGAAAAAAATAGCAGATCTTGAGGCAAAAGCAGATGTGATAATTGAAAAAGGTAAAAAGAGAGGCTTCGTGACTTATGATGAGATTATTAAAACATTTCCAGATCTAGAAACAAACATTTTATTTTTAGATGAGCTTTATGAAAAGCTTTCTGTTTCTGGTATTGATGTTTTAGAAGGGGGAAATCTTTTGGATAGTGATAAAGACATAGAGAAGATGGCTTTGAAGTATAGCAAAGATATGCATACTTATGATTCTATTCAAATGTATTTGAAAGAAATTGGTCAGTACCCTCTTATTCTTGCTAGTGAAGAAAAAGATTATGCAAAAAGAATTGAAAGAGGGGATTTAGAAGCCAAGAATTTGCTTGCTCGTGCAAACCTTCGTCTTGTGGTTTCTATTGCAAAGAAATATGTTGGCAGAAGTTCTGATCTCACACTATTAGATCTTATTCAAGAAGGAAATCTAGGTCTTTTTAAGGCAGTTGAGAAATTTGATTGGACAAAAGGATATAAATTCTCTACTTATGCTACTTGGTGGATAAGACAGTCTATCACTCGTGCACTTGCTGATCAATCTCGTACTATTCGTATACCTGTGCATATGGTGGAAACTATTTCTAAATACAAACAAGTTGTAAGAAGATTATCTCAAGATTTAGGTAGAGAGCCACTTGTAGAAGAGATTGCTACTGAAATGAATTTAGAA
>CAZUAA010000023.1:0-7132 GCA_964618365.1 uncultured Candidatus Saccharibacteria bacterium | reverse complement strand
ACATAGTTTTGATGTTTGGTCGATTGTGTTTGAATATGGGGTACGGGGTGCTGTTTGGTTTAAGGAGGTAATAAATACAAGACACTGTAGCGATACGATACCTTTTGTGGTTTGGAAGAAAAATATTCAAAAATATATCTATTTTGATATTCTAGAATTGATGTCTAAAAAAATTTCGCAAAAATTTTGGAGATTTAGGGGTGTTGTTCTAGATATACGATAAATGATATAATTACAAGACAATTAAATAAGAAGACCTAACCCCTAGAATTTATTTTAGGGTATGGTCGTAAAACGTCGTAAACAGAAACCCCATCATTAGGGTGCGTTTACGACGTTGCAACGGGAAACTGTTGTAGACCTTCGGGTCATCTCTAGTGGTGGGATTTCTGTTGTCTCACTGCTAGCTTATTATTAGCTAGCTTTTTATTTCTTATGGATCATAAAAAAATAATTATATTGATAGGTGTTGTATTCCTTGCTTTAGTTGGATATAAATTAATTTCTTCTAATATTCAAGAGAATAAAGAGAAGGCGGTTTTGCAAGAAAAAATTAGATTAGAAAAAGAGCCATTAGAACAATGTTTGAATAATATTGATAATAAAGCTGAAAAAGATATAAACAATACAACTGAACTTATTCGAGATATAAGAACAAAAGAATCTCAAAGTTTTTGTCTAAATGGACATAATCCTAGTGAAATATATGATAATGGACCAACAACTTGGGGAGAATACTGTTGGCCATCTTATGAGGACGAAAAAGAGGCAACACAGAAAATATTAGATAAAGCAAAAATAGACAAGGAGGAATGTTATAAAAGATATAAATAATACTTGATGACAAAAAATATTATTACACCCAAAAATCAATTTATATTAATTTTAGTAGCTGGAGTTTTTATCTTCTTCTTTTTCTATAATTCTATTATGTACAATAGATTATTAAAAATTGACATACAAAACAAGGAAGTGATTGATAGTAATGGTGGTGATTATGGAGAATACAAGAAAACACTTGAGGTTTTTAGTAAAAATATACTAATAACAGGAGTGTATAATTCTGTCTTTTTATTAAAGAGAAATGGGCTATCATTTTTCTATTCACTTAAAAGTAATAATAATGGTAATATTAATGGTATAAGTAACTAAAACAAACAATGAAAAAACTATATAGCAAAATAAATGAATTATGGCTTAAGTGCAGACAGTGGAGTAACTCTAATATATTAGGATATCTCATTGTTGGAGGATTAAAGATTGCCATTATTGCAATAATAGGATTTTATGGATTGTTTGTAATAGGACCATTTAAGAATGTAGAAGGACCTGTTGCTGCGGGGGTGGAACAAGAAGATTGTAATGTTACTGGTATAAATCTACATGGGACATTATCAACATACATACCACTTCATGCAGAAGGAGATACTTTATTTAATTAAGATTCAGTATCTAGCGAAGATAAATTATGGAGAATCAAACAAGCTAATAATAATCCCCAAATAAAAGCTGTTGTGGTAGAAGTTGATTCATCTGGTGGATCTCCTGTTGCAGGTGAAGAAATTGCAGCGGTAATTAAGAATAGCGAAAAGCCTGTAATTTCTTTCATTAGAGATATTGGAGCAAGTTCTGCTTATTGGGCTATAAGTACTAGTGATAAAATACTAGCATCGAAGAATTCAGAAGTTGGGAGCATTGGTATAACAATGAGTTATATCTCTAATGCGAAGAATAACGAAAAAGAAGGATTTAAGTATGAAAGATTAAGCTCAGGTAAATTTAAAGATTCAGGAAGTCCTGATTTACCACTAACAGAAGAAGAAAGAGGGCTATTTATGAGAGATGTAAAAATTATGTATCAAAACTTTGTTGAAGCTATTTCAAGTAATCGCAATATTCCTATTGATAAAGTGGAAAGTATCGCTGATGGAAGTATGGTCCTTGGAGAGAAGGCTCTTGAGTTGAATTTGATTGATGAAATTGGCGGGATAAGTGAAGTTGAAAATCTATTAAGACAAGAGATTGAAGAAGAACCTAGTATTTGTTGGGAATAAACAGTATAACAACAAAATACGCGACGCGAAACGCGGTGCATTTTATGCTTCTTTGTATGAAATGTAGCATTATTTACGAGACCTATTATATCCATATTGATATGGATATTTTAAAAATGTGTTTATTTTTAAATCTTCGTAGATCTACGAATAATAATTAGAGGCTAAACGCCTGTTTTGTTATAAATCTACATGTTGTTTATTACTGTTTATACACCTAGCTAGTAAACTATACCTTAATTATAAATATTAACGAATTTACATGTAGGCATTACCCTAATTGGGCCTATTAAATTGACTATTGTCATCGTATAATTAATTACAAGAGGGGACCATTTGAAAGCATTGAGGATCATTTGTTCACGAAAGAACTTTCTGCTTCCTTGCTACCTATATAAGAAGGAAACAAGGATGGTATATTAGTCAAAAATTTCTTCCCAATAAGAAAACATATTAAGAAGTGTCACGGAGTAGATGAGAAATAGAAAAATTTTATTTAATTTATATTATTTTAATAAAAATCCTTACAAAATAAGGATTTTTATTATACAAAAGTGGTTTTTTGTCAAAAATTGGTAAATATCCTTAAAAATTAGGCTTATTTTGACACATATAATACAAGGCTGTCAATAGATAATGCACAAAATATCCTTATTTTATAAGGATATTTTGTGCTTGACGATGTGAAAAATAATGGTATAACTATTGACTTTTATACTCATATATGCTACTATATAAGGAGTTCCAAGTATATGTTTATATTTTAATAATATAGATTATACTAGGAGCTTTTTAGTTTAGGTTAGATTAATTCCTATTCTAAGCTAATCCCGCGAAAGGGCGTTTGGCAGGTCGAAACTGCCGACTATGAGTAAAAACAAGATTATCGGTTTCATGCACTCATTTGTTATGATCCCTATGCTTATGTCATCACCGATAGCAAGCTTAGGGTCCATAAACTTGGCTGTACTTGATACCAATAAAATTACGGTTGAAAATTCTGTGATAACCACGCAAGAAGAAGTAGAACGTAAAGAGAAAGCAGAAGCTATTGATACATACTTTAAAGAACATGATGCTCCGCTAGAAGGATATGGTATGAAATTTGTCCTTGAAGCCGAAAAGAATAATCTAGATTGGAGACTTCTGCCAGCCATAGCAATGAGAGAAACTACAGGAGGAAAACAAATGTGTAAGAATCCTAAGGCTCCAAATAATGCTTTTGGTTGGGGATCGTGTAAAATGGGCTTTGAATCCATCGATAGCTCTATAGAACATATTGCGAAAACTATAAGTGGAAATAATCCTAATGTGAAAGCTTATAAGTCTGGTATGACATCTGAGCAAATACTTAAAAAGTATAACCCAGATCATATAATCCCAGGATATTCTCTGCAGGTGATCAAAATTATGAATTCTATAAAAGAAACTGCTTAAATTTAAAAATAAAATATTTGAAAAGCCCCCCGACCTAGGTCGGAGGGCTTTTCTTTATATCTTTTTCAAATTTTCTATTGCGATTGATTTTTCACCGTTTCGTTCTGTGATTCTTCCTTGAATGGCGATAATATTGTCATTTATTAATATGTCTTTATTTGCTTCAAAAGTTTTTGAGAAAACCACAGCTTCTATACTTCCTGTGAAATCAGAGACTTTTATAAAAGCCATACGATCATTTTTCTTTGTCATTATGATTTTAACTTCATCTAAAATACAAGCGATAGTAACCAAAGATCCAGTTTTACTTTCAGTTTTTACTTTTTTAATTAGTGTTCCAAATTTTTCTATTTTTTCTTTATACTCATTTAAAGGGTGCCCTGATATATAAAGTCCCAGCAATTCCTTTTCCCAAGCAAGCTTTTCTCTGTCACTTATTTTTTCTTTTGGGTCTAATTGTAATTTTGTTTTTATCCCACCGATGTCTCCAAATAAAGATGTCTGGCTACTGTCTCCTTTATTTTCTTTATTAAAAAGTAAAAGTTTCTCTAAATTTCCTAGTATTATATTTCTTTGGCCGATTTCATCCATTGCCCCTGATTTGGCGAGTGCCTCAACTGATTTTTTGTTTAAATTTTTATGATTTATCCTTTCGAAAAAGTCTTCGATTGATTTATATTTTCCTCTAATTTTTCTTTCCTCAATTATTGCGTCAGCAATATCTTTACCAAGATTTTTAATAGTATAAAGTCCAAAACGTATAGACCTGTTATCTTTTTTATCTGATCCATTTATAACAGTGAATCCCCCAAAGCTTTCATTAATATTTGGAGGAAGGACCAATATTCCCATTTTTTCGCATTCATGAACTATTTCTGCTACTTTCTCAATATCTCCAGACTCAGCAGTCATTATCGCGGTCATATACTCCACAGGATAATTGGCTTTCATATAGGCTGTTTGATAGGCCACTCTACCATAGCTTGCTGCGTGAGCCTTATTGAACCCATAAGCAGCGAAAGGTTCAATAAGTTCCCAGAATTCTTGTGCCTTCTTTTCAGTCATTCCATTTTTTACAAATCCTTCTAGGAGTTTACTTTTTTCCGCCTCCATAACTTCTGGAATTTTCTTTCCCATTGCTTTTCGAAGTTTGTCTGCTTCAAGCCAAGAGTACCCTGCAAGCTTGATAGCTGTCATCATGACATCATCTTGGTAAGTAATCACACCGTATGATTGATCAAGTATATCTTTAAGTCTAGGGTCAAGATAAGTGACAAGCTTTGGATTATGCTTTCTTTTTATGTATTCAGGGATTGATTCCATTGGTCCTGGACGATAAAGAGCCACCATCGCATTGATATCGTGTATTGTAGAAGGTTTAAGTTCTTTAAGGTAATGAGTCATGCCAGATCCGTTTAATTGGAAAAGTCCCATAGTTTCTCCGTTTGTGAGAAGTTCAAAAGTTTTTTTATCATCAAGTGGGATATTGTTTATATCTATTTCTACACTATGTATTTTTTTTACAAGTCGAACTGCATCTGAAAGAATTGCCAGATTTCTTATTCCAAGAAAATCAAATTTTGGTAATCCGGCGTCTTCGATACTATACATATCGTATTCAGTAATGATGTTTCCTCCTTTCGGATCAAATTGAATAGGGGAGAATTCATAAAGTGGTCTTGGTGCGATCACCACCCCCGCAGCATGCACAGAGATATGACGGACACAACCTTCCATTTTAAGAGCTAAGTCTATTATTCTTTTTGTATCTGGTTCATTCTTGTAAGCAGTTTTAAGTTCGGGGACTATTTCCATTGCATGATCTATGGTCATTGGCATACCTTGGGAGCCAAGGGGAATCATACTTGAAATCCTATCTCCAACTGCATAAGGGTAGCCTAAAGCACGTGCCACATCTCGGACTGAGCCTTTAGCCATCATAGTACCAAATGTACCTATTTGAGCGACCTTATCTTCACCATACTTTTGTTTTGCATAAGCGATTATCTCGTCTCTTCTGTTATCGGCATAGTCCATATCGATATCAGGAAGTGATGGACGCTCTGGATTTAAGAATCTTTCAAAAGGTAGTTTGTATGTTATCGGATCTACGTTTGTAATCCCTATAAGATAAGTAGTGAGTGACCCTGCGACAGAACCTCTGATGTTTGTAAGTATTCCATTTAGACGAGCATATCGGAGCAAGTCAGATACCACAAGAAAATATGCCGGATATCCTTTTTGTTTAATTATACCAAGCTCATATTCAAGTCTATCTATATATATTTTAGTTTGCTCCAAGTTTCTAAATTTAAATCCGTCATAAGCAAGCTCTCGAAGCATTAGATCTGCTGTTTTACCTAGAGGTATAGGGAAGTCTGGGAAATAAGCTTTACCAAGTTCTAAATCATAATCTTCACATAGATCTGCCACAAGCTTTGTGTTCTTTACTGCTTCTGGATAATCAGAAAAATACTCTAGGGCTTTTTTCTCATCTATTAGAGAAAAGTCATCTTCAGAAAATTCAAATTTTGTTCCTTCTTTTGAATCCATAGCTCCAGTGTTTACTTGGAGAAGTGTAAAGTGTGCCTCATGATCTTCTTGGCAGAGATAATGTGAATCTTGCCCCATCACAATCGGGATATTCCATTTTTTTGAAAGGGAAGCGATACCATCTCTTAATCTTTTATCATTTTCTATGTGTGAATGAGAATGAACTTCTAGGAAATAATTTTCAACACCAAAAATTTCTTGGTGTTCTTTTATGAGTTCGTCTGCCTTTTCCCAATTTCCTGCAAGTACTGCCTGGGAAAGTTGACTACCCATACATCCTGAAAGACAAATGATACCTTCACTATATTTACGAAGTATTTCTTTATCCATTCTTGGTTTGTAGTAGTATCCTTCTGTGTTAGCCAAAGTCACTAAATGCATTAAATTTTTGTACCCTTGTTTATTCTTTGCAAGTAAGGTGAGGTGATATCTTTTATTATCCACCCCCGGCTCTTTATCTGTCCTTTTTCTTTCTGCTATATAGGCTTCAACTCCTATGATTGGTTTTATTCCGGCTTTCTTTGCTTCTTTATAGAATTCTATAGCTCCATACATATGACCATGGTCAGTTATAGCAAGAGCCTCCATACCATTTTCTTTACATTTTTTTACCATATCAGGAATCTTTGAAAGCCCATCCAGTAAGGAATAGTGTGAGTGAGTGTGCAAATGTATAAAATTGGATTTCTTTTCCGCCATTCCATTAGTATATCAAATAAGGTATTATTGTTCTATATGGAAGATAAAGAGACCATAAAATACATTATCGGTATAGATGAAGTAGGTAGGGGGCCGATAGCAGGGCCCGTGGCGGTCTGTGCTTTTCTTATAAAAGATGAAAATTTTATAGATTTTGCCATAGGCAAGGCCTATGGCAAAAATGATAAAGAGGAAAATAAATTACCAAAACTTCGTGATTCAAAAAAGCTTTCAAAGAAGCAAAGGGGGATTTGGTATGAATTTTTGAAGAGTGAAAAAGAAAAAGGGAATTTTGATTTTGCGGTGTCTTTTGTTTCATCCGAAAATATAGATAAATTTGGAATTGCAAAATGTATTCAAAAAGCATTGGATGAATCATTAAATAAAGT
>CAZUAA010000022.1:0-7653 GCA_964618365.1 uncultured Candidatus Saccharibacteria bacterium | reverse complement strand
TTTTATTAATAAAAAAACCCCGAAGGGCTCATATTTATATAATACCCTTTTAGGGATGTAAAGTCAAGAACAAAATATAAAAACCCAGGACAAAACCCGGGCTTTTATAAAATCCTTAAAATTTATCTTATTTCGTAAATTATTGTTATATTTGAAGTAATTTTATTTTCTCCTTTTGGAAGAATTGGAGCATTTTCAAGAACATCAGTAACAGGCCCTCCTAACATTGCTTTCTCATACATAGGGCGATAAAAATCTCCACCTTCATTATAACTTACAATCTTGCCTAATTTTACTCCAAGATCACCTGCTAAAACTTTGGCTTTTAATTTTGCATCCTCTATGGCTTTTGCACGAGCTTCATTTTGAAAAGCTTCTTCGTCATCAATAGAAAATGTTGGCCCTGAAATATCAGTAACCCCGACTTCTGCAAGACCAGTCTTTATATCATTAGCATTATCAACATCACGAATTTTTACTGTGACTGATTGAGTAGCTATATAACCTGTTATTTTACTATTAACAGGACAATTATATGTATAACATTTCTCATAAGAATATTTAGGGGTCAATCCACCATATTCTGATTTTATATCTTTATCTTCTATACTCTTTTCTTTTAGATAATTTAAAACTTTTGTAATCTCCTCATTTAAAAGATTTTGAGCTTCTTTTGAAGTTACAGCTTCTTTACTAATAGTCATAGAAATAGATGCTATGTCTGATACAGCAAGAACTTCCCCTTCTCCATTTACAGAAATGGTATTCATTGAAGATACATCACGACCGATATATCTATTTGTTTTTACTTCATTAACTATTTTTGAAACTACGAACAAAGACACTACTACTAATAATGCTAGAACTGCACAATTTATTTTCTTATTGTTTAATAATGATGTTTCCATATATATATATTATATCATAAAAATCAAATTAAATAAATATAAAAATATCCTTATAAAATAAGGATTTCCACATACTGGGTATGTGGAAATGTGTAGAAAATAAAATTATTCTTTATTTAAAGCTTCTATGGGATTTAAGCGGGCTGCATTTCGAGCTGGGAAAACTCCAAAGATAATACCTATAATCATAGAAACAGATACAGACAAAACAATTCCCCAAAGTGGAACGATAAAATCCCAAGTAAGACCAAAACCCTCTGCAACTTTTGACACAATAAATGCTAAAAATGATCCACCTATAATACCAATAACACCACCAATCAATGTGAGTAAAATTGCTTCATATAAAAATTCTAGAAGAATATCTTTATTCCGAGCTCCGAGAGCTTTTTTTAATCCAACCTCCCCTATTCTCTCTGTCACAATCACATACATAATATTCATAACTCCAACACCTCCGACAATAAGAGAGATTGAGGCAATCGCAATCAAAAGAAAAGTAATAGCTTTTAATATTGTATCAAAGGTTTCAAGACTATTTGCTTGAGTGGTAACCTTAAAATCATCTTTGGATTTATCTGTTATGTAGTGATTATTTCTGAGTACATCTTCTATGTCTAAAGCTGTACTCTCTGCAATAGAATTATCATAAAGTTCTACAATGGCATAAAAAAGATAATCCACCCCTTGAATCTTTTTTTGAAGAGTAGCCAAAGGTATAAAAACTTGATCATCTTGACCATCGAATCCTCCACGCTCTTCATACACTCCTATCACTTCAAAATTATAATTCCCAACTCTTATCATTTTACCGAGAGGATCTTCTCCTTCAAACAAAGCTTCTGATACACCACTACCCAATACTGCAACTTGAGACAAAGATCTTTCCTCTTCTTCTTCAAAAGGACGTCCGTATTCTACCACTCCTTTATCTATATCAAAACGAGAAGCATTTGATCCAAAAATAAAAGAATTCTGTGAAGAGTTTTTATATGTCACAATCTGCTGGTCAACAGACACACCATAAGCATTTTTGACATTCGGTATCTTTTTAATATCTTGTATATCTTTATTTTTTAAGGTAGTTATAGGTACGGCATTGGAAGCTGAACTATTCGCTTGCTCATTCCCATTTGAATTAGACCTTTGCTTTGTAGAAGAAGGAACCGAAGTTTCTACAAAAACGGTGTTGGTACCATAAGCCTCAACCTGACCATTAATATAACTCTTAAACCCCTCCCCAGCCGAAAGAACAAGGATGACAGTACCAATACCAATCATAATACCGAGTGTCGTCAAAATGGTCCTTGATGGACTTCGAGTTATACCTTTGATTGATTGTTTAATGTAAATATTTTTAATCATATTATTCATATCTTAATGCTTCTATAGGGTCTAACTTTGAAGCTTTAATTGCTGGATAAATACCAAAGACTACTCCAGTTAATACTGAAATACTGACTGCTAAAATTATAGAAATAGGTGAAATAATAAATGCCCAATCATAAGAAGCTAGGCGAGCCCCAAGAGCAATCAAATAAGAAATGATAACTCCTAAAATAATCCCCAAAAGTCCACCAGAAACAGTGAGAACAACTGCTTCAAAAAGAAATTGATTTTTAATTTTTTTAGGAGTAGCTCCAATAGCCTTACGGAGACCTATCTCTTTAGTTCTTTCAGAAACAGTGACAAGCATAATATTCATAATACCAATACCTCCTACAACCAAAGATATGCCTGCCATAAGACCTAAGAAAATACGGAGAGTATCAGTAATACCAGTTAAAAGCTTTATAGCATCAGCCAAATCACGTACAGAGAAATCATCCTCGCTTTCTTTTTTAATATTATGCTCTTCTCTTAAAACTCGAGTGACATCATCCATGGTTGCTTTTACATTTTCTGCTGAATCCACTTTTATCCTTATAAACTGAATATAATCAATTCCTAAAATTTGCCTCTGACCAACAGAGAAAGGTATAAAAACTTGATCGTCTTGATTTTGAAATGCAACCGTCCCCATTTTTTTTTGAACTCCAATAATCCTAAATGGAACACCCCCCGAATCATTTGACCCAGATTTTAATTTAACAACTTTACCAATCTCTCCACCATTTGGAAAAAGTGCATTCGCAACATCATACCCTAAAACAATAACATTAGCTCCAGCATCTGCTTCTTCTTCTGTAAAAAATTGACCTTTAGACAACTCTACATTTTGAACATTAGGATAACTACCATCTGTTGCAGTAAATGCTGTATCTACACTTTCTTTACCATATATTATAGTTGTATTTCCACTCACAAAAGGAGAGACAGCAATAGCATTGGGAACTTTGTTTTTATCTCTAATGGCTTCTAAGTCTCGATTTACTAAAGTTTTTATTTGAACACCAAACACAGAAGCAGGAGGACCATTGGAATCACTTTTACCAGGGAGTACTCCAATTAAATTGGTCCCTAATTTTGTAACCTGACCCAAGACGAGAGATTGAGCACCTGCTCCTAAAGAAATAATCACTATTACTCCCGCTACACCAATTATAATACCTAATATCGTCAAAAAAGATCTACCTTTCCTACTAAGTAAATCTTTTATTGTAATCTTAATTTCTTTAATAAAATTATCCATTCTCGTTTAAATTAATCTTCGGATAACTTAGAATGCAACCTCTCACTATTTGGAACTTTTTTATCTCCGACTATTTCTCCATCTTTTATTGTCACTATCCTATCAGCATGAAGAGCGACATCTAAATCGTGTGTTACTAAAATTATAGTTTTACCTTCTTTATTTAATTTCTCAAGAATATGCATCACAGTAGAACCACTTTTTGAATCCAAATTTCCAGTTGGTTCATCTGCAAATATAACCTTTGGGTCACACACTAAAGCACGAGCAATAGCCACACGTTGCTTCTGACCACCTGAAATCTGATTACTCATATGATGAATCCGTTCCCCAAGACCAACTGCCTCAAGAGCCAATTTAGCTTTATGTTCATGACCAGTTTTTGATTTACTATAAATCAAAGGGAGGATGACATTATCTAAAACTGAAGTTCTGGGCAAAAGATTAAAAGATTGAAAAACAAATCCTATTCTTTCATTTCTAATATGAGCGAGTTCGTTATCATCAAAAGTTGAAGTATTTTCTCCATCAAAATAATATTCACCTTCCGTCGGACGATCTAGGAAACCGATAATATGCATAAGGGTGGATTTACCAGACCCAGATGGACCCATAATAGCCAAAAACTCACCTTCTTCTACAGAAAGATCAATACCCCGCAAAACACGAGTGATCACATCTCCATTTTCATAATTTTTAATTATCTTTTTTAGTTCAATTAACATTTATTATTTTTTAATTAATACAACATACTCATCACCTTCGGCTAGCCCACTTAAAATTTCTACCATTCCACCATCCCCTTCTAACCCAGTAGACACAGGAACTTCTTTATATTTTTTATTCTGAGAATTTATTATTTTCTTTACAGTTTGAGTACCATCATCATTTGTAATAATAGCTCTTCTAGGAATAGCTAAAACATGATCTTTTTCACTAATTTTAATAGTCATATTGGCAGTCATACCTGGACGAATTTCTTCAAGCTGATCTACGCTTGTTGTTATTTTATAATTTACAACTCCTGATACTAAAGTAGAGGACGGATCTACATCTGTCACAAATCCTTTGAATAATCTATCTCCACCAAAAGCATCGAAGGTGATTTCAACAGGGAGACCATTAGTAATACTTGCAATATTGGCTTCATTGATATTGGCTTCAATATAAACATTTGAAATATCTTGTAAGACAATAGCTTCTTTTTGGACTTGAGCAAGCTCACCAATCTTTATATCTACACTTGTTACAGTCCCATCTACTGGAGCTTTTATAAGAGTATCATTATAAGCAGACTCAGCTTGACCCACAAGACCCTCTGCTGAAAGGATATCTGCTCTTGCTAAATCTATATCTGATGATGAATTCGAAACTTCTTTTATTTGAAGTTCTGTCTCTCTCTGAGAAACTATTGATTCAGCTTGAACCATAGCTTGATCTCTATTCTTTAAAGCGTTTTCATAAGCATTTAGATTTGCAAGATAGGTTGTTCCTTTTTTGTTTGGAATTTCAATTACCCAATCACTACTAGAGTAATAATCTTCTTCTGGGAAAAGTATGTAAAGCCCTGAATTCCCTAAAGGTTGAGGATTCTTAGTGCTCACAGTCCCAGTACCTGATGTAAGACCTGTGACATTGAAACTTGTTCCACCTGAACTATAATAAAAACTTATATATAGATTTCCTTCTTTACCTAAATTATAAGTACCACTTACAATAGGACCTGACTCATCATCATCTCCATCTTCTGGATATGCTTCTACTGATGAATTAAGTAAATTCTTATAAGCATTACTAACTAATGTGTCTTGGGTTCTTTTTGTATTTTCATAATCTTTTTTTGCATTTTCAAAAGCGAGACGAGCAAGAGTAACCTCCCCACCATCTAGAACTTTTTTAAATCTAGCATTAGCAGCAAGTAGTGAACCACGAGCCTGATTAAGAACAGCGAGTTCTTTAGCTCCATCAAGACGAGCGAGAACTTGGCCAGCCTTTACACTATCTCCTACTTTTACATCTACTGATTTTACAGTTCCACTTGTACCAAAAGACAAATCAAGATCTGTATTTGAAATGACTTGACCTGTCGCCAAAACAGTCTCTTTTAAGTCTTGATATGACAAAACTTCCGTTACAGTATTCTTCTCACTATTTGACGGCTTGAGTACAATAATGAGTATAACAATTATAATAACACCTAAAATAACCCAAGTCCTTTTTTTCTTTGAGTATTTTTTTATAAATTCTTTAAATTTTGAAACTTTTTCTTTCATATATATTTATTATTTAATTCCAACTAATTCTACATCAAAGATGAGAGTTGCTCCTCCTGGAATAGCACCAGGAACACCCCGATCACCATAACCCTTATCAGGAGAAATTGTTAAAGTTTTCTTCTCTCCTATTTTCATCCCTACAAGACCTTCATCCCAACCTTTAATAACCTGACCTGCACCCAAGGTAAACTCAAAAGGTGTAACATGATTAAATTTTGGATCAATATTAGAGTCAAAAACTGTGCCATCTGTAAGACGACCTGTATAATTCATAACTAAAGTATCTCCAACTTTTGAAACCTGCTCACTGTTTTTTGTATCTTCCATTTTATTTTGAGAAGTTAAATAATTTTCTTCTTGTTTTGTATTTATTTCTTGTTTAAAATTCTCTGACTTGTATTCACTTCTTAGATTATCTTTATTACTAATATTTCTTATTAAAGAAAAAACAAGAAAAAATATAAAACCAACAATTATAATAGAAAAAATTACAACCCCTATATTTCCTTTTTGATTTTGCATATTTAGGAAAAAATTAACTAATATGTTCTTATTGTAGCATTTTTTGTCATTTTAAAAAAGTAGCTCCGCCCCTAAACAAAGCTTAAGGGCGGGACTTTTATTTAAAATTTAAAAATTATTCAAATATAGCAGTATCAAACTCTTCCTCGACCATAGGATTTATCGAAGATTCTTCTTCTGTTACTAATACTTGTTCTTCTGTTTGATTTTCTGTAGATTTTTCTGACTGTTCTTCTTCTGATGTAGCTTCTATGTCACCCTCTATAGAGATTTCTTCTTGTGTCTCATCTTCGATATCACTATCACTTTCATCTTCAACAACTGGCAAATCTTCTTCTGTAGCTTCTTCCTCTTCAAAAATAGAACATTCGCCACTTACTATCTTTTGTTCTCCATTTGAGATAGATAAACAATACGGATCCCCTGTTTCCTCATCATACAGCGTTATACCTGTTCTTCTCTCAGGACTTCCTACTCTCAAAGTTTCAACCGCAATATCTTTTAAATAAGCAATTCCATTTTCAATATTTAATAATACACTATCCCCAAATTGGGAAAGCATCTCTCCCAAAGATACAGGCGAAATTACTTTAATTTCCTCTACTTTCAAATCAAGCTCTTGAATTGCTTTGATAGTATAAGGGATTAAGTTTGAGTAAGCAATAGATTTTATACTTGTCTTTGAATCTGTAGAAACAATATCTGGGAAAAGTTGTTCTACTTCTTGAGCAATTAATCCTATATGTTTTTCTTTATTATTTTCTTCAGTATTCCAGTTATACATTACTGGGGTTAAGGTGAGTATCTTTTTTAATATTGTTTCTGGTGTTTCTATATTTTCATTTAAAATAAAATCTTCATTATTTAGATCCACTATATTCTTCTTTAGATTTACATCTGAGGTACATGCTAATGTTGCGGTAGTTGGATTTATATCACAGTATCCTGCACTATTAGTAAAGCGAGCTGTCACACCTGAAATACTACCACCTCCTACATATAAAACATTGCCTGTGCCTATGGTTGTGGTGTTACTACCGTTACCAGTAGTATTATAACCAATGACAATTTCGTTTTGATCGTTATTAGTGAGAGACTTAGTGAATGAACCAAGATAAAGAGAATCAAAGGATGTGGTATTAGCAGATCCTCCATTAATATATCTTCCTGCCCTATAACCTAAAGCTGTGTTATTTCCTCCAGTAATTATCCCATATAATGATTCAGCACCAAAAGCGGTATTGTTATTTGTAATACTTGAAGCTGTACCAGTTCCACTTCCTATTCCAGTGGCAGTAAAAATTGTTCCTGGATT
>CAZUAA010000021.1:0-10699 GCA_964618365.1 uncultured Candidatus Saccharibacteria bacterium | reverse complement strand
CCCCCGGCTGACCAGGAGTCCCTGCGGTTGTAGGATATGATGGGTTAGAATCTACACTCCAGCAAACACCCTTTACGGATATAACAGCAGGAATACCAAGAGATGTAACATTTGTACCAAGACTTGCAGTTGTTTGAGTTATAGAAGTCGCAGCAACACTAGACAAAGTAGGGACCGCTAAGGTAGTACAAGATATTTCATTTCCATATGATGTACCAACAGAATTTACAGCATACGCACGAACATAATAAACAGTTCCTGAATTTAATGGTGTAGCACTACTACTAAAATTTCCAGTACCAGTTCCATTACTTGTTTTTGTAGAAAGTGCGGTAGTTGGGTTTGTGGAAGTACTCCAAACTATACCCCTTGAAGTAACGGCACTTCCACCATCTGATGTTATATTTCCTCCACTTGAAAAAGATGTCTGTCCAATACTAGAACAAGCAGTAGTCGTAATGGTAGGAGCATTAAGAACATCAACAGTGATATCTTTGGTTATATCATTTGCTTGTATAAAAAATGTTCTACCTAAAAACGTTAGTAAAACTATTAAAAATATCTTGATAAAATTTTTCATATAAATACTAAATAGCAAAAATTAAAATAATAAAATTATATTAATATTATATCACAAATAATTAAATAAGTATCAAATAAAAATACCTCCGCCGTTAAGCAAAGGTATTAATATATTTTCCCGATATAGATCCTAAAGTTTAGGAGCCGTACGGTAAGTATCTTTAAAGAATGAAGTTGTAATAAAAGAATATAATTCCATTTTATCCTTAGTTAAGGATAAAACTTTGTATTCCTTCCCAGACAGAGTCAAGATCATTTTATCTTTATCTAATGTCCAAGTATACGATTCACCTCTTCCAAATACAGTTCCATCATTACGAGCAACAAAATAACTTCCATTTATATTAAAAGTAAGAACACGGTCAGGGATTATGGTGTAAGGAAACCAGGAATGTATTCCTAGACTATCAGCACCAAGATCCTTATCCACATTAACAAGTGGCCATGAATACTTAAGTAATATAACCTGAAGATCGTTCTCGTTTGGCTCAACAATGACATTAACTCTGCGAAGAGTTGAAATTCCCTCTTCGTTGAAAGCTTGAACCCAAAAAGTCTTACTTTCAATCAATCTTTCAGAGTACGAACCTTGGATTGAACTTGAAGTACAAAAGTTATTCTCCGTACGAGTAGCATTTTCTGCAACCCAACGGATGGTGAATTCTTCACCGAACTTCAGCCTCTGTGATGAGGCTTCTATGTAGAGCTCTGGTTTTTCAACCAATTGTTCTTGTTTACATCCTGACATAAGAAGAACCACAAGAACACCAATAAAAACAATTTTTTGTTTTTCCATTTTTGTAGATCTTTTTGTTTATATAAAGTATAAAATACTTATTTGTTAATGTCAAATTATAAATATTAAAACTGTGGATAACTTTTACATTACAAAAACCTGCATTTAAGCAGGTTTTTGTAATTAATCTCTCAAAATTTAATTATATTCCATAAGGAAGACAAACTTTATAAGTATCAATTCCTATTAGATATCCATTTCCATAACCACTGGAGCAAGTACCATAATTATATCCATCCGCAGATCCAGTAGTTAAAGGACAAGATCCATTGGAATATACTTGCTCATTCTGTCCTCCAGTACAGAAACCACCGCCACCGCAAGAACTAGTCTTGTTATTAACATTTATAGTACAAGTTCCATTATTTGAATAACTAACCCCAGAAGATGGAACTTCAGGTACAGAACCAAGCTCTATATCATCCGTACAAGTAAAGTAATATTTTGTTGTTTGTGTTAAATTCTCTGTTTCAAAACTTCCAGAAGGAGTATGGGGCACTGGATCTCCATAATAATCAACACATTCATCCCCAGTAACACTTCCAACATGACAAACACAACTTTTTGCATTTTCAGAATCCCAATATATAGTCTCAGTTAATCCAGATTCTATTGGTTCACTACCTGCTTTATCGAGACTAGCAACGGGTAAACCTAAAACATTATAATTAACAGTATAATTCGAACTTGAGCCAGTACCACTACTATTCACAGGTCCAGTGCTCATTTGCACCAAAATAGGCAAAGTATATGAACCCTCTACATGTGTACCATACACACTAGCATATCCAGTTTTAGTTACTCCAGGATTTAATGTATAACCAGAACCAAGATCAGCAGAACTTACTCCTATTATTGGTATCACTCTATTGTTTGGATTTGGAGTACCTACAGATACATAACCTCTAGCAAGAACATTGTTACAAGCATTTGTACCACCTCTTGCAAGTTTAGCAGTAGCTACAAATGAAATTTTTTCATTATTATAAAAAGTTGCTTTAGTTGTATTAAAAGATCCAGTCATACTACAATTTCCATAAGAAATACTGTATGTAGCCGCTTCTGTATCTCTAGTAAATAAAATAAATCCGAAACTAGCAACAATTAATAAAATAAAAATATTCATTGGTAACTTACCAATCATCTTTTTATTTTTTAAAACAATCAAAACAATAATTAGCAAAATTAATAATGCTACCACAATAATAATAGTGAGATTATTATTACCTTCTATTGATATTGTTGTTGTTTCAAAAACTTTCTCATCTAAAATTTCTCCTGTTTTTGTATCTTTAAGAGAAATAAAAACGGTAGGATCTATACATTTTCTATTTATAGGAACAATGATTTCATTTTTTGAAAGGTTATTCTGAATTTCTTTAGAGAGTTGATCAGAGCATTTAATTCCATTACTGTTTTTTATAGATAAATCAACTAAAATAGAACCTGCACCCATTTCTGATTTTTGATCTCTAAGATTAGGACCAAAAATAGAACTCCACATTAAAGATAGATGCGCTTCATCTCCTTTTTTATAACTATCTTTATCAAAAAATAAATTATCTATAGTAGCAATATTTCCACGAACCAAATATATACCATTAACTGTGTTAGATTGATATTCTTTTGATTCTAAAAGTGTATTTACATAATATAACTTTGGATTTTCTATTTTAGGCAAAGAAAGAGAAAAAGACTTTTTCTCTTTTGGAGTAAGCACTATTTTATCGTAAGAAGGATATTTAACTGCTATTTTTTCTCCATAAACTCCTCTTTCTCTTATTTCTAGAGAGGGAGATAATTCCACCTTTTTATCTGTATTATTAAAAACGGTACAGTTCAAATTAAGAGTTTCTTTGGGATCTATATCAACCCCCTCCAAAAGACCGTATTTTAAATCCTTAGAATCACCTAGAACTGAAAAATTACAAGTTTCTCTCAAAATAGAAATTCCACCAGATGAAGAAAGTTTTATATTACCAAGAAAACTTTTAGCGAAAGGGAAATCACTTTCATTACTAATTGTTATAAAAAGTGTATATTCACCATCAAAAACATTAGGGGAAACATAACTTACCTCTTTTAAAACAGAACTATCTTCTGATATAGATAGAGATTCATCATATATTTTTTGGTCAACAACTTCATAAGAACCATTTACATATGAATTAAGTTCAACCCCATATTTAACACCGGATTGAATTCCTTTTCCGTTTGTTATGTTAAAAGAAATTTTAAAATTGTTACCATCTTGTGAAACAATTTTAGCATCTGTAATATTTACGTCTGCTAAAAGAATAGGCTCCGACACTTTTTTCACTTCTTCAGCAAAAATAGACACGGGCAAAACAAGAGAGAGAATCAAAAAAACAAAAAAGGTTCTTAATATTTTTTTCATAGAAAATTTGTTAAATTATTATTGATTAATACTATTATTTATTATATCACTTATTAGATAATAAAAGAAACATATTGTGGATAATTAAACAAACGATATTTGGAATTATTTAAAAATCTAAAAAAGTGACCGTTGCGTAAATATCTCTATTGTAGTATAATATATTTATAACAGTCCGTTCTCGAACCGGGCTTTTATTTTTCTCAAATGTCGAATTTGAGAGGAACAATTTAATAACAATTTAATAAAAACGAATTCTATTTTTAATTAATAATCATTAATTAGTAATTCGTAATCAATTTCATGTTAGATTTAAAAACAATGAAATCGGCTCTGGAACAGCTCGAGCAGGAAAGAAAAATTCCTCGCGACAAGATTATAGACGCGATCGAGCAATCATTAGCCGCAGCATATAAGAAAGATTATGGTAAAAAGGGTCAAATAATCCGTGCAAAAATAGACATAGAAACCGGAGAAATGCAGTTTTATCAGGTTAAAATTGTCGTAGATGAATCTCTTGTTCGTATCCCAAAACTAGACGAGGAAGGAAATGAAGAAGATGAGGAGATAACAGAAGACGATGAGAGGGTCCGCTATAATGAAGAACATCACATCCTAGTAGAAGATGCCAAAAAAATAAAAAATAATGCTAAATTAGAAGAAGAAATCATTTTCCCATTGGAAAATAAAGATGATTTCGGAAGAATCGCTGCTCAGACAGCTAAACAAGTCATAATTCAAAAAATCCGTGAGGCTGAAAGAGGTGCAATTATAGACGAATATGGAAGTAAAGAAGGAGAAATAATAAATGGAACAGTCTCAAAAATAGAAAGAGGTATCCTTTATATAGATTTCAATCGTGCTACAGGGATAATCCTTCCAGAAGAGCAAATTCCAGGAGAATTCTATAAAAGAGGGGACCGTATTCGTGCTTATCTATATTCTATAGAAGAAACTCCAAGAGGGGTAAATCTTAAGCTTTCTCGTACTCACCCTGAATTTATAGAGGGATTATTTGCAATAGAAGCTCCAGAAATAGAAAGTGGAGTTGTAGAAATAAAGTCTATTGCAAGAGAGCCGGGGTCTCGATCAAAAATTTCTGTTTATTCAAATGATGAGCATATAGACCCAGTTGGATCTTGTGTTGGACAAAAAGGTGTCCGAGTTTCTACTGTTATGAGTGAATTGGGTGGAGAAAAAATAGACATAATACCTTGGTCACCTGATCCTGCTACATATATAAGTAGTGCACTGTCCCCTGCAAATGTCTTAAATATTGATATAGATGAAGAAGGACACAAAGCAATAATAGAAGTCGCAAATGATCAACTTTCTCTCGCTATCGGTAAAGGTGGACAAAATGTTCGTTTAGCTGCCAAGCTTACGGGTTGGAGAATAGATATAAAAAGTGTTGAAAAAGATGGAAAAACAGTTGGCGAAAATGTAGAAAGTGATAATATAGAAGATAATGAAATCATTGATGACGGTATTATCGATGATGGTACAGAAGAATAAATAATTATTAAAAGGTCATAAAAAATTATTATTAAAAATTTATTAATTATACTAGTCACTAGAAATTAGTCACTAGAAACTAATTATATGAGTATATTTATCTGGTTTGCATTAGGAGCATCTATTATAGCAATCATTTATGGATTGTTCCTTATTAAAGTGGTTTTAAGTAAAGGTACAGGAGATGAAAAAATGAAAGCTATTGCATTTGCTATCCAGCAAGGAGCAAAAGCGTACCTTAATCGTCAATACAAAACAATTGGGATAATCGCTGTTATTCTTTTCCTTATCATTGGATTCGTTCCAATGTTAGGATGGATGATGGCTATAAGTTTCCTTTTTGGAGCAATACTTTCCGCTCTAGCAGGATACATTGGAATGAACATATCTGTTCGTGCAAATGTCCGTACCACCGAAGAAGCAAAGAAAGGTCTCAAAGAGGCTTTATCTTTAGCATTCAAAGGAGGTTCTGTAACAGGACTTCTAGTTGTTGGACTTGCACTTTTGGGGGTTACACTGTTTTATATAATTGCACAAAAATTTGTAGGAGCAGGAGCTGTTAAGTCTTTGGTTGGTCTTTCTTTTGGGGCATCTCTTATTTCAGTTTTTGCTCGTCTTGGAGGTGGAATATTTACAAAAGCAGCTGATGTCGGAGCAGATTTAGTGGGAAAAGTTGAAGCTGGAATTCCAGAAGATGATCCTCGCAATCCTGCTGTTATCGCTGATAATGTTGGTGACAATGTTGGAGATTGTGCTGGTATGGCTGCAGACTTGTTCGAAACATATGCTGTTACATCTGTCGCAACGATGCTCTTGGGTTCTCTTGTTTTCTCTGGATTTGAAAATGCAATCATATACCCTCTTGCTATCGGTGGAGTATCTATATTCTCTACAATTATCGGTACATGGTTTGTAAAACTTGGAAAAAATAAAAATATAATGGGGGCACTTTATAAAGGTCTCATAGTTTCTGGAGTACTTTCTGCTATAGCATTCTGGCCTATTACAAAATGGCTTATGTCTGGTCAAGAAAAATATACAGTGGGTGGACTTTATATAAGTGCACTTATCGGTATCATTGTTACAGCTCTTATTATCATCATCACAGAGTATTACACTTCTACAAAATACTATCCTGTAAAGTCTATCGCAAAAGCATCAGAATCAGGACATGGGACAAATGTTATCCAGGGTCTTGCTATCTCAATGAAATCAACAGCATTCCCCCTTATCACAATCGTCGCGGGAATTTTGGCTTCATATCATTTCGGAGAATTATATGGAGTAGCAGTTGCTGCTATGTCTATGCTTTCCCTTACTGGTATTATAGTTGCAATTGATTCATTTGGCCCTATTACAGACAATGCTGGAGGTATTGCAGAAATGGCAGAACTTCCAGAGGGAGTTCGTGCAGTCACAGACCCACTTGATGCAGTTGGTAACACAACCAAAGCAGTTACAAAAGGTTATGCTATCGGATCTGCTGGTCTTGCAGCACTTGTACTCTTTGCTTCTTATACACAAGAATTTGCAGATCTAGGAATTAATTTGAAATTTGATTTAGGAGATCCACTAGTTATTGTTGGTCTTCTTATAGGAGGATTACTCCCTTATTACTTTGCGGCACTTTCAATGGAGGCAGTAGGTAAAGCCGCAGGTAAAGTCGTCGAAGAAGTTCGCAGACAATTTAGAGAAATAAAAGGAATTATGGATGGAAGTGGAAAGCCAGACTATGCTACTTGTGTAGATATAGTAACAACAGGTGCTATCAAGCAAATGATTCTTCCTGCTCTTATACCTGTCCTTGCTCCTATACTTGTGGGAGTAATACTAGGCCCTGAAGCATTAGGTGGACTTCTTGTGGGATCAATAGTTACAGGACTTTTCGTTGCAATATCAATGACTTCCGGTGGTGGAGCATGGGACAATGCAAAGAAATATATTGAACTTGGAAATCATGGTGGTAAAGGATCAGATGCTCACAAGGCCGCAGTCACAGGAGACACAGTCGGAGACCCTTACAAAGATACCGCTGGCCCTGCTATTAATCCAATGATAAAAATTCTAAACATTATTGCTCTTATTATCGTACCTATATTAGTTGCAATTTGGTTTTAAAATTTAAAATAATCACGCATTAAAAAATCCTCCTAATGGAGGATTTTTTAATGGTAGATTTATTTTATTTCTTTTAATGATTCCTTGTTTGACTCTAAAAACTTTTTCATTCTTCTGTAATTACGAAATCTAAAATAACTCATAAGTAGAAGTATTATTCCAAATGGAAGAAAAAAGAAAACCCAAGCAAGCCCACCAATCCACCAAAAACTTTGAAGAAAAGAAATAGAAAAAATAAAAATTAATCCTAATATAAAGTAAAATTGGAGAATTCTCTTTTTATTTGTTATTTCACTTTTTGTAAAAATCTTAATCAAACCTTCTACAAATAACATAAAACCAATTATAATATCAAATCCTATTAAACAAACTTTTAATAAATCTAGATCATGAAAATTAAAAATAGAAATTATAATAAATACAATAAGTTTTATTATAAAAGGAAACACCAAAAAAAGAATAAGACTGATAAAAATATAAATAAAACCCTGTTCCCTTTGTGATAATTTTTCCATTATACCTAATATTATATAACTTGATAATAATATTGTAAATTCTAAAATTTTAGTATAAGATGTTGATATTATGATAAAAGTAAATTAGAAAAAAGTGAGGTGGAAATAACTGGTGTTTTAGAAGCTGAAGAATTTATGAAATATGAGGATAAAGCACTCGAGAGGTTAAATGAGCGGATAGAACTCCCCGGCTTTAGGAAAGGCAAGGCTCCTGTCGATATGATCAAAAGTTCAGTTTCCGAAATGGAACTCTTAGAGGAAATGGCTGAAAAGGCACTTAGTGAAAACTATGGCAAAATCCTAGAGGACAACAAGATTGATGCTATAGGTCGCCCACAAATTGCTATTACAAAAATCGCCAAAGGCTCTGACTTGGAATTCAAAATCCTTACCGCTGTTCTCCCAGAAGTTAAATTAGGAGATTATAAAAAGATTGCAAAAACAGAAAATAGTAAAGAAGAAAATAAAAAAGAAATTGTGATTGAAGAAAAAGATGTTGAGAAAGTTATAAATGATCTTCGTAAAATGCGCGCAAACCAGAAGAATAATTCTCATGAAGGACATGAAGGAATGACAGAGGAGGAGCACGCACAAGCTCATGCAAATGAAACTGAAGTTCCAGAAAGTGAATGGCCAGCTTTCGATGATGAGTTTGCAAAAAGTTTCGGTAATTTCAAAACAGCCGATGAATTAAAAGAGAAGATCAAATCAAATTTAAAAACAGAAAAAGAAACAGAAGCAAAAGATAAAGTACGTCTCGCAATAATAGAAGAGCTTGTGAAACAATCTGAAATAGAAATTCCAGAAATCCTTATCCAAAGTGAAACAGATAAAATACTATATAAACTAGAAGCAGATATCACAAACATTGGGTTTAAAATGGAAGATTATCTAAAACAAATAAATAAAACTGAAGAAGATTTGAGAAAGGAATGGAGGGCAGATGCCGAGAAACGTGCAAAACTCCAAATGATCATCCACGATATCTCTATCAAAGAAAATCTAAAACCAACCGAAGAAGAAATAGAAAATGATGTCGTCAAAATCACAGAGATGTACAAAGAAGCCGACCCTACTCGCGCCAAGGCTTACGTCGAACAAATGCTAGAAAATGAGAAAGTCTTCAAATTCTTAGAAGATCAAAAGTAGATAATTAAAACTGCGAAACAAATTTTGTTTCGCAGTTTTAATTATGCTAATATATATTCATTATCAGTAATTTCCCTAGTTGTTATTTTCTAATCACCTGCCTGCGCAGGCAGGCTAGAACCTAGCCACTAGCAACTAATTTTATGCTTATACCAACCGTTATTGAGAAGTCCCAATTTGGCGAGCGAGCTTACGATATATACTCTCGCCTTTTAAATGAACGAATAATATTCCTCGGAGGGCCGATTGATGACCACACTGCGAACCTCATCATTGCTCAGCTTCTTTACCTTGATCATGTCGATCCAAAGAAAGATATTAGTCTTTATATTAATTCCCCTGGTGGCTCAGTCACTGCAGGGCTTGCCATAATAGACACGATGAATTTTATTAAAAGTGATGTCTCTACCATTTGTGTCGGTATCGCCGCATCGATGGGGGCACTCATACTTTCATCTGGCCAAAAAGGAAAGCGTTTTACTCTTCCAAATTCTGAAGTTATGATTCACCAAGTCATGGGTGGAGCTGAAGGCCAAGCATCGGATATCGCCATCAATGCCAAGCACATCCTCCGCACCAAAGATACCTTGAACAAAATCTTGGCACAAAACACCGGCAAGAAAATGGATCAAGTAGAAAAAGATTCTGACCGCGACTACTGGATGACAAGCGATGAAGCAAAAAAATATGGCATCATCGATGATATAATTTCTAAACCTAAAGGAAAATAAAGTTCCAAAAATATAAAAATACCCCACAGGTAAAACCTATGGGGTATTTTTATATTCACTATCAAACCACAAATCTATTTATGGACTGAATAATGCCGAGAAGATTTATTTTAATCTTCTCGGAGGTTAACATGCAGTGTTAATCTCGTCTTTTCTGCTATTTACGTCCACTCTTTAATGTCAGTTGGAATGACATTTACCCGACAGACTAATTACGAACTAGCCCCAGACACCCTACAACAGTTTTCCCTTCTTCATCAAAAACCATTTTTCCAATAGTTAAATAACGAGAAGTGTCTAGACCGGCCTCTTTTAAGGCAATGAGATACATGGTCGAAATGATGTAATACTCATTCTCTGCGGGTTGCTGAGATGATGGTTTCAGAATCATTTTGAGGGTCCTGATCTCATTTATCGGCTCAGCATCAATCCACTCCTGGTCCGCTGAAAGCATACCCTCAGACTCAAACCTTTGAATAGGTATCGGGTTTGGGGTAACCAGTTTCCTTATTTCAGGTTTTACATATGCATTATCCTGAAGAATAATAACTGGGTGCGGTGTAAAATTTCTAATGTTCATGATTTTAATTTTTAATTGATTAATACTTTCCTAGATACAATTTCTGATACCTAAAAAAGTATTAACCAATTCATGAAAACATTTTTAAAGAACAATACTTACCTCCACACCTATATTATAGCATAATAATATATAAAAGTCAATACATAAAATACTTAATTTTAAAGGTTATTTTCACTATCAACTCACGAAATATTTCTTGAGCTGAATAATGCCGAGAAGATTTATTTTAATCTTCTCGGAGGTTAACATGCAGTGTTAATCTCGTCTTTTCTGCTATTTACGTCCACTCTTTAATGTCAGTTGGAATGACAT
>CAZUAA010000020.1:637-10843 GCA_964618365.1 uncultured Candidatus Saccharibacteria bacterium | reverse complement strand
ATAGTAGGTGCTATGACGAGAATGTACTTAAATAGGTGAGGTGTGGTAGAATATTGATATGAAAATTAAAAACATCCTTCGTTTGAGTGAAGGATGTTTTTTTTATCTTTTAAATTTTTTTAAGATTTTTCTCTATTATATCCCAGTTTAAGTTTTCAAAAAAAGCTTCGATATATTTTTTCTTTTCAGAAGGAATGTAATCTAAATAATAGGAATGCTCCCACATATCAAGAGCAAGTATTATTTCACATCCTGCTAGATGTCCCATATGTTGTTCATCCACCCAAGTTATTAAAAGTTTATTACTTTCCTTGTCGAAATAAAGCATTGCCCAGCCGATACCACGAGTGAGAGCTACAAATTTAAAATGTCCCAAAAAAGTTTGGAAACACGCCCAATCTTCTTCTATTTTTTTATACAATTTTCCATTTTTATTTATTTCTTTTGGTCCACCTGAAAGTGACGAAAAATAATACTCATGATTTCTCATTCCGCCAAATTCAAATCCTAATCTTCGTTGTGTTTCAGCCAACAAATAAGCATTTTTTTCTGGGTCACTCTTAAGCTCATACAATTTATTAAAGATTATATTTGCATTGTTTACATACCCTTTATACAATTTCAAGTGTTCCTCAATCGTCTTAGGACTTATTCCTTTTAATTCACCTATGTTAAATTCTTTTGTTTTAAATGTTTCCATATGTATTTTATCTTTATAATGTTTTAATGTTAATATATTAAGTATAGCACGTGTCCCGTTAGATATTAATTAATTGAAGCGGGAATGCTAATTTATCATAATATCTAAACGGGATGAAAAATAAAAAGAAATATTTAATTATTTTTTCCTCAATATTTATTATCTTATTGATTTTATTTTTAGTTGTTAAAAATAATAAAGATAAAGATTTGTTAAAAGTTGTTTTTATTGATGTTGGGCAAGGAGATGCTATTTACATAGAAGCACCTAATGGTAGGCAGGTCCTTATCGATGGAGGCAGGGGTAGAGTAGTCTTGCCAAAGCTCATAAAAATAATGCCTCTATTTGATAAATCTATCGATATGATAATAAACACAAATGCAGATGAAGATCACTTAGGTGGACTTCTTGAGGTTTTAAATTATTATAAGGTATCTTTAGTTATAGAGCCTGGGGTAGAAAATGATACTCTTACTTATAAAAATTTTCAGAAAGAAATTAAAGATAAAAATATAGAAAACATTATAGGTAGAAAAGGGGACAAAATTGTTCTTGATGAAGATAAAAATATTTATCTAGATATTATCTTTCCAGACAGAGATGTAAGTGGATGGGAGAGGAATGATGCTTCTTTGGTTTCTATGTTGGTTTATGGAGAGAATTCTTTTCTTCTAATGGGGGATGCCACTTTGTACACAGAGAACATTATAAGATGGAATGAAGATAAAGAATATTTAAAATCTGATATTTTAAAACTTGGACATCATGGGTCAGATACTTCTTCAAGTTTGTATTTTTTAGAATTAGTTGATCCAGACTTGGCCATAATATCTGCTGGTCTTGATAATAAATATGGGCATCCACACTCAAAGGTCTTAGAAAATTTAGAAGAACTTGATATAGGATATCTAGGAACATACGAAAAGGGGGATATCACTTTTAAATCAGATGGAGAAAATATTGTATATAAAAAATAAACACCCAATTGAATGGGTGTTTATTTGATGATTCCAGCTTTTTTAAGGACTGTGTATGCCCCATATTTATTTATAGTTTTGAATGCTTGTGTGGAAAGTGTAAGAGGAAAGTATTTCTTGAGTTCAGGGACATAGATCCTTTTCTTTTGAAGGTTTGGATATTTCCTTACTTTACCAGTTGGATTGAATTTAGTAGCACGAACAACATTGGAGTATCCGCCCCCTACAATTGAACCCTTTTTTGTTATATCACATACTTTTGCCATATATGGGACTTATGCTATCATATTAAGTGTATTTAATCAAGTTCTATGATTGATAGTATTTTTTATGTAATTATTTTGATAATGTCTGTGGTCGTACATGAGGTCGCTCATGGTTATTCAGCTTATCTTTTAGGTGATGATACTGCCAGGTTAAGTGGGCGCCTCACATTAAATCCAATTAGGCATTTAGATTTATTTGGTTCCATAGTTTTACCTTTAATGCTGGTTTTATCTCAAACTGGTTTTGTTATTGGTTGGGCAAAACCTGTGCCATATAATCCAGATAATATAAAAAGTGGTAAAAAGGGGATACTGATTGTTTCTATTTCAGGTATACTCGCAAATTTATTTTTAGTTTTATTTTTTGGTTTACTTATTAGATTTTTACCAGTTATTGGAATGCCCGTCTTTGGCATTGATGGTAACTTAAATCCAATTTATAAAATTTCTACAATTATAGTTCTTGTAAATATCGTTCTTGCAATGTTTAATCTTATCCCCATACCTCCTCTTGATGGCTCAAAGGTTTTATTTTATTTTATACCAGTCAAATATAGACACATTGAAAACTTTTTAGAAAGGTTTGGTTTTTTGATACTAATATTATTTATAATTTTTGTTTGGAATTTGCTCACTCCTATTATTGGATATATTTTTAATTTTATTACTGGGTTTAGTTTGTAAACTTATCCCCAGTTTCTGTTTTGTAAATTAGCATTTATATGTGTTTTTGAGTTATAATACAAGAGTATATTATATTAACTAAAATAAATGTCTAAAAACATGCAAAAGAAAAATAAATTAATTAAATTCTTAGGACTATCGATGGTAGCTCTACTTCTAGGTTCATATGTCTCTATTTCTGCTATTGATAATCCATATCAAGCCGGCGAAACACTTGATCCAGATTGTGCTCCAGGGGAAGTGAATTGTACTGTTGAGATTGGAAGTTCGCAGTGGACCACCTCAGGGGATAATATTTATTTTACGGGAGGTAATGTAGGAGTAGGGATTACTAATCCCACTAAAGGTTTGACTGTAAACGGTGGAGTCCTTGCTCGTCTAGGAGATGAAGTTGTTAGTGATTTTGGGTTTACTGAAAAGGATTCATTATCTGTTGGTATGGATCCTGTGGATATATCTATTTCTGATAACTATGCTTATGTTTTAAGTCAAAACATGACTAATGATATCATTGTTTTTAATATTTCAGATAAAGATAATATAACACAAGAAGATACTTTTAATCTCGGGAATTTTGTTACTTATGATATTGAGGTTGTAGGTAGTTATGCCTATGTCCTATCTGTCTCTCCAACTGTATCTTTAAGAGTTTTGAATATTTCAGATATTTATAATATCAGTATAGTTGATACAATTTTGATAAATGACACCACTGTTTTTTCTGGATATATTTCTAAAATGTCCATAGAGGGGAACCGTTTATATGTACCTGATATGAATGATATAGATTCTGAAATTTTAGTTTTTGATATTTCTGATCCAGAAAATATCACAAATATTGGTTATTTTGAAAGTTCTTCCGATCCTGATATTTATGAATTAGCAGTAGATACAAATGGAAATTATTCTTATGTTATTGCCACAGATGGTTTAGGTGGATATTTTTTGCAAACTGTTAATATCTCTGATTTAGTAAATGAAGTATATCTTGATCAAATTTCTTCAAATTTATCTTATCCAATATCTTTAAAATTTCATGATGGATATGTATATGTTTTAAATGAAGATAACAATGTTTCTGTTTTTAATGTTACAGATCCAAATAACATTACTTTTGTAGATTCTATAACTACTGACGGAGAGCTTAGACCCAATGCCATGGACCTAGTGGGGAATTATCTTATATTTGGTGATGTCACAGATACAGGAGATTCGCTTCATTTGTATGATATTTCAGATCCAGAAAATATTACATTGGTAGATATGCTGTCCAGCCTGAATACTTATTCAATAAATTCAGTGTTTTATGATAATGGTTATGTATATTTTACTGATGTTCAGACTAGTTCTATTAATATTGCTCAGATGGGTCAGAATACCAATGTTGATAATTCTATAAATTCAATAGGCGGTGTTGCTATTGGTAGGTATGCTGCTATGGGGAGTTTCTCTCCAGATGGGGGACTTATTGTTTCAGGACAAGTGGGTATTGGTACAGATAATCCAATAGCCAAGTTAGATATAGTATTAAATAATGACATAACTTATGTTCAGCAATTTGTTGAATTTGATGGAAATGATGATAGTTTAGATGACGCTACATTTTCAGGAGTATATACAGGAATAGGTCCTAACGACATTTATGTTTATATTGACTCAGAGGGAACTCCAGACACTTTCTCTTATGATGATAATAATGGAGATTGTGTCCCAGCAACAAATGTTCCTATAACAGGAGAAATTCAAGAAATTTGTTTAGGCATATCCATAAAGTTTAATAGTACCACTGGCCATTCAGTAGACGATCAATGGAATTATTATATAAACGAAGATACTTCAACTTTAAAGCCATTATCTATAAGAGATTCTAATGATAATGTATATTTTGATTTAGATATATATAATAATAAATTTTTAATAGGTGATTCTGCGGGATTTGAAGCCACAAATGCTTATAATTCTAATTTTATAGGTGAAGCTTCTGGTTATTCTGCTACAAATGCAGAATATTCAAACTTTATTGGCCCTAGTGCTGGATGGTTGGCGAGTGAGGCATCTTATTCGAACTTCATTGGTTATCAGGCCGGATATTGGTCTACTAATTCATCAAATTCAAACTTTATTGGTACTGCTGCTGGTTATGGAGAAGATCAGACTGTTAGTGATTCCAATTTTATAGGTACATATGCTGGGGCTTATTCTAATGTTCAATATTCAAATTTTATAGGATATTATGCTGGTAATAATGCAGGTGGTTCTAACAATTCAAATTTTATAGGAAATGGTTCTGGTAATAATACTATAAATTCAGAATATTCTAATTTTATAGGCTATAATGCTGGTGGTAATGCTGATGGTTCTGTTAATTCTAACTTTATAGGATATCAAGCCGGTCTTAATGTAAATGCAAGTTTTTCTAACTTTATAGGAATTAATGCTGGATATCAGGCTACAAATGCTACATATTCAAATTTTATAGGTCCAAGTGCTGGTTCTGGAGCTACTAATGCAGGAATATCTGTATTTATCGGTTCTAACACTGGAGATGGGGCTATAAATGCTCAAAATTCAATATTTTTAGGTAGACATGCAGGACAAAATGATACCGTTAATAATACTAGTAATATTAATGATTTTTCTATTCTTATTGGTCCATCTACAAACACTGGGGGCTATAGTAACTCTATCGCAATTGGAGGAAGTGCCGTAAACACAGCTTCTAATCAATTCATGATCGGTTCTACCGCAAGACCAATCAATACAACAAGATTCCAGGGTGCTACCACAGAATGTACTATTACCACAGGTACAGGCATAGCTTGTACTTCAGATGAAAGATTAAAGACTGTCACATCTCCATTAAACATAAATAAAGATACAGGAGAAGAAATTTCTATTTTAGATAAATTAACAAAAGTAAAGACAGTAAATTTCATATGGAATGATAGCGAGGATTATAAAAATAATATTGGATTTTTAGCTCAAGATTTATATCAGTATTTTCCAGAGTTAGTTAATGGTGATCCAACAGACGAAGATAATTATCTTTCTGTTTATTATTCAAATATGACTCCTATACTAGTAGAAGCAGTAAGGGAACTCAATCTTAAATTAGAAAATATAAGTACAGATGAAGAAAATTCATTTAGAGAAGCTCTTTCATCTTGGTTCGTAAGTGCAACAAACAATATAAAAGAATTTATTGCAGATACTATAAGAGCAAGAAATATGATTTGTATTGGAGAGGGGGAGGATGAAGTGTGCGTCACCAAAGAAGAATTACTTCAAATAAAAATTAATTCAGGATTAGTAGATGAAAAAAATATCGATGAGTCTAGTGTATTAAATGATACAGAAGAAAATATGGGTAATAATACAGGAGAAGGTGCCGGGGATGAAACAGAGGTGGGTGGTGTTTCCGATAACAATGGCACTAATACAGATACTGATGTTGCTAGCGATGAGTCAGAGCCTGCTATTGTAGAAGATTATTCTTCCGATCAAGATCAAACTGAAGTTTCTGATGAAGATCAATCAGGTGATGAGCCAGCAGATCCTCAAGTGGAGGAATCTGAAGGTACTCAAGAGTCAGCTATATAATATTTATATTAATAAAAAAATGTCACAAGTATTCAAAAAAATTTTAAAATCGTTTTTCATTGTCCTTGTATTTGGAAGTATTGTTTATGTTTATGCTTCCGTTACAGATGGAACTATAAATGATACAAATAAAAGTGCTTTACTTTGTAGAGACGATACTTGTACCACTACAACTCAAATAAATTTTAAACCTACAAGAGGAGAAGCTGTGCATGTCACAGATGCAGGACTTACAGGGAATGTATGGTCAGAAACTTTTGGTTGGATTAATTTAAGTCCAACAAATGGCGGGGTAGAGAACACTTCAACTGGAGTTTTGTCAGGGTTTGCTTGGGGAGAGAATTCTGGTTGGATAAATTTTAAACCCACAAATGGGGGAGTAACCATTGGTACTGATGGTAAATTTTCTGGTCATGCTTGGGCGCAGAATTATGGATGGATAAAATTTGATTGTGAAATTTTAAATGCTTGTGTTGAAACAGACTGGCGACCAGCTAGTGAAAGATCTACTGGAGGAGGTGGATCTTCTGATCCTACACCAGAGACTCCTTCTACAGATGAATCAGAATTAGACATAGATGCTTGCCCAAATATAGAAGGTAAACAAAATCTAATACCCGAGGGTCTTGTTATTGATAAGAGCGGAAATTGTATTGAGCCTTTACAATGTAATCAAGTAGATGGTGATATGAAACAATCACTTGATGTTGTTATTGTTCTTGACCAATCAAGTAGTATGGCAGATGATAATAAAATGGTAGAGGCAAAACTTGCAGCCAATGCTTTTATAAATAATTTAGTTCCAGGTTCTGATAGGGTATCATATGTTTCTTTTGCAAATAGTTCTACACTTCAATCTGGTCTTTCTGCTAGCTTTAATACAACAAAAAATAGAATAAATAATACTACAACAACAGGAACCACGAATATTGGTGGAGCTATAAAGACTGCTTATGGGGAATTAAATAGAAATTCAAGAAGTAATGTGAAAAAAGTCATAATCCTTCTAACTGATGGCAAGGCCAATATTTCTGATTCTCCACTTACTTCACCCAATAATTATGCTTTAGCTGAAGCCTATAAAGCTAAAGCTGATGGTATTATGCTTTATACCGTAGGTCTTGGTAATGATGTGGACTCAAACTTTTTAAGGAGCTTAAGTACAGATACAGATTATTATTATTTTGCTCCAATGGGTGACGTTCTTACAGATATTTATCTACAAATAGCAGCTATTGAGTGTACATCAAAACCATCAAATGTTTCAGATTATGTATATATAGATTCAAATAATAATGGAGTAAAAGATAGTGGAGATAAAGGGTTAGAAGGGGCAACATTAGTTCTTTCTGCAACAGAGGGTGATTTACCTACACGAATAGTTACAACAGATAGTGATGGAAAATTTAATTTTGAAAATGTAGTAGATGGAAAATATTTACTTTGTTATAAGTCAAATGAAGGAGAGTCCCAGGTCTTTCCATCCAGTGATTCCTGTTATGAGGTTGTTGTTATTCAGGGTGTTAATGTCTTAGGTACATACTTTCTAATATCTGGTATTAATGAAGTTATAGAAGAAGAAATAAAAAAAGAGGACGATATAGAAGAATTCCCCGATGTTCCTCTTGATATAGATGTGTGTCCGAATATATTAGGTGAACAGAATATTATACCAGAAGGATTAGTTATAAGTTCTCGAAATGAATGTATATTACCTATACAATGCAATCTAATTGATGGCGATATGAAGCAACCCCTTGATGTAGTTATAGCTATTGATCGTTCTGGAAGTATGCTTGATAATCAAAAATTAATTAAAGCTAAACAAGCAGCTAATAGTTTTATAGATAATCTTTTGCCTGGTTCTGATAGAGTAAGTTATGTTACTTTTTCTGATTCGGGAGTTCTGTCTACTGGATTTTCTTCTAGTTTTGCAAACACTAAAAATAAGATAAATGCTACAACAGCCAATGGATATACTAATGCTGGCGGAGCGATTAAAGCATCTTACAAAGAAATATCTAATAATGGCAGGAGTAATGTAAAAAAGGTTATTATAGTTCTTACTGATGGACAGACAAATATTTCTGACGTAAAAAATGTAAGTCCTGTAAATTATGCTTTCGATGAAGCAACTAAAGCCAAAACAGATGGAGTTGTTATTTATACTATTGGTTTGGGTTCTGATGTTGATGCTAATTTTTTGAAAAAAGTTGCGTCTAGTACTAAACATTATTTTTATGCTCCTACTGGAGATGATCTTACAAATATATATTTAGATATTGCTGCTATCGAGTGTACAGCTGCTCCTTCAAACATATATGATTATGTATATCTTGATACAAACAATAATTTTATAAAAGATAATTCAGATAAAAAGCTTTCTGGCGTAGATTTGCTACTTACACCTACCAATGCTTTACTTACATCAAGAGAAGTTAAAACAGATAATAATGGAAAGTTTTTATTTGAAGATGTCATTGGTGGCGAATACTCACTTTGTGCTTCTTGGGAAGAAGATTTACACCAATCTTTTCCAAAAACAGATTGTTATCGAATTGTTGTTATTCAGGGATTAGATACATTAGGTACATATTTCTTATTATCTTCAGAGGTTCCACCAATTCCTCCATTATCTGAAGAAGATAATCCTATAAATAGTGATGTAGAAGGTGATACGGGAGAAAAAGATATAACCGATTCCATAAAAGATTTTATTGATAATATCTTGCCTGATTTTGGAGGTGAAGAGGATAATGTGATAGATGATACTATAATTGCGGTAATTGATGATGTTGTTAAAGTCACTGATGATGTAAAAGATTTCTTCGAGAATATTTTAAATAATGAAAATGGAGATGGAAAACTTTTTGTTATAACTCAAGTTGATGTAGATGGAATTGTTAATTCTATAAGAGATCAAGTAAAAGGGATGGAATCAATAGCAGATACAATTTCTGATGTTTCTGATTTTATGAAGACCGAGACTGGAGAAATAGGTACAAATGTTGTAACTACTGTTGGTGTTGTTACTGGAGCATATGTGAGTATTGCAACCTCTATGTTTGCAAACCCTATAAGCATGAGAGAGCTTTTCCTCATACCTTCTCGTTTATGGGGATTACTGTTAGCACTTTTTGGAATCAAAAGAAAGAATTTACCATGGGGTACGGTCTATGATTCTGTCACCAAACAACCACTTGACCCTGCATATGTTGTACTCCAAGATTTGGCTGGTAACGAAGTCTCTACTTGTATCACAGATCTAGATGGACGTTATGGATTTTTGGTCCCACCAGGTAAGTATAAGATGATAGCTAATAAAACAAATTATTCATTTCCATCTAAGAAACTTTTTGGAAGATCACAAGATGAACTTTATCAAGAACTTTATTTTAGTGAAGAATTTGAAGTTAAAGAAGGAGAGGTTATATCTAAAAACATTCCTCTCGATCCTATTAAGTTTGATTGGAATGAATTTGCTAAGAAAGAAAAGAAGCTTATGAGATTCTTCTCAAAACGTGACATCTGGGTTGCTAGAATATCTGATATACTGTTTGCTCTTGGTTTTATAATCACAGTTATTGCTTTATCTGTTACCCCAAATACTTACAATATAATCGTTTTCATTTTTTATGTTGTTATGTTCTTGTTTAAGAGAACTATATTGAAGCCAAGACCATTTGGAAATGTAAAAAGGAGTACAACAGACGATCCACTTTCCTTTGCCATCATTAGAGTATTCTTTGCTGGATCTGAGAGAGAGATTATCCATAAGGTGACAGATAAGACAGGTAAATATTATTGTCTAATTCCAAATGGTAGTTACTATGTGAAGATTGAAAACAAGAACGACGATGAATCATATAGCTTGGTTTATACTTCAGAAGTTATAGATGTTGACAAAGGTTTTATTAATAAGAAGTTTAGAGTTTAATCTTCAACAGATAAACCCTCCTTGGTTATATACCGGGGAGGG
>CAZUAA010000020.1:0-627 GCA_964618365.1 uncultured Candidatus Saccharibacteria bacterium | reverse complement strand
TCTATATTATAGTAAAGTAGTCTCACTAGTCATTAGTTGACTAATTTATTTTATATTATGCCTACAATCAATCAATTAGTTCGTAAGAACAGAAAATCAATAATCAAGAAATCAAAAGCGGTAGCACTTGCTCGTGGTTTTAATACTATTAAAAATAAGCCTGTGTATTATCCTGCTCCTTTTAAGCGTGGGGTATGTACAAAAGTTTCTACTACCACTCCAAAGAAGCCAAACTCAGCTTTACGTAAAATTGCTCGTGTTAGACTTACCAATGGTATGGAAGTTACTGCATATATTCCAGGTGAAGGGCACAATCTCCAAGAACACTCAGTTGTGATGATCCGTGGAGTCGCTATGGTGCGAAGAGACCAAAGGCCACTGCTAAAAAATAATTACGAATTAATAATTTCAAATTAAAATGAGAAGAAAAGTAAAAAATCGAAATATAGTAGAACCAGACATAATGTATAACTCTTTGAAACTCTCAAAGTTTATAAACAATATTATGCTTCATGGGAAAAAGGAAACTGCTCGCAAGTCAGTCTATAAAGCTTTTGAAATAATTAAAGAAAAGACTGGCAACCCAAATCCTCTTGAAATATTTGATACTGCTATAAAGAATGCTGG
>CAZUAA010000019.1:0-12169 GCA_964618365.1 uncultured Candidatus Saccharibacteria bacterium | reverse complement strand
AAAAGAGCCATTAAAATAGGCTTATTTTTGACTTCACTTAAGAATTTTTTTATTATTGCACCCGTTATATTGTATGGTATATTGGCTATTATTTTGTATTTTTTGCCAGAAAGTCCATATTTTGAAGCCTCAAAATCGAGGACATCTTCATTTATTATAGCTAATTGCTTATTTTTAATATCTTTTTCAAACTTTTCTACTAAGATATCCATTAAATCATTGTCTTTTTCGATTGCCAGGACATTTGCCCCTCTCTTTAATAATTCCTCAGTGAGAACTCCTTTTCCAGGGCCAATCTCTATAATAGTATCTCCTTTTTGAACTTTTCCAGCATCGCAAATAGACCTAATGGCCTCTTTAGACTTTAAAAAATTCTGCCCTAAATATTTTTTGGGTTTATGAAAGTTGTTTTTTGTTTCTTTCCAATCCTTATCATTTTTCATATTATAAGTATACTACCCTATCCCCAGATTGGGAATGCTTTTGTTCAAAAGAGGTTAGATGTTCAGGTATGTCATATATAAACTCACTTGGGGAATTTACTTGTTTCATCCCAAAGATTGTTCTAAGGGTGGCATATGATAAATAAAGCTTGTGTTTTGCTCTCGTGAGAGCTACATAGAAAAGTCTCCTTTCCTCTTCATTATCCTCTTTGGATTTTTTACCATCTTTTATGTGTGGAAAAAGATCCTGTTCTAGTCCTGTTATAAATACATATTTGAACTCTAGTCCTTTTGAAGCATGAACAGTCATCAGTCTTACTCCCTTTTTGTTTTCTTTTTTATTTTCCTCATATATTAGAGTATCTTGGTCGCTTGAAAGTGATGCATCTTCTAGAAGTTTTTCAATTCCATATTCTAAATCATCATATTTTAAAGCGAGAGAAACAAGCTCCTTCATGTTTTCCAAGTCTTCTTGTTCATCTGTGGATCCATATTTATATTTTTCTTCAAGTCCTGTTTTCTCTATTATATATTTTATGGATTCTGATGCTTTGTGAGTAGTTATAAATTCATTTATATTATCTAGAAGATTGTAAAAATTATTTATTTTTTCTTGGGTGGCTTTTGGTATTTCATTAAATTGATTTGCAAAAAGTTTGGCAATTGTGGTTTTGCCTATTCCACGAGCAGGGACATTTATAATTCTTTTTATATCCACTAAACTTTCTCTGTTCAAACTCGCTTTTATATAAGAAAGCAAATCTTTTATTTCTCTTCTTTCAAAAAATTTTACACCTAAAACTTGGTAAGGAATCTGCCTTGCAAGTATTGCTTCTTCTAGTACTCTTGATTGGAAATTTGCACGATAAAGTATTGCGATATTTTCTGCTTCTTCTTCGCGTAATATCATATCGATAGTTTCGGCTACGTGATTTGCTTCAGCAAGCTCATCATAAGCCTCACAGATATTTATGGATTCCCCTTCTTTATTTTCTGTAAATAAATTTTTAGGGACCCGATACTCATTCTTTTTAATTACACTGTTTGCAGCTTCTATTATGTTTTTTGTTGAGCGATAATTCTGCTCAAGCATTACAATTTTTGAATTAGGAAAATCTTTTTCGAAATGGAGCATATTCTTTATATTTGCTCCACGCCAAGAATATATGTTTTGGTCTGTGTCACCAACCACACAAAGATTTCTTTCTTTGCCAATTAAAAGTTTGACCATCTCATATTGAACTTCATTTGTATCTTGATACTCATCTATATGTATGTATCTCCACCTATCCTGATATTTTTCTCTTATATCTTTATTGTTTTTTAAAATTTTTACTGATTCTATAAGGAGATCATCAAAATCTAAAGCTTTTTGCTTTTTTAATTCTCTTTCATATTCACGCCAGATTACTGCTACTATACTTTGGATAGCACTTCCAACATTTTTAGAAAATTCTTCTACATCTATAAAGTCCCCTTTTGATCTTGAAATAATACCTTTTATTTTTCTTGGCTCATTTTGTTTTGGGTCTATATCACGCTCTTTCATTATATTTTTTATAATAGAAAGTGCATCACTTTCATCTATAATTGAGAAATGTTTAGTAAGACCTATCATGTGAGCATTCTCTTTTATTATGTAGACTCCGAGTGAATGAAAAGTGGAAATAAAAGGCACGCCCCGACGAAATCCTGGGTGAGCCAAATTATCCCCCACGATATCCCCATGCTCCCTTTTTTCAAGCATACCCATCACCCTTTCTTTCATTTCTTTAGCCGCTTTGTTTGTAAAAGTTATAGCTAAAATAGCATCTGGATTTATACCTTTATGTATAAGATGAATAATTCTGTGTGTTATTGTCTTTGTTTTACCTGCTCCTGCTCCAGCCACAATCAAAAGAGGCCCATCCGTACAAAGGACCGCCTCTTTTTGTTTTTCATTAAGTGAATTTAGATAATTCATAGAATCATCATTATATCACTTTATTTAATTTTCTCAATTTTGATTTTTAATTCAAAACTTTTGTTATTTTTATTCTATTTTTCTCAATCTCTTCTTTTAAAGCTTTTTTGTTTGATTCCATTTTGGAAACTTTCCCTGTTTTCTTATCGGTAACATCTAATTTTATTTTTGTTTTACCAATACCCAAAAATGGTTCTTCAACTTCTGTTACTTTATAGAGATAAAATGAATCTTCAAGTTCTGTTCCAACCTTTGATAAATCTTCAATTTTGAAAATTTTATTATTTGATTCAATGTTTGTTTGGTCTGGTTCTTTTTTTGTTTCCGAATTAGGAGTTTCATTTATTTTTTGTTGTGGCTCTTCTTTTTTAATTATATTTCCATTTTTATCAACTATTTCTACTTTCTCCTTTTTTGAATTAATTGGTTTACCATCTGCTCCCAATATGTCTACTTTTTCTTTATTTATTTTTACACCATATTGATCATAAATTATTGCTGATTTTTTATCTTTATTATCTGAATTATCTGAAGAATCAATATTTACCAATGACTCTTTTACTTGTTCAGGATTTTCAACTGAATCAGATTTACCCTGTTCTTTTTTTACAGTTACTTTTGAAAGTATATTTTCTATTTCATTACCTATGGTATCTAATTCTGTTTTGTTAAACCTCACAGGAACACCTTCACCTATTGATTTAAGATCTGTATATCTTTTTTTACCATATTCGGATTTGAAATCAGACAATGCTACGGTTATTATACCTTTTGATTCCTGGATTCTTTTATTGATCATTTTCAAATCATCTTGCATTGCAATATATTCTTCCCTTGATACTTCTTTTATTTCCTGGGATTCTTTTTTATCATTGGTCTTATCTTCATCCTTTATTTTTTCAACCTTTGTGGGAGCTTTTTTATCGTTGGCTTTTTTATCTTCTTTTTTCCCGGCTACGATTTTTTCCAAAGGTTTTCTACCAGAAAGAGGAATAAAATATGGCATTTCTACATCAACTGGTGTAGCTAAATTGTTGATTACTATTTCTTCTGTTCCTGATATAGTATCTTCTATAAAATTATTTCCTTCACCTTGAAGTGTACCTATGATAGCAACGTGGTCTTTTCCATCTTTGTTTCCAAGTATTTCTACAACTTCTGCAAATTTACCCTTAAACACTGCATGGCCATTTTCATTTGAGAAGAATAGTTTACCAGCTTCACTGTTTGGATCTACTACCATATTCCCATCTGGATTTATTGGAATATAAAATACATGATTTTGGGTATCTCCTGTTAAAGAGCAGGCAACAAATGCTTTACCATCTTTAATTTTTTCTGTTATGTCTGTAGAAAAACCATCTTGGAATGAACCCTCTGGCGTCATATGAGAATGGTTTAATACATAATTTCCATTTTCATCTATACCAGTTCCATTTAAACCACCCCATTGACCTTTTATTTCATTCAAATCAGCACCAAGTAAATGCCCAGGGTGATCTGGATCTGGATACATTGGAGTATTGTTACCATACCATCTATCACGAACAATTTCATGAAAATTCTCTTTATGATTTTCTATATAGTCTTGGGCAGGTACGTTTGCAATCTGTTCAGTTGATATTGTAGAGCAAGTTGTATTTGCAAGTATTCCATCTTTTCCCAAACGAGCTACCGATTCTTCATCCAGAGCTCCACTTGAGTTAAAATTTAATTCTACATGGTCAGATATTATGTTGTTGCCTCTCATTATGTTGAAAGTACCATCCCCATTGTCAATCATGTTTGTTCCATCTGGTATATTGAATTCATGCCCACCTAAGTTCATCACATAAGCATTTTCCATACTAACGTGTGAAGGTGCCCCAAGCATCCATTCTCTTAAGTGTTCGATTGGTGTTTGTATTGTTGCATCAGTGTTTTTATCTAAAATACCTTCAGTTACTCCTTGCACATGATCATTTCCAAAAGAAACAAGCTCTTGAACTGCTGCACCAAAAGTGAGTCCAACAAAAGCTGTCTTGGCCATTTTCCACGCTACTTTTTTGGCTTTATATTTTCTAAACGCTTTATCTTTTGTACTTATTCCAGATTCTCCACCAAGTAGGGCATCTTCTATTGCTTTCGTCTGTTTCTCTAGCAGAGTATTAAATTTTTCGTTATTAAATTTACCAGCAAAATCACCTTCTATTTTATTTTTAAGTGCATCTTTGGCCTTTGCTGTTAGTATTGTAAGATCTGTTCTTTCTTTTTCTACACTTCCTAAGTTTGTATAGGATATCAAGTCTATTTTATTTTTTGAGTTTATAGCAGTCCTAGCTTCTATGTTGGCAATACTCGTTAAAATATTATTTACTTCCTCTTCTTTTATTTCTCTTGGAATATCATTTCCGTTTTCATCTTTTTCGAACATCATACCTCTTAGTCTTTCTGCTAGATCTGTGGATTTTTCCATTTGGTATTGATACCTATTCATCTCTTCTCTTCTTTTGTCTCCCTCATTGAAAGAACCACCTTCTGCCATTTCAAGACCGTGTTGTTTCCTTTCTTCTGCTAATCGATGACTTTCATTTGCTCCTGTAAGGAGAGTAGAAAACGCGACTGTAGCCCCAAAGGTTCCCCAAGAAGCAAGTTTTGATGTCATAACTTTCTTACCTACCCCTACTGAAACAGAGTATGCTATTCCTGTAGCAAGTGCTAATGTCGCTGGGTTTACAAATCTTCCTACTGGTGATTTTTTAACCTTATCCACCATTTTGTCTACAAAGTTAAAATGAGCCTCAGTTTTTAGACTACTTTTTGCTTTACCTATTATTATATTTGTATCTAATTCAAGTTCTTCTATTTTTGCTCCATGTTCTATTGCAAGTTTTGCATTTTGAGCAATTTCAAATAGATTATCTGCATAACTATCTGCACCTTTTAAAAGCTCATCGTCTTTTAATCCATTAAATATTCTTTTCTTTTCAGTTTTAAAATCTTCATCTTTAATTCTTCCTTGAGCATAATCAATAATTAGATTTTTTATATCATTTTTTGTACTTTCAGTTTTTTTATCTTCATTATTTAAAATTTTTTTATCCTCGCCTTTACTTAAAGTTCCATCATAGTCAGCTATAAAACGCTCAGTGATACTTTTCATTGCTTCATCGTGGAAGGATCTGTCTTTGTCTATTCTTCCAGCATATATATCCTCTTGTCCTTTTATTTCTGCTTTGACGCGATTCATTTCCTTCTGTCTATAATATTCATCGAAAAGAGTTTGCTTCCAAATTCTTGTGAAAATATTCATCTTCTCTTTTGATGCTTTAGACATATGGGCATCAGCTGCTTTGTGTGCTTCAGCTTCTGCCAACTCCTCGGCATTCACTATGGCGATTTTTTGTTTAACTTTTTCTAAAGCAGCTTTCTTAGCCTTTTCTTTTATGTTTGTTTGGTCTAGCTCTTGCTCTTCCGGATTATTTGTTTTGTTTTTCATATTTTCCATTTTATTTTTTAAATTAAATATAATAGTTTATGAAAGATAAGTTTGTCTGAAAACTATAAGTTCTGATGCTATTTTTTGATCAAGGTCTGGTATATTCGATGAACAGAATTCATGCATTTTTTCATCTGAAATATCTTCGTCTAGTAATTTGTTAAATTCCTCCAATTTTTCTGGCGAAAGGTTGTTTATTATTACTGCATTTATTCTATCTTCTGCTTGTGATAATAAATCTGATTTTATTTGTTCCATTACTCCCTCTTCTAAACTCTCAGGAAATTTCTTTTCTTCAACTAAACGATCCACAAACATTTTTAAGTCCATATTATTTTTATCCATAAATTAAATAGTTATTATTAAAATATTAATTATTTTTATTATACACCTTATAATCAAACACTTAAAATTATGCTTCTATTATACCATATAAATATATTAACTGTCAAGTATTTTTATGATATATTTAACCTATAAATATATAACTTTAATTTAGAATTTAGATAAAAAAAGAGACCTATTCCAGTTCATTAGAATAAGCCTCTTTAATCTGTTATATAAATCAAAACACTATAAATTCGGTTTGATTTCATATGGAATTCCAGCCGTATCAAAAATGATACCCCAGATTTCCATAGACTTCACAAACAGTTTGTCCTTTTCAGGATCACCTGTTTGAAACAAAATTATTACTTTAACCCCAGAATCTGGAGTTATTGTAGCTCCTGAACACTTAATCAGATCAGAAATGATCTTTTCATAGTTTTTTGCGGTCGCTTTGTAAAAGTTCCCGCAATCACTATTCTCTATCATATCTGATAAGATAATAAGGGTCTTTTCGTCCGCCTCTGATTCAGCAAGACGATTGATGGCCTTAGTGATTGGTCCGTACAGTATCGAATTTTTCTTTTCCTCCGATGACTTTTTATTCATGAAAGAATCATAAAGTTTCGACACTTCCCCAAAAGACTTAAGTAATGCTTTTTTATTAGCATCATCCGTCTTTTTTCGGGTTAATCCTGTTGATCCGTCTTTATAAGGGGATGGTTCGGTCAATTTTGCTGATTGGATTCTGTTCATTGATATATCATTGATGTCCGTAAAAGTCACGGACCCATAATATTGTTCACCATTGATAGTAAACAATTTCACAAGGTCTTCATTCATAAGAATGTTAGACCAATGATATTCTCCGCCTTCGGTGTTATCGATCATCACGACGATGTCATGATGTAAGATGGTTTTTTCGGTCGAATTTTTTACGTTTCCCAGTTTGCATGAAGCAAAAAGGAAAACAATTGTGATTAAAAAAATAATTTTTTGCATTTCTTAAAATTTTAATTTGTTTTACCTCTTTTCTTCAGAATTTTGATCAACCTCAGGAAGAATTTCCACTCTTTGGCTGTTGTATTTTTCCTGAACTTTTTGTAATTCTTCTTCCAGCTCGGCACTGGTTTTTTCTATTACAGGTTCTTCTTCATCTTGAACCTTGGCTTTTTTTTCAGCCTTTAATTCCTTAATCTTAGCGTCAGATTCAACTTTTCTTAATTTTGCTTCATCATCTCTTTGAGCTTTGGCCTTTGCTTTTTCCTCATCGGCTTTTTCTTTTATGAGTTTTTTCAACTCATTTTCACTTTTTTTATTAACAGACTGAATATTTCTGTCAATCTTAGAAATTTGTCGTCTTGTACGATCAAATTCCTTAAGCTTTTGAAAATACATCTTCTCCTCCATTTGGTTTTTTACAGCGGAGGTGAAGCTATACGCGGAGATTACTCCGACAGAAAAGATAAATACTGACATGAAAAACCAGATAATCTGGGGGACTGTTGAACTTTCATTCATAGCCTCCAGGTACCCTACCCTTAATTCAGAACTTACATACAGTCCGATAGTCGTGATGATTAGAGCCCCCAAGGCAACGATCAGGTTGCTCGGGTTTTTTGTTACCGTGAACCTTTTGAAAAATGATCCTGTAAACTCCGCCATTACGGCGATTACGATCCCAAACATAACGGCGATTAACACCGTCTCCGTTTGTCCCATTTCTAACGACTCGAAAGCCGTTATGTTCAGGGGCATTTCTGTTACCGCCACTAGGGCGAAGATCAAACCGGGCAAAAATTTCGCCCAAATGCTTCTTCTATAAATTCCGACGAATCGGAATAAATTGAAGCTGGTTTTTAGCAAACCTATTTCTAAGCTTGATGCTTTGTCTATAAGTTCGTTTCTCTTTTTATTAAGGTTATTAACCTCATTTACACGGGTTTTTTCAATTGCTTCTTCAGCAGCCTTAAAATGATCTTGTCCTACTGTGGACTTCATTGATGAATTTTCCATCTTTTTTTGTTTTGATTTATTTATTATTTTTTTTAAGAACTCTCATATTTTTTTAAAGTATAGCATATTTGAACTTATTTGTCAATACCCAATCTTGCCAAAAATGCGGGGGTGATGTGTAGTTTCCCCCTGTGTATAACCCTGTTGACTGGGGGAGCCATATGGGGTACCCTTATAGAAGTAGGGTTCGTTTCGATATTATCCTACAATTACTGAATAGAAGTTTAGCTTTTATGAAAAGCTTTCCAGAGACGCCAACCTATTTATGCAATTAAAACAAACTAAAGAAGATTCTTCTGGCCAATCTGTTTCTACAGATATCCAAAAGATGAAAATATCTTTAATTTATAAACCTTTTACTCTAAAGGCTATTTATTTTTTGTTTATGTTTTACATAGTGGCTAGCACCCCTTCACAGGCAAATGCTAGCTTTTTTTCTGATATGGTGACCGGAATAATGGGCAAAAGTACTCAAGCTGCTGAGACTGAAGAGTATGGTACTGATGATTTTATTCCCAATTCTCAAAATATGCCATTGCTCGAATCTACAGTCCCAGATATGAAGAATGCTAGTGATGGATCACAAATGTCTATTGTTGAAGGTGAAGCACTTTCCTTAGACGGAGCACTTTTTGGTAGTGGAATAGAGAGTGTTTCTAATGGTCAAATGACAGAATATATAGTAAAAGAAGGTGATACTCTTTCTCAAATCGCTGAAGACTTTGATGTTTCTCAAAATACGATCAGGTGGGAAAACAATCTTTCTGGAAGTTCTATAAAAGTTGGACAAAAGTTGAACATTTTGCCAGTTACTGGAGTTAAGCATACTGTTAAAAAGGGTGATAGTTTGGCAAAAATTGCCAATGTGTATGATGCAGACCTAGAAGATATGCTTGTCTTTAATGGTCTTGCTAAAGATTCAGCTATTGCAGTTGGAGATATAATATATGTGCCAAACGGAACTAAACCTTCAGCCACAACACCATCTTCTACTAAGCTATCATCTGGGGGATCTTCTTCATCATCTTTAAGCCCTGCTCCTTCTGGCTACTTTATTCGTCCAGCGGCAGGGCCTATCACTTCTCCTTATGGATCAAGACGAGGAGGATTCCATTATGGGGTTGATATTGGTAATAAGAGAGGTACAACAGTTGTCGCTTCAGCTTCTGGTAAAGTAGTTAAGGTTGTAAATTATTGCAAAGAAGGAGCTACTTCTTGTGGTGGAAAGTATGGAAACTATATAACGATAGAACATCCAAATGGTATGCAGACAAAGTATGCTCACTTGCAAAGTGTCAGTGTCTCTCTCGGAGAAACTATTTCTCAGGGTGAAAAAGTTGGAACTATTGGGAATACAGGAAGATCTACTGGTCCACACTTACACTTTGAGGTAATAAAGAGTAATGGATCAACCATGAAACCTCCGGTGTATTAATAAATATTTAAATAAAACATAAGCCCCGCTCGTACTCGAGCGGGGCTGTTTACTTATAACTTACTAATATATCTCCTTTTGGTAACAATTTTCACAATAAATCACCTCTGGTTTCTCTGGTGCATATGTCGTCTCAAATTCATTGGTACAACCCTCCTTCATACAAGATCTATGGTAGAGCTTCATCCCATTTCTTTTATTCATTCGATCTTTGTGTCTACATTCAAAATCTTTGTGAGGTAAAGGTAACCCCATTTTTTTATAGAAAGACAATTCTGCTTCTGTAATTTTAAAATTCTTATCACATTCTTCACAAATGAGTATTTCACTAATCATACTATTGTCTACATTATTTATAGAATCAGGTATTTCTCCTTTTTTGATTGTTTCTTTCCCATAAGTCCCAGTTGTTTTTTCTTGCCATTTATAACCTCTTTTAGTTGCTTCTTCTTTTGTGAGCGGAAAGAAATCTTGCATTAATGATTCATTGTAAGAAAATGGTGCGACATCAGGTGGAAAAAATTGTCCGAAAACTCCTTCTTTTTTAAGTTGTTGCTCAATTTTTTCTTTCAAACCCAAATATTCTTCTTTGGTATATTCTTTATTTAGGATCATATAATTTCCTTTTCTTATAGAAATACAACCAATTCCATTTGATAAGTTGTAGCACATATCACAATATTCAACTTCATTACTATAAAATACAAAAGCAGAATTCTTAAGCATGCTCCCTTCTAATGCCCCCATTACATTATAACCAAATTGTGGTTTGTAATAATAATTATTACAATCTTGACTGTCTGTAGGTTTCTCAGTATCTTTCATATAGGAACAATTCTTTGCATCATAAGTATCATATAGCTCTACCCCATCATAACAATTATGAATATAATCTCCTGTGACATTGTGGCATTTTGTTTGAGTTGCAAATTTTTTAATAGTTTTATTTTTTAATTCATTAAATTCTTTTTTGGCTTTTTCTATACTCTCATAATTTTTTAAGATTTCAGATTTTTTCTTTTCAAATTCTTCTTTATTATATTTTATATTATAAATTGCATTTGAAAGATTTCTACCATTCGTACAGAAGATACAATTATTAGAATTTCTTAAGTTGTAGCAGAAAAGCAAATCTGTTGAATCTTGGCATTGCTCACTGTGCATACACATAAAACATTTTCTACAATCTATACACTCATAACAGAGTTCTGATTCATGAAGAAAAGCACAATCTATGCACTGCTTGTCTCTTTGGAGTAATCTACTGTACATACAATCTTCATTATAATCAGAAGCAAAAATCAAGTAGCAATCTTTATTTTCTGCTGAACCATTTGTGTAATCACTCCTGATATTTTTAAATGCTGCAAGTCCAAGCCTAGGGACTTTGGATTGAAGTTCTTTATACTGATCAAAGAATTTTTTATTTGGATCATATTCCATTGCAAAACTTTTTGGATCCCAGTTGTCACTCCACCAGCATGTACTACAATAAACTTTATATGGTGCATCTGGAGAATAAAGTGTGATTATATTTTCTTTACATAGATCACATGGTCTTTTGTACAAAACTCTTTCATTGCGAAACATAAGCCTCCTTGCCATTCGGCACTCTGGGCAATAAAGTGGAGGGGCTGTTTTTACCTGCTCATAAAAAACAAGATCTTCATCTCTTATTTCAAATTCTTTCTCACATGTTTTACAATTTTGTTTTGTCATATAATTTTGCCTGTCCAGTACTGAGCTATGCTCTAGTGCTTGGGTTTACTAATTAATAATAACACTCTTTATTAACTTTATAAAACAGAGGAGGATTTACTCCTCTGGTCTAAAAGATAATTTTTTAGATTTTTTGAAACCTTGAAATACAAAATATAGCGAAATTATTTGAAGTATTACAAATATCCATTTATTCTGTATTATCATTAGTGTCCCCATACTTAGGTTCATTAAGGCAAAAAACAACCACCCATTTCCATTTCTTTTAGCAAGTAAGTATGTCCCGCCTAAATAACCTATGGTGACTCCACATTCCAATGTTTGTGATAATAAAAATATTCCATGACTTTCATATATGCTGTACGAAACTCCAATAATTACTAATATCCAAACAAACATTTTTACCACCATATCTATTTGAGAGAGATAGTTAGGTCTTTTATTGGCTGCAATAATTCCAAACACCATTGCTGGTGCTCCACCTAGTTCAATTGTCATAGCAATCCAGTTATGGTTTTGTGATAAAACAATGATCCATGCAGGTATTCCAATTAAGTATGCTGACCATCCATATATACGCCATCTCAAGCCTTTTTTGTCTTCGGCATATGAAAGAAAGATTTTTGCTAGGAGGTAAAATAAACCTCCCCAGGATTGAAGAATAATATCTACTATCATTATTATTTTTTTAAAGTTTCTCCTATTATATCAAATTGAAATATATTGTCAAGTAATATGAGCAAAATAGTCTTATAAAATAGCTTATTTATATAGATATAATAATATAT
>CAZUAA010000018.1:12216-12916 GCA_964618365.1 uncultured Candidatus Saccharibacteria bacterium | reverse complement strand
AAAATGGAATTTAATAGTAAATTAGAAAAATGGGAAAAAGATAATAAAAATGGATTGGCTGTTGGACCAAAACCAACATGGGAAGATCATAAAAGGACTAATGGTATAAGAGACAACAGAAATCCTTTTACTTGGATTGGATCCAAGGTTAATGAAAAACAATTAAAAATTGACAAGATAAATCATGCTAGACATGAAATGGATGATGCTAAAAAATCTGCGGGACTAGAAGGTATAAGTGATTCAAATTTATCTGGAGCAGATGAAGCAAAAATTGAAAAGAACTTTTCTAAAAATAAAAATTCGGAAGTTGAGAGTAATGTAAGGAAAGGAACTGATGGTAAAAAAGATATTACATTAAAAGAAAATGATGGTAGAGCAATATTGGATTCTCAAGGAAGAGAAATTAAAGGGGAAGAAGCTTATAAAAGAGCAAAAAGAGAGGAGGTTGAAAGAGCTTATATTGCAAGTGAAAATCTTCGTAACCCAACAGGCCCAGGACTTAACACTACAAACCTTTCAGATAAAGATAAAAAGAATATTGAAAATGAGCTTAATAAAAAATTTAATACTGTATTAAAAACAACAACTGAACAAGAAATAAAACACTTGTTTAAAGAAATAAGAGAGGAATCCAAAGAAAGTATTAATTTGAGAGACAAGCTGGTTGCATCTTCAAACAAAGGTAGTTATGACATTA
>CAZUAA010000018.1:2074-12206 GCA_964618365.1 uncultured Candidatus Saccharibacteria bacterium | reverse complement strand
TGATAAATCGGATAAAAGAGATGGGTTTATCTCAAAAACTGGAGCATTTCTTGTTTCTAGTATTGCGGCTGGAGTAAGAATGGGATTCAAATCTAGTAATATAAATTATGGTGTAGGACAAAAAGATTTCTTAACTGATTTGAAAAATACTCTAACAGATGCGCTTAAAAATATAAAAGTTGAAGTTCCTAAAGCTTCTGGTGGAGGAGATCATGGAGGAGGGGGGCATGGGGGTGGAGATAGTCATGGAGGTGGAGGTGGGCATCACTAAAATAATTAATAATTACCAATTGCTAACAAAATAAAATGGATCAGAAAGAATTACAACAAAAAATAGGAGAATTCTATGTAAGACTTCCAGAAGATTTAAGGGGTGTATTTTCTGATATGAGTTGGATGGAAAAAGTCCGAACAATTGGTGTAAAAAATTATTTAAATGACAGACAAAAAGAAATACTAATTACAGAGACGACACTAGTCCTTCTCGGGATAATAAATACTTATGACTATGAATCAAATCTTGCAAATGAGCTTAGTCTTCAAGAAGAAGCAATTTCTAAACTCACAAAAGATTTAAATGAGTCTATTTTTAATGATTTGAAAGAAAAATTAAATAATGCATTTGCAAACAATGTAGAATACTTAATGACTTCAAAATACGGTAGTTTAGATAAAATAAATGAAGAATTTACAAAACTTCCCGAAGAAATACAAGGGTGGATAGATAATTCAAACTATCAATCAAAAATATATGAAATGGGGGGTAAATATAAACTAAATACAACTCAAATACTTGATATAGAAGGAGTTATATCTAGAGTAATTATGGGTAAATTATCTATGGATAAATACGAAGATGAACTTAAATTAAAATTAGGAGATATTTCTTCAAATCTAAATCCAATTTTATATGAAATAAAAGAAAATATCTTGAAAGGAGCAGAAGAAAAATTAAGTAAATTAAATGTATTAAATAAAATAAACTCAACAAAAATAGAAATAAATACTAAAGAAGAAGATGTCATACCAAAGCCTCCATATGCTCAAATGATCACAAATAACTATGATCTTAAAGGAGAAAGAGTGAACAATGCCAGGAGTTCTATTTTAGTATCAAAACCAGCTCCTAAAAATGAGAAAGAAATATATACAAATTCAGGAATTGAGATAATGGAACACAAAGAAGAAAATATTTCGAAAACAAAAATAGATCCTTACCACGAGGAAATATAGCTTAAATTATTAATTAATAATTGTTTTATGATATAATACTAATGTAAATCAATTAGTAATTGGTAATTAAATATATGCAATTTAGAGTTCCACAATTTATAGATATAGAAGATAAACTTTTTGGACCATTTACATTTAGGCAATTTGTGTATCTAGCTGGTGGAGCAGGTGGGGCTTTTGTAATTTATAAAGTTTTACCATTTTGGCTAGCAATAATTTTTATAATCCCAGTAGTCTCACTAGCACTTCTCCTCACTTTTTATAAAATTAATGACAAACCTTTTATCTATTATTTAGAGGCAGGAATTAATTATTTTATATCAAACAAACTATACCTATGGAAACAAAGAAAAGTAAAAAAGAGTGTGGAAGAGAATGAAAACAATTTGTCTGTGACATCAGTAATACCTATGACCACAGGAGGGAACAGACTTGGAGATCTTTCTTTTAAACTTGATGTGGAGGGAGAAAATAGTAATGTCTCTATGTATAAATCAATGAAATCTAGAGAAAAAGGAGTGGATTTAGATATCACAGAAGAAGATATAGTAAAAGATATCTCAAATTATGATAAAATAGATAAATAAAATAATTATATGGCAATTAATGCAAAAAGTTCACAAGAGTTTGTCCCAATAAAAGAAGTCCGAGATGGGGTGATAATTTTGAAAGATGGTAGCCTTCGTTCTGTACTTATTGCTTCTTCTATAAATCTATCCCTTAAATCAAACGATGAGCAATTAGCAATACTCAATCAGTTCCAATCATTCTTAAATGGACTTGATTTCCAGACTCAAATAGTAGTTCAATCTAGAAAATTAGATATCAGACCATATCTTATGACCCTCGAAGAAAGATTTAAAGAGCAAATAGAACCACTTCTAAAAATACAAACAAAAGAATATATAGAATTTATTCGCCGCTTTACTGACGAGGTAAACATAATGAGAAAGACATTCTTTGTTGTCGTCCCTTATAGTTCAAGTATGATAAAATCGAGTGAAAAAATATTTGATAATTTAATAGGAGGGGGGAAACCAAAACAAGTAAAAGATACAAAAAAAGCTATAGATATGGCATCTTTTGAAGAAAAAAGAACTCAATTAGACCAAAGAATAAATGTTATTATTTCAGAACTAAGCAGACTGGGTATAAGATGCACAGAACTCAAGACAGATGAAGTAGTTGAACTGTTCTATAAAACATTCAATCCTGGAGATATTAGTAAGGGAATAAAATTAGAATAATATATGGGAATATTTTCATCATTTTTAAATAAAAGCAATAATAACCAAAACAAAGGCGGCAATACTCCTATCCTTTCTGATGAGATGTATAAAGCTGCAACGTTAGAAATTCAAGATATCATAGCCCCATCAGCCCTTCAAATAACACCTAAATCATTAAACTTAGGGGACAAGATAGCGAGGACATTCTTTATAATATCTTACCCAAGATACCTTACTGATAATTGGTTCTCTCCTATTATAAACTTGGATAAAGTTTTTGATGTTTCTATTTTTATACACCCTATTGAAACTTCTGAGATACTAAGATCTTTCCAAAAGAAAGTAGCGGAAGTCCAAAGTCAGATATCTATAAGAGAATCAAAGGGCTTAGTCCGAGACCCTATGCTAGATACTGCATATCATGATTTAGAAGAACTTCGTGACAATCTTATGCAAGCCCAAGAAAGAATGTTTGATGTGGGTCTTTATATCACAGTTTATGCAGACAATGAAAATGATTTATTTAAAATTGAAAACGAAATCAAATCAATCCTTGAGTCAAAGCTTGTTTATTTAAAGCCAGCTCTATTCCAGCAAGTAGAAGGGTTTAAAAGTGTAATTCCACTGGGTACAGACCTTTTGGGAGTACACCAGAAACTAAACACTGAGCCACTTTCAAGTCTTTTTCCATTTGTATCATTTGACCTTACTTCAGAAAATGGAATCTTATATGGAGTAAACAGGCACAATTCTAGTCTAATATTATTTGATAGGTTTTCTCTACCAAACTATAATTCAATTACTTTTGCTACATCTGGTGCAGGTAAATCCTATGCCACAAAATTAGAAATCCTTAGAACTTTAATGTTCGACACTGAAGTCATAGTTATTGATCCAGAAAGAGAATATGAATACTTAGCAGAAGCAGCAGGGGGTAGGTATTTCAATATTGCTCTTTCTTCAGAGCACCATATAAACCCATTTGATCTCCCAATCCCAACAAAAGATGAAACACCGGCTGATGTGCTTCGATCAAACGTGATAAACCTTGTTGGTTTATTTAGAATAATGTTAGGTGGCTTAACTCCAGAAGAAGATTCTATAATAGACCGAGCTATAACTGAAACATATGCATTAAAAGATATCACAGCTGAGTCTGATTTTTCTAATGTTGAGCCTCCACTTTTATCTGACTTTGAGATGGTTCTCGCTGGTATGGAAGGAAGTGAATCACTAATGCAAAGACTCACTAAATATACAAAAGGTTCTTGGGCATCTTTCTTAAACCAGCCATCAAATGTAAACATAAATCATAAGTTTATAGTCTTTTCTGTGAGAGATATGGAGGATGAACTAAAACCAATTGCAATGTATATTGTCACACACTATATTTGGAATTCTGTTAGAAAAAACATAAGAAAAAGACTACTTGTTGTAGATGAGGCTTGGTGGATGATGAAATCTGAAGATACAGCTTCTTTCCTATACTCAATAGCCAAAAGAGGACGTAAATATTATTTAGGACTTGCCACCATCACTCAAGATGTGGGTGATTTTATGAAAAGTAATTATGGTGTCCCTATTATTACAAACTCTTCTATCCAACTACTTCTCAAACAGTCTCCTTCGACAATAGATGCCCTTCAAAAGACATTTAACCTTACAGATGAAGAAAAGTACCTTCTCTTAGAAGCAAACACAGGTGAGGGAATATTCTTTGCTGGTCTTAAACACGTAGCTGTAAAAATAATATCTTCTTATACTGAAGACCAAATAATAACATCAGATCCATCTCAAATACTTGCAATACAAAAAGCAAAAGAAGAATTTGCTTCTTCTGGTGCAAAAGAGTAATAAAAGGGTTGTTTCATATCTTAAGTTATCGTATAATATAAGAGTGATGAGTCTAAAGACAAAATCTTTTTTAATAATAATTTCTGTATTTATCGGTATTTTTACAATATCTCATTTTTCTAATGCAGAACAAGAAATAATGATTTTAGACAGTGACATAAGTGTAGAAACAATTCCGGAAAATCCCGAGCCATATCAAAACATTACAATAACTCTAAAAAGTTATGCTACGGACTTAAACAAAGCAAAGATAGAGTGGATTATGGGCTCAAATGTAGTTCTCTCTGGTATTGGAAAAACTAAATATTCATTTAATGCCCCAGGACCAAATGCTACTACAATATTTGATATTTCTATAACTCCACAAAATTCAATATCTAATATATTAAAGAGAGTTGCAATAAGTCCTTCTGAAATAGAGCTTATGTGGGAAGCTGTTGATAGTTACACTCCTCCTTTTTATAAAGGAAAATCTTTTGCAAGCAGAGAAGGTAAAATAAAAGTAGTAGCAATCCCAAACACTAATACTATTAAGTCTGGTAAAGGTAATATCTCTTACACATGGAAATCAGGAGAAGGGGAGGATACTAATGAAAGTGCATCTGGATATGGAAAAGATTTTTATATTATAAACAACAAGGCATTAAATACTAAAGAAAAAGTTAGAGTAATAGCTTCATCTGTTGATGGTAGATATAATGCTACTAAAAAAATAGAAATTCCCCTTGTAAATTCAAAGGTATTATTTTATAAAAAATCACCAACAGAGGGAGTATTGTACGGTGAGGCAATTAAAGATGATTCATTTATAAACGAAGAAGAAATTACATTAATAGCAGAACCATATTTTTTTTCAATAGAAAATCCAAAATCAATTATTTATAGTTGGAAAGTTAACAATAAAAGCATAGAAACACCAAGTAAAAAGACAGAGGTGACTCTTCGTCCTGCTTCTCGTGGAGGTTATGCCACTATTGGATTTACGATGGAAGATATGAGTAAATTATTCCAAAAAGTTACTAGTAGTATAAAAGTAAATCTATAATATGAATACATATAATAAAAATTGGTATAAAAAAATATTTATTGTTTTTGTTTTATTTTTAGTAAATGTGCCAATATCAAATGCTGATGTAACAGTTTTTAGGTACGATGTTACAAGTCCAATAATAAAAACAGTAGGGGATTTTAAAACTCAAACAGAGTGTGAAAATGATAGAACTTCTTATGTTCAACAAAACACAGGATACAAAACAGAAATGTGTAAACCTGTTACAACAGCAGGAGAGCCTGTAATCGGAATAGAAGCACAAAAAAGTGTTGGTAATGTGGGTTCAGAATATACACCTCTCGCCCCAATTCCAGGGTTTACAGATGAAACAGTAAATACTAATAATATAGGCAAATACTTCAATATAATATTTAAATTCGCTATTGGGCTTGCTGGGGCACTTGCAGTGGTGATGATCATAATAGGGGGTATACAATATATGGGGGATGAATCTATTTTTGGAAAAACAGAAGCAAAGAAAAAAATATTCTCTGCAATTTTAGGTCTCCTTATCGCCCTTGGATCATGGGCTATACTAAACACAATAGATCCAAACTTGTTAGGAACTAAAGGATTAAAAGTAAAGCAGGTTAATTTTGAAATAATAGATCTACCTGATGCAGGAGATAGTAGTGCTGATCCAGATTTTAAAACTGGTTCTGGTAGCTATTCAGTGGGAGCTGTTTCTCCTAGTGTGGCCAATGCTGTAACAAAATTAAAACAAGGATGGGAAATTGATGCTTTCAGGGTTTATCCTAGTAATAATAGAATGGTAATTTCATTAAAAAAAGATGGGGAGATAGATAATACAAATATAGTAACTATCTCTCCGGGTAAAAATGGTTATTCTGAAATAGGGAAAGGTGTGACAAAAGATGGAAAAACTCCTAAGGGTGAGTGGAAAATATTAAGTATAAGAAAGTCAAAAGATGCTCAGCCTGTATATAATGCTGATGGGGCAAACATGGGAGCAACATTTTGGTTATTAAGTCCTACAAATAATGGAGAAAGGGGTATAGGAATGCATGGTAATAAAAATGGAACATTGGGTGTAACTAGTGGATGCATAAGATTAACAAATGCAGACTTATTAGCGCTATTACCATATGTAAAAACAGGAATATCTGTCAATGTAAAAGATTAATATATGCAAACAACAAATAACAAAAAAATAATATATTTAATAATTGGAATAATAATACTTTCTGTTGCTCTTGGTTTTTATTTCTTTAAAAATAAAAATGATAATGGTAATGGCGAGGGGGATCCTATAATAGGTGAAAACTTTAATCCATTTGGAAACGGGGAAGATATAAATGGAAATATCAATGAAGAAACAGATAATGAGGATGTGGTTGGAAACTTACAAGAAAATTCAAAATTCAAAAAAATTACTAATTTTGCTGTCGCTGGAGCAACATTCTTTGAATACGATAGACCTCTTGATGGATCAAAAATAATAGAGCCTACAAAAATAAAAATAGATATATCTACAAAAGAAGGTAAGAAAGAAATTCAAACAATTCTAAATAAAGAATTAAATTTAAACCCAGCACTAAAAGTGGATGGGGTATTAGGTAAAGCTTCAATCTCTGCAATAAAATCATTCCAAAAAATAAAAGCTCTACCAGAAACAGGTATTATAGATGAAATAACAAATGAATATTTCTTTAAATTAGATACTTCCAACCTACAACAAACAGAAAAAGTGGGGGCAATAAAGTATGTAGAAAAAGCAACCGGGCATATGTACCAAATAGATTTAGATAAACAAATTGAGAATAAGGTTTCAAATTCAACAATTCCTCAAATTCATGAAGTTTTATTTAATAATAATGCAAAAAGTGTTATTTATAGATATCTATCAGAAGACCAAACGATTAGTTCTTATCTTGCCACGGTAGGTGCTTCTTCTGGATCATTTTTACCGACAAATATTATAGAAGTAGCCACATCTCCAAATAAAGATAAGTTCTTTTATTTAATTAAAAATGAAAATGGTGTATATGGGTCTATAAGAAGCTTTATAGACGGTAGAACAAATTCATTTTTCAATTCATCTTTTACAGAATGGCTTATAGATTGGAGTAGGGAAGACCAAATACTCCTCACCACAAAGCCTTCATGGTCTGAAAATGGAAGTGTTTTTGCATTAAACATAGCGTCTGGAACAATGACAAAAATATTAGGAGGTATAAAAGGCCTTACGACGATATCAAACAAAGACAATTCTCTTCTTTTATATAGTTCATCTACCAACAGTGGTCCTAAATTAAATGTATTTAATGTTACAAAACATTCATCTTTAGATTTAGATACTTATGGGCTAGCAGACAAATGTGTGTGGTCCTTAGATAGTATAAATATCTACTGCGCTGTTCCTAGTAAAATTATAGGGAATGAATACCCAGATATCTGGTATCAAGGTCTTGTATCTTTTGATGATTTCTTTGTAAAAATAAATAGTGAAACTGGAGAAAAAGAAACGATAGCAGATAGCACAAAAGAGGTGGGAGTAGATGCTGTTCGACTATTCTTAGATAAAGAAGAAAACATACTATTCTTTATAAACAAAAAAGATAATACACTTTGGAGCCTAAATGTTGATTAAAAAATATTTAAAAATAAAACACCCAATCGGGTGTTTTATTTTTAAATATTTTGATCTCCTACATATTTTATAACAACCCTTCTCCCTGCACCAAATCCTTCTGATTCGGTTTTTATATCTTTGGCTCCCTCTAGATACATGTGTATTATTTTCCTTTCATAGGCTGGCATTGGATCTACTTCAATATTACTTTTAAAATATCTTGCGCGCTCTGCCATCATATGAGCCACAGCTTTTAGATTATCAAACTTCTTCTTATTATAACCATTTATATCAATGAATAATCCGTGAAAATCTTCGTCATCTTTTTCTTTATCTACAATCTTTTGGACTAAATGATTTAATGATTTTAGTGTTTCTCCTTCTCTTCCTATCATAAACTTTGAATCTGGGGTCTCTATCATACACCAAAGTATCCCATTGTCTTCTGAAAATTCACAACTAGTCAAAGAGCATGCTGTATGTGTAAAAATTTTCTCAATTATGTCTTTTATTTTATCTTTATCCATATAATATCTATATTTATTAACTATTTTTTTCTTTTAGGCTTCGACGAATATACCATTCTTGAGCAATAGTAAATATATTACTCGTAATCCAATATAATGCAACTGCAGCAGATGTCTGGTAAGCAACAAAAGCAATGAAAACAGGCAATATATACTTTATATTGGTCTGCATACTATCAGACAACGCCTCCTGAAAATCTTTTGGTTTATTTTCATTATTAGGATTAACTTCTTTATTTTTTATGGGGATTGAAAGGTATCCTTGGATAAATTGAGTGAGTCCTGTCAAAATAGCGAGTGGAATATTTTTACTACTCATTTCTATAAGATTCAAAAATTTGGTGTGGCTAATTTCTGGTATATTTATAAATGAGTATATGAGACTTTGATCAACAGTGATACCTTTATAAAAAACATAATAGAGAGCAAAAATTACAGGTAATTGTATCAAAATAACAAGACATCCAGAAAAAGGATTGGTGCCATATTTTTTATATAATTCAAATGTTTTTTTAGCTTGTTCTTCTTTATTTGGATAATCTTTCTTTATTTGCTTAAGTTCTGGCTCCATTTTTTTCATTAAAATCTGACTTCGGATAGATTTCTTTGTAAGGGGATAGAGGATAAACTTAACAATAATTGTTAATAAAATAATAGCGAAACCAATATCACCAAAAGTGACCTTATCCATAATAAAAATAAGGGCATTATATATAGGTTGATAAAAAATTGTATTCCAAAATGTATGCATTTTTCTATTGTATCTTAAAAATAGAAAATCCCAAAATTTATTATTTTCTACAAAAGAGGATCATATCTGTTTTTCTGCCAAGGATGACACCTGATAATCCTTTTAATACCAAAATAAATCCCTTTTAAAGATCCATATTTTAATATAGCTTCTTTTGTATACTCGGAGCATGTTGGTATAAAAACACAAGAATAGTGTGATTTTAGGGGAATTTTTTGATATATTTTTATTAAAAAAACCAAAAAAACCTTCATAATTAAAGCTTTTTTACTCTTTTTAATAATTTAACAATATCATCCTTTAAAAAATCCTTTTCGGTCATAATTCCATCTTTTTTGTAAAAGAAAATACCTAGTCCACCCAAAATATCAAGATTTTTAAGGATATTATAGCCAATTCTTCTTTTTTGATTACGAAAAACTGCCTTTTTAGATAAAGATTTAGGAACTACAAAAGAATATTGAGAGTTTTTTTGGTCTAAATACCTAAAAATAAAAAACGGGCTATGAATGACTCTTCCCTCCTTCATAACCTGTTGGAAAAGCACACTATTTACCCGTTTTTCTTTAGAAATCATGTTATTTTTTAATGGAAACCTTGGCTCTGCCCTTTCTGCGACGAGCTTGGGTTACTTTTCTACCACCCGGGGTTTTGGATCTTGATAAAAACCCGTGTGTTTTGGCTCTTTTACGCCTATTTGGTTGATATGTTTGAGACATATAAAGAATATACAATATTTTTAATATAAAATCAATAAGTAAGGGGTTAAAAAAATATCCACAGGTTATCAACAGCTTAATTAAGGTATTGAAATATTGGTCATTTACAAAAACAGGGTATAATAAAAAACATGGATACAGATATAAAAAAACTTTGGGAAGATTGTTTATCAGA
>CAZUAA010000018.1:0-2064 GCA_964618365.1 uncultured Candidatus Saccharibacteria bacterium | reverse complement strand
AAAAGCAAACTTTACAACATTGTTTAAAAATACACACATAGTAAAAGAAGATTTGGGCACGATTATTGTTGGGGTTCCAAATGAATTTGTAAGGGATTGGTTAAACAATAAGTTCCATAAATTAATCTTAAAAACCCTTATTGGTAGAAATGATGGTATTAGAAGTGTAGAATATATTATATCTAAACAAGAAATAAAAAATATACCAACTGATAAAGAGGGGAGAATAGTGCAAAGACCAAGTGTAAACCTACTAAACAGGGAATTACCACTTAATGATCTTTATATAAACAAAGAAGATAATTTAAATCCAAAATATACCTTCAATTCTTTTGTTGTTGGTCCTTTTAATGAATTAGCATATGCTGTAGCTCAAGCCATAATAGAAAATCCTGGTAAAAACTATAATCCATTTTTTATATATGGGGGAACAGGTCTTGGTAAAACACACATGATACAAGCGATAGGTAACACAATAAAAACAAAATTTCCTGATAAAAAAATATACTATGTTAGCCTTGAAAGATTTGCTATTGATTATATAAATTCTATTCAAAACAAAAACCCAAATTCATTTAAGGAAAAATATAGAAAATATGATGTCATTATAATGGATGACATACAATTTATATCTGGAAAAGACAAAACACAAGAAGAATTGTTTCATTTGTTTAATACATTATATGAAAACAATAAACAAATAATTTTTTCATCAGACAAACATCCAAACTTTATACAAGGATTAGAAGAAAGACTTCAGTCTAGATTTGCATCTGGTATGACGGTTCAAATAACTGAACCTGATTATGAATCAAGAATAGCTATAATAAAGGCTAAATTCGAGAATACCAACTGTATTGTGGATGAAGAGGTTATATCTTACCTAGCAGAGGTTCTAGATGGAAATATAAGAGAATTAGAGGGTAGTTTAAACACTGTTGTATGCCAAACACAACTCAAAAATAAATCTCTTTCCTTAAATGAAACTAAAAACTTAATAAAAAATAATATTAAACCTAAAAAAACCGTCGCTATTAAAGATATAGTAAAAACAATTGCAGAATACTATCAATTAGAAGAAAATACTATTTATGACAAAACGAGAAGAAAGGAAATAGTTAAAGCAAGACAAGTAATAATGTATGTGCTTAGAGAAGATTTTAATATTTCATACCCACTCATAGGTCAAAAACTAGGAGATAGAGACCATACCACTGTAATACATTCCCATTTAAAAATAAAAGATGATTTAAAAACAGATCCATCATTACTTCAGGAAATAGAAAAAATAAGAATTTTATTAAAATAATAATGCTGTGGAAAAGATGTGTTTAGGTTGTGTACATTTTGTGAATAAAAAACAGTTTTTAAAAAAATTAAAAGTAATTAACATAACATATAAAAAATATTTTAAATAAAACCAGTAAAAACCTTTTATTTAAAATGGTAAAAAGTTATCCCCACAATTAACAACACTAATAGTATTAATAAAGTATTTAATAATAATTAATTAAGATAAACATATGAAACTAGAATGCCAAATAGAAAAAATAAAAAGTGCTTTAATGAGTGTAGAAAGGATTACAGGTAAAAATTTAACCCTACCTGTTCTTAGTTCTATTTTATGGGTTGTAAAAAACAAAACCCTTATTTTAAGGGCAACAAATTTAAATGTGGGTATAGAATACACAGTGCCTGCAAAAGTTGAAAAAGATGGAGTTGTAGCTATCAAAGGAGATATTTTAACGTCACTTTTTGGAGTTTTACAAGGAGACTCAAATGTTTCTTTTGAATTAATTAAAGAAAATCTTTTGGTTAAAACAAAAACAAGCACCATTTTGTTAAAGAGCATTCCGTATGAGGATTTTCCTAGTATTCCAAAGGTTGAAGGGGATGGTTTTGTTGTTAATTCTAAAAGATTTATTGATGGAATAAAATCTGTTTATTATAGTGCTTCTATTTCAGAAATAAAACCAGAAATAGGTAGTATTTATATATATCCTGAAGACGATATGTTGGTTTTTGTTTCCACAGACTCTTTTCGTTTAGCAGAAAAGAAAATAA
>CAZUAA010000017.1:1906-14125 GCA_964618365.1 uncultured Candidatus Saccharibacteria bacterium | reverse complement strand
AGTTGAAAAGATAAATATTATCGAGCAAATTAATCAAGAGACTGTATCACTTGAGCAACCAATAGGGGACGATGATGAAAAATCTACAAGAGGAGAATTCATACCTGATGATAAGATTCTTCGTCCAGACCAAGATGCTTCTAGAAGGATTTTGTCTGATCAAATAAAAGAAGTACTTGATACACTTTCACCTAAAGAGAGAAAAATACTCGAACTTCGTTATGGGCTTATAGATGGTGTACAACATACATTAGAAGAAGTGGGACAGGAATTTGGAGTCACTCGTGAGCGTATCCGTCAGATTGAGGCCAAGGTTCACGAAAAGCTTCGTAATAATGAAAAAATCGCTAGATTAAAGAATTACTTTGATTAAAAAAAATCCCCCGATAATCGGGGGATTTTTTTTAATACATTTTTTAATTATAATTGACTTTTTGCTTCGTTTGCTTCATCTTCGGCTGTTTTCATTAGTCCAAAGATTAAATCAACATATTTAAAGAAAGCATCTTCATTTTTAAGTTTCTTTACACATTCTGAAGCGGCTGTTTTAGCTATTGCTCCTTGATGAACTATCCAGTGACGATATACCCAAGCTACTTCTCCATCATAATCTTCTATTACTTGATTCATAACTCCACCAAATCTTTTACAATATGGGCATTCTAAGTCAGAGTATTCTACTATTACGATAGGAGCATTTATATCACCAATAATATGATCATTTTCTGTTACTTCTGGAACTTCACCCTTATATTCATTTTTAACTTTTCCAGATTTAACTTCTTCTATTAACAATTTAACATTTTCTATAGATTCAGCACCTCTTATTTCAGCTTTCACTCCATTTTTGCCAATTATTACACTATATGGAGTACCTCTTTCTTCTTGGGGGAGATGCTTCATTGCTAAATCAGCACTTTTTGATGTCTCTTCTATGAGTTTTTCCACATCTGTTTCTTCTAGACAAGACATTAATTCTTCCTTTTCGACACCGACTTGTTCTGATAATGTTTTAGATTCTTCGGCTTTGTTTTTAATTCCGCCTGATAATATTATACCCACCATAATAAGAAACCCAGCTACTATTATTGCCATAGGCAATGTAATCTTTTGATTTGTTTTATTATTTTCCATATGTATATTATATCATCTTTTGGATTTGAAAAAAGTCTTTAAATATGATATAATATATAGATAGTATGGAATCTGTGTATACTGTTATTTTCTATAGTTTTTATTTTTTATCTGTATATATTCAGGTTTATTTTTTGATTATTTTTATTGAATTTTTTGATAAATTGAATTTAAAAAATAAAGAAGTTTCTTATCTTAAAGATGAAGATTGTCCTGCTGTAACAATAACTGTTCCAGCTTACAATGAGGGTGAAAATGTTAGGAAAACAGTCGATTCTCTGTTACTTTCTAATTATCCTTCTGATAAACTTTTTTTAATTTTAGTAGATGATGGTAGTAAGGATAACACCCTGGAGGTAATGAATGAATATAAAAATAATCCACAAATTAAAATTTTTACAAAACCAAACGGAGGTAAATATACTGCTCAAAATTTAGGGATATTGAATTCCAATACTGATTTTGTGGGATCTATTGATGCAGATTGTACTGTTGATAGGGAAGCTATTAGAAGGATGATGCACATTTTTGTAACACAAAAAAATGTTATGGGAGTTTCTCCTGCTACTGCTGTTATAAATACCAAAAATCCAATACAACGCGTCCAGGCAGTTGATTATCAATTACAAATATATATAAAGAAAATGTTCTCTTTTGTAAAAGCTATGAATGTCATATCTGGGACATTTCCAATATTTAGAAGAGAGGTTTTTGATAAAATAGGATTATATATTGGTGGCCATAAGACAGAAGATCAGGAATTAACATTAAGAATGCAAATTAATCATATGGAGATAGAGCATGCGTACAATGCTTATGTTTTTACTGGGGGAATGAGAAACATATCCTCTCTTTATAAACAAAGGAAAAGATGGATATATGGTTTTATAAAAAATACATTAGATTATAAAAAACTAATTTTTAATTCTAAATATGGAAACATAGGTTTTATAAGTCTTCCGACCGGTTTCATTGCTATTTTTGCTAGTATATTTATTTTTATATATTTAATTTACAACATATATCAGTTTATTTATAAGAAATATTTAATATTTTCAGCTGTAGGTTTCTCTTCGATAACAGATTTTGGTTTTGTAAAGAATATTTTTTTCGTAAATACATCTATATTGTTATTTATGACAATTATATTTTACATTATGTTTTTAATTTCTTTTTTTATAAGTGCAAAAATGTATGATGGAAAATTTGGTTTTAATATAAATATCGTGTATTATTTTATAATATATCCATTGATTGCTCCATTCTGGATGGTTAAAGCATTGTATGATTCTATAAGAAATATTTCACCAGATTGGGCCAAAGAAATAGAGACTAGAAGTAGATAATTATTAGTTTAATGTTTATTTGTTAAAAATATAAATTTATGACAAGAAGAGATATTTTAAGATATATAATAGTGTTCATTATAACAGTAATATTGTTTACTTTTACCATATGGTTATCTACTTATTTGAATAATATAAAACTTACAAATATTAAAAATATATCTAATAAAATTGCTATTGATATTTCTTCTTCTGAAACACAGTTTCAATTACTTCAAAATATGTCTTGTAAGGATGTTTCAACTTCAACACTTTCTAGTGAAATAAATAACTTATCACAAAAAATATATTATAGTGAACAAAATATTAAAAATATAGATGAAGTTCGTGATTTGAAAAAGTTTTATTCACTACTTGAAATAAAAGATTATCTTTTAATGCAGAAGATAAAAGATAAATGTAATACACCTGTTGTTCCTATATTTTATTTTTATACCGCCACAGAGAATTGTGATAATTGTATAAAACAATCAGCAGTTTTGAGTAAGTTAAGTCAAGATTTTCCTGAATTAAGAGTATATTCTTTCGATTATAATTTAGATTTATCAGCTCTTCAAACTTTAGTAAAAACATTTAAAATAGATGATACTGAATTTCCAGTACTTTATATGAATGGTGAATCATTTTCAGGATTTCAAGATGAAGAAAGTATTAAAAAAGTTTTACCTGAGTTAGAAAAATATGCTAAAAAAAGAATTGAAGCTGAAAATAAAGAGATTGAAAATTCTACTTTAGATAAAAAAGACCAGACGGTAAAAAATAAAATTGCGGATTAAATTATTTATATTTTTTAAATCAATAAATAAATTTTTATCAGATACTCTAGATATTTGTATGAATAAAAATATAAAAAAGATAATAGGTTTTACTTGTGGAGCTTTTGATCTAACTCATGCTGGGCATTATCTTATGTTTAAGGAGTGTAAAAAGTTTTGCGATTATTTGATTGTAGGGTTGCAAACAGATCCAAGTATAGACAGAAAAAATAAAAATAAACCCGTCCAGTCTTTACCTGAAAGAATTATACAGTTAGATTCTTGCAAATATATTGATAAAATTTTGGTCTATAAAACAGAGAAAGATTTAATTAAATTATTAAAAAAAACGAAAATAGATATTCGTTTTGTTGGTGCAGACTGGAAAGGTAAAAATTTTACAGGAAAAGATTTACCTATAAAAATAGTATATAATAGCCGTAATCATAAATATTCTTCATCTAGATTAAGAAAATTAGTTTATATTGCTGAAAAAAACAAACTAAAATACCGCTAATGGGGTATTTTAGTTTGTTGAGCCACTTCGGAGACTTGGTCACGAGTATTTTTCTGGTGAAAAATCTCGCGACCCCGACTCGGCTAGTCAGCCTCCGTCTTTCAAGTCTTTCGTGTCAAAATCAAACAAACCCTCTGTAAAAGAGGGTGTTTGATTTTGAGCCGCTTCGGAGACTTGAACCAAGGACTTTCGGTTTAGTTATGCTTTGAACAGAACCTATTTATTTACTTTGAGCCGCTTCTCAGACTTGAACTGAGGACCTTCGCTTTACAAAAGCGTTGCTCTACCAACTGAGCTAAAGCGGCGTATTTATTTTTCATAAAACAATACTTACACCTCTTCTCGTATTTTTTCTTTCATTTTTTTGATCTTTACTTTCGATTCGAGGACAGCTCTTTTAATGAAAGAATTCCTTTTTAAATTTACGATACCTTCTACTTTATCCCTACCAAGTATTTTTTTAATTTTAGGTGTCTTTTCTTCTATGAACTTTTTAGATTTAGTTATAAAGATAAACCAATACTTGACCAAGACTAGCACAATCCATTGGATTATATGCTTGGCCAAGTATAGCATAATCTTTTCTAAATGTCTAAATGATATTTTTGATTCAAAATTATTACTTTCTTTTGTTTCTATTACTTTCCCAGTTTTTATTCTCCATACTTGGAAAGAAAGCACTAGAAAGAGTGCAATAAATGAAATATATAATATAATAATATTTAATACCATATAATATTTAATTTATAGATTCACGAGTGAAAGAAGCTAATTTAGCACCATTTGATTCCAAGAGTTTACTCACTGTCATTTCAGGGTTCTTGATAAAAGATTGTTCCATAAGTGTTTGTTCTTTGAAATAAGTTGATATTTTACCATCAAGCATTTTCTTTTTTATTTCTTCAGGTTTATCTGAGCCACTTACTTCTTTTTCAAAGACTTCTAATACTTTTGATTTGTCTTCTTCACTGACATCGGATAGATGTGTATAAGTAGGTTTCATTGCTGCTATGTGCATCGCTACATCTTTAGCGATTTCCACACTTCCACCTTCTAGTGATACGATGGTGGCACTTTTGTTACCATGAACATAACTTCCGAGTACTTGGCCTGTTATTTCTTCAGTTTTACCTAGCTCTATTTTTTCCCCAACTTTTTGGACAACAAGGTTTATCAAATCCAGTGATTCTTCTTTCATTTTTGGAATTCCTTTTTCATAGGCTATATTTACTAGATCGTTTGCTAATTTTACAAAATCATCATTCTTTGCCACAAAGTCAGTTTCGGTATGTAAAGCAAGCATTATAAGTCTTTTATCGTCTCCTTTTACTACAATTATTCCATCTTTAGCATTTCTGTCAGCTTTTTTCATAGCAATAGAACTAGATTTATTTTTTAGTATTATAAGAGCTTTTTCCATGTCTCCTTCTGCTTCTTCAAGTGCATTTTTGCATTGCATAACAGAAACACCAGTTGATTCTCTTAATTCTTTTACTAATTCTGCTGTGATTTTTGTAGACATATTTTTTATTTTAAATTAAATTTATTAATTATTTTGTATCTCCTGTTATACCTTTTGTATAAGCTTCTTTTATGTATTTAAGGAACAAGCCAATACTTGAAACAGAAGCATCATTTGCAACTACAGGATGGTTCACTTGCTTTAGATTACAGTCAGTATTTAATAATGCTATAACAGGGATATTCATCTTTTTAGCTTCTGTTACAGCAATATGCTCTTTCTTTGGGTCTATTACTATCATGGCATCTGGAGTTTTTGTTATAGAAGTTAAACCTTGGAAATTTTTGGTCATATCTTCCATTTCTTTACTGATCATTAATCTTTCTTTTTTTGTATATTTATCCAAGCCTCCTTTTTCTTTTTGATCACGAAGATCGAGTAATTTTGAGATTCTTTTTTTAATTTCAGGAAAATTTGTTAAAGCTCCTCCAACCCATCTTTCACTTACATAAGGCATACCAAGAAGAAGTGCAACTTCTGTTATTTCTTGTTTTGCTTCTGGTTTTGTTCCTACAAAAAGAACTGTTTTCCCAGATGAAGCTAAAGATGTCACTACTTCTAAAGCTTTATTTAAAAGGTCATAAGACTTCTCTATATTTATTATATCTATGCCACTTTTGGTGCCAAAGATATAAGGTGATGTACTAGGGTGTCGACGACTCTTTTGGTACCCGTATTGGGCTCCTGCTTTAAACATTTCCTCTATGATACTGTTTTGTATATTCATATATTTATGATTAATTAATTATAATCTTTCCGTTTTTAAGCATTCCAGCTCGGCCAACCTTTGGTTTAAGCCTTATTTACAAGGGTTTTAAAATAAAAAATCCCTCACGGAAAGTCCTTATATATTACCAGAAAAATCATTATTTTGCAATACTATAACTTTGACCTGTTTTCATTTTTGGGGTAGTATATGATTATGAAACAATCATTTTTGTTTACTAAAACTAAAAAAGAAAGTCCAAAAGATGAAACTTCTTTAAATGCAGAATTGCTTATTAAGGCTGGCTTTATAAATAAAGAAATGGCGGGGGTTTATACCTTTTTACCTCTTGGACTTAGGGTTATAAATAAGATCGAAAATATTATAAGAGAGGAGATGAATAAAATTGGAGGTATTGAAATGCAGACTTCTATAATGCAAAGTAAGGAAGTTTGGGAGCAATCTGGTAGATGGAGTGATGATGTCGTTGATAATTGGTTTAAAACAAAACTAAAAAATGGGGGAGAAGTAGGTTTATCTTTTACAAATGAAGAAGCTTATTCAAATCTGCTCAAGCAATATATAAGCTCATATAAAGATTTACCTATCTACCCATATGATTTTAAAACTATTTTTAGAAATGAAACAAGAAGCAAATCTGGTATTTTAAGAGGCCGAGAGTTTTACTGGAAGGCCCTTTATTCTTTTTCTAAAAATGAAGAAGAGCACAATCAATTTTATGAAAAGGCAAAACAAGCTTATAAAAATATTTTTACGAGAGCAGGTATTGGACATGTGACTTATCTGACTTTTGCTTCAGGTGGGACATTTTCTAAATTTTCTCATGAATTTCAAGCTATCACTTCTGCTGGTGAAGATATCATTTATCTAGATGAAGACAAGGGTATAGCTTTAAATAAAGAAGTATATAATGATGAAGTATTAGAAACTCTTGGATTAGAAAAGAGTAAATTGGTAGAGAATAAGGCAATCGAGGTAGGTAATATTTTTTCATTGGGAACAAAGTTTTCTGCTCCTTTTGATTTAAAATATAAAAATGAAAATGGAGAAGATATAAATGTTGTTATGGGTTCATATGGGATAGGGCTTGGGCGACTTATGGGTACAATTGTTGAAACTTTATCTGATGATAAAGGGATTATTTGGCCAGAAACTGTTGCTCCATTTAAGGTCCACCTACTTTCTTTAGGTAAAGATGAAGAAGTTATAAGGCAAGCAAATTCTTTGTATGAAGATCTAATTTCTAAAAATGTTGAAGTTTTATATGATGATAGGGAAGATTTAAGTGCAGGTGAAAAATTTGCTGATTCTGATCTTATTGGGATTCCTTACCGTGTTGTTGTTTCAAAAAGAAGTTTGTCTGATAGTGGTTTTGAAATAAAAAAGAGAATTGAAAAAGAAGGAAAGATTATCAAGAAAGAAGAATTACTAAATATCTTACTAGAGCCTGGTCGCTAGAAACTAGAACCTAATTTTATTATGTTAAAAAAATTTTACAAAATGTTTTCTAACGACATAGGGATAGATCTAGGGACTGCGAACACTCTGGTTTATTTGAAGGGTCATGGAATTGTCATAAACGAGCCCTCTGTTGTGGTTCTTAACCAAAAGACAGGACAAATAGTTGCCGTGGGAGCAGAAGCTAAACAGATGCTTGGTAGAACTCCTGGACACGTAAAAGCCGTTCGACCAGTGGTGGATGGTGTGATTTCTGATTTTGAAGTAACAGAAGAAATGCTCGCTTATTTAATTGGAAAAGTTGAAAAAATGTCTAAGAAATTTATTAGACCAAGGGTCGTAATAGGGGTACCAACTGGGATAACGAATGTAGAAATAAGAGCTGTGGAGGATGCTGCAAAGTCTGCTGGAGCAAGAGAAGTTTATATTGTAGAGGAGCCAATGGCTGCGGCAATTGGGATCCGTATGCCAATAAAAGAAGCAGTCGGTTCTGTTATCGTGGATATTGGTGGTGGGACTACTGATGTGGCTGTGATATCTTTATCTGGTGTAGTAAGATCAAAGAATTTAAAAATAGCTGGCGATCTTTTGAATAATAATATTGCAAATTATATGAAAGAGGAATTTAAGCTTTTAATAGGAGAAAGGACTGCTGAGAATATCAAGATATCGGGTCAGTTTTGGAAGGGGATTCTATGGAAGCTGAAATTAGAGGGCGAGACCTTGTGACTGGTCTACCTAGACAAGTTATTGTCACAGATTCAGATATTAGAGAAGCTATAATGCCAGCGGTTTTATCTCTTGTAGATGGGATAAAAGAAGTTTTAGAAACAACACCCCCGGAACTATTGTCAGATATTATACATAGGGGTCTTGTGCTTTCAGGTGGGGGAGCTCTTATAAAAGGTTTAGATAAGCTTTTGTCTAACTCACTTAAAATTCCTATTTATTTAGCAGAAGATCCACTCACTGCAGTTGCAAGAGGGACAGGAGTCATACTAGATGATTTTGATTCTTATAAAGAGGTTTTATTAAGTACAGATGATATATCAACTCCGAGATAAAAAACAAATATTAAGAAAGAAAAAAATAGTCAAAAATTTAATTATTTTTGTTGTTATTATTTTGATTTTTGTTTTTGGTATTATATCCTGGTCTTCAAATATTTTTTATAATATCGGATTGCCAATATGGCAGAGTAAAAAATTTATAAGTGATGGTGTTGATGGAGCTAGTTATTTAGTGGCTTCAAAGAAATCTGTTTTTAGAGAAAATGAAAATTTAAAAAAAGAAAATGAGGATTTAAAAATCTCAATGATTGATTATCAAATATTAAAAAAAGAGAATGATGATTTAAAAGAATTATTGAATCGTAAACAAATAGATTATAATTTTGTCTTAGCGAATATTTTGTCAAAACCAAACAAATCCCCTTATGACACTATCATTATAGATATTGGATTAAAAGATGGTATTTTGGAGGGTAATATGGTTTATGCGAATGGTGATATCCCTATTGGAGTTGTAGAGAAGGTAGAAAATAATTTTTCTTTAGTGTCTTTGTTTACAAATCCTGGGCAGAAAACAGAGGGTATTATAGAAGGGTTTAATTCAAGCATAGAACTGATAGGTAGAGGTGGAGGAAATTTTGAAGTTTCTCTGCCCGTGGAGCTTGAGATACAAGAAGGTGTAAAAATTCTTTTACCAAGTCTTAACAGAGAAATAATAGCAACTACTATTGGTATTATTTCAAAACCAAATGATCCTATAAAAAAAGTTATATTAACTTCACCTGTTAATGTTCAGAATTTAAAATGGGTAGAAGTGAAAATAGATTAATTAATGAAATCTTTTGAATTTAAAATAGAAAAGAAAATAGAAGGCTCTTTAGGACGAGCTGGAATTATATCTACACCACATGGGAAAATATTAACACCGTCTTTTGTTGTAGTCGGGACTAAGGCCACTGTTAAAAGTGTCTTGCCGGAAGATTTAAAAGAAAACAATACTCAGGTTGTTTTAGCTAATACTTATCATCTTTATTTACAGCCGGGGGATGAGATAGTGAAAGAAGCTGGTGGGCTTCATAAATTTATGAATTGGAAAGGCCCTATGATGACAGATTCTGGAGGTTTTCAAGTTTTTTCTTTAGGTGCGGCTTATGGCAAAGAGATTGGTAAAGTTGTATCTGTTACAGATCCGTCACTTTTAATAACAGAGAGGTCTAGTGCAGAGGATGGAGTGCCTAGACTTGCGACTATTGGAAATGATGGAGTTTCTTTTCGATCACATTTAGATGGATCACTCCATTATATAACTCCAGAAAAATCAATCGAGATACAACATAATTTAGGAGCAGATATTATTTTTGCTTTTGATGAATGTACTTCACCAATGGAAAATGATAGGTATCAAGAAGAAGCACTTTCTCGTACTCATGCTTGGGCAAAGAGAAGTTTGAAAAGGCATATAGAATTGGAAAAAGAAAAGAATGATGTTTCGGTAAAACAGCTACTTTCTAACGACTCGCACTCTGGCCTGACAATGGTTAATCAAAGTAATCTTGCGCATGTCGTAGAAAGTACTGTTTTACCTACACTAAATTATCAAGCTTTATTTGGAATTGTACAGGGTGGGAGAAATGAAGAATTGAGAAAGAGATCAGCAAAGGTAATTGCCGAGATGGAGGTAGAAGGAGTAGGATTTGATGGATTTGGGATTGGTGGATCTTTTGCCAAGGAAGATATGTCTACTGCTTGTAAATGGGTGAATGAAATACTACCAGAAGAAAAGCCAAGACATTTGCTTGGCATAGGAGAGCCAGAGGATTTATTTATGGGAGTGGAGAATGGAATTGATCTTTTTGATTGCGTAGGTCCGACTAGGATAGCAAGGAATGGAAGTATGTTTACTAAAAATGGCAAGATAAATACTATGAATGAAAAATTTAAAAATGATTTTTCAAAAGTAGAAGATGATTGTGAATGTGATACTTGTAAGAATTATACTCGTGCTTATCTTTCCCATCTTTTTAGGGCTAAAGAAATGCTTGGAGCAACGCTAGCTTCAATTCACAATACTTATTTTATAAATAAATTGGTTGCTGATATGAGAAAGGCAATTTTAGAGGATAGATTTTTTGAATTTAAGGATGAATTTTTGAAGAAATATAAAGTATGATATAATAATTATATATTTAGTAACTTCAAAATCAACATAGGTTAGGGGTAAATATGATTAGATTCATACTTACCAACATTTTGTTTTACTATTTTTAGTATAATTGGAATAAAATGCGTCCTTACCACACGCCCTTAATCAAGGCGTTCATTTTAAAAGAGCTTCCTTTTTAAAAGGGAGCTCTTTTTTTATTTATAAAACTAAGTTATATTAGATATTGTGAAGGAAAAAGTATTTAAATTAAAGAGTGATTATAAGCCGGCTGGGGATCAGCCGAAGGCTATTTCAGAGTTGCTTTTAGGGCTTCAAAAGGGTATGGATAAGCAGACTTTACTTGGGGCAACAGGGACGGGGAAAACTTTTACAATTGCTAATGTAATAGAAAAGTGGAACAAGCCGACTCTTGTGATTGCCCATAATAAGACTTTAGCCGCTCAACTTGCTCAAGAGTTTAAGGAATTCTTCCCAGATGCAGCAGTGCACTATTTTGTATCTTATTATGATTACTATCAGCCAGAAGCTTACATGCCGATTACAGATACATACATAGAAAAAGATGCGCAGATAAACAAAGAGATAGACAGGCTTCGCCATGCAAGTACTCAGTCGTTACTTACAAGACGTGATGTTATAATTGTGGCTTCTGTTTCTTGTATTTACGGACTTGGGAGCCCAGAAGAATATGAAAAAGTAAATCTTAAAATTAGTAAAGGAATGATGATAGATAAAGTAGAACTTATGAGGAAACTTATTTCTGTTCATTTTGAAAGAACTAATGCAGATTTAAATCCTGGAAATTTTCGTTCGATTGGTGGGAAAATTGAAGTGATGCCGATATCTGAAACTTTTGTATATCACATAGAATTTGAAGGTAAAAAAATATCTAGTATTTTGAAAGTCGATCCTATTTCTTCTCATATTATAAGAGAAGAGGATTCAATATTTATTTTCCCTGCCAAACATTTTATAACAGAAAAGAAACAAACTGAAATTGCTATCAAAAATATTAAAAGTGAATTAAATATACAACTTAAGAAATTTGAAAAAGAAGGTAAATTACTTGAAGCGGAAAGAATTAAAAGAAGAACGAATTATGATTTAGCGATGATAAAAGAGGTGGGGTATTGTAATGGCATAGAGAATTACTCTAGACATTTGTCTGGCAAAAAGGAAGGAGAAGCCCCAGATACACTTTTGTCATATTTTCCTAAAGAAAATAAAAATCAGGAACATACTCTCCGTCGTTCGCACTCTGCCCTGGAAGGGCAAGTTCAATCTGTTCATAGCGGATACGACTATGAGTATGTTCCTGATTTTTTGACAATCATAGATGAATCCCATGTGACCTTGCCACAACTTCGCGGTATGTATGCGGGTGATGCTTCAAGGAAAAATACTTTGGTGGAGTATGGATTCAGACTTCCGTCTGCAAAAGATAATCGCCCTCTTAAATTAGGAGAATTTGAAGAAAGAGTAGGGCAGACTATATATGTCTCTGCAACTCCAAGTAATGAAGAAAAGGAAAAAAGCAAAAAAATTATAGAGCAGATTATTCGCCCAACTGGGCTTGTGGATCCAGA
>CAZUAA010000017.1:0-1806 GCA_964618365.1 uncultured Candidatus Saccharibacteria bacterium | reverse complement strand
GATTTTATTTCTGAAGCTGAAAATACAATAAAAAGGGGCTATAGAGTATTAGCTACAACTTTGACTAAAAAGATGGCAGAGGATTTATCTATTTATTTGAAAGATAAGGGGATAAAAGCTGAATATTTGCATAGTGATATAAAGACGATAGAAAGAATTCAAATTCTTACAAAATTTAGAAGAGGGGAAATGGATGTACTTGTGGGGGTTAATCTTCTTCGTGAAGGACTTGATTTACCAGAAGTCGCATTGATAGGGATACTAGATGCTGATAAAGAAGGCTTCCTTCGCTCGGAGACTTCTCTTATTCAGACGATTGGTCGTGCAGCGAGAAATGCAGAAGGAAAGGTTATTCTTTATGCAGACATATTGACTGGTTCACTTGAAAACGCAATAAAAGAAACTAATCGTAGAAGAGAGATTCAAGTTGCGTATAATAAAAAGCACAATATAACGCCAAAAACTATTATAAAGAAGATAAAAGATATTACAGAAGAACTTGAGAATAAGCATGAGAAATCTGTAAATGCAGAGCTTGATTTAGATGTCGAATTGTTCAAAAAAGCATATGAGAAAAGTAAGAGTAATCGTGGACGTGGAGAAAAAGATTCAATAAAGAATTTGCTTCTTTCAGATGAAGATAGAAATAGAGAGGTTTATGAAAAGATTATTAAATTAAAAGAGAAAGAGATGAATAAAGCAGTTAAAGAACTTGATTTTGAAACTGCTGCGATTTTAAGAGATGAGATAGTTGTGTTAAGAAATAAGATGGAGAATAAAAAATAAGACTGCCGATTTTAATCTAACAGCCTTATTGTACATCCAAACATATTAACAAAATAAACATTCGTCGGGGTGGTTGGGTTCGAACCTCCGGCCCCCAGTAAACTGGTACTCTTACCAACTGAGCTACACCCCGATAATTTTGTTTATTGTAGTTATTTTTTCAATTTTGTCAAACTTCATTTTTGTGGTAATATGTAAACCTACAATAGAATATTTTATACACCCCCTATATAGACATTTTGGGGTGCAATTCTGTGTTATATATTATGAAAAAAGAAAACAATGAAAATAAAATAATAATAAAAGGTGCTAGGACTCATAATCTTAAGAATATAAATTTAGAAATGCCGAGAAATAAAATGGTGGTTATTACTGGTATGTCAGGCTCTGGTAAGTCTTCACTTGCTTTTGATACTATTTTTGCTGAAGGACAGAGAAGGTATGTAGAGAGTTTGTCTGCTTATGCTCGTCAATTTTTAAATCAAATGCCAAAACCTGATGTGGATGAGATTTCTGGGCTTTCTCCTGCTATTTCAATAGATCAAAAGTCAAGATCAAACAATCCTCGTTCGACTGTAGCTACTATTACCGAAATATATGATTATATGCGTGTTTTATTCGCTCGTGTGGGACACCCCCATTGTCCAGTTTGTGGAGAAGAAATAAAGAAACTTTCTAATGAAGAAATATTTAATTTTATTTTAGAAAAGATAGATAGTTTTTCTTCTTCTAGAAATAAAAAGAAAATTAAAAGTGTAGAGTGGGACGAGACTCCAGTTACTATATTTTCTCCGGTTGTACGAGGTAGAAAAGGAGAATATTATCAATTACTTTATGATTTACTTAATAAAGGATATAGCAAAGTTCGTATGGATGGTGAAGTAAAAAGTCTTCGTGAAAGGATAGATATCAAGAAAAACAATAAGCACGATATTGAAGTCATTGTAGATAATTTTGCTATACATGAATTTAAAGACAATCGTGACGATTCGAAGATGAGATTAAATGAAGCCATTGAAA
>CAZUAA010000016.1:12500-14775 GCA_964618365.1 uncultured Candidatus Saccharibacteria bacterium | reverse complement strand
TTTATTTTTGTTTTACAATGTAAGCATAGGTCGCAAACTAATTTTTTTATACTATTTATGGTATTTGTATATACAACATGTGAAAGTATGGAGGATGCTAAAAGGCTAGGGGAGCTTATAATCAAAAATAAGATTGGAGCTTGCGTAGAATTTTGGCCAACTTATTCTTGCTATAACTGGAGAGAAGAATATAAGTGTGTTTCTCAGGCTATGCTTCTGATTACAACTTTCGAGTCTAAATTAGAAGATGTAAACACTTTAATATCTCTGAATCATACATACAGTGTCCCTATGATAGCAGGAGTAGATGTTCGCCGTATTAATCACCCATATAAAGAGTGGATGACCGAAGTAATTCACTAAATATCTTTTATATTTTTTAATTTTGGTGTTATAATGTATTTGATATTTTATGAACAGCGAAATTCCACATAACAGAGATATAACTTATTTTGCTAAGACGAACTTTCGTAGTTCTGATGAAGTCTTTGGCATTAAAAGAAAAGATAGAAGACAGCATATGTACGTACTTGGAAAGTCCGGTACTGGTAAGTCCGTGCTTCTTTCTAATCTCATAGTCCAAAACATCCAAAATGGAGAGGGTGTTTGTGTTGTTGATCCTCACGGTGAACTTGTTGAAGAAATACTTAACCTCATTCCAGATTATAGAGCTAAAGATGTAATTTACTTTAATCCAGCAGATTCGGATTTTCATATTGGTTTTAATGTTATGCAGTTAGAAGACCTTAAGTATAAGCACTTGGTGGCTTCTGGTCTTATGGGGATATTTACAAAAATTTGGGCGAATGCTTGGAGCTCGAGAATGGAATATATTTTAAACAACACAATTTTGGCATTACTTGATACTCCAAATACTACAATGCTCGGTATCCCTAGGATGCTAGTCGACAAAGATTATAGACAGATGATAATTAACAATTTGAAAGATCCAGTTGTTAAAGCTTTTTGGGTGCACGAGTATGAGCAATGGCGTGAGCAGTTTAGAAATGAAGCTATTGCTCCTATTCAAAATAAGGTTGGCCAATTTCTTTCAACTTCGATTATTCGTAATGTTGTCGGGCAAGAGAAATCTACGATTGATATTTTTAAGATAATGAACGAAGGAAAAATTTTCCTTGTAAACGTTTCAAAGGGTCGTATTGGTGAAGACAACTCTGCACTTTTAGGAGGTATGATAATTACCAAGATTCAGCTTGCTGCTATGGAGCGTGTGAGAATTCCAGAAGAAGAGAGAAAAGACTTTTATCTTTATGTTGACGAATTCCAAAACTTTGCGACGGATTCATTTGCCAACATTTTGTCTGAGGCTCGTAAGTACAGACTTTGTCTTACTATTGCCCACCAGTACACTGCTCAGATAGATACAAAAGAAGGTTCAGTTAAAAATGCAGTTTTTGGTAACGTAGGAACTATGATTATATTTCGTGTGGGAGCAGACGACGCAGACTTTTTAGAGAAAGAATTTGAGCCAGAATTTACTGCTCAAGATTTGGTGAATCTTCCAAACTTCAATATTTATTTAAAGCTTATGATTGATGGAATTACAAGTCGTCCTTTTTCTGCTACGACTCTCCCTCCTCTTAAAATAGATCCAAAAAGTGGGGTAAAGGAAAGCATAATAGATATGTCTAGAAAATTATATACTCGTCCTAGATTGGAGGTGGAAACAGAAATTTCACGATGGAGTGGTATGCTTCAAATGGAAGACGGTGAATCTAAATATAAAGCTGATTGTTCAAATTGTAAGAAAATGACCATGGTTCCTTTTGAGCCTAAGGAGGGGAAGCCAGTATATTGTAAAGAGTGTATGTATAAGATAAAGAATGGTGAGTTAAAACCCGAAAGTGGTTTTATCGTGAATCGGTCTTTTAGGCAAGATGATTCTGCTATGAAAGCCCCACTTGCTTCTTTGGGTATAGAATTTCCTGTTACAAGTGGAAATAGTGGCAATTTTAATTACGATAATAGTAGAAAAGGTAAAAATAATAATAATAATTTTAATAACAGAAATGAGAATAATAATAAAGTAATAACTGGAAATTATAATAATAATTTTAATAAAGATAAATTTGAAAATAATAAAAAGAAGCATTCTGGTCCATCTCCACTTCTTAAAAATTTATTACAAAAAATTAGCATAAATAAAAATAACAAAGAAGGAGAAGAGATAAAAGAAGGGGATTAAGAGATTTCCGAAATTAAAGATGAACAAAAAAAGATTAATCGTATTTCTTTATCTGATTTAATGAAAAAT
>CAZUAA010000016.1:0-12427 GCA_964618365.1 uncultured Candidatus Saccharibacteria bacterium | reverse complement strand
AGCCTCACTTAAAGATTTATTATCAAGAGTTGCTACTCATAAAGAGGAATCTAAAAAAGAAGAATTAAAAAAAGATGAAATAAAAATAGAATCCAAAAAAGAAGAAGTAAAAGTTGAAATTCCTATTGTTAAAGAACCTATAAAAGAAGAACCTATAATAGAGACACCTAAACCAGAAATTAAGATAGAGATTCCTAAATCTGAAATTAAAGTAGAAGCTCCTATTTCAGAAATAAAAATTGAAGAAAAAAAAGAAGAGGTTAAGAAAGAGGAAGTCAATATAGAAGACAAAAATTCTTGGCAAAAAAGAAAAGCAAAGAAAGAAGTACCAGAAGATGTATTAAAAAAAGTACTTGAGTAATTTATGTTTTTAAAATTAACTAGAAAACACTACATATTTATAATCTTAGTGTTTTTTAGTTTTTGTTATAAAGCTGAGGCTAAAATAATAATAAGTGAAGTAAGTATATCTCCTACAGATAAGAGATTCATTGAGCTTTATAATTCATCGTCTTCTTCTGTGTCATTAACTGGATATTATATTCAAAGAAAAACTGAAAGTGGTTCAGATTTTACTTCACTAGTTTCTAAAACTTATTTTGAAGGAGTTTCTATTTCGGGTGGGGGTTATCTTGTTATATCTAGGTCAAGTGATTCTTATACAGATATACTAGTTCCAAATCTGACTCTTACAGCTTCAAATACCTTACAGCTTAAAAATCCAGCCAAAGAAGTTGTAGATTCTATAAGTTTCGGAGAGTTGGGAGAGGGTCAAAGTATCAATAAAGATTTAGCTGGGTCAAAAAGTACTAAAAGTATAACCCCAGGATCTGGGTCTTTAGAATCCAATCAAGATGAAGAATCAGATGAAGATACAGATTCTAATGAAGAAGATTTAGATGATGAGATTAGTTCTGATGATAAAGAAGAGATTTTAAAAATAAAGACAGAGATTTTTTCTCCAAAAGTTGTATTCTCTGGTATTCCTTTTGAATTATATTCAGAGACAACTACAAATAGAGGTGAAAAATATGAAGTTGGTAATTTTGTTTGGAATTTTGGAGATGGAATGTCTCTTAAATCTAAAAACAGTGAAGCTTTTAATTATGTTTATGATTATCCTGGGGAATATGTTTTAATTTTATCATATTATCGTACATCTTTTAGTGAAGTTCCAGAAGCTACAGACAAGATAAATCTAAAAGTTTTACCTTCTTCCATAAATATATCAAGCATAGGTTCACTTTCTGACCCATACGTTGAAATAGAAAATAAATCTAGTTATGAAATTTCTTTGAAAGATTGGAGTATTAATACTTCCTCAAATTTTTTTCTTATTCCTGAAGGGACGATAATCCTACCAAATAAGAAAATAAAATTCTCACCCAAAATTACAGGTTTTAAATATGAAGATTTGGATTTTGTCAGTATTATAGATCCAAATAAAAATAATGTTGCTAGCTATCCTTCTTTTCAGAAATCTAATATTTTAAAGAATTCAAATATAGTTAAATCAAATAATTTAGAAAAGATAGAAGAACCAAAGTCTTTCATTAAAGAGGAGTTGGTAGATAGTGAGAACAATATTATAAATTTAAATGATTTAAGTAGTAGTACTGGGGATTCAAAAATAAAAATTAATCCACTGATTTTATCCGTACTAGGTCTTATTGTTATTGTTTTTACATCTTTATATGTTTTATTTTCATTTAAGAAAAAGAGGAAAGAAGAAGATTTAGAAAATCTAGAAGGTGAGATATCTGAAAAGGATATAACTTTAATAGAATAAATTTACTTAAGTATTTTAATATCTGCGCCGATTTTGTTTAGACGCTCTGCGATTTCTTCATACCCACGACTTATCATATAGATATTTCTAAGTATTGATGTCCCTGGTGCTCCTAACATACCTATAAGTATTATCATTGCTGGGCGAAGTGCAGGGGGGCAGACTACTTGAGCAGGTTTAAGAGGAGTACCACCTTGAATATAAACTCTATGTGGATCAGCAAGTGTAATATTTGCTCCTAGTCTATTTAATTCGGTGAAATATATTGCTCGATTTTCATATACCCAATCATGAATCATTGTCTGACCTTTTGCACGTATAGCGATAGGTACAAAGAAGGGGAGATTATCCATATTTATTCCTGGATATGGGTTTGCATGTATTTTATCTTCCAATGCTACCAATTTTGATGGTAATACTTTTATATCAACTAAATTTGTTCTTTCATTGTAAGATTTATATTCTTTTAATATTTTATATTTTAGACCCATCCTTCTTAACTTTTCAAGTTCTAAAGATAGAAAATCTATTGGGCATCTAGTGATAGTAAGCTCAGAGTCTGTTACTACGGCAGCTGAAATAAACATCATTGATTCTATTGGATCTTCACTATTTGTGTATTCTACATCCATATTTATATCTTTTATTCCGTGTATGGTAAGAGTAGATGTGCCTATTCCATCTATTTTCACACCTAGTTTTTCAAGGAAGAAACATATTTCTTGGACCATATAGTTTGCACTAGCAAATTTAATTTTTGAAATACCATCTATTTTTGAAACAGCCATTAGTATATTTTCACAAGCTGTATCACCAGCTTCGTACATGATCAAATCTCTAGGCTTTAATTTTGGCACAGTTATTTCATAATTTGAATTTGTTGTTTTTACTTTAACACCTAAATCTTCTAGAGCATAAGTATGAGCTGAGATAGTTCTTTTCCCAAGTTTACATCCAGAGGCATGGGGGATAGAGAAGAAAGGTAGAAGGTGTATGAGTGGCCCTATAAGCATTATTACAGAACGAGTCTTTATTGCTGATTCGACATTTATTTTATTTAATTTAAATTCTTTAGGTGGTGTAACCACAACAGAATTTGTATTTATCCATTTAACAGACACCCCGATACTTTCAAGTATTTCTATTACTCTATTTACTTCTTCAATACGAGCAATACCGTGTAGTGTAGTCTTTCCTTTATTTAAAATAGAAGCACAAAGAAGCCCCACAGAGCCATTCTTTGAGAAATTAGTCGTGATGCTTCCGTGGAGTTTTTTTCCACCATTTATTTGAAAGTCCGTAGAATTGTTTATTGATACTATTTGGTGTTCTAAAACATTACTTATTTTATTTAGTATTTCAGTGCTAAAATTTTGTTCACCTTTTTCCATTCTTACTACAGCTGACTGAGAAGTTTTTAATGCTTTTGAAAAGGCTTCTTGGGTCATACCCCTTTTTTCTCTTAAGTTTTTAATAAATTCTCCGATTTGTTTTTGATTTGTTTGTTTCATATTGCTTATTATATATCATATATGATATAATTGCAATATATGGAAATTCAAGAAAATGTTAATATTAAAGATTATTCTACCTTTAAAATAGGTGGTAAATTTCGCTATTTTATTCTGATAAAGAATGAAGATGATTTTTTGTCTCTTATTACTATTGTTAAAGATAACATAAAATATAAGGATTTGCCTTTATATATAATAGGATCTGGATCCAATATTGTCTTTTCTGATGGAATTATTAATGGGATTTTTATTAAATTAGGGATTGAAAAATTTGATATTCTTAAAGAAGAAAAAGATGATGTGTATATTAAAGTAGGGGCAGGTATGTCTTGGGATGATTTTGTTAAGAAATCAATTGATCAGAATTTTTCTGGGGTTGAGGCTATGTCTATTATTCCAGGTACAGTGGGTGCAGGTCCAGTACAGAATATTGGAGCTTATGGTGTAGAGGTTAAAGATGTTTTAAGTGAAGTTGTGGTTTATGATTTAAAAGAAAATAAGATAAAAAATTTATCAAATAAAGATTGTGAATTTTCTTATAGAGATAGTATTTTTAAGAAAGAAAAAGGAAGATATATTATACTTTATGTTGTTTATAGATTATCAAAAGATAAACCAAAAGTTCCTAATTATCCTGATGTATTAAATTACTTTAAAGAAAAGAATATAAATGAACCCAATCTAGTAGAGATACGAGAAGCTATTATTTCCATAAGGAATAGTAAGTTGCCTGATTTTAGGATTTTGCCAAATGTGGGATCTTTCTTTAAAAATCCGATAGTTTTAAATGAGATTGCAGAAAAAATAAAAATAGAATTTCCTGATATAAAATCATTTAAAGTTGGTGAAGATTATACAAAAATTCCCGCTGGGTGGCTTATAGAGAATGCTGGTCTTAAAGGTAAGGATTTTGGGAATATAAGCATCTATCATAAAAATGCTTTAGTCTTGGTAAATAATGGGAATGCAACTTTTCAAGATTTAACAAACACTAAAAATGAAATACTAAAAATAGTAAAAGAAAAGTTTGGGATTAGTCTAGAGCAAGAGCCAGAAATAATTTAAATTATTTTTTAAAATCTGTGCCGGGGAGAAGACTTGAACTTCCACCTCTTGCGAGACTCGATTTTGAGTCGAGCGCGGCTACCATTACGCCACCCCGGCAAACATACGGCTAGTATACCAAAAATTCAAAAAAATGCTAGAATAGTTCTTATGAAAAATAAAGATTTACCACTATCATACATAGAAATTTCAAAAGATAATTTAATACACAATATCAAGCAATTTAGAAGTATTTTGGGTAAAAATACAAAAATATCTGCTGTTGTTAAAGCCAATGCTTATGGACATGGAGATAGAGAGGTTGTAAAAATTGCTAGTCCTTATGTAGATTACTTCCAAGTAGATGATGTTGATGAATATAGAAGAATAAAAGATTATACCAATAAACCCATTTTTATTTTTGGTTATACGAGTGGGAGTGATATGACTTTTGCTATTAAAAACGGAGCGATACTTACAGCACTTGATTTATCACATTTACTCAAGATTAATAAAACTTCTAGTGATCTTAAAAAGATAACAAAAGTTCATATCGCAATTGATTCACTTTTAGGAAGAGAGGGTATAATGCCCAATCAGGTAAATAATTTTGTAAAAGAAATTCAAAATTTAAAATGGGTAATTATAGACGGAGTTTACTCTCATTTTGCAAATATAGAAGATACAATGAATCGGACTCACTCAGAGAAGCAAATAGAAATTTATCATAAATGTTTAAAAGTTTTTGAAGATAGTGGATATAAAAATATAAAAACCCACATCTCTGCTACCTCTGGTATTCTTGTTTATGAAAATAAAGAAGATTTACATAGTATTGTCCGCTTAGGGATTGGTCTTTATGGTATGTGGCCTAGTTCTCATTTAGAATATTTAAATAAGAAAAGAATTATTTTAAAGCCAATATTAAGGTGGATTACACATATTGCACAAATAAAAGTTTTGCCACCCAATCATCCAATAGGTTATGGTCTCACTTATATTACAAAAAAGTCTACAATGATTTCCATTATTCCTCAAGGGTTTTCTGATGTTCTCCCAAGATATCTTTCCAACAATGGACATGTACTTGTTCGTGGTAAAATTGCAAAGATTTTAGGAAGAGTTGCTATGAATATGATAGTTATTGATGTTTCAGGGATAAAAGATACAAAAGATGAAGATGAAGTAGTGATATTAGGGTATCAAGGTAAAAAAGAAATCAAAGCAGAGGATATTGCAAAAATTTTAGAAAGTATAAATTACGAAGTTACAACTAATATTAATCCACTTTTACCTAGGGTAATAAGGTAGTTCAATTGATTTGCATTTTATGTGGTTTTATAGTATTGTATATTTATGTCACAAGATAAATTAATAAAAATTACAAACAAGGCAACAGGCACAACTTACTATACAAAGAAGAATAAAAAGACTGTTACTAAGAAAATTGAGCTCAAAAAATACGATAAGAAATTAAGAAAGCGTGTTGTCTTTAAAGAATCTAAAAAATAAAATTCTAAAAATTCCCCAATTGGGGAATTTTTAGAATTATGTTATATTTATATTATTGGGTGGTTAGTATAGTGGCAGTACAACGGTCTCCAAAACCGTTGGCGGGGGTCCGATTCCTCCACCACCCGCATGAAAATAAACGAGATGTTATCTCGTTTATTTTGGATGGAGGAATCGGAAGACGGAGGCTGTCGAGCCGAGTCGGGATCGCACAAATTTTCAGTAGAAAATTATGAGTGATCGATTCCTCCACCACCCGCAGATAAAATAAATAAAAAAATTTTTGTTTATTTTAAAAATTCTTTTATTCTATTTATTACAAGTGCTTTCTCGTGTATATTGGCAGGATTTATCCAAATTATTTCTTTGTCTCTTTTAAACCAAGTATTTTGTCTTTTTGCATAATGCCAAATTTCTGTATTTAATTTTTCTATCATCTCACCCTTAGTCATTTTACCCTGAAGAAAATACGCGACATATTTATATTCGAGACCAAAAGATTCTAATCTTTTCCATGAAATTTTTTCTTTTTCGTGTAAATCTTTAATTTCTTTAATCATTCCTTTTTTGATACGAGATAGTAGACGAGTCCTAATCCTTTCTTTAAGTATTTCATCCGGCATACTAAGCCCAATTTTTATAGACGTCCAACGTCGGGGATTTTGGACGTTGGACGTCGGGACTTTACCTAAAGATTTAGCGATTTCTATTGCACGGATTAATCTAACAGGGTTATTCTTATCAATATTTTTTGCACGTTCTTTATCAAGAATTTTTAATATCTCAAAAAGTTCTCCTTTTGGTTTTTGGGATAATTCTTTTCTCAATTTTTTATTTGGGGGGACCTCAGGAAAAATATTGCCATTTATAATACTATCTATATAGAAACCAGTTCCACCACAAATAATTGGGATATTATTTCTTTTTTGTATATTTTTTATTTCTTTTGTTGCTATTTTTTGAAAATCAGATACAGAAAAGACTTTTTTAGGGTGCACCACATCAAGTAAAAAGTGGGGGATTTTACCCATCTCTTTTTTTGTGATTTTTCCACTTCCTATATTCATTCCTTTATATACTTGCCTTGAATCAGCAGAAATAATTTCACCACTTATTATTTTAGCTATTTCTATCGCAAAATCACTTTTACCTGTGGCTGTTTGACCAAGGATTACAACCGATTTTTTGTTTAACATAATTTATTTATTTTTAATATATGATATAATATTTATTATAGCTTAATTATTTTAATAAAGTAAATTATATGAATGAGAATGTATTAAATAAATTGATAGATTTGAAAGAGAAAGATTCTATTTTTATAAATAGTAAATTTTTTGAAATAAAAGAGAGGTTATCCCATAATATTAAACATGATGATTTTATTAAAAACATAATAAGATTTGAGTTAAATGATGGCCATGTTCTCGAATTAGACGGTGGTAATGTTTTTTTCTTTAAAATTATTAAAAAAAGAAATTTATTTGGTTTTATTACAACACGCTCAGTTTATGAAAATATTAAAAAAATAGAATTCAATTAATTATATATTCGCATAAAAATGAATTTTTTGCTACAATACTTGTATTATGGGATTTAAATCATTTATAACAAAACAAGCTTTGAGGATGAAGGGAGTTTCATCTGACCAGGCAGATAAAATAGCAAAACAACTGGATGAAAATCCAGAAGTTTTAGAGTCATTAAAATCATTAGAATCAAACAAAGAAGTTAAAGATCTTTTTGAAAAAATTACTAAAGAGATAGAAGAAAAAAAGAAGAGTGGTATGGCAGAGCAGTATGCAGCGATACTTGTAATGAAGAAGTATCAAAATGAGATAATGAAGCATAGAGAAGAACTGATGCCTCTTATGTCTTTGATGCAAAAATAGAATAAGTGTATGAGAAAAAAATCTCATAAAAAAATAGTTACAGTTAATAATAAAATGCAAAAAGGTTACAAGTATGAACTTGTAGAACCTGTGGGTAGAAATTTTCATAAAGATTTTCATCCCGACTTAACACCAAAAGAAATGCTTTCTCTTGGTGTTTTTGGTGGTAAGTATATGACTGATTGTAGAGGGGAGTATCCTAAAAGCTGGTTTATAAAGGCCAAATTAAACAGTAAATTTCATGATCCTAGTCTTAATTATTTTAAAGTTAATGCATCTCAACCTCTTTCTATCTGGAGGAAAAATGGTTGGATATATAAAGATGATCCAAGGGGATGGTTTGAATGGTACTGCCGTTACTATATGGGAAGAAGAATAAAAGACGAAGATGAAAGACAGATAAAAAGATGGAAGAAAATGGTGCGTCATGTCGCTCAGATTTCAAAAAATTGCAGAGCAGGGGATTTATCTTGCAGAAGAGTTCAGCGCCAAGCACTTCTACATTGGGCGTATGATAGTAAGAAGATTTAATTTCTTATAAAATCACACATTATTTATTTACATTGACTATTAATTTTGGTAAAATAGTAGTACATGTTCTTAAGATTTTTTAATTTAATCAAAATATTTTTAATCATAATTTCTATTATATTATTTAGTAGTTTTTTCTTGAAAGTTTCCGCAGAGGAAGTTCTTTTTTTTGAAGAAACATTTACTGCTGATACAGAAATAATTTTTGAAGAAAATATTCAAGCCGAAGAAATTATTATTTCAGAAGAAATAATAGAAATGCAATCAATATTCGATGAAAATACTTTACCCGAAGAAGATACTTCTTTTATTAATGCAGAAATAATTCCTGATGAAAATACTTTACCCGAAGAAATAATTATTCCCGAAGAATTCGCCCCAACAGAAACAGTATCTGAAGAAAATACTTTACCCGAAGAAATAATTATTCCCGAAGAAATATCTCAGACAGAGACAGAAACATCACCCGAAGAAAATATTGTACATGTGGAGACTGTTCCCTTAGAGACAGCAATAATTTCCGAAGAAAATATTTTACCTGAAATAATTTCACCTACCATTTTAGAAGAACTTATTGAGAATGGAAAATTAGTTACAGTTTCATCAACCGAAGAGCAAGAATTAATTTCACCGATGATTGATGTTCCAGTCAGGATAGAGATTCCAGAAATTTTTAAAATTGGGCAAGAAGATCAAATAAAAATTAATTGGAAAAATAATGAAAACCAAGAAATGGGTTTTTTGTCTTTTGATGAAGATGAAGACGGATACATAGATCATGTAAGTTGGATAGTTCCACATCTTTCGACACAAATTTTTGAAATTATTTTTATTTCAAATGCACTCCATTTAGATAACTTAAAAAATACAATTGCAGATATTTTTGATTTAGTAAAAGAGCGTGATCAAAATTTTGCAAATATTTTAGATGGTGAATATATTCGAGTGACTTTTGAAAAAGAATTAAGTAATGAAAATGATATTACAATTTATGCAAAATCAAATGGAAGTAATTCCACTATTGAAGTTTATACTCTAGATGGTCAATTAGTTGCAACTTTTTCTGATATTACTAATTATGGTAAGTATCGAATATTACTTACAGAATTACAATCATCAACAAATGTTTTTGATTTAAAAATTATTGGAAATACTGATGTCGATTATATTACTGATCCACCAGCTATTGCTTATTGGGTTGGTGGATCAGGGAATTGGTCTGATGCAGCAAATCATTGGGCCACATCATCAAACGGAGCTCCAGGAGCTCTCAATCTTCCAGATGAAACAACTGCAGTTATTTTTGATGCATCTTCAGGTGGAGCAGCAGTTATTGCAACAATAGATACAGATATCAGTATTGGCTCACTTACAATTAATGGTTTTACAGGAACTATTACTCAAAATGCTGATATTCTGATAACAAATGCGGGTGGTGGTACGGGAAATTATTCTCAAACGTCAGCTGCGACATTTACAGCATTAAATCCGGAGAACAATACTTTTTCTACTACTGGTAATTTTTCTATAACTTCTGGAACATTTCGTCGATATACAGGTATGGGAATAAGTACAGATCCATTTATTATATATGATATTTATGGTTTACAGGCTATAAAAACAAATCTTTCTAGTTCCTATAAATTAAATAATAATATTGATGCTATAGTTACGAGTAATTGGAATTCCGGTGCTGGATTTGATCCAATTGGAACATTAGCAGTTCCATTTAGTGGTATTTTTGATGGAGGTGATTTTTCAATAGATGATTTATATATTAATTCTACAGCACTCACATATGTTGGGCTATTTGGTTATTCAAATAACACAATAAAAAATGTTACTCTTTCAGGTATTTCTATAACCGGTACTGGTGTGGCGGGGACAAATGGAACAAACGGAGCTGATGGTACTTCCGGCACAACTCCTACTGCAGGCGGGACTGGTACTGCTGGTACGGTAGGTAGTGTTATTTATGTTGGTGGTCTTGTTGGTTATAATTTAGGAATAATTACTAATGCTAATATTTCTGGAAATATTACTGGTACTGGGGGTGCTGGTGGATCGGCTGGGAATGCGGGTGCCGGAGGAAATACAACGAGTGGTGCTACAGTTGCAGGTGCTGGTGGTATAAGTGTAAGTAATGCCGCCGCTGTTGGAGGTAATGCATATGTTGGAGGTTTGGTTGGGTATAATCAGCAAGGAAGTATTACTTCTACTAGTAGTTCAGCAACAATAATTGGTATTGGTGGTAATGGTGGTGCGAGTGGAAATGGGGGGAATGGTGGTACCAATCTTGGTTCCGGAATTGGAGGAGCTGGAGGAAATGTCGGTGTCGCTGGAGCCGGTGGTATTGCTTATGTAGGAGGATTGATTGGGTGGGTTCACTCGAGTAGTATTACTTCTTCATACGGGACAGGAAGTGTTACTGCTATGGGTGGAGCCGGTGGAAATGCAGGTACTTCGGGTACCGGTGGATCTGGTGGTGGAACTTCAATAGGTGGAGCCGGTGGAGCTGGAGGTATTGGTGGAGCCGGTGGAGTGTCTTATGCAGGTGGATTGGCTGGAAATAATTTAGGATTAATTAAAGAAGGTAGTTATGCATCTGGAATAGTTGAATCAACCGGTGGGACTCCAGGTAATGGATCAGCAGGAAGTTTAGCTGGAGCATCTGCTGTTGCGACAACTGGGACAGCTGCTACGGGTGGTGCTGGTGGAGTGGCAGGTGCCGGTGGTACAGCTTACGCGGGTGGTTTGGTGGGACAAAATAGTCCTGATGGAGTAATAAATGGTACAACAAATGCAAATTATGCATTTGGTTCTGTTACAGCTAATGGAGCAAATGGTAAAAATGGTTATGTTGGAGGAGTTGGAGGTAGTGCTGCTCTTGGTACTCTACATACGGGTGGAACAGGTGGTGCGGGTGGTGCAGGAAGTGCTTCTGGTGGAGCTTATGCTGGAGGTCTTGCCGGTATTAATGCTGGATTTATAATTTCTTCTTATTCACAAACAGGTTTAGTTACTGCGATTGGCGGTAATGGAGGTATAGGTGGTGCTGGTGGAATAGGTGGAGTGAAAGGTTCATCTGGAGTTTCTGGAGCAGGTGGAGCATCTAGTGCAGGAGGATCTGCAAATGCAGTTGCTGTTTATGTTGGTGGACTAGTAGGTAGTAATACTGGGGGTGTTTTATCTTCTTATTCATTAAATAATGTAAATGGTACAGGAGGAGCTGGTGGTGCTGGATCAGTCGGTGCAGCAGCACTGACAGGTCTTGCTGGTACAGCCGGCGGTACTGGTGGGGCTGGAGGGGTTTTGTATATTGGGGGAATAGTTGGAAATAATACTTACTTAGTGAATGATAGTTATGCAACAGGAGATGTTACAGGAACAGCAGGTGCGGGTGGTGCAGCAGGTGCGGGTGGTGCTGGTGGAAATTGGTCTGGTGGTCTTAATGGTGCTTCTGGAGTGTCAACTGCTGGAGCAATTATTTATGCTGGAGGAGGAATTGGATATAACGCAGGTACAACTTTAACTAATGATTATGCAACAGGAAATGTTACTGGAACAGCAGGAGCAGGTGGCGCAGGAATGAACGGTGGAAATGGAAATACTAGTTTAGCTGGAATTGCGGGTAGTGCAGGAGCCATAGGTGGTGTAGCAAACGTTGGAGGTTTAATTGGTTACAATTTAAATGGACAAGTTATAACTTCTAATGCAACAGGTAATGTTGTTGTTTATGGTGGATCTGGAGGAAATGGAGGTAATGGAGGAAATGGAGGTAATGGAGCTAGTGGCGTTGTTGGTGGTGCAGGCGGTGCGGGTGTAATTGGGGGTGCGGGTGGTGCGAGTTATGGTGGAGGTTTAATTGGCTATTATGTTTTAGGTCCAATTGTTACGAGTTATGCAACTGGAAATGTGACTGTAAATGGTGGTGCTGGGGGTAACGGAGGAATAGGAGGTAATGGGGGTAACGGAGGTACAAATTCAATTGGAGGGATAGGAGCTGTTGGTGGTGCAGGAGGTGCAGGAGGTATTGGAGCTGCAGGAGGTTTGGTTGGTTATAGTTCAGGAGTAATTACTTCTCCAACACTTGTATATGCTGAAGGTGATGTTACTGCCAATGGAGGAATTCCTGGGGATGCTGG
>CAZUAA010000015.1:4443-15800 GCA_964618365.1 uncultured Candidatus Saccharibacteria bacterium | reverse complement strand
ATATTGTTTGCCTCAATTGAGCAAACAATGGTCTAGATGTACTACGACCTAAAAGTACATTGACTGATGGAAAGACATCACCACCATATATTGGTGCGTTATAAATAGAACGGAACAAAATAAAGGATACTTTCTTAAAAGATACATCTATGTAATAATTTAAATATAAAAACAAAAAACCCTCGGTTATTCCGAGGGTTTTTTGTTTGCATATATATCATTATTATGTTAATGTTATTTCAAAATAAAAACTAAAGACATGAAAAAATTTAAAGAAAGGATTCAATTGGTTGATTTTATTGTACCAAATGAAGAAAATTTTACTTCAAAAATTAGATTATCGATTGAAGAACCTAAAGAAAATATTAATTTTTCTAAGTCAATTAAAAAGGAATTGGAAAAAAAATCTTTATATTTTTCTCTTGAATATGGGAAAAATTACTCTTTAGGACTTATCCCAACAATCGGGACTAAAAATTCTGAATGTTTAGAATTTCTTAAAAAAAATAATTACATGATGATAAATACTCACACATTTATCTATATTAGTGATTTTTTTGAAGATTTTTTGGCAAAAATACCATATCATCACGCAATTTTTTGCTTAGATGAAGAGGTTAAATTACATCAATATATTGATTTAGACAGAACGATGGAATATCGTAAACAGATTCCAGTTGCTGTTCTGAATGCAGATATGCTCTTGAGATATACGTTTGCTGAATATAAAGATATAAATTTTTTAGAAAATTATATCATCGCAATACGTGAGATCTAATAACAAAAGACGTTTGGCTTTTTTAAAGAGCCAAACGTCTTTTATTTTTGCGTGCTAAAGCCAGCGGGTGCTAAACTCCAACATACAATTGCGATGTGAGTGCAGCCGCTGGCTTTAACGCACAACGACTGACTAGGGATATTATAACTTATTTAATATAAAACACAAAACCCCACCGATTACTCGATGGGATTTTGCTCGCAATTGTATTTCTGTAAAGTAATTCTAGACAGATTGTCGGAACTCTTTACTCACACCTATAGTATATCAAATCTACAGATATTGTCAAGTTTTTAATTTATGGTATATTAGATAAGGTTTGTATTTGGATAGATACGCTCGCCAACATCTGTAAGGTTGTGGCGTGTGAGGAAAGTCCGGGCACACGCTTTATTTTATAAAGCAAAATTGTAGTGGGTAACACCCATAAGTGGTGACACTTAGTTGCGAACAGAGACGCTTTACTCTGAGAAGAGTAGAGCGCCCAAAGCGTAAGCGATGGGTGAGCTCTATGGTAACATAGAAGATGAAACGGCTAAATACTTACATGTGTGCAAGATCGTATTCTTCAACTTTGGTTGGAGTCTGAATCGCTTGAGGTGTAGGGTAACTTACACCCTAGATAAATATCTATTTAACACAGAACCCGGCTTATAGAATGCAAATCAATATATGAAAAACATCTCGTGTAAACGAGATGTTTTTCTATTTTATTTTCTATTTTATTTTTTATTTAAATTAAAAATATCATTTTAGAAAAATATTTTTTATTTTTTGGAAAACAAAAAATAAAAAGTTATCCACAGTTTTTATTAAAAAAGTATTGCAGTAATCTTTTTTATGAGAGATAATATAGTTGTGAGTGTGATGAAAATTTTTACAAATTATTTTTACAAATTTTTTGTAAGGTCGTGGATTCACACACATCTTTAAAAATAATTTTAAAAAAAATTTTATGGCAGCAAAAAAGAAAGTTAAGAAAGCAGTTAAGAAAGTTGCAAAGAAAAAGGCTACAAAGAAAAAGAAGTAATTCTATTTCTAAACAAAAAGAAAATCCCCTCTCTATCGGGGATTTTCTTTTTGTCTTAAATTTTGCTAGAATAGGTAAATATGACTAATATATTTAAGAAGATTTTAGGCGGAGAAAATGACAGATATCTTAAGAAATATAAGGCTTTAGTTGAGAAGATAAATGCTTTAGAGCTTGAGACGAAGAAATTAACCGATACTGATTTTGTTAAGAAAACAGAAGAATTTAAAGAAAGAATAAAAGCTGGAGAATCTCTCGATTCTATACTTCCAGAAGCTTTTGCTTTAGTGAGAGAAGCTTCTTTTAGAGTGCGAGGAGAAAGACATTATGATGTACAAATGATTGGTGGTATTACACTTCACTATAATAACATTGCTGAGATGAGAACAGGTGAAGGTAAAACTTTAGTCGCGACTCTTCCTGCATATTTGAATTCTCTTTTGGGAAGAGGTGTACACATAATTACAGTGAATGATTATCTTTCTCGTCGTGATGCTGTGTGGATGGGCCCACTGTTTTCTATGCTTGGAGTTTCTGTCGCAGTTGTAAATTCTCAAAATAAATCATACATATTTGATCCTTCTCATATGGATAAAGAAGAGGATGAAAACAAAGAAGCAAGCTCATTTAAGGTGTTGTATGAATTTTTAAGACCTTCTACTCGAAAAGAAGCTTATGCTTGTGATATAACTTATGGTACAAATAACGAATTTGGTTTTGATTACTTGAGAGATAATTTAGCTCACAATATAGATGATGTAGTCCAAAGAGATCACTACTATGCAATTGTAGATGAGGTAGACTCTATCCTTATAGATGAGTCACGTACTCCTCTCATCATTTCATCTGCCGCCGAAGATAGTGAAGACTTATACTATACTTTTGCCGATATCTCTAAAAAATTAATAAAAGAAGAAGATTATACTGTTGATGAAAAGTTAAGAGCTATTTCTTTAACAGACGCTGGTATCACTAAAGCAGAAGATTTGCTTGGTATTTCAAATATTTATACAGAGAAGGGTATAAAATACGTTCACCATTTAGAGACAGCAGTAAAAGCTCGTGCTTTGTATGAGAACAATAAAGATTATGTCGTAAAAGACGGCGAGGTTATTATTGTGGATGCATTTACAGGGAGACTTCAGCCAGGTAGGCGTTGGAGTGAAGGGCTTCATCAAGCCATAGAAGCCAAAGAAGGTGTAAAAATTGAAAAGGAAACTAGGGCTGTAGCCTCTATTACTTTCCAGAATTATTTTAGATTTTATGAAAAGTTAGGTGGAATGACAGGAACAGCAGAAACATCAAAAGAAGAATTTTACAAAGTTTATGGACTCAATGTTATAGTAATTCCTACCCATAGACCTATAAATAGAAAAGATTTTAATGATCTTATTTATCAAACTGAAAAAAGTAAATTAGAGGCAGTTGCTAAGAGGGTTAAAGATTTAAACATAAAAGGTCAGCCAGTTTTGATAGGAACTGTTTCTATTGAGAAAAATGAACTTCTCTCTGCTTATCTTACGCAGTATGGTATACCACATACAGTACTTAATGCTAAAAATCATGAAAGGGAGGGGGAAATAATTGCAAATGCAGGAAGGAAAGGGGCAGTGACTGTCGCTACTAACATGGCTGGGCGTGGAGTGGATATTAAGCTTGGTGGCGTGCCATTTGATCAAGATAAATACGAAGAAGTTAAAGCTCTCGATGGACTTTTTGTGATAGGTACAGAGCGTCACGAAGCAAGAAGAATAGATAACCAGTTAAGAGGTCGCTCTGGTCGCCAAGGGGATCCAGGGGAGACAGAATTCTATGTGTCACTCGAAGATGATCTAATGAGAATTTTCGGCTCAGATCGCATAAAGTCTATGATGGTGAAGCTTGGGGTGCCAGAAGATCAGCCAATAAATAACAAATTTATATCAAATTCACTTGAGAATGCTCAAGCAAAAATAGAGGGATTTCATTTTGATTCTAGAAAACATACTCTTGAATATGACAATGTGATGAACCACCAGAGAAAATCTATTTATGAGAGAAGGAGAATAATGCTTCGAGGTAGTTATGAAGAATTAGAAAACTTCTTAAATGATTTATCTATTGATTACCCACAACTTAAAGAAATTGTGGCAAGGAAGAGAGCTAAAGTAGGAGATACAGCTTTCTTTGAGACTGTTCGAAGGATTGCTCTTTATGTGACCGATAATCTCTGGGTAGAGCATTTGGAGACAATGGAATATACAAGGTCTTCCGTAAACTTGAGAGCTTATGGTCAGAGAGACCCACTTATTGAATACAAGAAAGAAGGATTAAAGCTTTTTAGGGAAATGGAAGTGAACTTTAAAGAAAAAGTCTTTTCTTTAATCGAAACCATAAACGAAGAAGCTGGTATAGAAAAAGATGACATAGCAGAAAAGCCTGCTCTTATACTTAATAGCCCTGATGGAGAGGGGACAGCAAGAAGAGATAAGGAAAAGATAGGTCGCAACGACCCTTGTCCATGTGGAAGCGGAAAGAAGTATAAAAACTGTCATCTCAATAGGAATTAAAAAATAAAGTCTATTTCTACACGTCCATCTCCAGCCCTTATTTCCTTGATAATACTACGTAAAATCATCTTTCGTTCATCTAGTTCCATGAGGTTCCAACAGGTATCAAAATCCTTGAATGATGCCACCAGTTTGCGCATATTTGCACCTTTTTGTGTGGTACGGGATGATTGCTCTATGTAATGACCCACCTCCATACGGCTTTTTTCAACTTCATCTCTAATACGGGTTATATTCATCTCTAATTCTTCTAATGTTTCTAATTCTTTTTCGTAAGCTTCCTTGTGCCTTTGCTCTTTAGCAGCTCCTGATTCTATTTCTCTTTCTAATCTCGCTATCTTTTTATCAAGATCTTTTTCTTCAGATGTATGTTCATCATAAGTTATGCTTTCTTGTATCTTAGGGTTTGAGTATACGTTCTTAATTTGGTCCAAAACTGAGCTCTCTAACTTCTCGGCACTCATTACTCTTTGTGAACAGATTCCTTTATATTTATATCCTGTACAAATATATTCGTGAGTTATAGTATCTTTCCAGTTTGGATTAATCCTTGATCTTTTATTATATCTTTTTTGATATCCAACTCCGCATTTACAACGTATGCATTTTGCTATTCCTGTAAGCATTCCTAATGATCTACCAGTTCCACCTTTTCCATGAGTAACCCTACCAGCTCTAATTTCTTGAACAAGATTAAATAAGTTTTCATCAATAATAGGTGAGTGTTCGCCTTGCCCAGTATATCCAACTTTTCCACGTCGTCTCATTTCTTTACTTTTTTTATAATCTGCATGTCTCCAACCCCACCAGACCTTACCTGTATAAGTAGGGTTTGCTAATATATATTTCACTGTTTGTGAAGTCCAATGTAATCCTTTTGGTCCTCTCCACCCATTCTTATTCATCTGTATTACTATTTTTCTAACACCAAGACCTTTAGCATATTCATTAAAAATGAAGCGAATCTTTTCTGCTTGTATTTCATCCACGATAATATTTCTAACTATTTTAGTTTTAGTTTCATTTAGGGTTCTTATAACTACATAACCATAAGGTACTTTATTTGGTATTTTACCTTTTTGAGCAATTGCCATTCTTCCTACTTTCAATCTTCTGTTTATTGCGGTTCTTTCAAGATCTGACCTCATATCAGAGATAGTTTCCATTATTGTAGCAGTATCATTATCGTCAGGATCATAATCACAAACCTGTTTAGGTTCTACTGGAGTATTAATAGAATATGTTTGAATTCCTAATTTTTTTAGTTCTTGTCTAACAACCCCAATACCATCTTTATTTCTAGCAAAGCGGTCATAATCTTTAACTAGTATTAAATCAAATTTATGCTCTCTAGCATCTCTGAGCATTGATTGTAATCCATGTCTTTCTTCCATGAGATGTCCACTTATTCCTTCATCTTGATATTCCTTGAAAGAAGTCCATCCTTTTTCTTCTGCGACTTTAAGACATTCTTTCTGTTGTAAGGGGATAGAAGTTTTTTTTAATTTTTGCTCTTGTGTGCTTACTCTATAATATGAAGCTACTCTTAGAGCTGAGTTTTTTCCTTGTTCTTTTTCGTTTATTTTTTTTTTATATTGATATTTTGTCTAGTTGGGACAACTAAAAAGGACGGTTCTAGCTGCCCAATACATTTGCTCCATAAGAGTAGACATAGTGGTAGAACCGCCCTTTTTAGGTCGCTATGTCTATTGTTACTTATTAGATTGTATTAGGCAGCATGGTAATTATAACATTATTTATTCCATGTCTACAATTATTATTTTGAGATTTCTCTTTGGACTATTCTGTGTATAATTTGAGGCATTAATTGAGATATCTTTTCAGCAATGAGGTCGGTATTAGTATTATTAATAACCACCTCTACTGTAGAGATTTCTTTTTTATTCTTTTTTCTAGAAGTGGTTTTCATAATAATTAGGTATTAGAAGGAAGCTGGATCGCTATAATCCAAAATTTCATCTTCCTTGTTTCCTTCATCTATAGGTAATAAGGAAACAGGAAGCTCTTTATTTTCAATTTTACATTCCTCTTCTGCTTGCTTAATTGCTTTGTCTATAGTGTCTCTCCCAAAATTTTCACTAAGTGCTTCAATGATATCTGGTCGGCTTTTAGTTTCTTCCTCCGACTCCGAAAGGATTAGGATTAAGTCTTCAATAGCTTCTTCTACTTTTTTCTTTCTTTCGTCATGGCCTCCTGCATATTCAAAACCAGAAGGACCAAGTTCTCCCATAAGGATATTAACTTCAAATGATTTTAATACTTCACCTTGGCGTAGCTTTGTTTGCCTTACGACAAGAATATCTTCTTCTAGACTCTTTTTCTCAACAGTAATGTGACAATCTATAGCTGCTAATATGTCAGATGAACCTCGCATGCTTTGTCCTGTGTTGTTATTTCTTTGGCCATTTTGTTGTTTCCTGTGATGATGAGTAAACAGGATGGAAGCTCCAGCTGTAAGTATCTTTTGTAGTCCACTAAATACTTTTGCCATACCTCCTGCATCATTCTCTTCTTGTTGGTGAACTCTGACTAAAGAATCAAGGATTACAAGTTTGATATCCTTCTCCTTTATAATATCTACTATCATGTCCCGAACAGATTCAATATCAACCTTGATTCCGCATTGTGAAAGATAATGTATATTATCAGTGTCTTTGGCTCCAAGTAATTCTAGTCTTTTCTTCAATAGTCGGATATGATCTTCCTCGTCTATAATTAATACTCCTCCTTGAGATGTAGGGAATTTACCAAATACATCAGATTGTCTTGATACACATAATGCGATATGTGTAGTTAGCCAAGTTTTGAAATCTCCAGGGTTTCCTGAAAGTGCTGTTATCCCTTGTTTGGATATAAGCGATTCCACAATCCACTCTTCTTCTCCAAAATCATGTTTGAGTATTTCACCAATATTCCAGAGGTGGAGTTTTGTGTCTGTAGGTATTCCTTCACTAATTAAGTTACGCTTAGCTATTTCGTTAAAAGTATTGTCTAATTCCTTTTTACGGTCATTAAAGGTCTCAGGAGATCCGACAATCTTTTTGTCCCAGTCATAGTAATTAATTCTTGCGATTTCGATTTTCTCAGCAGTATTAGCACCTTTTAGAAGAAGACCTGCAATCTGTGCCAGTGCTTTATGTCTTAATCCTTCTCCTACTGGAACACCCTTTAATAGTAACTCTATTGCAGATGTTTTCTTATTAGTAGTCTCATCTTTATACTCAGGGATGATAGAGTCTAATTCTTCCAATGCGTACCTTTCTTTTGGTTTGAATGAAATTGTTGTCACCTCAAAAGGATTTTCTGGATCTTTTAAGTGTAGTGTATACGGTAACCTTAAAACCCTAGCTGGGTCTATAGGATTTTTATCTCCATGCATAAAGTGGACTAGACGTTTTTGGACATGTTTCCATCTTTCAACATTCTCTACTGTAGGTTTTATTTCCTCAGGATAGAGCCATATAAAATGAGCTCCTTTCTTTGTACGGTTTATTATTGTTGGAGTCGGTATCCCTTCTTCTATTCCCGACATTAGAGTTTCTTGTATGAGTTTGTCTTTGTCTTCTTCAGGTAATTTAGCATCAACATCGAAATCAGTGTAATTACCGTTTAAGGATAATAGTTGTGATTCGTCTGCTTTCCCAGTAGAAGGGAATCCATTCACTGTGAAGAATATGCCATAGCCTTTCTTGTTCCAGCTTAGGTCAAGTTTGTTATTTCCTTGCACTGTTATTCCAGATACATCATGGATATATCTGAATCTAGTATTTGGAAATAGGTTTGTGAATTTTTCATAATTAATTTTATTTTCCATATTATTTTTTTAAATTTCTTTATAATCGAATCTATCTTTGCATTTTTCGCAAATGCTCCGTAGTTCTTCTGTCTTCTTCATTCCATCTTTTGTTAATCCTGTCCAAATATGGTCATAACAGAAATTTTGTTTACACTCCCAGCATTTTTTAATTGGGTTTTCGTAGCTTTTAAATTTTCTGCATTTAGCACATCTGGTCCTCGGAATGTTGGCCAGTCTTTGATGTAGGCTTACATCTTTTAACGTGTCTTTATTGTTCATATTGATGTTTCTCCCCTAAAGAGGATTTATTTTAGTTGTTAATTTTTAGCTCTTATAAATTACGATATTCAGGGGCTACATAGGGGATTCCTATGAGTCTGAACAGATCTTCCTCTTCTCTCACTTCGTATCGTTCTCCTTCCTTGAATAGATAACCTCCATCGCTTTTGAATCCTTGTCGGACCCATCCATTGGCGAGTACTTTATGGCTGTAATCTGCTGAACCAGTTCTGATCGCTAAAACTGAACCCCAATTACCTTCTTCAGCAATAAAGAGATCCAACTTGATTTCTTCTGGTAAGATTCTTTGAGTATATTTTGTCTTACCGTACTCAAGTTTCCCAGAAATAAATTTCCATTTGTTTACGACAGAAGCAATTCCATCTTCAAACATACCTGTGTTATAAGGCTTAGGTATCAGACAAATTTCCAGATCTCCGCAATCCTTTTTCTTTCTTCTTAAGGATCCAGCGATGGATATTCTTTTGCAAAATGGTCGGAGTTCTTCTACAACCCTTGAAGCAATGGAGAATGCTTTTTCATAAGGAATTCTTTCTTGTGTTTAATTTAATTAATTTAATAATATTCTTTTCGACAAAGAATTAATTTTATTATTTCAAATCCACTTTTCAGACTTTGATTTTTTTGAATTAGTGGAAAAAGTAAAAAAAAAGAGCCCTATTTTTAAGGACTCTTTTTAAATTTCCACTAAAATTTCGGAAATTTATTCCACTAACTCCCACTTTTTTCTCTTATTTTCATATAAACATTTTGATTTCTATTGATAAATTCAAGTGATATCGCTAACCCTTTTTTTGAAGTTTTGCGTTGCAATTCTTTTAATCTATCTTTTAATATTTCTATTTTTCTAGGTATGGTTAGGTCATGGTCATTTTTTAATTTACTTGTCTTGGGAGTTGTTTGATCAAAAACAAACTCAACTCTCTTTGGTACTTCGATTGGTAAAAGACATTCATATAATTTACTTGCAACATTATCCATTGAACCTATCTCCACGCTTTTTGATCCAAAATTTAGTAGTCTTCCTCCGTTTGCAGTTTGTAAAAGAGTTTCATTATTATTATTCACACTCATTCTTTTTTCTGTATTAGAATTTTTTGTTTGCTTAATATCTGTTGTTGGTGATTGAACAGTATTACTACTTGTTATGTCTTCTAACATCTGTTTCAACTCAATATCTCTTATCCCTGTATCTGGTTTGTATTCACTTCCTAATAATTCAGCTCTTTTTTGTTCTGCTTTAAAAACTAAATTACGAAGATTTTCTTCAGCTTTATATAAAACTTTTTTATCTTTTTCTTCTCTATACGGAAGATAAATAATATCTAAAGGGAGTAAATATCTACTATCTTTAAAATTTAAATTTCCAGCAGGTGCTTTTAATTCTCCCAATAAATTAAGTAGAGTACAATATTTTTGGTTGAGCTCCTTATACTCTCCTGGATACTTGATGACTATTTTAACTATTTGTAATATGTCAAAAGCACACTGCGAAAAATCGTGTAGTATAGTAGCTTTTTCTTTTATTAATTTTGTTTTTGACATGATTGAATTATATCAAATATGATCATTAATCCCAACCTACAAATAGTAACCATATTACGGTCCATCTGTAAATATTGAGAATAATAGTAAAAGGTAGTATGATTAGAGTATGGATTTTACTGACAAAGTGTTTTTTAAGGATGCTAGAAAAATGACAGAATTGCCAGATAATTCTGTGCAACTAATCATTACTAGTCCTCCATATTTTAATATAAAAGATTATTCACTTGATGGCCACCAAAAAATAAAGAATGCCAAAAAAGAGAAAGGTCAAATTGGAGATATTTCTAAATATGAGAAATATATAGATGAAATGGCGATCATATGGAAAGAATGTGAAAGAGTATTAAAGCCAAATGGAAAACTGATCATAAACACACCATTAATGCCGATGTTAAGAAAAAATATGACAACTCATTATAATCGTCATATTTTTGACATAAATAGTGATATTGAACATTCTGTATTATCAAAAACAAATTTATTTTTGATGGATGTTTATATTTGGAATAGAACAAATCCTAGTAAGAGATTGATGTTCGGAAGTTACCCTTACCCAAGGAATTTTTATGCTCAAAATACTATTGAATTTATTACAGTATTTGTAAAAGATGGTAAGCCAGAAAATAACCTTCCTAAAAAAATTAAAGATGCAAGTAAATTAACACAAAAAGAATGGGTAGAATTTACAAAACAAATTTGGAACATTCCTATTCCAGGTAAAGGAGATTTAGCTTTTGGTGAACACTCTGCGATCATGCCAGAAGAAATAGTTAGACGTTGTATCAGACTATTTTCATTTGTTGGAGAGGTTGTTTTGGATCCATTTGCTGGTTCAGGAACTACTCTTAAGGTTGCTAAAGAACTAAAAAGAAGTTTTGTCGGATATGAAATTTCAAAAAGTTACGAGAAAATTATAATGTTAAAATTAAAATCAAAATAAGTTTTAATTATGCTTAGTCACAATAAAATTTACAATCTTGATTGTTTTGATTTCTTAAAAAAAATACCAGATGATTCTGTGGCTCTTGCTGTTATTGATCCTCCTTACAACATGAGTAAGGCTGATTGGGATACCTTTAAATCGCAAAAAGATTTTTTGACTTTTACATATAAATGGATTGATGCTCTTATCCCAAAATTAAAAGATAATGGTAGTTTGTATATCTTTAATACTCCTTATAATTCTGCTTTTATATTGCAATATTTAGTTTCTCAAAAAATGTGTTTCCAAAATTGGATTACTTGGGATAAAAGAGATGGATTAGGAGCCTCAAAAAGGAAGTATAGTAACGGACAAGAATCTATTCTCTTTTTTACAAAATCAAATAGACATAT
>CAZUAA010000015.1:0-4433 GCA_964618365.1 uncultured Candidatus Saccharibacteria bacterium | reverse complement strand
AGATTAATGGTAAGGTTCAAAAAATGGGACATTTAACTCCTAAGCCTCTAGACTTAATTGAAAGAATAATAAAAGCTAGTTCAAAAGAGGGAGATTTAGTAATAGATTGTTTTGTTGGAAGTGGCACTACAGCTGTCGCAGCTAAAAGATTAAAAAGAAATTTTCTTTGTTCGGATATGAACAAGAATTATGTCAAATTAGCAGAGCATAATTTAAAATTGTATGGCAATTATTGATATAAACTCTGGAAATAAAGCACTAGAATATATTTCAAAAAGGATTAGTGATGATAAATATAGAGGCACTCACCATTCTCAACATAATCGTTATAATTCCAAAAGAATAATTGGTATTTTGAAGTTACTAAATCAGTACTCTCCTAATCAGGAATTAATGACAATAAGAACTACTGACTTAACAAAAAGACCTAGTAATACTCCAGATGAGACAATATATGCAGAATTTTGTAATGCAGCAAAAGAAATATCTGAGATAGGAACTCAAGATGCAATGAGAAAAACACTATTTGTAGACTTACATAGAATGGGTCTAATCAACAGATTTAACAATACAAAAGATCTCTTGGACCCCTTTGCTAGGTCTAATGTTAAATATGTGTCCATATCTGACCAAGGATTGAAATTAATCAAAGCTGTAAATATTTTGGATCAAGATTTTATTTTTTCTAAAGCTATTGGTATTTTACTAGAAGGAACAATCGATGTTTTACTAGAAATATTAAGAGATGTTGAGTATGACATAGATCAAATATCATTGTCTGAGTTTATGTTCTTTATCTCAGCTATTGGAATTGATGCAGATTTTAGTATAAATACCGAAGAGTGTGTATCCTTAATAAAATCTTTTAGAAATCTAAGTAAAATACAAAGACACTCACTAGATGAATTATTAAAAAAAGAAATGAGGCCTGATAATTATGTAGGCTCAAAAATAAAAAAAAGAGATTTTCATAATTGGAGAAACGAAGCACAGCAAATATTTACTTTACTAAATCAAACAGTCTATTTTGAACAAAGAGGAGAACAATTGGTATTAAGAACTGGTAAGGATAGTTTTGAAATTCTTGCACCTAATAAATTAGATAGGTCATTAAATGAGAAATACAGATATTTTGTACAACATGAAGTTGAAAAAACTAGTGGCTTTGAATTACATCACGTTGTTCCTGTATCATGGGCTGAAAGCCAAAACCATTTTAGATTACTAGATAAATGGGAAAATATGGTATATATTGATGCTTTTAATCATTCAAAAATTACACAGAATAGAAATAGAAATATCGTGATGACAATAGATAATGACAATATAAAATTGTCTGACTACTCTAATAATGAGGTATATTTAAAGCATAATGAGAATGTTCTGTATAAAATATCAAATCAAGCAATAATGAGAAGCTATAATGTAGACTTATTGAATACTTTAAAATAGTACCCTATAGTATTACTTATTCATTGGTAAAAAAATAAAATGGATGATTATTTAAAAGAGTTAAGAGCCATAGATGTAAATAATGATTTTATCTCTTACATAGTAGACAGAGTTCAAAAAGATGATTATAGAGGTTACCATTTTTCTCAGCACTACAGAAAGGATCTTGAACTTATCGTTGATGTGCTTGAAAGTATAAAAATAACTATTGGAGATGACTATTTTGAAATTCCTCGAGGAGATTATAAAAACTATAAAAATTTATTAGAAATTAATTATTTAGTATTCTCAAATATAATTAAAAAGATAAAAGAAAAAACGGGGAAAGTTAAGCCCGATTCTCTTAAAAAGATATTACTAGTTGATTTACAAAGGATGGGTTTCATCAATAGATATGATGAAAATAAAAAAATAACCGATGGCGGACATGGACAGGTTGTTCATTATGGTAAATTAACGCCAATGGCAATTGATTTTATTAATGGGATACTTACTGAAAGATATCAAATACTCACTTGTGGTCTGAATATATATTTTGGTCACTTTTTAAGTGATATAATTAATACTATTTATTATAGTGATTTAAAATATGAGAAAATTTCTGTTTATGAACTAATGTTTATACTAACAGATAAAAATAATAACCTTGATAAGTATAAATTAATTAAATCCTATCGCTCACTCTCTAAGGAAGATAAATCAAAGGTAATTAAGTTAATTAGAAAATATGCCGACCCAAAAAGATTTAAGGGTAACAAAAAAATATTAAGGGATTTTAGTAATTGGAAAAATCAATCGCAAGACCTATTAGCATTATTTAAAACCACAATTTATTTTGAAGCAGATGAAAATGGATTTTTGTTGAATGTTAGTAATTTGGGTATATTTGATGGAAAATCAAAAAGAAGTACTACTGTAAAAAATGATTACTTTTTAAAACATAAAATAAAAAAAGACAAAGATTTTCAACTCCACCACATTATTCCAATTAAAATTGCTAGGACAAGAGAGGAATTTAAACTAATTGATAATTATAAAAATCTTATTTATTTAAGTAAAAGTATTCATAAAAAAATAAATGATGATGAGCACCTTGTTGTTAATTTTTTTAATGGACATATAAAACTATTTAGTATTCATCAAGAATCATATATCACTATAATAAAAGATAAAGATGCATTTTATTCTTTAGGACTCTCTCAAAAAATAGAAAGATATAATATTGATTTACTGAAATCTTTTTTCCAATTTAATGGGGGAAATTTAGATAATTTAAATAAATAATAGAGTATTTTTGTTTCATATGATATAATATACGAACAATTAAATAGTTAGATATCAGGAGTATGGCGAGAGCACTGGCTCAACGACCCATCAGCAACCCTTAGAAATAAGAAGGTGCTAAATCCAGCCAATAGTGGAAACACTATATGGAAAGATAAGACTAGTCATCTATCTTTCCTCTTATTAGAGGAATTTTTTAATTTATAAAAGAATATGAAAAAGACATGTGAGTTTACGAGCCCAATGCACCCAGACAAGACCTGTGACTATATCGCAGATTGTATTTTGGATACATATTTAGAAGGAGATAAAGAAAGTCGTTGTGCTATTGAAGTAATGGGAGGGCATGGCCTTATTACTATAAATGGAGAAGTAACATCAAAAGCTAATCCAGATATAGAAGAAGTTGTAAAAGGTCTAGTTGGTGATAGTTTTAAAATTATTATTAATATTGTCTTACAAAGTCCTCAGATAGCTCAAGGTGTTGATACTGGTGGAGCTGGTGATCAAGGAATAATGAAAGGTTATGCATGTAATGAGAATGAAGAAATGGTTCCATTAGAATATTATTTTGCTAGAAATTTGTGTAATTATTTTTATAAAAAATATCGTTATGATGGTAAAGTGCAAGTGACACTTGATGATAATATAAAGGGTTTTCAAAATGTAATAGTTGCGAGTTTTCAGAATGTAAGTACAGAGGATCTAACTGAGATTGTTACAGAATGGTGTGGCAAAAACAGTACTAGATTTTTTAGAATATTTCCATATTCTCTTTATATTAATCCTGCTGGTGATTGGACTCAAGGCGGCTTTGATGCAGACACCGGGTTATCTGGAAGGAAACTCATCATAGATAATTATGGACCTGAAATAACTATTGGAGGAGGTTCTTTCTCTGGTAAGGATTATACAAAAGTAGACCGTTCGGGAGCATATATGGCAAGAAAGATAGCTGTTGATTTACTAAGAAAACATAATGCAAAAGAAGTTTATACAAAACTTGCATATGCTATAGGACAACCAGAACCAGTAATGGCTGTGGCAGTTATAGATGGAGTAGAAAGTGAAATCATTGGTTATGACTTAACTCCAAGAGGGATATATAAACATTTAAAATTAGATGAGGTTGAATTTAAAAAAACTAGCAACTGGGGTCATTTTGGTAGAGACTTCTCATGGAATTAATATATGAATAAACTAAACTTAAAAATAATAGCAGAGATGTCTGATGATGAAGTATATGGTCTATCGATGATACGTCCACAAGAACCATTAAATAGGGATTGTCGTGGTTTTATGTTCTCTCTAAAAACATTTGAAAGTACAGAAGAAATGGCTGAGTGTATGTGTGTATTAACAAAGAGACTTTCAAAGATTAATAAAAAATAGATATATGGAAATAATAACAAAAGAAATAAAGTTTTGTGAGAAGTGTAATAACCATAGAGGAATAGTAGAAGAAAGATGTAATGGCAAGGTCCCAGTTCATTGTGCATGTGATTTAGAGCTTGAGAGAATTAACTATGGTAAATGGAGAAGCCCTTGTATGATAAGTCCTAATGGGAATAAGCTTTGGTGGACGCCAATTTCAGAGTATAAAGCAGAAGATGGCAGATGGATACATGTCCCTCATTTTGGAGGACCACCACTTAACAGAGTAAAAGTGGAATAGTAGCTTTTAATAAATATTGATA
>CAZUAA010000014.1:0-16198 GCA_964618365.1 uncultured Candidatus Saccharibacteria bacterium | reverse complement strand
CGTCGCCTTCTGTTATAAGTATAGTATGCTCAAAATGAGCAGATTTTGAGCCGTCAGCGGTCTTTATGGTCCAATTGTCAGATGCAAGAGTTATAGCATCCCCACCAATATTAAGCATTGGCTCGATTGCTATAATCATCCCAGGAGTGAGTTTCTCTCCTTTTCCAGCTTTACCATAATTGGGAACATAAGGATCTTCGTGTATTTTTACTCCCACACCATGCCCTGCAAGCTCTCTTACTATTCCATACTTTTTATAGACAAAAGATTCGATGGCATGCCCTATATCCCCTACAGTAGCACCCCCTCTAGCAGCCCAGATACCAATCTCAAGAGATTTCTGTGTCGCCTCAAGTAAATCCTCATCTTTTTTTGAAATCTTACCAACAGGTATAGTTTTAGCATGATCAGTAAAATAGCCCTTATACCTAAGGCCGACATCGATCGATATAATGTCTCCTTCTTTCAATATTCTGGTCTTACTTGGGATACCATGAACAATTTCATTATTTACAGACGCACAGATTGTCCCTGGAAATGGAGTCTCGGCTCCTTCTGGTTTATAGTTTAAAAATGCAGGATCTCCTCCTTCTTTTTTTATTAAATCATAAGCATATTTATCAAGCTCATATGTCGAAATACCAGGCTTAACCTTTTTAGCAATCATATTTAAAACCTTTGCCAAAATCTTCCCCCCTTCTCTTATTTTCTCTATTTGTTCTTTATTTTTAACTATAACTGACATACATTCATACTACCCCAAAATATACATATAATCAAACCCCAGATAAGGACTCAGTCCCTATCTGGGGTAGATGATATTTTATAAAAATTCAGATTTATAGCACTCTTTACAATATATAATAGGTGCACGATTTTCTCCCCAATGAGTTTTAAAATCAATTCCACATTTATCACAAACCCTATCTTTCAAATGCATATTATCTACCCAAAGATTAAGCTTTTCATTTATTCTACAGAATGGGCAATCATGAGGAATAGGTAATTTCATCTTTCTTAAAAAATGAAGTTCCATTTCTATAATTTTATACCCCCTACCACATTTCTCACAACCAATTACTTCATTTAAAATACCATCGTCTACATTTTCTATATCGTCTGGTATATCTTTAATTTCTTTTGTAATTTTATATTCATTTTTATTTTCTTCTAAATAAGAACTGCCTATATTTTTAATCTCTTCTTTTGTTTTTGGATTAAATAAATTTGCAAAAGTTATATTGTAAGGAAAAGGTGAAATCTCGGGTGGAAAAAACTCGCCGTATTTGTATATGTTCCCAGATTTATCTACATATAGCATTTCATTCATATGTTTTATTATCTTTTCTCGAAATATTTTATATTCTTCTTTTGAGTAAACTTTATTTAAAATGACATACTCTCCTTTGCGAGCTGAAACACAACCAAATTGATTATGACCACCCAGTGAGAGTTTACAATATTCTGCATTAATAACATCTATGCCACTTTCTTGACAAAACATAACATTTGAAGAATTTTCTCCTACAACTTGACATTCATATCCATTTTCAAAATTTAAACCCCAAGATCCAATATCATAACAATTTTTAGTTTTACCCTCAAAAAGCATCGTGGCAAATTTACAATCTTCTGCATCTGTAACGTCATAACATTCTTTACAATTTTTGGAATGAAAAACATAACTACCTGTACAATTTACTGACATTGTATCCCATGCTGGCTTTGGAGAAATTGTTTTCCAGAATTCACTGACATCTTTTTCTGCTTTTTTATACCCACTATGTTTAGATAAATTATATTCTTTCAATATTTTTTCATATTCTTCTTTACCATATTGTTTATTCTTAAAATAATATTTTTTATTTTTTAGCCCTGAGCATATAAAACAATCTTGGCAATTTTCACAATCTCTTACAAAATAACAATCTATGCAAAATCTATTATTACCCCTTGTACCTACACAATGATTACTTTTATAAATACACATACAATCATAGACAGTATCAGCATCCATTACCATAGAAGAATTAAAACTTTCTCTGCTACGAGTGAGTAAAACTCCATAAGCACATTCTTGATTAAATCCTGAGTCAAAAGTAAGATAACAATCTTTTAAATCTTGAGCGTGATTGTTATAAGGAGATCCAACTGTTGTAGTAGAATTTATTGAAAGCCCTAGCATTGGTGCCTTATGCATAAGATCATCAAACTGTTCAAAAAATGTTTTAGAGAAATCATAATCCATCCCAAAATCTCTAAAATCCCATTTATCACTCCACCAGCATTTAGGACAATAAACTACATATGAGGCTTCGGGTGGATACATTGAAATAAATTTTTCTCCACATAAATCACAATTCCTATGAAACAAATTAACCAAATTATACCAAGCAAGCCTGCGCATCCTTCTGCATTCGGGACAAAAAGTTGGAGGAGGGACTTTCATCTTTTCATAAAACAAAAAATCATCTGGCTCAATAATGAAGTCTTTTTTGCAGTTCTGACACACTCTATTTTCAGATTGGTATTCCATATTTAAATTATATCATAAACACAAAAATCCCCAGATAGTGGCTTAACCACTATCTGGGGGAGGATTGTGAAATAAGATTATTTTATTGTAGTTCCTGAAAATGATTTACCTTCTAGATATTCATTGAAACTCTCTAAATTATGCCCTCCAATAAATGCAAGCTCGAGTCCAAGCTCTTTGGCCTTTTTTGAAGCAACTGGATCAAAAGGTAGATTCATCCCTGGATTCCATTCATCCCCTGCTATTTTAATATATTCTTCCCAAGAAATATTTTCTATCTTTTTTGCATTTGGATTTTTTGCAGGATCACTATCATAAACAAAATCAACACTAGAAAGATTTACAATTTTATTAGCACCTGTACTTTGAGCCATATGAACAGCAGCCAAATCACTACTATTACCAGGTTTCCACCCACCACCAACCACTATCGGTTTATCAATATTAGGTAATTCATCTGGGTTCATTATTATTCTTTCATAAGCCAAATCTCCAAAAGAAATACGGACAAACTCAGCATTTAATCTTGTAGCCGCTATACCCATCCAATCTAAATTTTCATTTGTAGGATTAGTTATTTTAGAAATTGCACTATTATAATTTCTACATATTTTACCACCACCAGTAATTATATAAAATTTAAACCCTTTTGGTGTAAATTTCTTAATTGAAGAAACAAATTTTTCAATAAAATCAATGTCTATATCATTTGGAAAAATCAAAGAACCACCCAAAGATATAATTATTTTTTCTTCCATATTATATTAAAAAAGTTTTAAGTTTACTAATAATTTCTTCATGAACTTCTTCTATTGATTGCTCTCCATTTATATTTAAAATTGTGTATCCATCTTTTCCTCTAAAATATTCCATAGAAGGAATAACATTTTTGGTGTATTCATCAAATCTATTCGCAATTCCCTCATCTGTATCATCAGATCTACCTCGAAGCTTCATCCTTTTTATTGCTTCTTCTTTACTAAGTTCTATATAAATAATTTTAACATCATTTCTCCCATAAAAATTCATTAATTCTACAAATGATTCTGATTGTTTTATTGTACGAGGATAACCATCGGTAATAATTGTAGAATTCTCTGTTATATCTTTTGATAGACTATTAACCACTAGACTGGTAGTAAAGAGATCTGGTACAAGGATACCATTATTAACCCATTTTTTTACAGTATTAGAAATAAAAGATTCTTCGCTTAATATTTTTCTATATTCTACTCCCGGAGAGACAAATAAAACATCATTTGATAAATTATTTTCTTTTAAATATTTTGTTAATAATTCTACTTGAGTCCCCTTCCCAGATCCTACTATTCCATAAAATATAAATGTTTGTGGTTTCATTCTTTATTAAAATTTATTTATAATATTATTTTGACCTCACCAACCCATTATAACACAATAAAAAAGGAGTCCGCTTGCACGGGCTCCTTTTTTATTAATATTCTCTCATAGATAACTGAGCTTCTATTTTCTTTATCAAATCAATAACAACAGAAACGACGATAAGAAGTGCTGTCCCTCCAATAGCGAATGCTTGTATATCAGTAATAGCTTTAATGATAAGAGGTAAGACTGCAATAACACCTAAGAATAATGCACCGATAGTTGTCGTCCTTGTTAGGATCTTACTAATATAAAGTCTTGTGCTTAATCCAGGTCTGATACCAGGGATAAAAGCTCCATTCTTCTGTAGGTTTGAAGACAATTGTTCTGGATCAAAAGTGACAGAAGTATAGAAGTAAGTAAATAGAAATACAAAGATAAAGTAAACTAATGAATATATCCAAGTGCTTTGAGCAAACCAATTAAGTCCCCTTGCAATACTTTGTAGTATTGAACTATCCATATTTTGAAGTAATCCTCCAGCTAATTGAGGAAACATAAGGATAGAAAGTGCAAAGATTATAGGTATAACCCCAGCTTGATTCACACGAATAGGAAGATAAGTCTGAGTACCACCAGATACAGCTCCATCTCCACGTACCTGCTTTGCATAAGTTACAGGAATTGGTCTTTCTGCTTCTGTAACAATCACAACCCCAGCAACAATAAGAAGTCCGATAGCTAAGAATAATATATAAAGTGGTATTTGTGTAGGGTCAAATGAAAATATAAATTGAGAAACACTTTGCGGAAGAGATGCCACTATCCCAGCAAAAATAATAAGGGATATTCCATTCCCTATACCAAATTCAGAAACCAATTCTCCAATCCACATAATAAGCATTGAACCTGCAACTACAATAGAAGTATTTACTATCATATTAAATACGGATGTATCTGTGATTATTCCTTGCTTTGTGAAAAGGAAAAGCAAACCTAATCCTTGAACAATAGCAAGAGGAACTGTGATCATTCTACTTATCTGAGTAAATTTTTTCCTTCCGATTTCTCCATCTTCTTGATACATTGCTTTAAGTTTTGGAGACATCATAGTAAGAAGTTGCATTATGATAGATGATGTAATGTAAGGACCCACTCCAAGCATCACGATAGATAAATTAGAAAGTCCTCCTCCTGAAAAAATATTTAAAACTCCTAAGAACTGATTGTTCATAAGATATGACTGAAGCTTAACTGTATCTATCCCAGGAATTGGGAAAGATGAAAGAAGTCTAAATAAAAGAAACGCTCCAAGTACAAACAAGACCCTAGATCTTAGTGTCTTGTCTTGGAATATCATCTTTATTTTTCTCCAAAGGTTTTCCATATATTATTTTATTGTGCCTCCTGCCTTTTCTATTTTAGCACGAGCAGAAGAAGAAACTTCACAATTTTCAATTGTAATTTTTGTTTTGACCTCTCCACTTCCTAAGATTTTTACTTTTGGTAGATATCCTCCAATTTTCTCTATTATCTTCTTTTCAAATAAAGATTTTGGGTTTACAATCTCTCCCGAGGAATATACATTTAACTCTCCTGTATTTACAGATGCAGGCTTTACTGCAAAAGATTTAAATCTATATCCGCGAAGTTTTGGAAGCTTCTTTATGATGTCACGAAGTTCTGGGCGTCTCTTGTTTCCAGCTCTGGCTGTCTGCCCTTTTCCACCACGACCAGAAGTTTTACCGCGAGTCCCTCCACGACCAACTAGTCTTGCTTTCTTATTTGGATGTTCTCTTTTGAGTGTATTTAATTGCATAAAATTTAATTAATTATCTTACTTCTAATTATTCACTTTTGAAGCCTCTTCTGAAACTTCTTCTTTAGCATCAACGATTGCTACTTTTGGTAAAGAACTGTTTGCCTTAAGTTCATATAAAGCTTTATAAGCAGCACGAGCATTGTTTAATTTGTTCTTACTACCAGAATGTAATTTTGCTGTTATATTCTTTATCCCAGCAAGTATAAGCATATCACGAACTGTACTTCCAGCCACAAGACCTTTATTGAAATTTGGTCTCATTGAGACTACGGAACTAGAAAATTTTGCAGAAGTTTCATGGGGAATAGACATTTCTTTTGTAGTCTTTATTTTAAACATACTCTTTTTAGCTTGGCGAAGAGCTTTGTTTATAGCTAAAGCAGTGTCTCCACCTTTTCCTGTACCAAGACCGAGAGAACCCTTCTTGTCTCCGATTGCAAGCGCTACAGCAAAAGACATTCTACGTCCTCCAGCGACAACACGAGTAACACGACGAACAGAAACCATCTTTTGATCAAATTCTGGTTTTGGTCTTTCAAAGTTTGATCTTGGTTTACTACGGTCCCCACTTTTACCGTCTCTTTTAAAACCTCCCCTATTTATACCTGTATTTGTTTTTTTATTTTGATTATCCATAAATATTTTTATTAGAATGAAAGCCCAGAAGCTCGAGCACTATCAGCTAGAGCTTTTACTCTTCCTGTATATTTAAATCCATTACGATCAAAAACGCAGGATTTTATACCTTTTGATAAAGCATTTTTAGCTACTTCTTCACCGACCTTCTTTGAACGATCCATTTTACTTCCTGATTTTATTTCTATATCAGATGAAGAAACTATAGTTTTCCCTATTTCATCATCTATCATTTGAGCATAGATATAATTGTTTGATCTAAAGACAGATAATCTTGGACGCTCTTTTGTACCAAAAATCTTTGCTCGAATTTTTGATTTTAATCTTATTCTTTTTTCTTGTTTTTTATTCATAAAATTATTTAATTAAATTAATAATTAGTAATCATTAATTAATAATTATTAAGCGGCCTTCTTACCTTGCTTACGTCTGATAACTTCATCTGAATATCTAAAACCTTTACCTTTATAAGGTTCTGGCTTCTTCATTGCTCTTAGACTTGCAGAAAATTGTCCGACCAATTCTTTATCGATACCTGTTATTGTGATGTTATTCTTTTCGGCTGTAACAGTGAGCAGAGCTGGAATTGTAACTTTAACTGGATGAGAAAATCCGAGTGCTAAGTTTAAAGTTTGTCCTGCTACTTCTGACTTAAAACCAACTCCTTCTAATATCAATTTCTTTGTATAACCCTCATTAACTCCAAGAATCATATTTTTGATATGTGAAGCATAAGTCCCCCATAGAGCATTCAAACTTCTATCTCCTGTTTTATTTGGAGACAATTTCACATTATCACTTTCTACATTTATAGTTATTTGTCCAGGAAAATCTCTAGAAAGAGATCCCTTTGGACCCTTTACGGAAAGATTAGCACCTGAAAGCTTAACTTCAGTTCCTTGTGGTATTACTATTGTTTGTTTTCCTATTCTACTCATATATTTTTATTACCAAATTTTAAATAATGCTTCTCCTCCGACCATTTCTTTACGTGCTTCTTTGTCTGTAAGAATTCCTTTAGGTGTAGTAAGAACTGTCAAACCAAAACCATTCCTAGTAGGCTTGATGTCTTTTACTCCTTTGTAAACTCTACATGAACTCTTTGAAATTCTAGAAACTCCTTTTACTTTAGGCTCACCATTTACATAGAGAAGTCCTATTTCGATAGTAGGGAAATTTTTCTTAGTCTTCTTACTAACAGAAGATATATACCCTGCCTTCAAAAGACATTCCGCTATGGAATACTTTATTTTTGAAAAAGGAACAGAAATACTTTCGTGCTCTCTTGCACTTCCGTTCTTTATCATATTTATCATGTTTGCAATTTGATCCATATATATAATTACTAATTACCAATTACTAATTCACAATTAAAATTGTGTTATTTTACCAACTTGACTTGCGGACCCCAGGAAGCATTCCTTCGTTCGCTAATTCACGAAAACAAATGCGACAAAGCCCAAAATCTCTCATATAACCATGAGCTCTTCCACAACGGAAACAACGATTAGTCTTTCTTGTACTAAACTTTTGCTTCTTTTTATGTCTTGCTATAACTGATGTTTTTGCCATATAAATTATTATAGAAACATTTATAATGAGAAGCTATAAAGATAGCCCCACATGAGTAGATATCTCGTTTATTTTCTTATTTGACCGAAAAGTCGGGCAAAAAAGGAGATAAACGGATCAAAACTCATGCTTCATCATATTAGCAAATAAGTACAATCATGTCAAACCTACCCATAGGCCTTGCCTATGGGGTAAAAAAATAGCCACTATATAACAAAAGTTATTAGCGACCACTTGATTTATTGTTATACCAAAGCTTGTCATTTTTATAAGCCTGGTATGTTTTCCGGCATTTCTGTCTCCTTTTTCTTTCTGCCTTTTTGGCAGATTTTGTTTTTTTTGCCTTTTCCCCAGCGAAAGAATACTGGGGTTCTATTATCGGTAAAACAAATACCAACAATAGAATAAAAATTAATTTTTTCATACTGTCAGTATTTATTTAAATTTAGAACTCTCTATATATATTATAGCATTTTTTACCCCAAAAGTCAATCAAAAATACCCCTTTCGGGGTATTTTTATTCTATATTTTATTTCTTAAATGGAATTCCTAGGAGTTCAAAGAAGTCTGTAGCTTCGGCTTTTGATTTTGCAGTAGAAACAAGTGTAACGGATAAACCGAAAACATCTTTAAGTTCTTCATCTCCTGTTTCTGGGAAGATTGTGTGTTCTTTGATACCCATAGTGAGATTACCGATATTGTCTACAATCTTTCTTTCTATTCCACGAAAGTCTTTAGTACGGGGGATTGCAACATTTATAAGCTTATCTAAAAATCCATACATCATCCCTCCACGAAGTGTCACAGTCACTCCAACTGGATCTCCTAAACGAATCTTGAAAGAGGAAATGGATTTCTTTGCACCACGAACTGCTGGCTTTTGTCCTGTTATTTTTGCCAAACGATCCATAACAAAGTCATTCTTATTCTTGTCTTTTTTTACACCAGATCCTGTACCAGAAGAAACTATGACTTTCACAAGTTTAGGTGATGCCATAACATTCTTATATCCATATTTGGACTTAAGAATTTCATATGCTTTTTTTTCTTTTTGTTTAACTGTTTCCATATATTTTTATACTTTGTTACTAATCTTTCTTTGCGACATTTGAAGCATGAATAGGCATAGGGACTTCTATCATTTGACTCACATCTCCTTTATTCTTTTTCTTGTGTGCCTTTTTTACAGTATTTAAACCTTCAACAACAACTTTATTTAAAGCAGGAAATACTTTTAAAACTTTTCCTTTTTTACCCTTGTCGTCTCCTGTTAAAATTATTACATTGTCTCCTTTTTTGATTTTCATAAAATTATATAACTTCTGGTGCTAATGAAATAATTTTTTGGTATCCCTTTTCTGCCATTTCGCGAGGAATAGGACCAAAGACACGACCTCCTTTTGGATCTAATTTATCTTTTTCTAAAATCACAACTGCGTTGTCATCAAATTTAATATAAGAACCATCTTTTCTTCTGTATGATTTAACAGCTCTTACAACAACAGCTTGGTGAACATCCTTTTTCTTTACCATCTTTCTAGGAAGAGCAACTCTAATAGAAATGATGACTCGGTCACCAATACTTGCATAACGGCGCTTTGAAGATCCAAGTACTTTGAAGACCTTGCCAACTTTTCCGCCGGTGTTATCTGTGATATTTACTATTGTTCCGTCTTGAATCATATATTTTAATAATTAAATTTATAAACTTTATTTTACTATTTTAAAATGCTTATCTTTTGACATTGGCTTTGTCTCTTCGATTGAAACAACATCTCCTGTCTTTTTTGAATTATCTTCATCGTGAGCTTTGTATCTCTTTGTCTTTTTAATTCTCTTGCCATATTTAGGATGAACAACGAATCTACTAACTTCAACAACGACTGTTTTGTCCATTTTGTCTGAGACCACAACCCCTTTCAAAATTTTATTTGTTTTTGTATTTTCTTTTTTCATAAATTTATCTTGAAACTACTTTAGTATTAACAGGTAATTTTGTACCAGCCTTTCTTAATGATTCTCTTGCTAGAGCTTCTGGCACACCATCAACCTCAAATAATACTCGACCAGGGCGGACATCTAAACAGTATCCTTGTGGGTCTCCTTTACCTTTTCCCATACCTACTTCAGCAGGTTTAGCTGTAAAAGGTCTGTCAGGAAAAACTCTTATCCACATACGTCCAGTCTTACCAAGAGATCTAGAAGCTGCCTTACGAGCAGACTCTATTTGATTTGATTTTACTCTTCCACCAGAAAGAGCTTTGAGTCCAAAAGAACCAAAAGAAACTGATGTTCCTCTAGTATCTGCTGTGACTTTTCTCATATCTGTCCTATCTGTTTGCCACTTTCTAAATTTTACTTTCTTTGGTAATAACATAAATATTTAAATAAATTACTTATTATTTCTTGGAGAATTATTATTTGTATTTTGATTTGCATCAGAAGAAAAAATTTCTCCTCTGTAAATCCAAACTTTAATTCCAATATCTCCATAACTCATATGTGCTTTCTCTCGCGCAAAATCAACATCAGCTCTGAATGTCTGAAGAGGAATAGAACCTCTTTTGATTTGTTCACTTCTTGCGATTTCTGCTCCAGCAAGGCGACCTCCTAGGTATATACGAGCTCCTTTCACTCCACGTGAAGACATAACCTTTTCTATTGCTTGTTTAAGCACACGTCTATAAGGAAGTCTTTTTTCAAGTCCTTCTGCGATAGAACAAGCAACGATAGCTGCATCTTGATCTGGATTTGCAACTTCAATAATATCAAGTTTCAAATCTTCATTTACAGGAATATCTTTCTTTTTCATTAAACTTATAAGATCGTTCTTAAGCTTAACGGCACCCTCTCCAGAGCGTCCGATTATCATACCTGGCCTTCCTGTGTGTATCATTATTCTTGTAGCCTTTGCATTTCTTTCAATTTCAACCCTAGAAACATAAAAACCTCTTAATTTCTTTGCTAGAAATTCTCTAATAACGATATCTCCAGCTAGTAAATTCTTATATTTTTTATCACCAAACCAGCGTGATTTCCAATCACGAAGAGTAACTAATCTATGGGCATATGGGTGAACTACTTTTGACATATTTTATAGGCTTTAGCTATTAAGCTTTAGGCTCTGTTTTCTTAACTGCTTTCGACTTGTTTGTTACTTTTTTAACTTTTGATTCTATTTTCTTTTCTGATTTCTTGATAGGAGCTACTGAATTCTTTTCTTCAAGTGTGATAAGTATGTGACTTGTGCGCTTGTTTATGCGTGATGCTGAACCACGAGCACGTGGCATTACTCTCTTTAAAACAATTCCTTTATCTACTGTAATATTCTTTATATACAAATTCTCTTCACTTACACCAACAGCTTTTGCATTTGAAACTGCACTTGATAAAAGCTTTGATACAGGAAGTGATGCTCTTTTTGGTAAAGATCTTAATAAAACAAAGGCCTCAGCAACCCTTTTGCCTTTTATTAGTCCGGCGACAAGTGAAACCTTGCGTGGGGACTGTCTGTAATTTTTTAGAAATGCTTTCATTGTTTTAAGTTAATTATAATTATTTCTTAGTGTCTGTCGTTGCTTTCGCGGCTTTTGCGGCTGTTATTTCAGCTTCTTTCTTCTTTGCTTCTAACTCTTTCTGCATTTTACCTCCGTGTCTGACGAACTTTCTTGTGGGTGAGAACTCTCCTAATCTATGCCCCACCATATCTTCACTAACTAAAACTTCTATGTGATTTTTACCATTATGGACCCCAAACAGAAATCCTACCATTTCGGGGGAAATAACACATGCACGAGACCAAGTCTTAATAGCACCTGTCTCAATAGGCTTTTTCCCTTCTATTTTTTTTAGTAGTCTTTCGTCTACGTATGGTCCTTTTTTAAGTGATCTTGTCATATCTAAATTAAATAAGCTCAAATGAGCTGTTCGTCTATATTAGCAAATATAAAAATAAAGTCAATCCCCAAAATATTACATATATAAAAATAAAATCTTTGGAAGAAAAATTATTAAACCAACAACAATAGCAATATTAGCAGAAATTAAAACAGCACCGGCTGCAACATCTTTTGTGTCTTTAGCATATGGGTGATAATTTGGGCTTGTTAAGTCAATATCTATTTCTATGGCTGTATTAACAGCTTCAGAAACAAGTACAAATCCAGCAGTTAAAACAAGCACCATCCATTCAGTATGAGAAATTTTTAATATAAACCCTAAACAAATAGCAAAAACTGCAAGAAATATATGTATCCAAAAATTATGAGTTGTTTTAACTAAAATCCAAATTCCACGAAAAGCATGAGTAAAACTCTTTGCCCTAGCTATTAAAGAAAACCTCTTTTTTTCTCCTATTTTTTCCATAAAAATATTATACATCAAACATTTATTTTACCAAAAACAGAGAATCTAAAAAATAAAAAGAATCCATCCCATTAAAAATGGAATGGATTCTAATTTCCTAATCGTACAACAATTACCATGAAAAATTAAAAGACGGTCTTCTCCACGGATACTTTTCGTCTTCTTTTTTTTGTTTATACGCCAATTTTGCCTCACGGGTTATTTCCGCCTGATCAGCCCTCATAAGGCTTAAACGTTTCTTCTTAGGATTCTTTGTTATTCCACGGAGAATCCCATCGACGATGATTCGATATCTACCTCTTTTCAGAGGTTTAAATGTTACTTTTATCATAAAAGAAAATTTAAAGTTAAACAATCAAACAATTTTTCTTTTAAGATTATAACTTAATCAAATAATTGTCAAATCAAAAAACTCCCGTTGGGGAGTTTTTTGATTGATAGATATTTTTTATTTTTATTTACTATTTTTGGCTTTACCAACTTTTCGGCGAGAGACAATCCACATATTTGAATATTTCTTTGGTGTTCTTGTTTTCTGACCTTTTCCTGATGGCTTACCCCAGAGAGTCTTGGCTCTGCGGAGACCACGTCCTTGACGTCCTTCACCTCCACCATGTGGGTGATCAACTGGGTTCATCACAGATCCACGGACTGTAGGGCGTACACCCTTCCAGCGCATTCTTCCAGCTTTACCAAAATTCTGTAAATGATAATCTGAGTTTGAAACTTCTCCGATAGATGCCCAAGCATCTTCGGGAACTTTACGAACTTCAGTAGATGGCATTTTGATATTGGTATAACCAAGATCGTTTGCAACTACCTGACCATAAGTCCCAGCACCGCGGACAAGCTTTGCTCCATTACCTGCTTTGATTTCTATGTTATAAACAAATGTTCCAACTGGAATCAAGCGAAGTGGAAGTCTGTTCCCGACTGTAAGTGGGGCCTTTTCACTGACGATGAATTTATCGCCCGGCTTAACTGATTTTGGAACTATGACATATTTCTTTACTCCATCAGCATAAACGGACAATCCGATAAACGCATTTCTATTTGGATCATATTCAATAGAAACTATTTTTGCAGGGATGTCTTTCTTTGTATACATAAAGTCCACCTCCCTGTATAGTCTCTTGTGTCCACCACCTTTGTGTCTAGTAGTGATTCTTCCTTGATTATTTCTTCCAACAGCTCTTTTAAAACCATAAGTCAAAGACTTTTCTGGCTTCTTCTTTGAAAGAACACCGCGAAAAGATACAGTACTCTGATTTCTTCTTGATGGACTTGTAGGGTTATAAGTTTTCATATAAATATTATGCTAGTGTTATTTTATCTCCTTTCTTTAAGAATACGACCGCTTTTTTACCACCTCTTTTTACTCCAATTTTTCCACGACGAGTAACTTTCTTGTCGCTTATTTGTGTAACTGAAATTCTTTCTGGGGTAACTCCATAAACTTCTTTTATAGCTTTCTTTATTTCATTTTTAGTTGCCTCTTCTTTCACATTAAACACATAAGCACCTTTTTCTGAAGAAAGAGCAGACTTTTCTGTAATTCTAGGGCCCAAGATAAGTGGATGAGATTTCTTCTCATCTTTTTCTTTGGCTACAACCTCTTTTGTATTCTTTTTTGTTTTTATGTTTGCCATATTACTTCTTTTCTATTTTACCACCAAGAAAAGCAATACTTTCTGTTGGTTGTGAAATTATTATATATTTATGTGCTAATAAATCTACAGGACTTACATTTTTAATTTCATCTAATTCTATACTTGGAATGTTTGAAAAGCTTTTCTTTAGAGTTTCACTTTTTGCAGGAACTGTCATATAAGAATTTGGTTTTTTACCACCAACAATCTTTTCAAAACCAGATATTTTACTCAAATCTGTAAGTATAACTTTTGCATCTTTTGTTTTGATATCTTTAAGTGAAATTTCCTCAACAAAAAGAATCTGGCCTTTTCGTAATTTTTCAGATAAAACAGTAAAGAGAGCTTTGACCTTCATCTTTTTGTTTATCTTTTTTGCATAACTCTTTTCATTGCGAGGACCGTGAGCAATACCTCCACCTACCCAAATAGGTGAGCGTGTAGATCCATGACGTGCACGGCCTGTCCCTTTTTGTCTCCAAGGCTTTTTACCTCCTCCACTTACTTCACCTCTTGTTTTAGTATGAGCAATAGGCGTACGAGCATTTGCTTGCATTCCTACTACTACCTGATGAACAAGGTCTCCATTCCAAGGAAGTCCAAATATGGCTTCAGGTAAAGAAATTTTACCAACGGATTTTCCTTTTTGATTGTATATTTGTGTTTCCATATTAGCCTATTACTTCGACAAGTGTCCCACGACGACCCGGAACTGCGCCTTTTACTAATAATTGATTTTTTTCTGTATCAACTCCAACGATTTCCAAATTTTTAACAGTGATACGATCTCCGCCCATACGGCCTCCCATACGCATCCCTTTTGGCACTTTATTGCGAAGTCCACCTCCAATAGATCCATGTTCTCTTTCTGAGTGCTTTTGACCATGAGAACGTGGGCCTCCTGCAAATCCATGTCTTTTAACGACACCTTGGAATCCTTTTGCTTTCGAAAGTCCAGAAATGGTTACAATATCTCCTTCTTTAAATAAAGATACTGTAATTGCATCTCCAACTTTGATTTCTTCAATGTCTCTAAACTCTCTCAAATGCTTAAAAGCTTTACTAGATGAAGCAGAAGAAACATGGCCTATATGTGCTTTGTTGGCACGACTTTCTTTTTGATCTTCATAAGCAACCTGTACGGCTGTATATCCATCAGTATCAGGACTTTTCACTTGAGTTACCACAAGAGGCCCTGCTTCAATAACTGTAGCGGGGACAACTGTGCCGTCAGAGAGAAAGCACTGCATCATATGCTGTTTTTTACCAAGAATAAATTTCATAATTTTAATTTGGCTATCAAGTATTAGACTCTAGATAAATCTAAAGTCTAAGACTTAAAGCTTTCTGTTTCTATTACATCATCTTCACATCTATATCAACTCCTGATGGGAGAGATAGATTTGTGAGGGCTTCTATTGTTTTTGGATTAGGATTCAATATATCAATAACTCTTTTATGAATTCTAATTTCAAACTGTTCTCGAGCATTTTTGAAAACAAAAGATGCTCTATTAACTGTGTATTTCTTTATCTCTGTAGGAAGAGGAATCGGTCCAACTATCTTTGCATCATATCTTAAAGCGGTATCAATAATCTGCTTGACTGAATTATCAAGTATCTTATTCTCATATGCTCGGACTCTGATACGAAGACAGGAAAGAGCTTCATCCTTACCTTTTTTTGATTTTGTAGCGCCTTTAGGCGATGTAGTCTTTGTTGTCATAATGATTAGGTTCTAGTTTCTAGGTTATAGTTTTTAGTATTTTCGTTACTAAAAACTGCTCTCTAGTCACTAACAACTTTGTCTTTTTATTTAATGATCTTTGTTACAACTCCTGCCCCGACAGTCTTTCCTCCTTCACGGATAGCAAAGTGCATTTGGTCTTCCATAGCAACCGGTGTAACTAATTTAACTGTAAGATTTACAGTATCTCCAGGCATAACCATCTCTACTCCAGCAGGTAGTGCAGCTTCACCTGTCACGTCTGTTGTACGGATGTAGAATTGTGGCTTATATCCTGTAAAGAATGGTGTGTGGCGTCCTCCTTCTTCTTTCTTCAAAACGTAAACATTACATTCAAATTCTGAGTGAGGAGTAACTGATCCTGGTTTTGCAAGGACTTGTCCACGAGTGACATCTTCCTTTTTAATACCACGAATAAGTATACCAGCGTTATCTCCAGCCATACCTTCTTTTAGGTTTTTGTTGAACATTTCAATACCTGTGACTGTTGTCTTTGCAGTATCTTTGATACCAACAATTTCAACGTCTTC
>CAZUAA010000013.1:15305-17406 GCA_964618365.1 uncultured Candidatus Saccharibacteria bacterium | reverse complement strand
ATTACAGTTTCATTTGTATTCCCATCAGCTCCAGCTTTTGCACCATAACCAAGATATAGAGAGTTGGTAGAAGTTGTATTTGCTGTTGCTCCACCAGTAATGAAGCGACCAGCATCATAACCTAAAGCAGTGTTATTTGTTCCACTTGTAATTTGATTTAAAGAGAATGCTCCAACTCCTGTATTGTATGAAGCGGTAGCACTATAAAGAGATCTGTGGCCCACAGCAACGTTACTTCCACCTGATTGTATAGTCCAAAGAGCTTCAGAACCAAGAGCAAGGTTTGTTCCACCAGTAGTGACACTATTTAAAGCACTAAATCCAAAAGCATTGTTATTTGATCCACTAGATAAAGAATAGAGTGCTTTAAAACCTACACCAGTACTGTAGTTTGTTGAGATAGCTGTTCCAGTTCCAGCAATACTTGATCCAGCTTGGCTACCTATAAATACGTTACCGGTACCATTGTCTTTTTGACCTGATATATAACCTACATATGTTCCACCTGTTCCAGTTGCAGACATGGCAGATCCTCTACCAACAGCAGTGTTTTGATTTCCAATTGCAACATTTGCTGAATTATAGAAAGCATAATTACCCACAGCTGTGTTATCGCTATAACTAGTTCCTCCCCATAAAGCATATGAACCTAAGGCAGTGTTATTATCTCCAGTTTGAAGATTAGTTAAATCGTGGTCTCCGAGTCCTACGTTTTGTGTACCATCGGTTAAAGAATAAAGTGATTTATATCCAAATGCTCCGTTATAGTTATTGTCGACTCCAGAGAGTACTGGCATTGCCATATAACCAACAGCTGTGTTACCAAGTGTGACATCTAGATCTCCTCCGGCTTGGTAACCGAAAAGGGTGTTGTCTTGTGCTCCTGCAGTAATACTAGCCCCTGCATCTGTTCCTCCTTTTGTATTAAAATTTACATCACTTAGTAATGGCTGTTGATCAAGCTGGTATCTAGTTGATCCAATTGTAAAATATAAATGTGAACCATGATACTCCATTGCTCCGTCTTCTGGAGTAGTGAGGGCTGTACCGGTAGTTAGTTTAAGTGGTGCAGTACCAGCAGTAGCGGTACCGGCAGCAATATTTACTCCTCTTAAGTAGGTTCGAAGGGTTGATGCATTTCCAATTGTTGTTGTATTACTTCCATTTCCAATAGTATTATATCCAATCACAATTTCATTTTGATTATTATCTGCACTTGCTTTAGTTTCTCGTCCTAAATAAAGTGAGTAATCAGAAGTAGTATTTGCGGTTGAACCATCAGCAATATAACGACCAGCACTACTGCCAAAAGCAGTATTATAACTTCCATCTATTAAACCATACAAGGAACCAAATCCTACAGTAGTATTACCAGCGCTTAATGTGCCAGAGAATAAAGCATAACCACCTAAAGCGGTATTTCCACTGGCTGTCGTATTATATCCTGCATAAGCACCAACAAAAGTACTACCACTACCAGTAAATGCTCCATAACCAGCAGCATGACCGATTACAGTTGAATCAGTTGCAGTAGTTGTATATTGACCAGCACCAGAACCAACAAAAACATTTTTTCCACCTGTAGTTATTGCACTACCAGCATTTCTACCTAAATAAGTAGCGTTATTATCAACAACTGCGGCCCTAGAACCACTTAAAGTAATATAATTTGATGTAGTATTTGTTCTAAAATAAGACACTCCTGCATTACCAGTTAAAGATGTATCAGCAATGGTATCAATATAACTAGTTGTACTATTATCAGCAACAGTCGCTAAATAATAATCATCATAAGCCTCTTCGTTTGCTTTTGTTCTGTATATTTTTCTACCTGTGACTCTAGAATCTGTTGAAACTGGAATTGTAAGAGTAACCGTATTATTCCCTGGTGTAGTAGCTATAACAGCAGAACCAATAGAATTTGTTTCTCCTAGTGCTGTTATATAGGTTACTCTATAGATATGATCCCCTGTGTCCACAGAACCACCAGCAGACACAGCACCGGTTGGAGTTGTTGGATTTGGAACTGGATAAATATCTAATCCAATGTCAGAACGTATAGCAGAAGAAGCTGTTGTTCCCTTAACATCAAGTTTATATG
>CAZUAA010000013.1:6003-15295 GCA_964618365.1 uncultured Candidatus Saccharibacteria bacterium | reverse complement strand
CATTAAAGCCCCAGACAACCTTACATTACCTGCTACATCTAATACCTCTGATGGTGTATTTTTACCAACACCAACATTACCAGTAGAAAGTACGGTGAATAATGGCGTACCTGCAGTAATGCCCGTACCACGTGACACATCTAATGCTGGGGTATTTGCATTATTGGCACCTACCTTAACCATTACACCAGCAGCAGAAGTACTCGTATTGGTATTTACAAAACTAGCAATATTGCCAGTTAGTGCTGTTGACCAATTGAGGGTACTGGTATTAATAGTGGTACCTAATGAGCTAGGGTAGTTCAAATCAGTATTAGCAAGTTGTGAAGGGGGTGCTAATAGACCAATACCTAAATTACCATTTTGATTTAATCTCATTTTTTCAGATCTTGTACCAGATAAACTTGTTTCAAACCTTAAATCAGAATCTGATGTTGTAGTTCCTGTATAAGAAGATACTCCTGACATATTTACTGTTCCTCTTTGAAATAAAAAGTACCCCATCCTAACATCTCCACCTCCCCCTGTATATGTTGTTCCTATTGTAAGACCTCCTCCTCCAGTAGAAGAATTCCTTACTCTTAAAGGTATTCCTGTTCCTGTTTCAAAAACATCTAATTTATAAAGTGGCGCATTAATACCTATTCCAATATTTCCATCGTTTAGTATAGTCAATGCTTCAGTTGCACCATTATTCCCCACCAAAAAATGCATGTCAGCACCAGTTGATCCGACTCCGGATGTTGTTTGAAAATTTAAACCCTGGGTTGTACTTGTGCCACCTAAAATAGTTGGCGATATTATCCCATTAGTAAATTCTTGAGCTTGAGAGGTTGCTCCTATTGTCGTCCCTGTTGCGAGTAATGCTCCTGTAAGAGAAGTTAAATATCCAGCAGAAGCATGATTACCCCAACCATATGCATTTTGTCCATTTATAATTCTAGAATCGTTACCTTCTGCAATTGTACCTGATGTTGAACCAAAATTAGATGCCCAATTACCCCAACCATATGCTGTATTCCAATTTGTTGAATTATCAGTGATTGAAGTTCCCCACGCAGAACCAGTAGAAGCTGGTATTCCTGCTGATGGATATACCATAGTTATTCCGCCTATATCTACTATACAATTTAATTCTCCAGGATCACAATTTGGATCTAATGTTTCTCCAACTTGATAAGGACTTCCAATAGCAGAGATAGAAACATAAGAACCAAATAGAAGAAACATAAAGAATACTCCCAACAGTTTATTTAGATTATTCTTAATGTAAATCTTTTTTGACATTATTTATACAGTATACTAAAAAAGATGCTATTAAGCATCTTTTTTAGTATTAAATTGGGGATAAATATTTATTGTCTAAATTCAAAAATATGAACTTTGGCTGGGCGGATTATTCTATGACCTATCTTATATCCAGATTGTATTACTTTGGCTACTTTATGGTCATTATTTTCATCTTTTGTTTCTACTGTCTCTATTGATTCATGAATAGATGGATCAAACATTATTCCTATCTTATCTATCTTTTCTACCCCTGCATCTTCAAGCCCTTTCATAAATTGAGTGTAGATATATTCAACTCCCATTCTCCAATTCTTTTCTACCTTTTCCCAATTCTCTTTATTTGAAAAAGCCATATCAAAACTATCAAGTGCTGGCAATAAATCATTCATAAATTTTTCTTTTGTTAAAACAGAGCTTCTAGTGTGAGATTCCCCATGCTCTTTTTGTAGGTTTATATAGTCAGCTTTTGCTCTTTGCCAACCAGTCAAATATTCGTCACGCTCATTTCTTAATTTTTTATTTTCTTCTCTTAATTTTTTGACAATATCTTTTTGAGGTAAAGCTTGCCCATCTTCAGTACTATCTACAAACTCTACATCATCTATATTTTCATTTTTTATTTCTTCATCATTCATACTTTCTATAATAATCAAAATCCCAGACTTTTTCAAGTCTGGGATTTTGGATTTTAACGTTTAGACCATTGTGGAGCCTTACGAGCTTTTTTGAGTCCAAATTTTCTTCTTTCTTTTTGTCTTGGGTCACGCTTAAGCATTTTTGCTTTCTTGAGTGGAGTTCTCAATTCTTTATCTGAAGAAACGAGAGCTCTTGATATACCATGGCGTACTGCTTCGGCTTGAGAATGTATTCCACCTCCTTTAGTGGTAACCACTACTTCAAATTTATCAGTACCTCCTGATGCCTCAAAAGCACCTGTGACTATTTTTCGTAATTCTAGAGTTTTGAAATAATCAGATAAATCTTTACCATTTATAGTATAAGTATTCTTACTTGCTTTAATAAGCTTAACCACAGCAGAAGAAGTCTTTCTACGGCCGACAGCTCTTATATATTCTTTTGTGGATGATTTTGTTGTTGCCATCTTAAATTTAATTAAATTATAATATTAGTCTTTTATAACTAAGTTTTTCAACATTCTTGGTCTTAATTTATTTGCAGGAAGCATATTGTAAATCGCAAGTTCATAAAGCTTTTTCCATCCATGTTTTTTTATAATATCTCTATTCGTAGCAAATTTCAAACCTCCTGGATATCCAGAATATCTCTCATGAAGAGTTTCATTCATTCTAACTTCAGACATTTTTGTTTTACTTGCATTTTCAATAGTAACGATAACGTCTGAAACTTTATTTGGAGCATAGTCAGCACTTTTTTTACCCATAAGAGACTTAGCGGCCTCACTTGCTACTCTTCCCAATATCTTACCATCTGCATTTATTGTATATACTGTTTTCATAAAATTATACAAATTCAATTATAGCCATCTTACTTGCATCACCCAATCTTCTTGGAAGTTTGGTTATGCGTGTATATCCTCCATTGCGACCCTTATATTTAGGAGCTATGACGTCGATTAATTTATTTGCTTCACTTGTGAGATTATATAGACGAGAAATTATCAAACGACGAGAAGCAAGTGTCCCTAGATTTGCCTTTGTAACCAGTTTTTCTATTTCTGGTCTTAATTCTTTTGCTTTTGCTTCTGTTGTTTCTATTTTCTCGTGAGATATCAATGCCAACATAAGACCCTTAAGTAGCGCTTTTCTTTGATTTCTCTTTCTTCCAAATTTTCTAATGTTATTATGATGTCTCATACTTACTTTTATAAATTACTAATAAATTACTTTAATGTTATACCATATTCCCCTAAAACTTTCTTGATTTCTTGGATACCTTTATCTCCGATACCTTCTATTTCAAGTAAATCTTCTTTCTTCTTACGTGCTACACCTCCTATAGTCCTGATGTTGGCTCCTGTTAAGGCATTTAAGGTGCGGGTAGAAAGTGCGAGTGAATCTATTCTAGTTTTTAAAATGTCTGTAAATTCTGTATTACTTTCACTCTTTTTTTCTTCTTTACTTTCTTCTTCATTATTTTCTTCTTCATCTACTGTTTCTTCTTTTTTGTTCCTTGATGCAATAGAATATCCAACGATAGACTCTAATTGTTCTACCATTATAACTATGGCTTTCTCAAGTGCTTCACGAGGAGAAAGTGTACCATCTGTTTCGATTGTCATACGTAAACGATTGTGGTTTGTCTTATCTCCAACACGCATATTTTCAACCTCATAAGAAACTCTACGAATAGGTGTAAATATCGCATCAAGGGAAATTGCTCCAACTTCATTCTTTGTTTTTTGATGCATATCTTTAGAAACAAAACCTAAACCTTTTTCAACTGTCATTTCTATTGAAAGATTTGCTTTACTGGTGATCTCTGCAATATACAAATCTTTATTTAAGACTTCTACTTGACCTGAAGTCTCTATGTCTTCTGCTGTAACCATTTTAGGTCCTTTGACATTTAATTTTACAACCTGAGGCTCATTTGTAAGCAATTTGAAACGAACTTGCTTCAAATGAAGAAGGATAGTTATAACATCTTCTTTGACTCCATCCATAACTGAAAATTCATGATCTACTCCTTCTATTTTCAAAGAAGTAATAGCAGATCCTGTAAGAGAAGATAATATAATACGGCGAAGTGAATTACCTAGAGTATGTCCATACCCAGGGTAAAGACCGTCTATTTCATAGACACCTTTTGTGCCTACTTCTGTGACGATACCTAACTTTGATGGTAATATTATATTTGAATCAGACATATGATATTAATTTTGGAAAGCAAAATGCTTTCATATTATTTATTAAAAACTCACCATACGTACTTATATTAACGACTATAAAACTCTAGAACTGTGTTTAGATCGATAAACCCTTCGACGTTTTTAGGCTTACCTTCTATAACCCCAGAAAGACTATCAATATTAAACTTTAACCAATTAGGGCAATTATAATCCTTTAATTTATTTGCCATATCAGAGAAAAGTGGGCTCTTTGTACTTCCTGGTCTTACTGAAATAGTATCTCCAGCTCTTACATGCATAGATGGAGCAGTAATTTTCTTACCATTTACCAAAATGTGACCATGAGACACAAGCTGTCTTCCTAATCTTCTTGTACTTGCGAGTCCTAATCTATAAACTATATTATCAAGTCTGTATTCAAGTAATTCAAAAAGATGCTCAGTAGAAGAAATACCCTTTTTAGAAACAGATTCTTTTACATATTTTGAAAATTGCTTCTCACTGATACCATACATAAAACGAACTTTTTGTTTTTCTATAAATTGAAGACCATAACCTGAAAGAACTTTTGGTCTTTTGTTTTTTGCATTTTTAGCATGACGCCCCTCAGAGACGACGAACTTAGTATTTTGACACTTTTCAAACACTCCAGGACCTAAGCGTCTACAAATTTTATATTTTTGAACGTTTTTCATAATTTAATTTTTATTAAACACGACGAGGCTTTTTTGGCTTTGGACCATTATGAGGCACTGGTGTTAAATCTCTAATATTTGTAATTTCTATATCAAATGCCATGAAAGCTCTGATTGTAGGCTCACGACCACTTCCAACTCCTTTAACTTTTACATCAACTTCTTTTATTCCAAGAGCTTTTGCTTTTTCACCAATAACAGCTCCAGCTTTTGAAGCAGCAAATGGAGTACCCTTTTTAGCACCCTTAAAACCTAATGAACCAGCTGAAGAAGAAAAAAGTGCATTACCTTCCTTATCAGTAAGAACCACCTTTGTATTATTAAAAGTAGCTTCAACATTTAAAGTTCCAGCAACGATTTTCTTTTTAGGAGATTTAGATCCAGCTTTAGGAGTAGATACTACATCATTAGCATCAACATCTTTTGTTTCTTCTTCTTTTTTAGTTATTATTTTTACTTTTCCCATATGATTTAAATTAAGTTATAGCTTCTAGATTATGTATTAAGTCTTACTTTCCTTTCTGCGACCAGATGCCATAGTCTTTCTAACGTTGCCTCTTATGGTTCGAGAATTTGTTTTTGTTCTTTGTCCATTTACGGGTAATATCTTCATATGTCTTGTACCTCTGTATGATTTGATATCTTTCAATCTTTTTATATTTGCGGATATTTCACGCTTTAAAGATCCTTCGATTGTCATACTTTCTATTATCTTACGAATTGCATTCTCTTGATCTACGGTTAATGTATCAGCTTTTAGATCTTTATCTACACCTGCTTCTTTTAAAATTGATCGAGCACGAGAGACCCCAATCCCATATAAAGAAGTAAGGGCTATGTCTAAATGTTTATTATTTGGAACAGTTATACCAAGTATTCTCATAAAAATTATTGTTTTTGCTTATGTTTAGGATTTGAACAAATAACACGAAGATGACCATTTCGTTTTACCATTTTACACTTTGTACAAATTTTTTTAACTGATGCTTTTATTTTCATAACTCTTTTAAAAGCGAAAGAAAAACATAGGGCTAGTACCCTGTATTTTTACTTAAGCGTATATTTTTTTATACTACACTATTTTAATAAAAAACGCAAGTCCTCACTAGATTCTTTTAACAATCCTACCTTTCCCACCATAAGGATCTAAAAGAACCTCTACCCTATCTCCCACCAAAACTTTAATTCTATTCATTCGCATCTTACCGGAAAGGTAAGAGATGATGATTTTATCATCTTCTAAAGATACTCGAAACAGAGTATTGGGTAATGCCTCTGTAACTGTCCCTATTGCTATATTCTCACTATTTCTTTGATTCATTTAATATTATTATAATACCAAAAATATAATTTTAGTCAATGATTATATTAATTTTTGATAAATCTTCTGGTAAAAACTTTTTCCATGGAGGAAAAATAGAAAGTGATGCATGGGAAACTCCTGGGTCAAGACTAAATATAGGTATCGCTTCACTCTTTGAAACTCCGGCCAGTTTGGACTTTAAAAACAAAATATCTGGATTCCATAAAAGCTTAGCTTCCCCTGAAATTAAAAATTCAACATTATCTATTTCTTTATCAACCGCTTGTTCTTTATTATTAAAATTAAATTCCAAATCTTTTAGATTTGTCACATCAATCATTTTCATTTCTTTATCTTTTATTTCATTTGAGAATAATTTTATAATGCTTTCTTTTAAAGTATCTTCTTTTATGAGTATAGCTGTGAGTTTGCCAGAGATAGTCACATCTGCATTTTCTGTTTTAAAATATTCTTCACTGTTATTATCGTAACTTAAAGTACTAGCTCCTTCATAATATATATAACCTTTTGGGATTTCTGCTTTTAATTTTTTTTCTAAAATATTATTTAGTGAAGAATTTGCAAATATATTTATATTATCTTTGTCTATATTACTTATTTTATAGACCTCGCCAGAAATACCTCCAACTAAGGGGGATTTCAATTTGGCATAAATTTTACTATATTTGTCTGTATTTTTAAATCCACTTATATAAAAATTATTTGGACTACCATTATAAGATTCCCCTGCCAAAAAAGATGTGATGGGAGCACTTATATCACCAGGGACCTTTTTACCATCCACCATCTTATATCCAGGAATGGTTACGACAGAATCTGTTTTATATGTTTTACCTGTTTCGTCTACGAGAAAAGTTCCCACTAGAAGCTTTTGGGGGGTAGTGGCAAATTCATTATAAAAGACAACTTCACCTTTTGCTTTTATAGAAACATTTTCTTTTTCTGATAATTTCAATTCTTTCTTTTCTTTGGCCTCTACTATCATTATTTCAAAATCAATATTGTTCTCATCTGATGATGATAAAATAAATTTTTTATTTTCTAAATTTAAAATCTCATTTCTCTTTGTTATATGAATTGTTGCATTGTAAAAATAGTCAGAAACCCAATAAAATGCCCCAACAAAAAATACTAAGATAAACAAAAAAGTCAAACTTCTTCTTAATCCTCTTTTTTCTTCTCTAACATCAGGGAAATTATATACCCTATCTCTTTTATGAATCTTTGACAGATATTCGTTTATCCTTTCATCCTCGACGGCAATTTCTTCATTTTTGGGTGGATTATAAACATTATCCCTTTTATTTATCAGAGTTTCTTTTTTATAAAGTTTTGGTTTTATTTCTTCTTCTTTTGATTCAACCTTTTTACTTTCAATAATCCTTTTCCTTGTTTTTTTAAATTTTAAGTCTTCAAGTATTATTTTAGACATATTATTTATTATTTTCTTTTCTCATAACAGCAATCGCCTCGACCATAAGGAAAGGATCACATGTACCCTCTTCTACACTACACATTTTTAAAAATTCTGGACCATCAAGGGTGACAACTGAACACTTTTCTCCTTCTACCATTTTCTGGATATGTTCTTCAGTCTTTAATACATTTGCAAACCAATCTTTAATATCATTATCTGCAGTTAAGAAAATTGTGTTTGGTAGTATAAGTGTTCGAGGTAGAGTACTTATACACTCTCTAAAAGCTTCACCCCAAGATGCTTCTATTGATTTAAAAAGTGGAAATATTTTTTTCTTATATGACTCAGACATTTCACCATTACTATAAAGTCCAAAAATCTCCTCTGCGTCTCTTAATTCTATTCCTAATTTAGTGCAAATATATTTAAAAAATGTTCTTTTTCCAAAAGAAAAAGAAAGGGAAGCTTTAAGTACTCCATCTAAGACTACCCCAACATCCGTCACTTCACCACTTATGTCTAATAATAAATAAGATGTTGTATGTACATATTTATCTCTTACTGCCAGATAAGTATCCATAATGAAAGAAGAAAAGCTGACTGGAGCATTATGAAAATTTTTCGTAAGAACATCTTTTGTTTTTGAAAGAAAATTACCTGGAGATAAAGAAATAAACATATTCATTTCAGCTGATTTAGTAAGTCTATTCATTGGATCCTCAATGTGATAACCGTTTAAAGAAACACCCATAATATGATTCTCTATCATTTCTGGTTTTGTTTTTAATGGTTCATATTTAAGAGAAAAAGATTCACTAGCTTTAGATAATTCTTCTTTGACTATTTCGCCTGCTATTTTATTATCAAAGTAAAAACTTTTATCTTTAGAATATTTTATAAATCTCGTCTCAGAAATATACCAAGGAGATGAAAGCACACAGTGTATTTCATCAATCTTAAAATGACCCATTCTTTTAAGTTCAACAGAAGCAAAAGTGAGAGCAGATAATGTGTCTTCTAACAACAAAGATACATTGCCATCTTTCCTCATTTTAATATCAGTCCTAGTTGATTTTATAATAGAAGGGATAAATTGATCATCAGATGGTATCTTCACAATACCAGCACCTACACTACCAGAACCAATATCAAAAATGGCAATAACCTTATCTTTCTTTTTTGTTTTAAACAAAAATCCCATATAAGATATTATATCATATCTAAAAACAAATTTGCATAAAAAAGCACCGGTTTGCTTCGCAAACCGGTGCAATAATATATTACCCACAACAAAAAAGAAGCTGTCGTAATGACAGCCTCTTTATGCTTATTTATATTAAATACCCTCAGTCCATTTTATAGTAAAAAATTCCATTAGAATCCTCACCCATAAAATAACCCTCTAAGTAATAATATCTACAGTACTCTTCTGTACATAAAACAATCCATGTTGGATTGAATGGAACAGAAAATGTTTGATCAGTTTTCGTTTTAAACACAGGTTGGTACAATGAATTAATCCATTCACCTTCTTTAGTTTCTTCAATAAATGTTACAGAAACTATTCCTGGATTTTGTTCAAAAACAGACTCTTCAAGTTTAACTTTAGCTAGGGCATTTTCTTTTTTTATCTGAAAATCTACTGTAATTATGTCTGTTTCTGAATAATTTGATATCTCTCCAGGAAATTTCTGTTCAAATTCCCCGTTATCGTATGAGATAATAAATTTCCAATT
>CAZUAA010000013.1:0-5993 GCA_964618365.1 uncultured Candidatus Saccharibacteria bacterium | reverse complement strand
TTAGCATCTGCTATGGGTGGAATTGGAGTCCAACCACCATAATTATCAGAATTATAAGAAAAAATATCCCTGCTTTCATTATCAAAAATACAAAAATGAACCATTGTTGTTGCATTTTCGGTTATTGAAGCATGAAAATCTTTATTAAAACGACAGCCAACGCCATCAATTTCAATGTAATAATTTTCAGAGTCAATCTCCCCGTTAATGATTGGAAATGTTTGTTTGAGTGTCAGAAATTTTTTACGATAATTATATTTGTCCAATTCATAATAAACCAAATATTTTATGGCCTTATTTTCATAAATATCAAACGTCCAATCTTCCAGTGCAAAAATACGAACAACAACGAATACTTCTTCATCCTTAGCAGACGTAGCCGACTTAACAAGGTTTTCGGATATATCCGAAATTACTCTTTCTTTATTCGGCACCTGCAATTTTGCAAGCTGTGCACGAATTGCTTCAGGATTAATCACATCTTCTTTTTGACAAGCCGTAAAAACGGCTAAAACTACAACTGTTAAAATTACAAATAACTTTTTCATCTTTTTTAAATTTTAAATGGTTTATAACTAGAAAAATTAAAATTTCAATTTAAATGAAAAAATATCTAAAATTAATCAGATATTTACTTCTTACTTATATCATAGCATATTTAAAAGAAAAAGTCAAGCATAAGCTTGACTTTTTCTAAGGCTATTTCACTATTATCTTTATAATATTAGGTATTACTAATTATGGTAAGCAAATATCTGATATTTTATCAACATGAAACCCTGTAACATAAAAAGATTTTATATCACCTATTTTTAAATTTTCAACATAACTTGATGTATTCTTAATAGATGGAATTATATCTCCACTAACAGAATTACCACATTCATATGACTCTGTCTTTTCGTCTATGATTAATTTTCTGATTTTCATACTCTCATTTAAATATAATTCTTCATCATTACCTGGTTCCCACTTGGGATTATCAGATAAAATATCAACACCTAATTCCCATCCAGTTCTATATTCTTCTTTGATAATTGTTTTTAATGATTTTATTTCTCCAGGATTTCCATTAAAAAATTCAAGATTGGGGTCCTTTATATCAATAAAGTTAAAAGAAGAAACTAAGTTATCAAATTCTTTTTTTTCATCTCCTATATATTCACCTTTTTGAAAATTAAGAATATAAGCTTTACTATTATATATTGTTCCCAAAATAGGTAGCGGGTATTTTATGCTTCCCTGCTCTCCGCAAATAACTCTGTTTACTTGAATTGATTTTTGATTATCAATTTTAGAATTATCTTCCCATACTGGTTTATTTGATGGACATCTTAAATAATCATTGGTTCTATCTTCAAGATATTTTTTTAAATCATTCTCGTTTTTTATATTAGAATTAATTTCTATAACAAATTTTGGAACTTCACAACCAGCTTCATTTGTAGGACAATCAGCAATATAAACAGTTTCTCCAATTGGATTTTTGTAATCTTTAACAAACTTATCTTTTAAATAATTAAATTGAAAACCAAATTGCTCCTTTTCTATATAAGTTAAATATTGATTATCTTTTTCCATATTCTCAATATTTTTAATATCTTCCATTTTCTCTTTCTCCACATTCTTATTTGTCCCAATATAATACGCTCCGCCACCAATAATCAAAACACCTAGTATTATCCCCAAAATTGCTATTGTTGCAAAACCTTTGTTTTTATTTATCATAAAATTAGGTTAAATTTTTAATATTTTAATTATAACACAATTGTTATTCCAATACTGCCTTTATACGGCGGACTCCGGCGGAAGAGGCTTCTTCTTTTTGGATTTTGAATACTCCCAATTCTTTAGTATTTAAGACATGAGGTCCCCCACAGAATTCTTTGGAGATGGCTTCCCCATTCTCATCCTCTACAAAGTAAATAGAAACAACATCTGGGTATTTTGCTCCGAATTCCATCTCAGCTCCAATCTTCTCTGCTTCTATAAGTGGCATCTCACGACGAATGACATTTAATCCCCTTTGTATTTTATCATTCACCCAGTCTTCTACTTTTTTCTTTTCTTCATCTGTTAGCTTATGATCACAAGAAAAATCAAATCGCAAACGTTCAGCTGTGATGTTACTACCTTTCTGAGCGACTTTATTATCTACAACTTCTCGAAGAGCTTGATTGAGTAAATGGGTAGCAGTATGGAGCTTCTTTGCTTCTTCTCCTGCATCCGCAAGCCCACCTTTGAACATCCCAGCCGAGGCAGTTTGTGAAAGTTTTTGATGTTCTTTCATTTTATTATTAAACTCCTCTATATTTATTTCTATGCCTTTTTCTTTTGCCAACTCAATGGTCAATTCAATAGGAAAACCATAACTTTGAAATAAATCAAAAGCACTCACCCCCTTCTCAAATTCTTTCAATCCTTTTTCAAGTGTTATTTCAAATTTTTCTTCTTCTTTTAATAAATTATCTATTATAAAATTCTTATTATTTAATAATTCGGGATAAATGTCTTTATACATTTCTATAACTACAATAGCTAGTTCTTTTATAAAAGATTTTAACCCAAGTTTTTTACCGTGCCTTATGGCAATACGTATCAAACGACGAAGAACATAACCCTGACCAGAATTTGATGGAGCAATTCCCCTTTCATCTCCAATAATAAAAACACTTGCCTTAATATGATCTGCTATAATTCTAAAAGATTTCCTTGTTTCTATCCAACAATCTCCATTTTCTTTTATACAATCCTCGTCAGTTTTATCTCCATAATAAAGTCCAGATAACTTTTCAATCTTTTCTATTATTGGCCAAAAAAGTTCTGTTCTATAATTATCATCAAATCCATTAACCACAGCAGTTACTCTTTCGAGCCCCATTCCAGTATCGATATTTTTTTGAGACAATGATTCAAAATTTCCTTCTACCGTCTTATTGTATTGCATAAAAACATCATTCCAGATTTCAAGCCAAAATGGATGATCATCATTGAAACTCTCCGGCATATCTTCTATTTTCCCAACCCAATAAAACATTTCTGAGTCAGGTCCACATGGACCAGTTTCTCCTGCTGGCCCCCACCAGTTATTTTTCTTTGGAAGTTTTGCAATTCGTTTTTCATCTATTCCCAATTTTTCCCATGTATTAAAAGCTTCTTCATCAAAAGGAGCATCATTATCACCCGCAAAAACAGAGACAGCAAGTCTTTTTTTGTCTAACCCTAAATATTCAGGGGATGTTAGAAATTCATAACTCCATTTTATAACATCTTCTTTAAAATAATCTCCAAGAGACCAATTTCCAAGCATTTCAAAAAACGTATGGTGAGAATAATCTCCAACTTCTTCTATATCACCAGTTCTTATACATTTTTGAACATCCACCAAGCGAGTTCCTAATGGATGTTTTTCCCCCATCAAATATGGTACGAGTGGATGCATACCAGCGGTTGTAAAAAGAACCGAAGGATCATTCTCGGGAATAAGAGAGGCGCTAGGTATTATTTTGTGATTTTTTGATTCGAAAAATTTTAAAAATTTCTCTCGTATCTCATTTGATGTCATATTGTATATTTTTTATTTCTTTTTCTTTTAATCTCCAGTTAATTTCAAAAGATATAGAATATTTATTTGGAATTGGCCAATAAGAAAATCTCAAAAATAAAAATTGAAATTTATTTTGAGATATTTTACCTAACCCAAATCTATTTAATGTTAATTCTATATCTAGTACCATACTCTAATTTGAATCTTCCATTTTATTCTCTTTAAAAAAGACGCTCTTTTTCAATCTTTCTTCTATGACCCACAACACAACAAATATAAAAAGAGTAAGGAGCGTAGCTACTATCGCAATATTAAAAAGTCCAAATCCAGAAGCCATCCCAATACCTGCAGAAACCCAAAGACCTGTCGCTGTAGTAAGACCCATTACTTTTGAATCTTTAGAAAAAATAAGTCCAGTACCAAGAAACCCTACACCAACAACAATCTGAGCTACAATCATAAGTGGGTTCATACCAGGATAAGAAGCATAAGCTTTTATCATTTCGCTAGATATTACCACAAAAAGAGCTGAACCCATAGATACAAGTGCATAAGTTCTCATCCCGGCTGTCTTATGAGCCCAAACACGCTCAGTCCCAATTATTACACCCAATACTAAAGCTATCAAAAGTTTAATTATAATATCAATTGTTGTTTGATCTAATATATTTTCCATATTTTTTATTATAACATAATAATACTCTTCATTCACCCCCCCCCACTAAAATTTTCCTTAATATATACTAATAAACCTCCTGCTGATAACATTTCTCACAATAAATGATCTCGGGTCTTTCTGGAGAATATGATGTTTCAAAAGTGTTAGTACAACCATCTTTCATACACTTACGGTGCCAGAGTTTAAATGGTAGTCTCATTTTTCTACGTTCAAACATTCTACATTGTGGACAATCTCTTGGTATTGGCAAGTTAAAATTCTTAAGAGAAGAAAGCTCATCTGAAACAATTCTATAATTTCTTTTACATTTCTGGCACTCTAATATATGATTTAAAATATTATTATCTATATCTTTTATGTTATCTTTTATTTCTTCAATTTTTAAAGTAGTCTTTCCTTTTGTGATAGGTATATCATCTTGCCATCTATATCCTTGATTTAAAGCATCTTCTTTTGATAATGGATAATAATCATTAGCAATAGTTTCATTGTAAGCAAAAGTGCTAAATTTTGGTTCAATAAAATTAGAAAGTTCACCATTTTTTTCTATTTTTTCAAAAATATTTTCATATTCCTCTTTTGAATATTGTTTATTAAGGATACAATATTCTTTTTTCTTAAGACCAACACATCCTATGCAATTGCTACAAGAAATTAAACTATCGGATAAATAACAAAAACTGGAATTAAATATATTAAATGAATTTTTAATCATTGATCCACCCTTAATTACACATCCACCAAAAATATTCTCTGTTGGTTGTGTGCCAATAGAATAACTAAAACAAGTATCTTTAGAATACAATATACTTGCCACATTTCTTACGTTTTGGTTGCCAACACCATCAAAACACCAATAATTATTAGTACAATTTTGCAAATAATTACCAATAGAATCAGTAGATTTTAATGAAAAAGAAAACCTGTGTATAGCATTTCTTCTAACAAGATTATATTTATCTATACTTTTATTTAAAGTCTCAAAACTTCCATCAAAAATTTTATCAAATTCTTTTTGGTATTCTTCTTTAGTTAATTGTTTATTGTTGAAACAATAAGATTTATTTCTCAAATTTGAAGAAAATAAACAATTATTACAACCCTTTAAATCATATGAGAAGTAACAAAATGAACAGTCAGATGAATCTTGTAAATATGCTGATTTGTAAGAGTTAGAAACATCAACAGAATTTATAACTAATTCACTATCGACTACCTTATGATCCTCCATGCAATCTTTATCATTTACCATCCACATAGAATATAATAAATGTTCTGATCCTGCTATTAAAAAACAAAAATAACAATCTTTTGAGTCTCGAATATTATTACCATAATCACAATTTATTGAGTTTAAAACTATAACAGCTTCCCTTGGTACTATTTTTTGTAAATGATTTATTTGGTCTATTAAAGGTCTAGAATCATCAAAATCTATACCTTGATTTATACCATCCCAACCATCTCCCCACCAACAAGAATGACAATAAATATTGTAATTAGAATCTGGGTGATAAAGCGACATTGTCTTATTCCCACAATTATTACAATTATTCCAATATATATTTATTTCATTACGCAAAGAAGTTAAACGACCCATTCCACATTCAAAACATAAATTTGGTACATTAACTTTTAATTTCTCGTAAAACAAAAAATCATCTGATTCGATCGTAAAGTCTTTCTTACAATTCTGACAACTTTTTGTTTGTGGTTCCATAATTAAATTATATCAATAATAAACATCCTGCTGGTAACATTGTTCAC
>CAZUAA010000012.1:3252-17908 GCA_964618365.1 uncultured Candidatus Saccharibacteria bacterium | reverse complement strand
GGCGGATTTTTGTTTATTTATATGATATAATGGATTATTATGTCATGGGCAACTAAAAGAAAAACTTTATATATTAGTATAGTTTTGGGTGTTATTATTATAATAATTTTTGCTTTTTTATATCCTGTTATTTTTAAAAAACCAACATGCAGTGATGGTAAACAAAATGGATTAGAAACTGGAGTGGATTGTGGTGGTAATTGCTCTTTAGTATGCAGTGAAGAAGCCAAAGCACCTGTAGTCCTTTGGAGTAGAGCTTTTCTTGTAGTAGATGGTAATTATAATTTAGTCGCTCTCGTTGAAAATAAGAATAGAAATTCTGCTATTCAAAACATATCTTATGAATTTAGGGTTTATGATTCATCAAATAAATTGATTGGAAGAAGAGAGGGAAGTACATTCCTTCCCCCAAATGAGCAGTTTCCAATATTTGAGCCAAGATTTAAAGCAAGTATTGGAGAGATAAAAAGTGTTTCTTTTGAATTTACTTCACCTTACGTTTGGAATAAAAAAGAGCCTAAAATACAATCTCTTCCTATTTCAGTTGATAAAATAGTTTTAGAAGAAGAGGATACATCTCCACTTCTCAAAGCTCGAGTTGTTAATGATTCAAATTATGATTTACCGGAGTTTCCTGTTGTGGCTATAGTCTATGATATAGATGGTAATGCTATAAATGTATCCAAGACTGTAAAAAGTGGACTAAAGAGCAAAAACAGTTTGGATCTATTTTTCACATGGCCATTACCTTTTAATACAGAGGCTGTTAGGTTTGATGTCCTGCCTTTGTTTAATCCATTCAAGCTTCCTTTTTAATTAGTAAATGATTCAAGAAAAAAATATTTTTAATAAAATTTCATCGGGGATAGACTGGCTTCTTATTGTTTTTATTATTCCAGTTTTGGGTTTTGGCCTTGTTACGATGAAGTCTTTTACTGATGAATCATCATATTTCGAGCATCAATTAATGTGGATCGGTATATCTTTTGTTGTTCTAGTCTTTTTATCCTTTATAGATTTTAGATTTTTGAAAAGGACTGATGTTTTGGTTTCTTTGTTTTTATTTTTCTCATTGTTACTTGTAATGCTTTTCTTTTTTGGTCATATTGCAAAAGGAGCTCAATCTTGGTTTTCTTTTGGGGGATTTTCTTTTCAGCCATCAGATATGATGAAAATCATTGTGATACTTATGCTTGCCAAATATTTTTCTCGTCGTCACGTTGAGATAGAAAATTTTAAACACATTTTAATTTCAGGGCTTTATGCTTTCATACCATTTATACTTGTTTTTTTGCAGCCAGACTTTGGTGGAGCTATAATTATCTTTCTTATTTGGTTTGGGATGATACTAGTCTCTGGTGTATCTAGAAAGCATCTTTTAATTATTTTAGGTATTATGTTTATATCATTTGCTATACTATGGGGATTTGTTTTTAAAACATACCAGAAAGAAAGAATAATAAGCTTTGTAAATCCTATGTCTGATTTACAAGGATCTGGGTATAATGTATATCAATCAACTATCGCTGTCGGCTCAGGGCAATTCTTTGGTAAGGGTGTAGGCTTTGGCACACAATCTAGACTTAAGTTTCTTCCAGAATACCAGACTGATTTTATTTTTGCTGCTTTTTCTGAAGAGTGGGGTTTTGTTGGTGTTATACTTTTATTCATATTACTTGGTTTTATTGTTTGGAGAATTTTACATATTTCACTTCTTGGAATGTCTAATTTTGAAATTTTATATGGGACAGGCCTTGCAATATATTTTATGAGTCATTTTATTATAAATATAGGTATGAATTTAGGTGTGATGCCTGTGACAGGAATCACATTGCCTTTTATGAGTTATGGTGGGTCTCATTTGCTGACAGAATTCATAGGAATTGGTATATTGATGGGTATGGGTAGATATAAAAGAGTTGCTCATAAAGATGATATGAGGAATGAATTTTTAGGTATATGATAAATAAGTAGTTAGGAAGGGTATAATGAATTATATGCAAATAATTGATGGAAGAAAAATTAGAGATGAAATATTGGAAGACTTAAAAAAAGAAGTCCTTATTCTTCCTTTTGTTCCAATTTTTTGTGATATTTTGGTTGGTAGTGATCCAGTTTCAGCTTCATATGTTCGAATTAAAGCCAAGACTGCAGAATCTGTGGGTATTAAATTTCGTACAGCAGAATTTAGTGAAGACATAACGACTGAAGAATTGATAGAAGAGATTGAAAATTTAAACAAGGTTCCTTCTATGTGTGGGATTATTGTTCAACTTCCACTTCCTTACAACATAGACAGAGAAAGAGTCTTAAATGCTATAGATCCAAATCTTGATGTTGATTGTCTTGGGGAAGTTGCAAATAGGAAATTTTATAATGGAGAAGATGTGATGGGCTATCCTACTGCACTTTCTTGTATTTATATACTTGATAGTCTTAATTTGGATTTAAAAGAAAAAAATATTTTAGTTTTAGGTCAAGGTAAATTAGTGGGGCTTCCAGTTTCTCATCTCTTAAGACAAAAAGGCTTTAATGTAAGTATTGTAAATAGTCATACAGAAAATGCAAAAGAATTAATTAAATCTGCAGATGTCATCATCTCTGCTATTGGACAAGGTGGATTCCTGACTGGGGATATGGTAAAAGATGGGGTCATTGTGATAGATGCAGGGACATCAGAAGACAATGGCTCTCTGGTGGGGGATGTAGATTTCATATCTGTTTCAGAACATTCCTCTTATATTACTCCTACTCGAGGTGGTGTAGGGCCTATTACTGTTGCTATGCTTCTTAAGAATGTATTACAAGTAGCAAAGAATAAAAAATGATTACTGATTTTATTTTTAGTTTTTCTGAATATGCATTTGTAAAACATTTCGCTATTTTTCTTTCGTATATTTATGTTTATTTATTGCCAGTATTTATTCTCATTTGGGTTTTTTATAGTAAGGTAAGGAAAATGTATACTTTTTCAATTTTATTTCTTTCATCTTTTTTTGCTTGGTTTTTGTCACAGGGGATTAAATTATTGTTTAAAATAGATAGACCAGAAACTTCTGGACTTATAATTTCTGAAAGTGGTTTTTCTTTTCCTTCTTCTCATTCATCTTTTTCTATGGTTTTAGGTGTTGTGATTTATTCTATAAATAAAAAATTAGGGATAGTTGTCATTACTTCTTCATTACTTATTGGATTGTCTAGAATTATTCTCGGTGTTCATTTCACTTTAGATATTTTGTTTGGGTGGTTATTGGGAATTATTGTAGGGTTAATTTTTATTAGAATTTTTAAAAAAATATGACATTTTTGCAATCTTTTATCTTAGGAGTAGTAGAGGGTATAACAGAATTTTTGCCTATATCTTCAACTGCGCATATAGATTTTGTTCGGTATTTTTTGGATATATCTCTCACTTCATTTATAAAAAGTTATGAAATAATAATACAATTAGGAGCGATATTGGCCGTTTTTGTAATTTATTTTAAGAAAATATTTTCTTCTTTTTCTTATATAAAAAATATAGTAATTGCTTTTATTCCTACTGGTATTATAGGATTTTTGCTCTACAAGATAATCAAATCTTTATTAATAGGTAACACCTTGCTTGCATCTATTATGCTGGTTTTGGGTGGAGTAGTTATACTTTATTTTGAAAAAAGAAATAAAATTTCGCACAAGTCGGACTTGTACGAAAAAGAAGATATAAAGGATTTGTCTGTTAAAGAACTTTTAATATTAGGTTTTGCTCAAGCTTTGGCTGTAATTCCAGGAATCTCTCGGTCTGGAGCTGTGATAATAGCTGGGCGAAGTATGAAATTAAAAGCAAATTTAATTGCTGAATTTTCTTTTTTACTTGCTATTCCTACTATGTTTCTTGCTAGTCTCTACGATATATATAAATCAGGTTTTTCTTTTGAGAAGGGGGAGTGGGGAGTACTATCTTTAGGTTTTATTGTTTCTTTCCTTGTTGCTTTTCTCGTTGTTAAATGGCTTATCAATTACTTAAAGACCCATTCATTTGAAATCTTTGGTTGGTATAGAATTATCGCGGGGCTCGTCATCTTTTTATTTTTAGTTTTTTAGTCTAAAAAGATAATTATTTATTTTTATCTTTTTATATTATAAGTATATTATACCATATTTATTGATAAAAATCAATAAATCAATTTTTGATTGATTTTTAATGAAAAAAGGTCTAAAATAGGCCTATTATGTGGAAAACAAGAATTAAAGCTTTGGTAATATTAATAATAGGTGTTGGTATTGGTTTGTTCGTTTATCAGTCAGAAATGAGTCATCAGATTTTAACTTCACAAGAAAGTGGAGCAGAGACTACTGTGCCTTATAAATGGACAGCCAGATTTCCTTTTAAACTAGGTCTTGATCTTTCAGGGGGAACTCATTTAGTTTATAAAGCAGATATTTCTCAAATAGAACAATCTCAGATTGTTGATTCTATGATTGCTCTTCGTGATGTTATAGAAAGAAGAGTGAATGCTTTTGGCGTGGGAGAACCTAGCATCCAAGTTCAGAATGGAGGATTTTCTAATCAAGGAGAAGAACGTCTTATTGTGGATCTCCCCGGTGTGACTGATGTATCAAAAGCAATTGAAATGATCGGACAGACACCACTTCTTGATTTCAGGACAGAAAGTATGGATGCTGATCAGGTGGCTCAAAATATAACAATAGATGCAGACGGGAATGCTGTAATAGATCCTAACTCAAGATATGCTATGACAGAACTTACCGGTAAATATCTAGACAAGGCAGTTCTTGAATTTGATCAGACAACTGGTGAACCTGTGGTTTCTCTTATTTTTGACGAAGAAGGTTCAGCTTTGTTTGAAAAGATAACTAAAGAAAATGTAGGAAAAACAGTCGCAATATTCTTGGATGGTCAAGTTATATCTGCTCCAACTGTAAATGAAGCTATCACTGGGGGGCGTGCTCAAATATCTGGTAATTTTACTCCAGCTGATGCAAAGACTTTAGTTGGGAGACTTAACTCAGGAGCATTACCTGTACCTATATCTCTTATCTCAACCGAAACTATTGGTCCATCTCTTGGAGCTCAAGCTACAGAAGCAGGAGTTAAAGCTGTTATATTAGGATTTTTAGCAATAGCGATATTCCTTGTATTTTGGTATAGACTTCCTGGATTAATTGCTGTTATTGCTTTGTCTATGTATGTAGTTGCTATGCTTGCTATATTTAAGTTTGTACCAGTGACCTTGACTGCTGCAGGTATTGCAGGGTTTATCATTTCTATTGGAATTGCAGTTGATGCGAATGTGCTCATATTTGAACGTATTAAAGAAGAACTTCGTGCTGGAGATGGGGTAGGAGATTCTATCCATCATGGATTCAAGCGTGCATGGCTCTCTGTTCGCGATTCAAACATCTCAAGTATTATTACTGCAGTTATTCTTTATTGGTTTGGGACATCTCTTATAAAAGGATTTGCACTCGTCTTCTTGATCGGCGTGATTGCTTCCCTTGTTTCCGCTGTTTCTGTTACAAGATTGTTCCTTTATGCTCTTGATATAAAAAAGAAAAATAAATTTACAGAATTTATATTTGGGTCGGGATTTAGTAGTGCTAAAGAAGTTATCAAGGCATAACCTTAAAATAACTTAATAAATTATATGTTTATAATAAAAAACAAAAAAATATTTGTAATCATCTCAATTGTTTTAGTGGCTCTTTCAATATTTTCTATAAGTTATTTTGGACTCAACTTTGGAATAGATTTTAAAGGAGGATCACTTTTAGAAGTGAGATATGGATCAGTAAGACCAGATCAAAAATCGGTAGAAAATACGGTAGAAGCTTTATCTTTTGGAGAGGTTTTAGTTCAGCCAATGGGGGAGAATGGATACAGTTTGAAGATGAGAGATATAAACGAAGATGAAAAGAATAAAATTTTAGAATCATTGGGAAGTGGTGCATATGAAGAAAGCTTTACTTCTATCGGTCCTTCTGTAGGTAATGAGCTTGTAAGAAAATCTATAATTTCTTTTATTCTAGTTTCTCTTGGAATTATTTTTTGGATTGCATTTTCTTTTAGACAAGTTTCAAAACAAGTTTCTTCTTGGAAATATGGAGTTATTGCTATTGTGGCTCTTATTCACGATACTCTAATCCCAACAGGAGTTCTTGCTTTTCTTGGATACATTAATGGTTTTGAAATAGACACACTGTTTGTAGTTGCAATACTTACAATACTTGGACTTTCTGTTTCTGATACTATTGTTGTATTTGATCGTGTTCGTGAAAATATCAGAATTGGACATTTTAAGACTTTTGAAGAGACTGTTGGTAATAGTTTGAAACAAGTTTACAAGAGATCGCTCGCTACTTCATTTACTGTGATAATAGCATTGCTGGCTTTAGTATTCTTTGGACCCGAAAGCACCAGAATGTTTTCAATAATACTTACCATTGGAATGTTTTTTGGAACATACTCATCTCTATTCTTAGCAAGTCCACTTTTGGTAATTTGGAATAATTTACAGAAAACTAAATAAAGATTATTTAAAATATAAGAAAATTTACCCCGTTCCTCCTTTCGTCGGAACGGGGTAATGTGTTATAATATGATTGTATTTTAAAGTCGCTTTATTATTTTAAATTTATAAAAATATGATAGTTTATATTATTTTAGGAGTTATAGTTTTGTTTGGGTTATATCTCGTTGTTAAATACAATGGTTTTATTACACTTCGTAATCGCACAGAAGAAGCTTGGGCAGATATTGATGTCCAGTTAAAGCGCCGTTATGATCTAATACCAAATCTTGTAAATACTGTGAAAGGTTATGCTACTCACGAGAGTACAGCGTTTGAAAAAGTGACAGAAGCTCGTGCAAAAGCAATGGGAGCACAGACTGTAGCAGAAAAAGGTGAAGCAGATAATATGCTTACAGGTACTTTAAAATCACTTTTTGCTATCGCAGAGGCTTACCCAGAATTAAAAGCTAATACGAACTTTTTAGAATTGCAAAGAGAACTTTCTGATACAGAAAATAAAATAATGGCTTCACGCAGATTCTACAATGGTAATGTTCGTGATTTCAATACTGGAGTTCAGATGTTCCCAGGGAATATTATTGCAGGTATGTTTAATTTTAAAGCATTAGAATTCTTTGAACTAGAGCAAGATAGTGATGCAAAGAATCCAGTAGAAGTTAAGTTTTAAATAAAAAAATTTATGCAAAATAAATTTTATGGTTCAAAATTAAATACAATTTTATTATTTATCCTAATTATTCTTATGATTTGGGCCCTTATTTTTATGTATAAAAATAAGGATGTTTGTTATTCAATAAAAGATAATAAAAATATGTCTTCTTATTTTGAGAGTGATTTAGGGTATCAAGATTCTGAATTAAAAAAAGACAAAGCAAAAGATGATTTGATTGAAGGAAATAAAGATGATTTGATCTATTTCTCAATAAATCCAGGAGATGGGTTAATAGGAAGCTTAAATGCTGTTGGTACTGTAAAAGGTGGGTATTTTTTTGAGGGAAATATTTTAGTAAATATTTTAGATAAGAATAAAAAATTACTCAAGGCTGGACACGGAACTGCTGTTAGTAATTGGATGACTTCTGGAGAAGTAAATTTCCATACATTTATAGATTTTTCTGAAGGCTTGCCTCCTCATGATGGTGGAGAAGCTTATATTGAAATAAAAAATGATAATCCTTCTGATGATAGATCAAAAGATAAATCAATATTAATTCCAATTTTTCTTATATAATTATGGCGACACTTTATACACATCAAGGGCAAAATGTTAGAAGGACATGGTTACTTATGACTACATTTTTTATCATAGTTATTGCAATAGGATTTATCTTTGCAAGGATTTATGATAATGCAAGCGTTCTTTATATCTTTGTAATTTTTTCTATTGTGATGAACATTGTAAGTTACTGGTATTCAGATAAAATTGCACTTTCTATTGCAAAGGCTCACCCTGCAACTCGAGAAGAATATTTTGATTTGTATAATATAGTAGAGAATTTATCCATAACGGCTGGACTTCCAATGCCTAAGATATATGTGATTGAGGACTCTTCTCCAAATGCTTTTGCGACAGGTAGAGATAAAAAACATGCAGTAGTTGCTGTCACAACTGGACTTTTATTAATTCTTAATAAAACAGAATTAGAAGGAGTGATAGCTCACGAGCTTGCTCATATAGGGAACAAAGATATGCTTGTTTCTACTGTGGCTGTAGTCTTAGCTGGATTCGTATCTATTGTTTCAGATATGATGATGAGAGGAATTCTTTTTGGTGGTAGAGGTGGTGGTGATAGCAGAGAGGGGAATGGTAGTATTTTTGCATTGGTGGGTATTCTCCTTGCAATTTTTGCCCCTATTTTTGCAACATTAATTCAATTTGCAATTTCAAGAAAAAGAGAATATTTGGCTGATGCAACAGGAGCTTTGCTTACGCGCTACCCAGAAGGACTAGCTTCTGCACTTGAGAAGATATCTTTAAATGCAAGACCGATGAGAGTTCAGTCAGGTGCAATAGCTCATCTTTATATTTCAAATCCTAAAGGAGATGGATCTTTTGCTAAAAAAGTTGGTAATTTATTTTCTACCCACCCTCCAGTTCTAGATAGAATAAATAAATTAAGAGGGAGTTTGAATTAAAATTTTGCTTTTATTAGATTTTCTAGTATTATAGGACCCAGATGTTCTTCGTATATTCTAGTATTAATTTATTGATATTAGATAAATATTACCTTCTTTTTGGAAGGTATTGGAGAGGTGCGTGAGTGGTTTAAACGGCAGTCCTGGAAAGACTGTGTTTGAGAAACCGCACCGGGAGTTCGAATCTCCCCCTCTCCGCAAAAAAATAATGAACCCAATGTGAAAACATTGGGTGATTTATTTTATAGGATAGGGGAGATTCGAACCGAGGGTGCGCTAAGCCGGACGATAGTCCGAGTACCCGAGTGGGGGTCGAGCGAGTGAGATACTTTATGAGTTTATGAAATAAAATATCCACGAGAGTGACCGACCTCCCCCCCTCCGCCAAAAATTTCAAATCTATGATATAATGTATATATGGAAAATATAACAAATAATGTGACAAACAATAAGAAGTTTATAGGGATTGCTATTATTATTTTTGCAGTTTTATTATCAGTCGCTTGTGTTTTTGCTGCTACAAGTTTTTCTAAACAGGGGACTTATGTCGAGGTTAAAGGTCTTTCTGAAAGAATTGTAAAAGCCGATACTGCTATATGGTCAATGACTTTTGAAGTTAAATCAAATGATGTAACTCAAATGTATTCAGAAATAGAAAAGAATATAACCGCCATTAAAACATTTCTAAAAAGTAAAGGTTTTGAAGATAGTGAGATAAGTGTTGCTCCAGCAAATATTTATCAAGATACTTATGGAAATGCAAGTTTTAGATATAATGCAAATAATCAAATTTCTGTTTATACAAAAAAAGTTGATTTAGCTAAAATTACTTCAGCAGATACTCTTCCTTTGATGAAAAGTGGGGTAGTACTTAGTCAAAGTAATGTTTCTTTTGAATTATCAGACATAAATAGTATCAAACCCGAAATGCTTTCTGAAGCAGTGGCAAATGCTAAAAATACTGCAGATCAATTTGCAGATAATTCTGGTTCATCTGTCGGTAAAGTTTCTCGTGGAAATCAAGGAGTCTTTGATATCACAGAAAAAGATCCTGGTTCACCTGAATACAAAAAGATACGTTTAGTTTCCACATTAAGATTCTTGTTAAAATAAAAATTATGATAGAAAATTATTTACAAATAATATGGACCTCACTTCTCGCTCTCGGATTAGTGAAAGTTATAATAATTGTCATTATTATTGGTATTTTATCTAAAGTTCAACCAGTGCTTGGACTCCTCGCTTCTATTCTTTTTATTGCTTATCTAATGCATTGGATAGGGTAAAATACTATGTCTCATCAAGGTGGTGTTTGGGAAAGAGAGTATAACAATCCAAAACTTGTTACTAAAAATGATGGTCCGCAGGCGGATACATTACGTTTTTTGAAGTTTCTTAAGAAAGAAAAGAAAGTAAAACTTGAAAATTTAAATATTCTTGATCTTGGTTGTGGTACTGGGAGGAATTCAAATTATTTGAGTGATTTAGGGAATAATGTAATAGGAATAGAAATCTCTAAAACTGCCTTAAATTTGGCCAAGACTCGAGCAAAAGAATTGGGTGTAATTGTCGATTATAGATTAGGAGATATAGGAGAAAAATATGATATACCAGATAATTCCATAGATGTTATTTTAGATGTTACATCCTCAAATTCTTTGAATGAATTAGGGAGAGAAATTTATCTCTCGGAAATGAGTAGAGTTTTGAAAAAGGGTGGCTTTGTTTTTGTTCGTGCACTTTGTAAAGATTGAAATAAAAATGTAAAAAACTTATTAAAAAATAGCCCAGGGAAAGAGTATGATACTTATGTGATAAAAGAGATAGGTCTTACCGAGAGAGTCTTTTCTCGAGAAGATTTTATAAAAACTTATAGTAAATATTTCAAAATTTTAAATTTAGAGAAGAAAACAAGCTATACGACGTTTAATAATCGTATCTATAAACGCGATTATTTTCTAGCTTATCTAACTAAAGAATAGATGATATAATGCCTTTATGGATAAAAAGGGAAGTATTGGGGTGTTTGACTCAGGGCTTGGGGGGCTCTTTGTTTTAAAGCATTTAAAAGAGAAATTACCTCTTTATGATTATATATTTTTGGGGGATCAGGCCAATATGCCTTATGGTTATAAGACTAGAGATGAACTATTTATAATTGCTACAAAAGCTTTAGATTTTCTTTATGGAGAGATGAATTGTATGGGGGTGATCCTTGCTTGTAATACTATAAGCTCGACTATCTATGATAGACTTCGCGACTGGAAAGATGAAAAATATTTTGGGAGAATTCTTTTTGGTATTGTCCGCCCTACAGTAGAGTCTTTTGATCCAAATGAAAAGACCGTAATATTTGCAACTCCACGGACGTGTGAATCAGAAGTTTATGAAGAATTTTTTAGAAATCATATTAAGGATTATATAAAAATTCCAATGAAGGATTTGGCATATAAGATAGAAAAAAAAGAAGAAACTTTGCCATATATAGAATCATTTAGGGATTTAGTGGGTGATAGTTTTACAAAAGGGGCACTGCTCTGTACACATTATGGGATAAAGAAAGATGATTTCAAAAAATCATTTCCCAAAATTAAAAATTGGATATACCAAGAAGAGCTTATCCCTAATTATCTGCGAGAATATTTTAAAGAATTCCCGGAGAGAGAAGAATTCTTTTCTAAAAATGGAAAATTAGAAATATATAAAACAAAAGAAAATGAGAATTTTAATAATTTTATAAAAGAATGGTTTGGGGAGGATTTAAAAATAAATTTAATCAATTTAGATAAATAATTTATGACAAACAAAGATTTTGAAAAGGCAATACTGGGGCTAAATGAAAGACAGAGAGAAGCTGTGGAGTCTATCGATGGGCCGGTGATGGTAGTAGCGGGGCCTGGCACAGGGAAGACCCAAATATTATCTTTACGTATTGGGAATATTTTAGAGAGTACTGACACTGCACCAGAGTCTATCCTTTGTCTTACATTTACTAATTCGGGAGTAGGAGCTATGAAGGAAAGACTTGAGAGGTATATTGGAAAAAGAAGTAGAGAAGTTACAATATCTACATTCCATGCTTTTTCTATATCTCTTGTTGAAAAATATTATGAACTTTTGGATTTTAAAAAAGTACCAGAATTACTTTCTGACGAAGATGCTGTTTATCTTGTGGATGAAATATTAAATGAAAATGAATGGGAGCATATCAGCCCACTTTCAAATAGAGCAATGTATTTTGGAGAGTTAAAGCAACTAATTTCTCTTTTAAAAAGAGAGAGAATTACAGGTGATGAATTTATGTCTTATATAGATAAAGACATAGAAGATTTGAAAAATAGCGAAGATAGTATTTCTACAAGGGGGGATAATAAGGGTGAACTTAAAAAGGAAGTTTTAAAAAAGATTGAATCACTAGAGCGAACAAAAGAAGTGGTAGAGTTTTATAAAATCTATGAAGATAAGAAAAGAGAGAATTCTTTGATGGATTATGATGATGTCCTTGAGTATACGGTGTCGCTGGTGGAAAACTTTTCTGATGTGAGAGATGAAATTAGGGAAGAGTATTTGTATGTACTTGTAGATGAGCATCAAGACTCGAGTGGAATACAGAACAATTTCCTTAAGGCTGTTTGGCAGGATGTAGAGTCTCCAAATATTTTTGTGGTGGGGGACGATCGTCAGCTTATTTACGGATTTGGAGGTGCTAACATTTCTTATTTTGAAGAATTTTCTCATATTTTTGGTAAACCAAAACTTATAATCCTTATAGAGAATTATCGCTCGACCAAAGAGATTCTTTCTTTAGCCGACGATATCTTAAAGAGTCATATAGCGAAAGATAAATTAAACAGTAATTTGGGAAGTGGTGACAAAATTAATCTTGCGGAATATTTTTACCCCAGAGATGAGATTATAGGGGCGGGACTTTATTTTAAAGAAAAAATAAATGATGGGGTAGACCCAAATGAATGCGCCTTACTTGTGCCACGGAATTATCATGTAAAAACGGCAGTAGAAATACTAGGGAATATGGGTCTCCCCGTAGCAAGCTCTCTCGGCTCGTCTTTGTTTTCAAAGATTGAATCAGATTACCTTATGAGAGTGATGAAGATTGTCTCTGACCCTACAGATCCACTCACTTTATCAAAATCATTACTTGATGAGACAAGTGGGGTAGATAGATTGGATGCCCTTCTATTCCTTAAAGAAAATAAAGGAGAAGATTTAACAATAGAAAAATTTATAAGTTCAAAAAAGAGTGATCTTTTTTCCGAGTCTGACTCTATTTATATCTGGGGTAAGAAATTAGAAAATTGGGTAAATACTTTGAGTGGAGAAAGATTGAGTAATATTGTAAATATTTTAGGGAATGATTTACTTATAAAAACATCAAATAACAATAGTGAGCTTTTGGACAGGGTAGAAGTAGTTCGAAGCTTTATTCATTTGGCGGTAATGTTTGAAGAGAAGAATAAGAAGGCAGACCTCTGTTCTTTTATAGAATATTTGAATCGTCTAGAATCTTATAATACCAATATAGAGCTTGCTTCATTTGGGGGTGATGATGGTATAAAAGTAATGACATTACATAAATCAAAAGGGCTTGAGTATGAAGCTGTTTGGATTGCTCATATGAATGAAGAAATACTTCTCTCTTCTAAAAAAGGCGGGTTTACATTGCCAGAAAAGATCAAGGAGCATATAAATCTTCGCACTATTGAAGAAGCTAAAAGGGAGCTTTATGTGGCAATTACTCGTGCTAAAAGATTTTGCAATTTATCTTATTCTAGGGAGGGATACAATGGGAATGATATGGAAATAGTATCTATATTAAATGATTTATCAGATGAGCATTTTATAAAAACTACTGCTAAGGAAAATGAAGATAAGATACTCTCTCTTGGAGCAGATGTTTATACTAATATTTTAAACAAAAATTTTGAAGGAAATTTGATAGATGAAATTAAAAAATTGGTAAATAAAAATTATGAGAGTTTGAGAGTTTCAGTTTCGATGCTCAATAATTTTTTTGAATGTCCTTGGAAATGGTATTTTAGAAATTTTCTCAGACTTCCAGAAGAAAAGCCGATGCATTTAGCGTTGGGGACTGTGGTACACGCTATGATTGAGTTTATTTTAAAATCAGATACTTTACCTAAAGAAGATGAACTTAAATTAAAAATAGAAAAGGAATTTAAAAAGGAAGGTATAGAAAATAAAATAGATTTAAAAAGACTTTCTAAAAAGGCCGAACTTTCAATAATCGAATGGATAAATAATTACTACAAAAAATTAAACAAAGAATATAAATCTGAAAGATCAGTGTCTTTGTCTTCAAAAGATTTTCCAAACCTTACTATGTATGGAAAAATTGACCTTACTGAGTATCTAGGAGATAGAGAAATAATGGTAACAGATTTTAAAACAGGAAGTTCTAAAACAAAAAATATGATAGAGAAAATGAGTGATGACGGAAGGATGTCTGACCTTATGCGTCAGCTTGCAATGTATTCATATCTTTTAGAAGGGGATGATAAAAATGTAAAAGTATTTAAATCAAGACTTCTTTTTCTTGAGGAAGATATAGGTAATAAAAATGCTTTGTATGAGACATCTATCGACAAAGAAAAGATTGATTTATTAAAGAGAGATATAAAGGATTACGATGAATCTTTGAAAACTGGTGAATTTGTAAATAATGAATGCCATTTCAAACCTTATGGTTCATCCAAAAGTGAGTGCGAGTATTGCAATCTTGCAGAACAGTTGTTTAAGAAATAAACTTTTAAATTTAAGCTTGAAATGCTATATTGTATAAATGGAAGATAATGAATTTAAATATCAAAAAGGAAGTTTACACCCACTTACACTCATCGCTAATGAGGCTGTTTCTATTTTAAAAGATCTTGGTTTCGTGGTGGAGGTTGGTCCTGAACTTGAAGATGAGTGGTATAACTTTGATGCACTCAATGTACCTAAGGATC
>CAZUAA010000012.1:0-3215 GCA_964618365.1 uncultured Candidatus Saccharibacteria bacterium | reverse complement strand
AAAAAGAAAAAGTTCTCCGTACTCACACTTCAAATACTCAGATAAGGTTTATGGAAGATTTAGTAAAGAAGGGAGGTCTGCCACCTTTTGCTATTGTGGTACCAGGGAAAGTTTTTAGAAATGAATCAACAGATGCAACTCACGAAATGCAATTTTATCAAATCGAAGGACTTATGATAGGAGAGGATATTTCTGTCGCTCATATGAAAGGAGTACTACTTGAATTTTTTAAAAGATTTTTTGAGGGGGAAGAAGTGGACATTCGCTTACGTCCATCTTTTTTCCCATTTGTTGAGCCTGGATTTGAAATAGATTTGAAGAAAGGAGATAAGTGGATAGAATTACTCGGTGCAGGAATGGTCCACCCAAATGTTTTAAAGAATTGTGGAATTGATGGGGAGAAATATCAAGGTTTTGCTTTTGGTATGGGACTTGATACGCTTATCATCAACAAACTCAAAATTCCAGATGTAAGACATTCTTATCAAGGAGACTTAAGACTTAATCAATTTTAGTTTATGAAAATCAGTTATAACTGGCTTAAAAGATATATAAAAGAAATTCCAAAAGAAGAAGATTTAGCAAATCTTATTACTTTTAAAATTTGTGAATTGGAATCAGTAGAAAAGTTGCCTGCTTCCGCAGACAGGCCAAATGGGGATACTGTTTTTGATATGAAAGTTTTACCAGACAGAGCGCATGACCTGCTTTCTCATTACGGTGTCGCTAAAGAAATTGCTGGAATTTTGGGGGTGAAATTGACAGCTTCGCGGAATGTTCTTCTGGAGAGCACGAATACGTCTTTAAAAATTGAAATAGAATCTCCTTTATGTAGAAGATATATGGGGAGAATAATTAGAAATATTGAGATTGGAGAGTCTCCTTTATGGATGAAAGAGTTACTCGAAAGTGTGGGGCAGAGGAGTATAAATAATATTGTGGATATTACCAATTTTATACTTTTTGATAGAGGACAGCCAATACATGCTTTTGATTTGGATAAATTAGAAAGTGAAAAATTAATAGTAAGAAACGCAAAAGCTGGAGAGAAAATAACTTTGCTTTCTTATGAAAATTTGGGTAAAGAAAGAGTTGTCGAATTGAATGAGAATAATTTAATAATTTCAGATGAAAAAGATCCTGTAGCTATCGCTGGGGTAAAAGGTGGCACAAAAGCTGAGGTAGATAAAAATACAAAAAATATTTTGATAGAGGTAGCAAATTTTGATCCAGTTTCTGTGAGGAAGACTGCAAGAGTCTTTGGTATTCAGACAGATGCTGTTAAAAGATTTGAGAATGAAATCATTCCTGATTGGTGTGATCCTGTAATGAATGAAGTTTCTTCTTTAATATTAGAGACTTGTAAGGGGGCAGAATTAGAAAACATCATTGATATATATAATGACAAAAAGGAAGAAAGAAAAATTACTTTTAGTAGAGAATATATATCTAAAGTTTTAGGTGTAGAAATAAAAGATGAAGAGATAGAAAAGATTTTAAAAAATTATAATTATACTTTTTCCCACACACCGGGTATGTGGGAAGTGGTAGTGCCAAAAGAAAGATTAGATATTACAGGAAGTTATGATATGGCAGAAGAGATTGGAAGGGTATATGGTTATGATAAAATAGTACCTCTTTTACCTGATTTGAAACTTAATCATAAAGATAATGAAATTTGGGCAAATATTTGCATAGCAAAAAGTAAACTTATAGAGGATGGATATAAAGAAGTTATGAATTATGCTTTGGTGGAAAAAGGGGAAGTAGAAATAATGGCCAGTGCTTCGGACAAGAATTTCTTGCGCACAAATTTATTAGATGGACTTAATAAATCTTATGAATTAAATAGATTGAATGCTCCGTTTTTGGAAATCTCAGAAATTAAAATATTTGAAATTGGAAATGTGTTTTTGAGATCAGGATCCGCCTCTGCTGAAGACTACGGCGGGACAAAGGAAGAAATTCGTGTAGCTTATGTAGATAAGAAAAATAAAGTTGAGATGAGTTTGGAGAATTTTGTTCGCGAGAAGATTTCTTCTGAAGAGCACGGATATTTTCTTACTAGAAAATTCCTCGTGCTTGCGCCGTCGCGCTCCCAAGGCTCTTCAGAGGAAACTTCTCGACCTCAAAGCATTTTTAAGTTATGGAGCAATTATCCATTTATGACTCGTGATGTAGCAGTTTGGATCAAGAATGAAAAAGAAAACGAAGAACTTTATAAAATCTTAAAAGAAAATGGGGGAGAATTACTTGTGAAAGACCCATACCTTTTTGATAAATTTACCAAGGGGGATAAAACTTCTTATGCTTATCGATTAATTTTTCAATCTTATGATAGAACTTTGAGTGATAGTGAAATAAACGAAATAATGGACAAAATTTATAATAAAATTTCTTTAAATGGATGGGAAATAAGATAATAAATTTAAAATTATAAAAATATATAAATAAGCATAAAGTTATCCACAATTTTTATCAAAAACACCACTAAAATCTATATGATTTCTGTGGTGTTTTTGATATAATATAGTTGTATATTATGTTTAGTAAATTTAATAAATTAAATCCAATAAAAATAAGTCCCAGAAATCTTTTTTCAAAGATTTCTATTCACTATTTTGCTTATACTTTAGCACTTATTTTTGTTGTTTTTTCTGTTATACATTTTGCTACTGCTACAACTCCAAATCCAGGACATCCTTGGGCAGAAATAGGTGATGGAGTTTTTGCTGTAACTAATAATCAGACAGCAACTCGGACTTATACTTTCCCTGATGCAAACGCAACTATTCTCACAACTAATGCAGCCGTAACAGTTGCTCAGGGTGGTACAGGGCTTTCTTCTGTGGCAGCTGGATCTGTACTTGGATATAATTCCGCGAACACTGCAACAGCCATCACTTCAACTTCTGGCACAAAAATTTTAACAAATACAGATGGAACTATCACATGGGGTACTGCGCCAAGTTCAATGGTTTACCCTGGTTCTGGAATTCCTGTTTCAACTGGTAGCGCATGGGGGACATCAATTACAGCATCATCTGGATTAATTTCAAATATTTCCGATGAAGTTGGAACTGGATATTTAGTATTTAATGATTCACCAACTTTTACAACCAAAATTACAACACCACTTGTTCTTGGTGGAACTTCTACTACTCAAGACCTATCTTTCCAAACTACATCAGGAGTCGGAGCAACAGGAGCTGATA
>CAZUAA010000011.1:13746-18448 GCA_964618365.1 uncultured Candidatus Saccharibacteria bacterium | reverse complement strand
GTTTTATATGATATCACTTATGCCAATGATATGTTTGTGGCGGTGGGGGCGAGTGTAATATATACATCAACCGATGGAATAATTTGGAATTCTAAGACTTCTCCTTCTTATAATTGGCAATCTGTAGCATATGGAAATGGAGTATATGTAGTTGTTGGCAATAGTGCTATCGCTACTTCTTCTGATGGATCTGTTTGGACATTACGCACCTCACCAGCATATTCATTCTACTCTGTAGCATACGGTAATGGAGCCTTTGTAGCGGTTGGTGCTTCAGGATCTATTGCTATGTCTTCTGATGGTATAGATTGGACTCCCGTTACTTCTCCATTTAGTTCTTCTTATTATACTATTACATATGGAAACGGAACTTTTGTGATCCCGGTATATAGTTCAACATATGCATTAACTTCCCCTGATGGAATTAATTGGACTATTAGAAATACTGGTTCTAATGCTTATTGGCAGGATATAGTTTATGGAGACGGATTGTTTGTTGCTGTTGGAAATAGTAGCACTATTGGTTATTATATTACTTCACCAAATGGAATTAATTGGTCTACTTCTACTACTGTTGCAAATCAAATATCACAAGGTGTTACTTATGGTAACGGACTCTTCGTTGGAGTTGCCACATCTGGAACTTACAGAGTTATGACTTCTCGTGGAGGAGGTTATTATTATGATTATATTGTGGTTAAAGATGATGGAAGTTCTTACAAGGATGGGGAAGCGGTGGTAACTTTGTCTTCGACATCCGATTACTCTTCTTATGTATCAGAGGAACCTACCCATAATACCTTCACCATAGACACTACTTCTTCTACTGTTGCTTTAACATACAGCTCAAACCCAGCTCGTACCGGCACCCAAACCATCACTGCTACTTACTCTAAAGACATAGTTGGTACTCCAACCATCAGCATCAATCAACCAGGTGTCACAGACATTACTAGTGCTCCAATGACAGGAAGTGGAAGTGTCTGGACATATGATTATACAGTTCATCAAGCAGATGGGAGTTTGTATATAGATGGTATTGCTTTGGTTTCTTTATCTCAGATGACAGACATAGATGGAAATACCACAAGAGCTCCATCTAATAATATGTTTACAATAAAGACAAATAATCCAACTGCCTCCATAACATATTCTCCTAGAAATAAAGTTAAGATAGGAGATGTCCTTACTATTACGGCTAATTTTAGTGAAGCGATGGCTGATAGTCCTGTTCCACAAATATCTATTTCTGGAGCAAATACAGTTTCTGCTACTAATATGATGAAGACAAGTAGTACTAGATATTATTATACTTATACAGTTTTGGCTGGTGATGGTACTACAACAATAACATTGAGTAATGGTACTGATTTGTTTTCAAATCCTATAATTAGTACTCCTACAAGTGGAGGAACATTTACTGTTGATAATACAGATCCAGCCTTATCTGTTACTCCTGTCTGCTCTACTTCTGGTAATAATTGTACACCATCTGGATCTTTGGCAAATCCTGTTGAAATTTATAATATACAATCAATTAGAGGAACTTCATCTGATCCTTTAAGTGGAATGAGTGCAGTTAGTCTCTCTATTAAAGATGTAGATAATAATTTATGGTATGGAGGAGTTTCATTCTCTTCTGCTAGTGAAGTTTATGTGAATGCAAGTGGAACTTCTTCTTGGAGTTATACATTCCCTTCAGGTTTGTTTACTGTCAATAGTACTTATTTAGTAAATGTAAGAGGTCTTGATGTTGCTTTGAATGATACTATTGTTACAACATCATTTAAATTTATAAATTCTCCTCCTTCTATCACAAATGTATTAGCATCTCAAGATTCTTCTTCTAGTGTTGTAAATATATCATACGATGTTTCTGATACAGAATCTTCAGATACCACTAACTATCTCTTTTATGGAGTTGGATCGACATTGAGCGGAAACATTGATTCATCTGCAAGCACTCTAACAGTTTCCAATGGAACTTATTTCCCAATATCTGGAATTGTTATAATTGGAGATGAGATTATGTCTTATTCAAATAAATCAGGAAATACATTACAGGGATTGATTCGAGGAATATTAAATACTACTGCTCACTCACATAGTTCTTCGCAGAGTGTATTTATAAAAGCAAATTCAGCAATTGGAAATGGTTTAGGCTTGTCTAATATAGGAGTGTGTAAGGTTATAACTTGGTCTGCTGGTGATGATTTGAGTAATTATGAAAGTGCTAATGGTGTGATCAAGATTGTTTCAAATGATGGATCTATAAGTTCAATGCTTGGGTCTGCTGACTCTCCTTCTTTTGCTATAGACTTAGCAAATCCTAGTTCAGATGTCACTTTTGATGCTGGTGTTGTAGGGGATTTGAATGGGGGAAGTATAAGTATTCCTATGCCAGTGGGTAGTTTGTCTTCTGTTGAATATAGAATTACTGATGATTCTAGTATAGAATCAAATCCTACTACAACAGGATGGGTTAATATCACAAATGATTTAACTATACCTTGGAATTTTGATTCCGATGTTGAAATAAAAAAGATAAAATATCAATTTAGAGATTCATTTAATAACACGACAGATGAAGAAACTATTTCTACTTTAACTCCAATCCCTTCTTCTTCATTTATTATTCAAGACACATCAAATATTTCAGCCGAAGAACCTTATTATGATGTATATATTGGATGGCAAGCAACCAATGAAAATAATTTCGGTTCTTATTTACTAGAATATGCAACTTCTGTTGATGGTTCCGACTTTGGTGAATATTCATCTATCTCTGATTCAACATTACTTTATAGAGCAACAAATTATTATATATATAGAAATCTTGATCCTAATTTAATTTATAAATTTAGATTAGCAGTTACTTCCTCTGATTATAATATTTCATTTAGAACAAGAGAAATTGTGACTAAACCTGATGGAATACAAAACTATGGTGAAGGAGGTGGTGGAAGTGTGCTCTCTGCTCCACGTGTAGAAAATGTCGTGGCTACTCAAAATCCAACAACAAAAAATGTAAATATAACATATAGATTAACTGATAGTTCTGTTTCAAAGAAAACTAATCCTATTTATGAAAATTATCTATTTTATAATATGGGTATTACAATACCTGCTGATAATTCTTTTAGTGGTAATTCTATAACAGTATCTGATGCATCAAAATTGAAATCATCCGGTTATATTTTGATTAATAATGAAGTTATGAGTTATTCTGGGAAAATAGGTAATACTTTGACTGGACTTGTAAGAGGTACTTGGCCAAATATGAATTCAACTGGTAGAGCAACTAGACAAAATGAAGAATTCTTTAGGGGAACTATAGTTTGGATTATGGCTTCATCATTGTCTCCTATTTTAATTACAAATAATACAATTTCATCTGAGCAGAATAATTCTATTGTTTGGGATACTTATAGTGAAAGTAGTTTGGCTGGAGATATTTATACTGATATTGAAATAAAAGTTTTAGTTCATGATAACCAAGATGTTTTATCTGGGCCTTTGTCTAGTCAGAATGATTATTCTGAAAATGGATTAATAGAAACATTAGATTTAACTGTTCCTGTTATTGAATTTGAAGAAATTTCTTCTTCCGGTTTAGAAAGTATAAGTCCTGTCGAAATTAATGTTTTAATTAATAGAGAGTATCCTCTCAATATAGAGGTAAATTATACTTTATCTGGAACTGCGATTGGTGGAGGAGTTGATTATACTTTAGAAAATGGAGTGCTTATTATTCCAGCAGGGTCTACTTCGGGTGTTATAACTACGAATATAATTAATCATAATATCGTAAGAGCAAATAAAACAATAATTTTAACTTTATCAAATCCACTAAATGCATCTTTGGGTGAAAATATTACTCATACTTATACTATTATAAATAGCATAGGAGACGAAATTGCACCTGAAATAACTCTTTTAGGAAGTAATCCAATTCATATATATTCTGGATCTACATTTACTGATCCAGGAGCAACAGCAGTCGATAATGTAGATGGAGATATTTCAAGTAGTATAATTATTACAGGAAACGTAAATACAAATACTCCAAGTGTAACTCCTTATGTGTTAACTTATGCTGTGACTGATAGTTCAGGAAATACATCAAACATTACTAGAAATGTTTATGTCGATAGTACTGCTGGTGTTAGATTTAATATAGTTGCCACAAAAACAGCTGGAGGAAAACTAACTCCTATCGGAACTAGTCGAATTAATTATGGAGGAAGTAAGACTTATACCATAATACCTAATTCGGGTTACTTTGTTACTAGTGTTTTGATTGATGGAGTAAACATAGGGAGAGTAAATACTTATACCTTTACAAATGTTTCTGAGGCTCATACTATCCATGCTTCTTTTTCTAGGAGTGCAGATATTGTAGCCCCTGTAATAACTTTGAATGGAGCTAATACTGTTTATGTCACTAAAGATAATGTCTATGCAGAACCAGGAGCAACATCTCTTGATGCTATTGATGGAGTTAGGCCAGTGATAATAACAGGAACCGTAGTTACTTCTGTTGTCGGCGAGTATACATTAACTTATACATCTTCAGATATAACAGGTAATACTTCTGTAAAGACTCGTATAGTAAATGTTGTATTATCTCCTACCTATAATATAACAGCCACTGCAGGTTCAAATGGAACCATCACTCCATCTGGTACTACATCTGTTGTTT
>CAZUAA010000011.1:11445-13646 GCA_964618365.1 uncultured Candidatus Saccharibacteria bacterium | reverse complement strand
ACAGTAAATACTTCTACTGTAGGGTCTTATACTATTACATATACAGCAACAGATGGATCTGGAAATACAACCATTATCACTCGTACTGTAGAGGTTGCCTTATTGCCATCTTATGAAATTATTTCTACTTCAGGAGAAAATGGAATTATTTCTCCATTAGGAACTACTTCTGTAACTTCTGGAGAAAATCAAGCATATGTAATTACTCCAGATGAAGGTTATTTTATAGATACTCTTACTATAGATGATATAAGACTTGCTCCTGTAGATAACTATACATTTATAAATGTTATATCTACTCATACTATTGATGTAACATTTTCTGAAAATCCTGATTCTACAAAACCAGTCATAACACTTTTAGGAGATAATCCTATAGAAGTTATTCTAGGAGAAGACTATACAGATCCTGGATATGAAGCAACTGATGATAAAGATGGAGATTTAACTTCTTCTGTGACAAAGATAGGTTTTGTAAATACAAATGCAATAGGAAGCTATACGGTAACTTATTCAGTGAGTGATAGTTCATTAAATACAACTATTGCAACAAGAACTGTAAATGTTGTTTATGAAGATACTTATCAAATAGAGTCTACCGCAGGAGAACATGGGACTATTTCTCCTCTTGGTATTATTGAAGTATCGTCACAAACAGATCAAGTATATGTAATTACTCCAGATGAAAATTACAAGATTGCTTCTCTTATTGTTGATGGAGTAAAACTTGCAACTGATGTATTTACTTATACTTTTGAAAATGTAACAAGATCTCATACTATTGCAGTTCTATTTTCTCCTCTTGATTCAATACCTCCTATCGTTACATTACTTGGAGATAATCCTATGACGTTAAATACAGGTGAAGAATTCGTAGATCCTGGAGCTACTGCCTTTGATGCTGTTACTGGAGAAGAGTTAGAAGTGATAGTTACAGGTACAATTAATACATCAATAGCTTCAAATTCAAATACAATTACATATTCTGCTACGGATTCATTTGGTAATACAACCACAGTAGAAAGAACTGTTATTGTAAATGATATAACTTCACCTATAATCTCTGATGTAGATTCTCCAATAAAGACTTCAAATGTTGCTGTTATTACATGGACTACAGATGAAGTCTCTACATCCCAGGTTTATTACGGAACTACCTCAGGAGATCTTCAAAAGATTACAATAAAAGATGAATTTCTAACATTAAACCATGTTGTGACATTAAGTTCTTCAACTGCTAGTGAAGATGGTGGTACCAATGAACTTGTGGCGGATACCACTTATTATTTTATGGTAATTTCAGAAGATGGATCTGGCAATCAAACAGAATCTGATGAATATACATTTAAGACAGAAGTCACAAGTAGTGGAGAAGTTAAATATATTTATGTTGGTGGTGGAGGAAATACTTCTGACACCACAGCTCCTTCTATTTCAGGAGTAACAATTGAAGACATTTCAGCTTTCAGTGCAGTTGTAAAATTTAGTACAGATGAAGACTCCTTATCTTTTGTAGAATATGGCACTGATACTTTATATGGCAATAGTTCTGCGGGTAATGGTGTTTGGCAGAAAGATCATTCTATAAATATTCGCGGATTAAGACTTGGAACGGATTATAATTTTAAAGTTACTGCTGTAGATAAGTCAGGAAATCTTTCTTCCGGTGCCAATGAAACATTTAGAACTAAATTTATTTCAGAAGATTTAGAAGAATTAAAAACAATAGATAACATTGAGCAATTCCAAGCAGAAATTGAATCTACTATAGAATCAATCTTACCATCACTTGTTCCTCCGTTTGTTGGAGATCCTATCGTTTCTGAGGTTACAGAGAGTAGTGCTATTGTATCATTTAAAACAAATATAAAATCTTACCCATTAGTAGGATTTGTAACAGTAGAAAATTATGATGATACAAAAGAAAATCCATATGAAAATGAAGTATCTCTAATGTCTGAGAAGAAAACAGAGCATGTTATTAATCTTACTGGGCTTAAGCCAAATACCGAATATCATATATCTGCTAAAGCTTTTTCTCTTCCTCAAGTTATAGGCAAGTCAAAGGATGTAGTATTTATGACCGCGGCTTCCAAAATCAGTGGATCTGTCATCGATATTAAAAAAGATTCATTTGTAGTAATTTGGAATACAAATGAACCAACCACATCAATAGTTGAGTATAAGAATTTGAAAAGTGG
>CAZUAA010000011.1:0-11435 GCA_964618365.1 uncultured Candidatus Saccharibacteria bacterium | reverse complement strand
CTTACTTCTAGTGTTGTAGATGAAGTAAAAACTACATCTCATTCTATAAAAGTAGAAAATCTATTACCCGGGACTTCTTATGAAGTAAGCATTTCAGGAATAAACGGAAAGGGGAATCTAGTAGAAAATGATACAAAGATAAATGTTCGAACTTCTACTGACAACATAGCTCCTTTAATTACAAATCTAAAAGTCGAAAGCTCTCTTGTTTCTGGTAGAACTGACAAAGTCCAAACTGTTGTATCTTGGCAAACAGATGAGCCTTCGACCTCAAATGTATATTTTGAAGAAGGTTCTGTCGCTTCAGATAAATTACCAACAAACAAACAAGGCAATCAAGAGCTTACAAAAAATCATGTCATAATATTGTCATCATTAAAGACTGGTACAGTTTATAGATTTACTGTTGAATCAACAGATGATGCAGGGAATATTGTAAGGCCTGATGTTAGAACTATTGTTACTCCTAAACAAGCAGAATCAATCTTTGACATTATATTTAAGAATTTCAATACAACATTTGATTTCGTAAATAATGTTAATTAATATTATTATTAATTTATAAAAAATATGATAAATAAAATAAAAATACTATTAGTCGATGAAGATGAAATGACTCAATTATATTTTAAAGATATTTTTTGGGTTCATGGTCGCAATAAAATATACGATGTTGATATTGTGCATTCTTTAGAAGAAGCCGAAAAAAGGATAAACAATATAAAAACTCGACCAAACACCATATTTCTTGATATAATACTTGGATTAGAAAATAAAAATAATTCTTTTGATAAATTTTTAGAAAAAACAGTTTCTTTTATTGAAAAAATTAAAGAAGATAAAGAAAATTCAGGTATTAAAATAATAATTTTTTCAAGTAAAGAAGAAAAATATATTAGAAAAAGATTTCCTAATATTAATATTGATGGATATTTAAAGAAAGGAGATTTATTACCTAAAGAAATAATTGATTATACAGATAAAATTCATGGAACCAATAATAAAAATTGAAAATTTAAATCTTTGGTATGAGAAGGGTAAACCAATAGAAGTTCATGCTTTAAAAGACATAAATATAACCATAAATAAAAGTGATTATGTTGCTTTTTTTGGTCCTACTTGTTGTGGAAAAACAACCATTCTTTATGCTATTTCTGGTATAGATAGATTTCAAGATGGAAAAGTCTATATAAACGAGAGAGATATTTCTGGACTTACTAATCAAGAATTATCTATTTTTAGACAGACAGGTATTGGAATAGTTTTTCAGCAGTTCAATCTTGTTCCATCTTTAAATGTTGTAAAGAATGTAGCACTCCCAATGCTTTTTGTTGGAGTCTCCTCTGAAAAAGCAGAAAATGAAGCTTTAAAGATAATAAACAGACTCGGTCTTAGTGAATATGCTTATAGATATCCTCATGAATTATCTGGAGGTCAACAGCAAAGAGTGGGTATTGCTAGGGCTCTTGCAAATAACCCACCAATAATAATTGCAGATGAACCACTTGGAAACCTAGATTCAGTTAATGCTAAAATTGTTCTTGAGTTCTTGAAGGAATTAAATGAAAAGGATGGTAGAACTATAATTATGGTTACTCATGAGGCTTGGAGTCTTCGTGATGTTAAGACTATTTTTCACATGAAAGATGGTAAGATTTTAGACGAAGAAAGAACAGCAACTTCATCTATGGCTGCATCATTATCAAAGCATGTATATGACCAGCTATCATCCGTATCTACTTTTATGGAGGGAGCAGAAGGAGGAGAAAGATTCCCTGTTAGAATTATTGCAAACTTTCTACTTCGTGGATACTCTATGGATGAAACAAAAAGATTTGAACTACTAGTTAATGATAGATTTGATGAAAAGATAGATAGAGCTGAATTTTATAAATTAATTAATAAATCATTTAAAGATGGAGGTGTTGGTCTTCGAAAGAAAAAGACAGACATAGTTGTTTCTTATATTGAAGAAATAATAGAAAAAAAGAAGGAAATTTCAAATATTATACGAATGTATAATACAAATAAAGATTTTCCTATCTTAGAAACCGTTAGTGGTGTAAGGAAATGGCTTATGGAAGGGCATAGAGGTGAACTTAACAAAGATCAAGAAGAAGCTCTCGATCAAGTTATTTCTGATAGAATTAAGAATTATATTGGAGCAGACAAGGTCGCTGAGATACTTGATCTTTCTAGTAGTAAATTTGGTGTCGGCCTTTCCTTTAGAGCCTCTCAAATGATGGCAGATAAATTAGAATTACTTTTAAATAGTGATATAAATACTGGAAATAATTTATAAAAAGTTGTATCATATTGATATATGATGCAAAACCAGAAATTAAGATTGAGAGAATTATTTACTCTTTCTCTTAGAACTTTTCGTACTAAACCACAAAGAGTATTTCTTACTGTTTTTGGTATGTCTGTCGGTATTGCTACAGTTTTGCTGTTAGTTTCTTTGGGCTATGGATTGCAATATATACTTATTGGTAAATTAATGACTACTGAAGATTCTCTTGTTACGATGGAAGTTACTTATCCTTCAGATAGTAATTTACTGATTCAAAAATCTACAATTGAAGAAATTAAAAATATAGAAAATATTTCAGAGGTTAGTCCTGTAGCTGAATTCTCTGGTGAAATGAAGGAAGGGGATAATCCAGGTCTTCTTATTAATACCTTGGTGGTAGAACCTTCTTACTATAGATTGTCTGGAATTTTACCAGATATTGGTAAATTAGATAAAAAAGAAGAGACAGATGGTGCTATTTTGTATAGCCAATCTCTTGTCCCCTTGGGTATGAGTTTAGATGTGTCATCTTTAAATAGATATTTAGATTTTAAAATTTCTTATTATGATAGTACTACAAATATTTCATCAGAGACCACTTCAATAGAACCAATAAAAATAAGTGGTATTATTTCTGATGATGCTATGGCGCCGACTGCTATTATCCCATCTGGATTAGTTACTACCCCACCTCCTTTTTATCAAAAAGTTTTAGTTAAAGCTAAAGATGCAACCATTTTAGAATCTTTAAGAGATGATTTAATAGGAAGAGGGTTTTCTGTATCAGCAAGAATTGACGTCGTTTCTCAGGCTATTAAGATCACTAATATTATAAGTATTGTTCTTGGAGTTTTTGGCATTACAGCTCTAATTGTTTCTGCAATTGGAATGTTTAATACTATGATTGTGGGATTTTTGGAAAGAATTTATGAAGTTGGAATTTTAAAATCAATTGGAGCCACAGACCAAGATGTAAAGAAATTATTTTTATTTGAATCATCTATTATGGGACTTTTGGGGGGTGTGGGAGGTATTATTCTTGGAATAGTTTTAGGTCAATTACTAAATTTAATATTAAGTTTTTTGGCGACAAGACTTGGAGGCGATTCTATAAAACTTTTTATGACACCTTGGTGGTTTATAGTACTTACCCTCACTTTCTCTTTGTTTATTGGTTTATTTTCTGGGTGGTGGCCTGCACGAAAAGCATCTGTGTTATCTCCCAAAGAAGCATTTACTAGAAAGTAATTTTTATAAAAATATGATAAAAGTAGGAGTGATAAGAGGTGGAATAAGTAGTGAGTATGAAGTTTCTCTTAAGACAGGAGAAAATGTGCTTTCTCATTTACGAGGAGAAGAACTCAATCATAAATATTCGACTGTAGATATTATAATAGATAGAGATGGTGTTTGGTATATCAATGGACTTCCTACTACAATGGAGAAAATTTTTCATAAAGTTGACGTAATATTTAATGCTTTGCATGGAGATTTTGGGGAAGATGGTAAATTACAGCAAATATTGGAACAATGGAAAATTCCTTATACTGGATCTGGTCCACTTGCTTCATCTATAGGATACAATAAAGCTTTATCTAAAGAAGTATTTAATTCTTTAGGGATAAAAACTCCACAGCATATACTTTTCCCTGCTTATTTAGAAGATATGGATTCAAATATGAAAGATGGAGAAGATGAAGATGAGCACAAGAAAAAATATGCAGTTAAAAAAGCAGGGGAAGTTTTTAGGAAGCTTGCTCCACCTTGGATAGTAAAGCCTTTAACTGGAGGATCTTCTATGGGTGTACATATGTGTAAAACTTTACCAGCACTTGTTAGAGCTTTTGAGGTGGGGGCAAATGAAAAGGTGAGTGTGATAGTCGAAGAGTTAATAGAAGGCAAGGAAGCTACTGTGGGTGTAGTAAATAATTTTAGAGGTCAAGATATTTATGTTTTACCTCCTATCGAAATAAGAGTTCCTAAAAATTTTGATTTTTTTGATTACGAAGCTAAATATAGTGGAAAATCTGAAGAAATTTGTCCAGGATGTTTTAAAGAAGAAGAGAAAAGGGAACTAGAAAGACTCGCTTTACTTATTCACTCGGGGCTTAATCTTTCTCATTATTCACGAAGTGATTTTATTGTGCATCCTAAGAAGGGGATTTATGCTCTTGAAGTAAATACACTACCCGGACTTACAAATGAATCTCTAATTCCAAAAGGACTAAGAGCTGTTGGTGCATCTGTTCCTCAATTCATAGACCATATTATCAAAATGGCATTAAACAAGAAATAACCTTATAAATTAGGTTATTTTATATGTTTTTTTGATATGTATAAGTAGTTTATTGAAAGGTATTGACAAATTTGTTTTTTAATGTAATACTTGACATACAAGTTTATTTGTTTTTTATAAATAAATTTGATTTATCATTAATATTTTTAATTATTATGAAAAATTTTAAATTATCGATTGTTGGTTTAGTGGTTCTATTTTTATTTGTATTTGTTGGTACTGTAAAAACAGAAGCTTTTGATGGTACATTATCTTCATCTACATTTAAATCACTTAATCAAAGTGGTGTAGTAGGATATATAGCTGGTTTTGATTTATCAGGAGGCATTTTTAATGATGCTGATTCTATTGTTATAAAATTGTATAAAGACAATACTTTATTACAAACAAATACAGCCCTTTCTTCAAAAATGACAGGAACTGGGTTTCTAACCCCCTTTGATGTTTCTGGAAGTTTTGATTATGTGAAAGATGGTTATTTTACAAATAAAAGAGAGTCTGAGTATGGGAAGAATTTAACTCCAAACAAAGTAGTTGCTACTGTTTCTTTTAAAGATGGTACAGTTTTAACTTCTACTAATTCAAGTTTGAACGGTTCTCCTTCTCAAATGGTTTTAGGCGTAAATAAATTTAATTTTTCAGGAAATATGAAAATGGGTTCTAAGGGTGTTGAAATTTCAGAATTACAAAAGTTTTTAAACAATAAAGGTTATGATTGCGGACTTGCTGACGGTGGTTTTGGTCCAAAGACAAAAGCTTGTGTTGTAAAATTTCAGTTAGATAATGGATTAATTGGAGACGGTCTTATTGGTCCACAAACTAGAACTGTATTAAATAAATAATACAAATAAAAGCCACTATTTATAGTGGTTTTTATTTGTAATTTTTATAATTTTGTGTTATAATATATAGTAATGAAAAAAATAATAAATAAAATAAAAAATATTTTTATTCCACATTACCAAAATGATCACAAACCTCATTTTTTTAGAGAAGCATCAATTTTTTCTATTGTGGCTATTTCTATTTTTGTTTTAAGTATATCTGTTGGATCAAGATTGTATATAAAAAGTAGTGATATGTTGGCTGAAGTTCTCCCTTCGATTTTAGTAGATATGACAAATAATTCTAGATCTTCTGCAGGGATTTCTCATTTATCCAGGAGTTCAATTTTAGATCAAGCTGCCCAGATGAAAGCAAATGATATGGCAGAGTTTGGATATTTTTCCCATACTAGTCCTTATGGTGTTACTCCTTGGAATTGGTTTAAAAAAGCTGGGTATAATTTTATTTATGCTGGTGAAAATTTGGCTATAAACTTTTCAGAATCATTAGATGTCAATAATGCATGGCTTGATTCTCCTACCCATAAAGCTAATATTTTAAATGATAAATTTACAGAGATTGGTATTGCTACTAAAGAGGGTTATTATAATGGATTGCCAACTGTTTATGTTGTTCAAATGTTTGGTAAACCATCAGTTTCTTCAAATAATGATGTTGTTTTAAAAAATAATGATATTAGAGAAAAAGAAATTGATAATAATATAAAAAAGATTGATAATTCTCTTGTTGCACTTGAATCTAGTGTTAAAGGAGAAACTTTTGAAATAAAAGATAATTTTGAAACTATAATAAATACAGAAGAATTTATATCTATTAAAAATAATTCTGTAAATGATGACTGGATACTAAACCCTATTCAACAGGAAAATTATTCTAAATGGTATCAAAGATTTTTAGTCCAAGCTCCATCTTGGGTTGACTATTTATACAAAATAATAATTTGGATAGTTTCTGTTGCCCTTGTCTTAATGATTTTAATAGAAATAAGGATACAAAAAACAAAAAATATTATCTATGGTATTCTTACTCTTGTAATTTTAATGACATTTCTATTTATAAATAGAAGTATATTTTTGATTGATTTATTTTAAATTAATTGCAATTTTCTCAATAAATTTATATTATTGGTATGTATGAAAATATCAATTTTAGGTTATGGTGCTTTTGGAGGTGCGCTCGGTGCACATTTTGAAAGACTTGGATATGAAATAATAAAAGAAGAAATAGGAGATGCGGAAATAATAATTCTCACCGTTCCTTCTTTTGCAGTTCTTGCAATATTGAATAAGTTTAGAAATGATATAAATAATCAAAAAATAGTTGTTTGTTCGAAGGGTTTTACTGAAGATGCAGAATTTATGAGTGAAGCTATTAAGAGAGAATTTAAAGACAATGAACTATTTTTCTTGTATGGTCCTACTTTAGCCCTGGAATTAAAAAACGGGGAATTATCTGCAATGGTACTTTCCGGGTTTGGAAATAAAGAATATATGAAAAGTATTTTTGAGTCACCTTCTCTTCGTATAGAGATTCTAGAAGATGTTATCGGAGTACAAGTAGGGGAAGCATTAAAAAATGTTATAGCCATCCTTGTAGGCCTTATAGAAGGCTTAGGTTATGGACAAAACACACAAGCAATATTCTTTACTAGAGGGCTTCAGGAAATACAAAGATTTGGTGTGGCACTCGGAGCTAAACCTGAGACTTTTTTTGGGCTTTCTTGTATGGGAGATCTTTTTGTAAAATCTAGAAATAGACTTTTGGGAGTTTCTTTAGGAAAGGGGGAAAAATTGAATGATATTATAGATGAATTAAATTATATACCTGAAGGGATTATAACTTTAAAGAATGCAAAAATTATAGCTGAAAAAAATAGCATACAAACTCCTGTGATAGATATTTTGCATGCTATTTTATTTGAAGGTCTTTCTACTTCTGAGGCTCTAAAGAGGATTTGGTAGAATCTTTACTTTTCAATAAATCTATAAAGAAATAAATTAATCTTGTGCCTTTGGGTGTGAGATTAAATAGTATCGCAAGAGTGAAAAGAAGAATTGCGATACTTGTACTATAGAAAGATATAACTATTGCAATAAAAGAAATTATAACTGGGAATAATATATGAAGTATTGCATAACCATTTTCTCTTTCTGTAAAAGGAGTGTTTTCTATTTTGTCTGATTTTATAGCATATCTACGCATAAAGTATAGAGTGAGTCCAATTAAAATTATGTTTATTGCAAAGAGAATTACTGCAGTTTCTGAATATAAATATAATCCTAAAAAGTTTGAGGAAAATGGGATAAGGGCAATAAGGAAAAGAAAAACACCATTATAATTTGAAAATTTAGTATCTATATTTTTAACGAGAACAGAAGCAATCATATGATGACTTCTCCAATACGTGAAAAGAAGAGAGAAACTAAGTAGATAACTTAAGAAAAGTGGATACATAGAAATAAGGGAATTTATAAATACCCATTCACTAACTTCTCCTGCAAAATGAGGAACCCTAATCTCGAAAACTAATATAGTCATAACGATGGCAAATATACCATCTGCAAGTGCATCTAATCTTGTTTGTTTCATCTGTCTAATAATTTATAAATTATAATGTTTATATTATATCATATTTATTAGGGTAAAAGAAAAACCACCTAGTCCTTTTTAGGGTACATAGGTGGCTGGTTCTTATTTAGAGTCGATTTGTATTTTGTAACCTAATCCGGGGATGCCAATAATAGGGATTTCTTCGGGTTTTTTTCTTCTCGAGTTCGTCGTGTTAGAACTAAAATTTTGTTGTGGTAAATCCCAATCGTTAAAAAACTCTCTTTTCTCTTTTTCCTCTCTTTGTGATAGCATAAATGTACTAATTTTAAGTTAATTTCTATAACCTTATCATCTATAATAATATATGTCAATGATAATTATTTGCAAAAATTTAAAAATAAGGTAATATATACCTTATTGGGCCCTTAGCTTAGTTGGTAGAGCGCCTCATTTGCAATGAGGAGGTCATCGGTTCGAATCCGATAGGGTCCACCATAGTTTTAGCTAAAGCAGCACATAAGTGCTGTTTTATAGTTGTGAAGATGATAGTTGGATAATTATGAATAAATCTTGACTTTTTTATAAAATTATACTATTATTTTTGATAAATTCTTGTCCTCGTTGATACATTTGGTTTACAGCTTTTTGAAAATTTTTAGTTTTTAAAAAGCTGTAAAGCATAGTATTAATTTAAAAAAATTAAAAATTATGAAAAAATTAGTTTTAACAGGCAAACACCTTCATCTTCTTTTGAAGGTTGAGGAAAACAGTGTTGGGTTTTATGGAAATGTAACGGACTTTTTGTATGAAAACGAAGAAATTTCAGATGATGAAATCGTCGAAATTGAAGTTGAAGATCATGTTTTTAATGACATAATTAACGTTGTAACCGTGTATTTGAAAGATTCTTTGGGTAAAGAAAAGCCTACACCGGATGAAATTTCTGCCTTAAATGAATTGATCTCCCAACTTAAAACTAAACAGGAAAAAGAATCTGTTGAAGGTAATGTTGAGGAGAGTGCCGAATAATCATTTTAATGGCGTTAAATTTAAAAAGCACGTGTATATATACGCGTGCTTTTTTTGTTACCTATAATAGTATTTGATTCTTAAAACAAAGCAATTATTGCCCCTATTGCAGTTAGTGACATTATTATAAAAGTTAGCCATCCAATTGTTTTACCTAGGGTAGAATTTTTATGATAACCCATTATCTTTTTATCACTACTTATTCTAACTATAAAGAATATTATAATTGGGGCAATTATTCCATTTGCTATAGCTGAGTATATGAGTGCTTTTATAGGATCTATCCCTATGAAGTTTACTATGACCCCTATTACAATTGAGACACTTATGATTCCATAAAAAGCCTTAGCCTCTTTCCATTTTCTATAGAGACCCTCTCTCCATCCAAAGCTTTCAGAAATAGCATAAGAGGTAGAGCTAGCCAGAACTGGTACAGAAAGTAAACCAGTCCCTAGTATACCAATTGCAAACAGTAGGACTGCCATCTCTCCAGCAAAAGGTTTGAGTGCTATTGCAGCATCTTGGGCAGAAGAAATAGAATTTATTCCATTTACAAACAAAGTGTTCGCACAAACTGCAATTATGAAAAACATTACAAGGTTGGAAAGAAACATTCCAGTCCATATATCTGTTTTCATTTTTTTAATTTCTTTGATATTTGTTCCTCTTCTTTGATGTACAGTTGTTCTACCTAGTGATACTTCTTCTTCTATTTCTTCGGCGGTCTGCCAAAAGAAAAGATAAGGGGAAAGAGTTGTCCCTAGTATAGCTGTTATGAGAAGGATGTATTCTTTTGAAAAATTTATATTTGGAATTAGGCTATCTATCAATAAAACTTTCCAATCCATTTTAATTATAAAACCAGTTATAATATATGAGAATAATGTTATGACTAACCACTTTAGATATCTAGCATATTTTTTATAGGGAATAATGATGGGTAAGATTAGACTTACAAATCCAATGATTATAATTAAAAAGGTAAAACTAAAATTTGGTAATACTAACTCAATAGTTTTTGCCATCATACCTAAGTTAGCCCCGATGTTGAATGTATTGGCTAAGAAAAGGACTATAGTAAGAACATAAAGTATTTCTTTTCTGTAAAGATGTTTGATGTTTTTAGCAAGGCCATTCCCTGTGACTAGTGCAATCCTTGCACACATCTCTTGAACTGTAATCATAAAAGGCAAAGTCCAAACAGATAGCCAGATGAGCCCTGTACCAAATCTTGCACCTGTTTCTGAATAAGTTGCAATCCCTGCTGGGTCATCATCAGCTGCTCCAGTGATAAGACCTGGTCCTAATTTTTTAAGATAATCTTCTCCTTCTTTTATTTCATCCTCAATTACTTTCTCTTCTTTTTTTATAAAATTTTCTAGATCGTTTTCAATATTTTTGATTTCACTCATAGACCTATTATACTATTTTATTTAAATTTGATACAATATATATAGTTAAAAGTATGGCATTAAATAAACCAAACAAAATTCAGATAATCAAATACGCTCCGCCACCTCCTGATCTTCCTACTATTACAAACTCAGATCCAAGTGAGGTTGTTTTCATTGGACGTACTAATTATGTAGCAGCTCTTGAAGAAAAGAAATTCGTTTTTGGTATCAAGCGTGTGGATAGAAGGCGCCATATGTATATCATCGGTAAATCAGGAGTTGGTAAATCTAAGCTCCAAGAGCTTATGATCCGTCAAGATATTGCTTATGGGCATGGACTTTGTGTTATTGATCCGCACGGAGAACTTATTGATGATATTTTAAACTTTGTGCCAAAAGAAAGAATAGAAGATGTTTGTATAATTGACCCGGGTGATGTGGATTTCCCTTCGTCTTTTAATCCATTGGCAAATGTTGATCCGACCTTCAAACATCAACTCACCCAAGGTTTGATTGAGGTGCTTCGAAAGCAATTCGGTGCCAACTGGACTCCACGTTTGGAGCACGTTTTCCGCTTTACTGTTCTTGCTCTTCTTGATTATCCTTATGCGACGATGAGAGGAATGATCTCTATGCTAACGGATCGTAATTATCGTCAGAAGGTTGTCGAGTATATCGAGGATGATATGGTAAAAAGATTCTGGGCTATTGAATTCGCGGACTGGTCTGAAAAATTTGATACTGATGCTATTATTCCGCTTGTTAATAAGCTTGGGCAATTCCTTTCTGATCCGATGCTTCGTAATATCTTTGGACAAAAAGAAAACAAGATTGATATAGAAGAACTTATGAATAATCAAAAGATTTTACTCATTAATCTTTCAAAAGGTAAAATAGGAGAAGAAAATTCTTCTTTCTTTGGAGCGATGTTCCTTACCAAAATCAAACAAGCTGGTATGGCTCGCGCAAAACTTGAACCAAAAGATAGGCATGACTTTTATCTCTATGTGGATGAGTTCCAAAATAT
>CAZUAA010000010.1:4851-20181 GCA_964618365.1 uncultured Candidatus Saccharibacteria bacterium | reverse complement strand
ATTTTCCCTTCTTCATCTGTCTTTTCTTCTAATCTCCAATTGATCCAGCATTTTTGATTTTCAAATGCTTGGATAAGAGGATTCTTATTTATTGTTTCTATCATATGTTTTCATTTTTAATTTTTAATAATAATTTAAGAAGAACTTTTACTGCCATTTTCATGACAGTAAATTCTTCCTTTTTACTAACTACTTGCTAGTAATTTCTTTTGCACATTCTCCACAGATTGATATCTGATGAAGAAGTTCAATCATCATATCCGTGTTTTGCAAGATGATTGCACAAGCGTCATCCAATAGAACAAAAGATTCATGATCACTAGCAGGTTTCTTTTTAAGTTGCTTTTTAACTTTTTTACTTGTTTTTTTCATAATATTTTTATTCTTACTAATTAATAATTTTCGACCTTTTTTCAATCCGTGGAGAAATAAAAAAAATTGTCAAGCATGTAAGAATAGAAAAATATCTTATAAAATAAAGCTTAAAAAGAATTGAAGATAAAACATACCATCAAAAATAGTAAAAATCCGTAAGCAAAAACAAAAAAACGCCTTTTTAAAGCGTTTTTTACCTACGGATTTTTTTATTTCCGTAACTATATATTATATTTGTATCCCTTTTTCGAAATAGTTTCTAAATGTTTATCAATATCAAGATCATACTTTTTACTTACTTCAATTAATTTGCGTTTAAGGTTATAAACATTTTCCTGTACAAACTTCTCTTTCAAATCATCTGTTGGGCATTTATTATGCCAATAATCACCATCATGAAGTGCCCCTCTTTTAAATTCTTCAAAAATCTCTAGATAAGTAATAATACGATTTGGATTATTTAAAAAATAGCAAAAAGCTCTGAATTGTTCTTGAGATTCTATTCGCTTCCCTGTATTTTCTCCATATACTGTTAAAACATTTTGACGCTGTAAGTTTGTTGTGAGTCCAAAAACCTTTTCATCTTTTAGAATTCTTTCTTTAAAATATCTAGTTAACAGCCCAGTTTGATAACCTGTGATTTTAATATTATCATTTTCTAACACTTCCCAATCTAAACGTCTTTCATCAAAATGATTAAAACTATCTAAAAATTCTCCATCATTCTTTATTTTAAATAACATTTCCTGGATTTTATTTTGAGCGTGAAGCTTATCTTCTATGTTAAATATTGATTTAGCTTTTTTAATATCTTTCCAATTAAATTCAATGTCAGCAACATAATCTGGTGTACGTTTTAAATCTTTCCTTATATTAATAAGTTCTGATACAAACCATCGCATTTCTTTTGTGTTTGGGGTATTCATATCTATACTTTCTTGCTTTTCATAAATTTAACCAATTCTTGACGATTAATAAAATACTTATTAGCAATCTTAATTTCAGTTAGCTCTCCTTTAGTGATTGCTTCTTTTATAGCTTTTTTTGTTAATATATTTCTTTTTACTATTTCTTTAGTTTCTAAACAATTAAGCCTTACATCCTCAAAAGAATGCTCTTTTAATTTCTTTATTGTTGTCTTGTTACCAGAAATATCTTCAACAATTACAGCTTTTGAATTATTTCCTTTTTTTCTTTTAACTTTTAAAATAAGGGGTGACAACTTTGAACCATCGAAATATTCAATTTTACTTAAATTAAAATCAAATCCAATTGTCATAGCATCATTTTTATCAACTACATAAATAGTATAACTTTCACCATCAATATTATCATAGGTTCGATTGTTTTTTCTTAAATACGCCTCAAGAGATCTAAGATAACTATCAACAGGTCGCAAGGAGCGAATCCTAGAAAAATCTGAATCTGAAATTTTAATATATTTTTGTGAAATTGAGTTTTTCATTTTATAATAGATAACTAATAATACATTAATTTAAAAAATTACTTTTTTTTAAATATTGATCTACTGTTTTTTTTAATACTTGTTCCCAACCATGAATATGTATTATTCTTTCAAATCCTTCCCTCGGTCCATTTAATAAATCTATTCTACTTTTTTGACTTAGCTCTTTCCAGGATTCATACATTACATAGATAGCGTTACCGTACTGTATATTTTCAAAAATAACAAAATCATCACCACACTGTGCACCAAAATAACGCAAGAAACCACTGGTTCCTTTTATGTAATTTTTGATATTTAATTTCGACATTACACCAATCCTGTCTTTCATCACCTTGATTTGGTCTGGGGTAATAATTTGCTTATTTTTATTATTTAACATTGATGCAAGAACTTGATCAATTGTTCCAATAGGGATTATTTCCCAATCCACACTAACAGTTTTTTTATAATCTGCTAATGTAGCAATGCTTGGAAAGACATCAATAGACCCAACATTTTCTTGAAGAAGGTTTAGGTTGTATAATAATTCTTTTTCAAAATCTAAGGTACGTCGATTAATGACTTGCTCTATTGAAAACTTGAGGACAAAATCACTTTCCGTTTTTTCAATAAGCTCAATTTTTAATTCAACCAATTTTGGTGAATAAAAATCTTTTCTAAATATTTGTCTTGCACGAGAAACTGTATGCGTACCATAACCTTTATAGTTAGGAGCTTCCCAACTATAATCTTTAGATATCTTAGGCAAATCTTTTCTTTTTTTATCATAACCTTCTAAATTAGCACGAGAATACTTACCAGCATGCACACCTGGAAGAAAAGGCAACGGAATAACAATTTCAGTACCATTGAGAGCTATACCTAAATGCTTATATTTGTATAAATCTTGAGTTGCAACACGCCGCACACAAGCAACAACAATATCATCTTGATCAAATGTTTCAATTTGAGCCTTAATTCTTTTCGATATTTTATGTATATTTTTCTTAGTCATAAACTTAAAGTTTAACCTTACAAAAAATTTCAACTGCTGTTAATAATTCGGTTAATAGTCTTTTTAATTCAACTTCTGTTGACTCCACAATAGATTCATTAAATGGGGTATTTGTCAGCTTCCATTCTACAGAAGGAACATCTTCGTATCCTAACCCAACATACATCTTTCTGCCTGGTGCAGTTCTATGTGTTAAAATATTTCTAACTGTCCTTAATTTTTTAAACTCATTATCCCCAATTAATTTTTGAAAAGCAAGTACAATAGGATCTGACGGAAAAGCATTTTCAAAAGCTGTTTGGGTCGATGCTATTGATATTTTTTGTAAATCTTTTTCTGATTTCATAGAAAAGAAACTAGTGTTTATTATTGAACCTATTGAATATAAGGCATAAAAAACAGATTCAAACACAGAAAAACAAGAACTAAAGTGATAAAAAAGTGTTTTTTCTTGTAAATGTCTTTCCTCTGGAGGAGGGGTTGAACCATCTTGTTTTAATAATTTAATAAAAAGATTTGCTTCATCAACAGTAGACTTATAACGATAAGAGACAGCATTCCAAGCACCTGAAAAGTGTTCATATTCTTTACTGTTACCATATTTTCCGCTCACCATTAAATAGATAGACTCATATTGTTCTTGCGGAAAATTTTCAATAATTAAACCGTTTGTTTTTAGTGAATTCATATTTATTTCATAACCTTATTCATTAAAGCTTCATAACTATCCACTACATCGTATTTCAAATCTACTGAAGACAACGCTTCAAAGTGTTTTTTAGCATAGTTTATTTTTTGCAATTCAGAACCTTTCAATTGCAAGGTACTCATACTTCCCTTCGTTTCAGCTATAAAATATATATACTTTACATCTTTATCATCAAACACAATAGCCCAGTCTGGATTATAATTCCCTATAGGTGTTGGTATTTTAAAACCATTCGGTAATTTCGCATAGACTAATACTTTATTATCTTCAAGGTCTAAATCTCCTGCAAATTTACGTTCTATTTTAGAATCAGTCTTAACATATTCATAGATATGTTTTTTCACTTTTAATACGTTGTCGTCTAATGATCCTTGAAAATTATTTACTGTAAAAATATCATCTTCATATACACTATCAATTTTATGATAAGTAATATTATTTATTAAGGTAGCTGCCTTTTGTTCATTTATATAACGAACCACTTCACGAATAAAATGCTCTGGGTTGGCCTTAAATAAAGAGAATTTATCTTTACTCATCCCTGTAAGTATTTCTCCTGCTGTTTTTCTAGTTACATTTGCACCTTTGGCGATTTCCGCAATTAGATCATATTTAACACTCCCTAACATACTTTCAATTGTATCTGGAGTACTTCTTGTTTTTTTCATAGAATCACCACTTTTAAGAGATACCTCTGTTAAAGAATCTTCTTGTTCCCCTACCGTGATTCTTACTGTAGCTTTATTCACTTTAAGTCCAGTCTCTTGATGCTCTATACTTTCTATACTTTTCTTTACTAATTCTTGACCGTCAAAAGTAACATCATATACGGTTTTTACTTTTATTTTATTCCACAAATCTTGAAATTCTTTTTTCTTAAAGTTTTCATTCAATTTAAAATGAGACTCATTTATATTATTCTTTTTTCCGTCTTCTGCTACTTTATAATTATTTGTAGCATTAACTTTTTCTATAATTTGTATTAACTCAGTTTTAAAATTTATAAGATTATTAGGCACTTCAACAACACCTGATTCTATCTCTTCGATAAGCTTGTCTGTGATTTTATAATTACTATCTACATAACCTTTTTCTTTAAACGTAAAGATTAGATCCATAGCATCAGTATCAGTGAAAGTAAAAGTATCACCGTTAATATTTTTCAAAACTCTATCTTTAAATACATCAAGCTTTAAACTACTTGGCCTATCAGACAAAGTCTCTAGGATCTCTCCCTGTAATTGCTTAGAAAAAGTATCATATGATTCACTTGCTATGACTGTAAGTGTATTTATATAGAAGAATTCATTCTCAAGTACACCATGGTCCATTCTTTCTCCGTGTTCATTTACTGCAATACGAAGTCCACGTCCAATCTCTTGTCTTTTACTCATCGTAGATTCACTTTGCTTGAGAGTACATATTTGAAAAATGTTTGGATTATCCCATCCTTCACGAAGTGCTGAGTGTGAGAAAATAAAACGAGTTGGTTCTTTAAAGCTCAATAATCTTTCTTTGTTTTTCATTATCAAATCATATGCACTCACGTCATCACTGCCATCTTGTCCTCGTGTTTCTTTAGAATTAATAGCTCTACCTTTATTGTCTATTGAGAAATATCCATTATGTACTTTAGATACTTCAAAAGAATCTAGATATTTATAATACTCATCACCAAAAAAATCTCTTTGAGATATTGCGTGCTTATATTCTTCTTCGAATATCTCTTCATACTCAGACCTTATTTGATTTCCATTTTCATCATACGCACGATATTTTGCCACTTCATCAATAAAGAAAAGTGTTAGGACTTTAATACCTTTATAAAATAAATCTCTTTCTTTTTCTATGTGAGATAATATAGCTTCACGAATTTGAATTGTACGAATATGCTTTTCATCAACGTGTCCATGAACTTGCCCTACAGATATCTCCACACCATTAGTAAATGATACAGTATTAGTCCGTGCATTAATTTCTTTTACAATATAATCTTTATATTGAGACAATTCTCCAGAAAGAGCATGCAAGTTATCTCCTTCTTTTATTTTCTTTAAAGTTTTCTTGATACCTCCAGCTTGTTTAGTTTCTATCTCCATCTGTACTGTAGCTGTAGGATATGCATTATGACTCACATGTATTTTATCTAAAAATAAATAACTGTGCGTACCAGCATTGCCTTTCACTTCAATGCCTTTTACTCTTATCTTTTTTACTAACTTTTGATTATATGCATCAATAGCATCAAGACGATATATCTTATTGTATTCTTCTTCTTTTTTATGCGTTGCAGAATATCGTGTAATAAAAAGAGGATTAAATTCTGAAAGCATTGATCCTGCAATACTACCGAAGCGCTGAGGTTCATCTATGATAAGTATCGGCCTAGCACGCTTTACAACATCAATAGGCCGTTCAGACTGCATCTCATCTAGTTTTTGAAACATTTTAAGGGCAACTCCTTTCGCTTTCTCCTTCCTAGCAAATGCCTGATAGTTCATCACTATTACTTCAATATTCGAAGTGTTGGCAAAAGATTTTATATTTGTTAAATTTGTTTTATTCTTTGTGTCATAAATAAAGAAACGTATTTTCTTGCCGTATATTTCCTGGAAATGCTCTGCTGTGATTTCTAGGGATTTGTGTACTCCTTCACGGATAGCCACAGACGGGACCATGATGATAAATTTATTCCATCCATATTCTTTATTAAGTTCAAACATAGTTTTAGTATAGACATATGTCTTACCTGTACCTGTCTCCATTTCAATAGTAAAGTTATAACCTGCACCTTCAAGCTTCTTACTTACATTCAAACCTTGTTCTTTTTGAAGTTCTTGCACGTTAGATAGTATTTTCTTTTCATCAATATTCAGCTTTTTATTTGAAAAGATTTCTTCTATTTTAGTTTCTTGAAATAAGTCACTGGACTTTACTCTACCCACCACTTCCTTTCTAAAACCTTTTTCTTGACCTGCAAAAACTCTAACAACTGCATTTGTAGCTTCTGTTTGATATTGTTGTTGTTTAAACTGTAATTTCATATAAATATTACAATACAGTGATTATAGTCTCTGGAGATAATCTTTTAAATTTGGTTTCAATATTTGTCCTATCTTGCTCTTCTTTAAAGCTTGCGTCTTTGAACACAACTTTCAATGGTTCACTTTTAGCTATCTCATCCACAATACTAAAATCAATCTTGTCATCAAAACAAGCAACTAATGAATTATTTGAAACGAAATAGACATCGTTACCTTTTATGTTTTTCTTTTCTATTGGCAAGTCCAAGGTCAATCCAAGATCGAGGATAACTTGAGTGAGTAAGTCTTCAGGAGTTCTATCTTCTTTTATATTACTTACATGATTAAACAAATCTTTTTGATCTATTAAAGACGGATGATAATATACATCCTTCATATTTGTCGTATCTGTTTTGTATACACGAAAACCGATATCTAAAGGTGTCTCTCGTTCTTTTAATTTTTCAACATTTTCCTCTACAATCTTTTTTCCAGCACGACGGATTCTCTCCATTGATATATCAGATACATATTTATATCCTGCTTTAAATGCTTCTGACTTTTCATCGGTTTCTTCAGGTAATTGCACCATAATGAATTTTCTGTTTCCATCATCATCAGCATTTAGTTTCATGGTTGCATGAGCGGTTGTTGCAGAGCCTGCAAAAAAATCTAGTACTATTGAATTTTTTTCAGATCCAATCTCAATCGCACGGTAGACAAGTGATAATGGTTTCGGAAAATCAAAATACGTCTGCCCATCAAATAAGCTTTGAACCTCACGGGTTCCACGGTTCGTTATAAACTCAGGTCCACTCCAGAGTGTTCTAGCTTTTTGAGTTGTCTTGCGTCGCTTTTGATAAATCCTTATTATTCCGTCTGTGCCTTGCCTCGCAATAACATCACTATTTTCAGATTTAATTTTATCTCTGCCCCATTGATATACACTTTCGTTGCCATCAACGATAGGTGGCAATATCTTTTCCCAGCCATCAATTTTATCAACAGAAACTTCCATAAATCCATCAATATCAACTTCTTGTGTATTTACCCAAAGTGGAAAACGCAAATTGGGTCGGTTTAATGAGTTAAAGATTCTTGGTGCTTGATTCCTAAGATCTCTTAAATTAAATCCGCCATATGAATCATTAAATTTGAAATCTGCCCCTTCTACTTCTATTTCGTTAAAGATTGCTTCTTGGATATTTTTGGAATATACGAGTAGTATTTCATGTGTCTTTGAAATACCACCATAGTGAATTCCTTCAGGACGAACAACAACAGTATTATATGCAATAAAATTCTCTTCTCCAAAAATTTCATCTGCAATTTTACTCAAATTATTTACTTCATTATCATCAATAGATATGAAAATTACTCCATCATCCGTGAGCAAATCCCTAGATATAATTAATCTTTCATACACCATACTCAACCAGTCACTATGAAATCTTCCGTTTGTGTCAGTATTACGAAATAGTTTTCCACCTTCTTCATCTTCCACTCCTATTTCTTCTTCATAGTCTTCCTTGCTTACTGTACGATTATCTCTATACACAAAATCCTTTCCTGTATTATATGGAGGATCAATATAAATCATTTTTACCTTTCCTAAATAAGACTCTTGAAGAACCTTTAGAACTTCAAAGTTGTCACCTTCTATAAAGACATTTTCTGTCGTATCAAAGTTCACACTACTTTCCCTATCTGGACGAAGCGTACTAGTGATAGAAGTATTTGCTTTTAGTAAAGATGCTTTCTTACCAGGCCAATCAAGTCTATAGCGTTCATTATCGTCTTCTACCAGCTCTTTTGAAAGCATTTGTTTAAGAAGCTCAAAGTCTACAGCTTTTTCTATCACACCATTTTCCCCTTCTTTTTCTGTAATAACATTCGGAAATAATTCTTGTATTTTTTCAATATTACCTGATGTTAAGTCTGGGGTTTGCATTGATAGTTTTTTCATAGTGATGTGATTGATAATTTATAATATAGACTCGAGTATTTTCTTTTTTTCTAATAATGTTTTATTTAACTCTACTTTTCTATTAAATTGCTTCTCGTTCTTAACCTTATTTTGAAGTATTTTTATCTCTTTTTGTAATACTTCTATACGTTTATCTGTATTTACTATTGTAGCAAAATCTTGCCCTTTTTGGCGAATGTGAATAAAACTTGATATGAGACCTTGATAAACATACTCTAAATCAAGACCAAAGAAATCAAAGGTTTTAACTTCGTCCCATTCTGAAAAATAATACTTTCCTGAGTTGTCACCTTTTAAAGTTATTCCGTATGCATAACTATCTCCGTATTTAAAAATATATAAAATAGGATATGGTATCGCTTTATCAATAATCTTTAAAATATTCTTAGGTATTATTTGTTCTTTTAGTTGTATTTCAAAGATTTGAATTTCTTCAACATTCTCGGTACTAGATATACCTACAGTACTAGGAGCCAATTTGTACTCCCAATATATTTTCTGTATTTGATCTGTAAATTCTTTTTTTAGTTTAGTACTAACTGAAGCTTTATCAGAAAATTTATTCTTTGGGATAAATCTATGTAAGTATGCTTGTTTAGGTAAATTAAAGTTCATATTATTTAATAACCATAAAACTAATTAATTCAAAATCTTCCAAACCTTTTATATTATTCATAAGTGCAGTAGTACCACCCGCACTAAACAAACTATCCACATCAGACTCATCTTTCACATGGATTATAGATTGTATAGATTCACTTAAGAGATTAGAATATTTATCCATTCTTTTTCCGTCGTCAGTCTCGTCATTAAATACTTCATACACAGACGGTATAGGTTCATTTTTACCTTTCGCTATTGAACGAAGAATATCTAAAGTGTTCTTTACATTAAGATGATTAGATATAACTTTCCCTTGTTCATTAATATATACAAGATAGAAAGGATGAAGTTGATTTGTATTATCAATATTTACTTCATTGTTAATATTCTTTAATACAAAGATAACTCCTTTCTCTACTCCTTTATCTAATGCTTCTGGACACACAGCATGCATCCCATTTGCAAGACCTTCAAGATTTTGCCCAGACTTAATATAATTTACTAAATCCATACGGAAGTCATTTAATCCAAGATCAGTAATAGAAATACCAGAATCCATTTCTTCTATATCGACAACTTCGTTTTGAAGCCTTTCTAATTGTTGCTTTCTAAAATCTATATCTGAAGATTGATTCGTAAGAACATTGTCGTCTCCTGTAGCAGTCATATCTACTAATAACATACGTCCTTCTACTCTATTCTTTAAATTAATATAATCATCGAGTGATATTTGAGGCCAGAAATTTACAAGTTGTATATCGTTGTTAATGGACCCAATACGGTCAATACGACCAAAGCGTTGAATAATACGAACAGGATTCCAATGGATGTCATAATTTACTAAAGTATCACAATCTTGAAGATTCTGTCCTTCTGAAATACAATCCGTAGCTATTAAGATATCTATTTCTTTTTCGTCTTTGTACTTTTCATGACGACCTTTGGAGCGTGGTGAAAAATGTATTAATAAGTTATTAAATTGATTATCTATGTTTAATGTACATTTATTGGTGCCTGAGCCTGTAATACGAGCAGATTCTAGGTCATGAGTATCTTTAGCCCAAGTAGAAATATTTTCATATAGGTAATTTGCTGTATCAGCAAAAGCTGTAAAAACTACAACCTTATTATTCCCTGGGTTTATCTTATTTCTAATTTTATTAGTAATAAAACTTTGAAGATCTTTTAATTTAGAATCATGTTCTGGAGTAACACGTTTCATTTCATCAAGAATTGCTTTTGCAATTAAATAGTCAGCATACAAATCTTCTCTCCAACCTGAAGTATTCATGTCCGCTAAATTTATCTTAACTTTACCACCGAAACTAAATTCATCATCGAGCCAGTCTTCGCTATCTTCATCGATATCATTTTCATTTATTTGAGTAGCTTCTGTTATTGTATTTAATCCAGTTTTCTCAAACTCATCAATATTCTTAATAGTTGTATCTATTGCTACTACGAATTTCTCTAAAGTAATACGAAAAGAATCTACAGAGCTTTCAAGTCTTTTTAGAAAATTTATCTTCATTAATTTCTGCAAACTTTTATCACGATTTGATTGTTTTAGACTAGAAGTTTCAGTAATTTGCGTATCATAAGTTTTATCATAAAAATTAATTTTATCTTGGAGAATATAATCAAAAGGTGTGTACATAGACATATTCAATCTAGTCAGCTCTTCATATAATTCATCAATTTTCATAAAACCATTTATGTCTGTGATATTTGAACGATAAGTAACAGGTTTTAATCTATTTGGGAATTTACCAATAGCGGAAGTATCATAATACTTCATTATATGTTTTCTACTTCTTGAGATTGTAATATTGTCGAGTAGTTTAAAGAAATCGAAATTTTTATTTAATTCAAGCAATAAATTGGTCCCAGTACGTTCTTCTAATGGAAGTTTTAACCAATCATTAAAAGTTCTTTGTGCTTGATTCAAGATAGAGTTTATTGATTTTGTAATATCCATCTTATCGTCAATAACGTCTGTGTGTCCTTCGTACGCCAAAGCAATCTGATTTTTTAAATCAGTAAATTTATTATTTACAGGAGTAGCAGAAAGCATAAGGACTTTTGTCTTAACACCTGCTTTCATTACATTATTTAAAAGTTTTTGATAACGAGTTATTTTGTCTTTTCTCGGATCATTGTTTCTGAAGTTATGAGATTCGTCTATGACTACCAAATCATAATTACCCCAATTTACACGAGATAAATCTTTACCATTTGAAAAACCAGTATCACGAGAAAGGTCTGTATGATACAAAACATCATAATTAAATCTATCTTTATATAATTGATTGTCTTCGTAGTTTGAAAGAAAAGTTTGCCAGTTATCACTAAGCTTCTTAGGGCAAAGAACAAGAATGCTTTTATTTCTCTCTTGATAATATTTAATAACACCTAAAGCGGAAAAGGTTTTACCTAATCCGACACTGTCTGCTAAAATACAACCATTATGTCTTTCTAGTTTATTGATAACACCAAGCACGGCATCTTTCTGGAAATCATATAACATATTCCAAACAACAGATTCCTTAAAACCTGTTTTCTCATTTGCAAGTTCATCCTCAGTTATATCTTCTAGAAATTCATCGAAAATATTATATAGAGTTATATAATAAATAAATTCTGGAGAATTTTCTTTATATATATTTGAGATATAACTCAAAACTTCGTCTGTTACATCTTTTAGGGATTTTTCATCATTCCAAACTTGATCAAAACTTTTAACAAATTCTTTGGTAGTCTCATAGTCATCAGACTTCATAACCATATTCAAAATAGAATTATCTTTCTCATATCCAATACCGGCACTACTAAATTCATTTATGCCACTATATAAAATTGATTCATTCTCATTCTTAACAAGAAATTGAGGTTGTATAAAACCACCTGCTCTATTAGTCTTAAATTTAACTTTTTCTTCAATCCATTTTTTACACTCTTTTGCAATAGACTTGCCTTTTAATTCATTCTTAAGATTGATTTCAAAATCAGAACCTCCAATAGCTTTTTTTCTATTGTTTGCAAGAATTTCGAACATTCTCTCTTGTCTTTTATTTTTATCAAGTTCGATAAAAGTAGGGTCCGTGAAGATAAATCGAAGTTCATCAATATCTTTCAGTTCAGTTTTTAAACTTTCAAATCCGTACATAGAAAAAATAGCAGAAGCAATATCAAGCTTACTCCCCTTTTTTATGGTGTTTTTTAAGTCATCTCCAACCTTTTCTGTTTTATTATTAAAGTTTTTAATCATATTACACCTATAACCAATAGGTTCAAAATTACTTAAAGAATAACAGTTTTAAGGTTAATTTTCAAGAAATTGAAAAATGATAATTGAATTAAAAATAAAATCTATACTTTCTAAACCTACCTACTACTCATTTAAATCTTTTTCATCATAATCAACGGCTTGCTTAAATTGTTTATAGAATAAAGGTTCTTGAATTGAGAGACTTACCACTTCTTTGTCTTTAACATTAAAATCCAATCTTTCATTTGCCATTTCAACAGACATAGCATCAGTATTAAAGGTTCCAATATATTGAAACGAACTATTTTCCAATGAAGCTAAATAATTTAATATATTAAAGGTTGCATCTGTATCAATGTCTCCAAAGAGTAATCTGTCGTGAATTAACAAGTTATGTGATTTAACTTTAGTGTACTCATTGACCAACAAACTTAAATCATAAATTATTTGCCTACCTCTATTTCTACCCTCACTACCTTGTCTATCAACTTCAACATTTATTTTAAAGAACTCTTTATTTTTTATATTTCGCTTAACGCCTAATTCAAAAGAAAACACACCGTCTCTATTTTTATATACTTTTTCATGAATCTCTAAGAAAGTTTTTCTAAATGAGGACTCTTTTTCACTCATTAAAAAAAATTTCTCTTGCAAATTGCTATACAAAGATTGAAATTCAGATGTAATTTCAGCAATATTTTTATCACAGTAATCTATGTCTTCTAATAGTTTAGAATATTCATTAAAATTATTTAACAAATCATTGGACATTATCATCCCACGTTGCAAGTGATTTTTACCACTATCTATAATAGATCTATATTTTGATATACCATCGTGCTTCACACTAATTTCCAGCTCTACTTTTTTTAATCTATTTTCTAATCCTTCTTTTTGCCCAGATAGCATTTCAATTTTAAATACAGACATATTATCTCTGAAATTTTTAAGTTGAATAAAATCTTTTTGAACAAAGTCACCTAAACCTTTTATATAGTTATTAAAAAAGGTTTTTAAATTCTTATCATCAATAGAAACATCATCGCTTGTATGGTTAAGAAATTCTTCAATTTCACTTAAAGCAAATATTATTCTACCTTTCTCTCTCAATAAATCAGACAACTCAGATTCTTCTTGTTGTAAACTAAAAGAACTGTCGGAAACTTGTTTAGATATTTCTTCATAAGACAAACCATTATGTATTTCTTGTATCTTTATTTCTAAATCAGTCTGTAAAGATCTTAATTTTGGGATATCTAAACCTTTTTGTTCAATTTTCTTTTTACTTAATGCTCTTACTGCGTAGATACCATCATAATCATCTTGCGTAGAAGAAATTTCTTCAAATAAATGAATTGGTAAATCAAAAAAATACAAACTAGCCTTAAGGCGATTAATCGTATTTGAAACAAAGAAATATAAAAATGTAGAGTATGTATAACCTGATTCTTTTATCATAAAGTTGCACAACTCTCGAAAAGAAATTTCTTTATCTAATTCAGACAATTTAGCAAGTTCATTTTTTGTTACAAGTTCGTCTTGTTCGACAAAATTCCCGTTATCTATTTTCATCTTTATGCTACCTTGTTTGTTTCTGGCGATAGTAACGTCTTTATTGTTGATGGTTAAATTAATATACACATATGAATCAATAGGTAGAATACTATCAGGAACTTTTAATATTCTACTCTCAGAACTTTTCTTTAAAAGCGCAAAATTAATTAACTCTATAGAAAGACTTTTACCAGAACCATTTCTTTGTTCGTTATTCACTTTTCCATCTTTATCTTTTGAACTATCTCCGACGATAAAATTTATCCCCGTATTAAATTTAAGAGTTTTAAATCTATTTTCTTCTGACCACACTTGATTGATTTTAATCATGATTTTTTATTATTAAATAAGGTCTTTGAAACTCTACTAAACCAAGTGAATACATTAGCAATACTGATAAGTAAATCTGTTGACTAGGAATTTTGGCATTTATCTTTTTTACATCATTAAACAAAGCGTAAATTGATATTTTTCTATCAGTTTTAAGTAGTTTTGGGTTAGAAACATACTGCCTTAATATAATATAACATATTAATATTGGACTAGAAAAAATACTTGAATGTTTATCAAAAAGTATTGGACTCTTTTCGTTTATTTCTTTATTAATTTTCTTCATTTAATTTAAATTCTAAAGGAAAAACATCACATGTAAAAAACATATTTAGCAGAAAGCTCATTACTTGAGTTTTAGATAGAAAGCCGACATTAAAATCATACTTTATTTTCTCTGTAAGCTTATCAATAGCCACTAAAGGTTTTCCCTGATTACTTTCTAGTGCAATAAAACTTTCAGCTCTAAGGTATTTTAGAATTAAATCTTTTTGAATCTCATTCAAGTCCTGAGAAAAACATTCAGAGATTCGATTCTCGTAATTAATTAATTTATTATGATCATCATCAGCTCCAGTCATACCCAATGTAAGTTTATAAAGATCAATTATTTTTTTCCAGTCGTCATCAAATTTATCTCTTTTTTGTTTGGGGCTAGATTTATAAATATAAATAGGATCTTTCATTTCAACCATGTCACTTTTTGTGATTCTGTCTTTCAGTATTTGAAATAATATCTCAAAAGCCTCATTATCAATTTGTTTATCAGCCATTAACTTATCTGGAACCTGTACTGAATTCTCAACAAATTTACAAATATCTTCTATATGTTCAAGTTTATTTAAGTTATTTATTTCTCTTAAAATATCAGGGATGCAAATAACCTTAACATCATAATCTTGATATTTAGGACCAAAATTTTTCATTCCCTTAGTAACACTATTCACTTGTATAATAAATTCTACTCTTGAATACAATTGATTCTCTTTCTTTTTTGGAATGTTAGCAAAAGAATTTTT
>CAZUAA010000010.1:0-4841 GCA_964618365.1 uncultured Candidatus Saccharibacteria bacterium | reverse complement strand
CACTTGAACAGCTTTCTGGTTCCCTAAATCCAACAAATCTATACCAGGATAATTTGATTTATCTTTATTTGTATTAAATAATTGAGAATTATTATCTCGGTATAAAATATTAAATAGCTCTGCGAAAAAATCCTCTGCTGATACGGATCCATTATTTAGATTAATTTTAGACAAATTTTTATTATTAGCACAAAAAAGTAATATCCTTGAGCTAATAGCTTGAATCATTGGGTCTTTTTTATAAATCATAATAAAATTTTTTATACATAAAGAAGATATATATATCTTAACAAATTATAAATAATTAATCTAACTATATAACTTTTTACTAATTACTTCTTAATGCTATAATCCAAAATATGACAAAAATGTATATTATTTTAGGGATAATGATAGTTGTTATTGTAATATTAAAATTCTTCTTAAAAGACTTTTCTTTAGACACACCAGAGAAAAAGAAAACTATATATAAATACAAACGCAAAGATTTCCTGATAACTAAGACAGAAAATGAATTCTTTCATATACTAATTGAAATACTAAATAATCAATATCATGTATTTACTCAAGTGCATTTAGATGCAATATTGGACCACAAAATAGACGGACAAAATTGGAAACCTGCTTTTCGTCATATTAATGAAAAATCTGTGGACTTTGTTATTTGTGACAAAGAATATCTAAGGCCTCTTTTAGCTATCGAATTAGACGACAAATCACATGAACGAGAAGACAGAATAGAAAGAGATACTAATGTAGAAAGTATATTAAAAGACGCAGGTATGCCACTATTACGAATACAGAATAATACTTATTTAAATAAAGAAGAAGTACGAAATTTAGTTTTGGAAAAATTAAATTAAAACACCATTTCTAAATCACATCAAAAATGATATGATTTTTACATATAAAAATATAATAAAATTATGGAAGCAGGAAAAAGAAACATAACAGCTATATTCAACAGAGCAAATAAACTAAAAATACCTCATTTTCAAAGGTCATATGTTTGGCAGGAAGAACAATGGGAAAGATTTCTAGATGATATGAAATACGCTTCACGTTCTAATTCTCCATACTTTATGGGATCGGTTATCTTAAAACAACAAGAGACTCAAGTAAATCAAAATAACATAAGGACAATAATTGACGGACAACAAAGATTAACAACTGTACTTCTGTTTTTTAAAGCACTTTTCAATAAAGGTAATACACCTGAAAAGTTTGCAAACATCTTTACCATGTTTAATGATGAAATAATCCTGGAGCATAATTATTCAGACAAGCCAATCTTTGAAAAAATTCTATCAGATAAAGAAATTGAATCAAAAGAAAAGAAAAGTCAGATATATAAATGTTACGAATATTTTTTTAAAAATATTGAAACAGATGAAATAAATTCAAATAATCTATTATCAAATATCCTATTTGTTGGAATAGATTTATTGTATGAAGAAGACGAACAACAAATCTTTGATACTATTAACTCTTTAGGGGTTAGGCTAACCACAGCTGAATTATTAAAAAATTATCTATTCAAAGATGATATAGATTTCTATAATCAAAACTGGAGAGAAGTATATGAGAAAGATGATGATATAAAAGAATACTGGGATCAAGATGTAACTTCTGGAAGAAATATAAGAAGTAATATTGATTTATTTTTACAATCATATCTATTTATTAAAATCCAAGAAAAAGATCTTAATGTTAGTTCAGACGACAAAGAACGTTATTTTAAAGTTGATTCTGTTTTTAATTCTTACAAAGAATTTTTTACTAAACATAATTTAGATAAAAATCTAATAATAAGTGAACTTAAAGAATATGCACTTGTATACAAAAACACAATAAACCCAAAAATTACAGAACAAGATATAGCTCGTGATAATTTTATACAAAGATTAAATTTGGTTATGTTTGGACTAGACACAGCAACCATAATCCCCTACGTCTTATATATATCAAAAAAAGTAACAGACGATAATGAAAGAAACAAAATTTTTAGATATTTAGAAGCGTATTTAATAAGAAGACTTATTTGTAAAAAAACAACTAAAAACTACAATCAATTGTTTAGAAGTTTTATTAATAACGAAATCAATACCTTTGAAAAATTAAAAGATATTATTGAAACTAAAGGAGATAAAATCAATAATATGCCTACTGATAAAGACGTTCAGAATGGCATAGAACAATCTGATTTAACAAACAAGCAAGCTAAAGGGGTTTTATACCTCATAGAAAGGTCTATTAGAAGTCATTTAAACTCAACAGAATTAAAGTATTTCAATGAATATAGCCTAGAGCATATAATGCCTAAAAAATGGAGGAATAACTGGAATAATGAAAACTTAGATAACGAAAAAGCAGGACAAAGAGATGATTTAATTTTAACTTTAGGAAACCTAACACTAATCACAAAAGAATTAAATTCTTCAATAAGAGACTCAAATTGGGAATCAAAGAAATCTGGTAGTGGTCAAAATCATGGGCTAGTAGAGTATGCTCAAGGTATTGAAATCTTTTCTAAATACTTACAAAGAGATAATTGGGATGATAACTCTATCAAAGAAAGAGGAGAAGAATTATTTAAATATGCGGTAAGTAATGTTTGGAATTTAGATTTTTAATTCTTTGAATAGTGTCGTTCTTAGGTTACTTTAAAAAGATATTCATAAATTCACTCAAACTATCTTTAGTGTTTTGTTTTTCAACTTTATCTATTGCCTCTTTTATCGGCAACCACATATATTCTGTATGCTCTGGACTAAGAATCACATTCATAGAAAATACTTCTGCGGTATAAACAAGTTCAACTACAGTATAATCTTTTTTGGTCCAAGAAAATCTGTATATTTCATCTGAAAAATTTGCTTTTTCGATACCCGCTTCTTCTTTTAATTCTCTTTTTCTTGATTCTAAAATAGATTCATTAATTTCTAATGTCCCTGTAACTGTTTGCCAAAAACCACCATCCTCAGGACTTCTTTTAAGCAAAAGGACTTTTAATCCATCTAATCCTTTGTGATAAACGATGCTTTGTATTTTTATTGGTAATTCTTTCATATATTTTATTTTTTTATTTAATATTAATTTTTTAATAAATCTGGAAATCTATTCTTTAAGATTAGTACTATCTCCTCAAAAACTTTTTCTGGCTCTTTAGAAGAATCAACACTTACCACCTTATCTAATATATCTTGCTCTAAATGAGATTTAGCATTTAAATATATCTCGTATTTTTCCTCAATATTACTTTTTCTAAATTCGTACTTTGGGTCATTTTTATCAAGTCTAGAAAGTAGTACATCCTTAGGAGCAATAAGCTCAATAATGATATCTGGCAATACATCTTTTGGAGTTATTTTTTTGGTTTTTTGTATGTCAGCTCTGTATAAATCATTGTCGGTAAAAATCTGATTATCACTAGGATTATTATTCAAACTTTTCAAAGAAGCGTTAGATATTAAAGATCTATCCAAAACCAAAACACCAAATGGCTCTAAGCTATCTTCTATTTTATTTTTTAAAACTCTATCTCTCCAAACCAATAATTCTCTAGCTAACCTGTAACTAGCCTTATCCCAAAGTTCAAAATTATTAACTCCATTTTCACCATGCAAATCTTCATGCAATTTCATCCAATACTCAGATTTAGGATCACTGTCAGTTTTCCCATCACCTTTTCTACTTCCATCTCCACGAATATCAACAAAAGGTATTCCTAGTTTTTCTAATCTATTTTTCAGTAGTTCTATTTGAACACCCTTACCTGTTCTATGCATTCCTTCAAAAGCTATCGATATAATTTTATTTGGTCCTTCTTTCATGTAGTTATAGTAAATTTATATTATTTCTTTAATAATACCATGTTTACCGTTATTTTGTCCTGAAGCTGAGAGATAAATCGAGCTTAAGATTTTTGTTGTTAAATCATGAGTTAAAAAATTTGAAGACTGAGAATAAGCAGGAATGTTATCAGTGATAGCATGGAAAAACTCCATATTGCAAGCACACCTTGCTTCTTCTTGATGACCCCTTGAGTACCCTTTTTCTTCCAATGCAGGCATTATTTTATCTATATCAATATGTTCATATGCTTTTACATTTGGGAAAAGTCGACTATTTCTAAAAAGATGGATATCAAAATGATATTCTCCTCCCATCTCATACTTACTTAAACTACTTTTAAGGATTTCCTCAGACTGAAAAGAGTTAATTATTATGGATTGAAAAGGACCTTGTTCTATTATGTAAGATTCCTGCCTAATCCTTCCATTACCTTTATACAAATCACGATTACTAACATCTATCCAATTCCTTTGACTAAAACCATTATGCAAAGTATTACAGGTAATATGGGTAATAATAGCATCTCCTTTTTTTAAACTAATATTTGTAAAAGCATCAATTTCCCCCTTTACTTTACTTGTATTTTTAATAATTTCATCACTTAAGATATTTTTATCTAAATCAGGAAATAATTTAAAATAATCTTCCTTATTTATTTGACTCAAAAAATCAGATGGACGGACAAATTGTGTATATAATTGAAAATTGTCCCATTTTTTGTTTTGAACAAGAGAAGACTCAGCGAGCCATATAGCTATATCCAAGCTATGATATCCTGAATGTGACATTTTTCCATAACCCTTATTGTACGGATGATAATCTTGTTCAATGATTTCTTTTGGGAATCTCCACTGTCCATCAGAGTGAAAAGAAGTAATAGAAGTCACTGGGCAATTAGACATTTTCGTCATTTCTTTTATCTTATCTCTTGCAACGATAAACCCTCCGTGAAATCTTCTTTGTGCTTGAAGCATAAATACTAAGTT
>CAZUAA010000009.1:10522-21952 GCA_964618365.1 uncultured Candidatus Saccharibacteria bacterium | reverse complement strand
CGCCTTTTTTAGTCTAGGCATCCACCATATACTCTTAAATTTCCTATTAGGAAATTTGAAAACCATTTTGATAAAAATCAAAATGCGATATTTTTAAACAAAGGAACCGCTTCCTTAACAAATAAAAATATCTAATTTGCGTCTCTGTCTTCAACCCGATTAAAAGACCCTAAAAATATATTAGGATAACAGTGGGTTGAAACAGCATTCAGTTTTCAAATATCATCTCGATGTCTCTTAATTAAAAAATCCGCCTTTAGAGCGGACAAAAGTAAAACCGTTTAGAGATTACTCTTACCGCTTTTTCAACTGTTTTTGATTTATTAACATCGTGCTTGGTATTCTATACGAAAGCAAAAAGAAAGTCAAGCATTTTTAGGGTCTTTTTTAAATTAATTTAGATATACCCAAAAAGCCTTAAAATTAAAGAGAATTCCCCCGCTCAGACTTGGCCCAAGCGGGGGAATTCTACTTTCTTATTCTTAATTATTTCTACTTACTACTTTCTATTAAATACTATTACTTTGAAGAAACATCTCTTGAAACTTTGTCTAGAATTTTTGCAGCGACGTCTTTACCTCCAATTCCAAATGCAAGTCCAAGTGCGATAGCGAGTGCTGCTATGAATCCAGTAAAGAGTATTTGCATAAATGCACTTGCGATTCCAAGTTCAGCAAGAGCGATAATAAAAGCAAAAATCCAGATCGCATAAAGAGTGATTGATCCAAGCATATTTGCAGACTTTACATTTGCTGCTTTTGCAGAAGCAAGTACAAGCTTCTTCATCGCGTCAGCAATCACAGTAGCAATGATAAGTACGAACGCTGCAATAACTACTTTAGGTAAATAGTAAAGCACCGCTTCACGAAGGAAATCATTTACCTGTGTAAGACCAATTATTTCAAGTGACGCCATTAGAAATACTACTATCAAAAACCATTTGACAATAGCTCCGATAAATCCACTGACATTTAATTTAAGTCCAGCTCTTGTCATAAAGCTCTCAACACCAGCACTTTCAAAAAGTTTATTGAGCTTTATCATATCAAGCAGATGTGTGATCGCTTTAGCAACCATAGACCCGACAAGCCATCCAATTATAAAAAGAATTATTGCACCCAATAGATTAGGTACAAAACTAATGAATCCATACCATAGACCAATAAGGGATCCACTGAAAACGTCTCCCCATGTTTGTATTAAAGACATAATTAATATAAATAAATAATAAATACTTACAAAGATTCGACCCTTTCAAGTACATTACTATTATATCATCCCGTGATAAATTTTGGTATAGATAAAAACCCTCCGAGAACCAAGTATCGGGGGCTTTTATTTTATATTATTTTTTAGAAATATATGTGGATAACTGTCCACTATCTATAAGCTTATCATGGGGAAGATCTAAAATATCGCAGACGAGCTTATCATACATATCAAGTCTGTATTTAAATTCTTCAGAATCAAAAACGACATAGACCAATTCTTTACCAATTTCAGATTCAAGTCCTTTGACAACTTGTTGCAACACATTCTTCCTGAGCTTATCTCCTACAATTAATATATCTACCCTGCTCTCCCGATCTCCAATAAATACCCCAGAAGTAATAAGGAGTTTTATTTTACCAATAGGTCTAAACCTGTTTGCTAAATTACTTTCAACTAAAAGATTTGGGTCAATAAGTAGATCTCTAATAGGACCTAGATATTCAAAAGTTTCATTCAAGTACCAAGTCTGAATTTTCTTCTTGGCTCCACGTGAGCCTTCTCTGGTAACCATTTTACTTTTTATAAAACCCATACCAGAAAGAGCATTTATCTCTTTTCTTACATTTCCTTTTGTCACCCTACTTCGACTTATAATATCTTCTATCTCAAAATTATTATTATCATTCAAAAGGAAAAGACGCATTATCCTTACCCGCGCTTGTCCCCCAAAAAGTTTTGCCAGTGTTTCCATATTTGTGAATTATACTCCAACACCCCAAGCCCTGCAAGTAATTTACCAAACCCCGGGGGTTTGGTGAACACAATAAAAACCGTCTTACGTAGACGGTTTTTATTGTTTTAATTACTTTAATGTAACCTTGTCACGGATAATTTTCTACTGATAATTTCCGCGACCCCGCCTCCTCCGACCAAGATCGGAGTCCGGCTCTAAAGTTACCCTATTTGAGGGTAACTTTAGCACCCACTTCTTCCAATTTCTTTTTCAATTCTTCTGCTTCTTCTTTCTTCATTCCTGTCTTAAGCATAGATGGTGCTCCATCTACCAAGTCTTTAGCTTCTTTAAGTCCGAGAGCAAGAACTTCTTTGACTACTTTCATAACAGCAATCTTTTGTTCTCCACCTGCTGTAAGTTCTACGTCAAATGTAGACTTTGCCTCTACTACTTCCCCTGCACCTGCGGCTGGTCCTGCGACTGCAACTGCAGCAGCTGATACTCCAAATTTTTCTTCTAATACTTTTACGAGTTCATGCAATTCGATAACTGACATTTCTTCAATCTTTGAAACTAAGTCTTTGAATTTTGCAGGAACTTCTACTTTTGTTGTTTCTTCCATAAATTTTTAAATAAATAAATAAATAATAATTTTTAATTAAGCTTTCTTTTCTGCAATTGCATTTACCACAACTGCAAATCTCTGTATAGGTGAATTGATGAGGTTTACAAACATTCCACGTAGTGTTTGTAGAGGAGGAATAGTTGCTATAGATAGCATCTCTTCTTGATTTTTGTATTTCCCATCAAAAACTCCACCTACAATAGAAATATTCTCTTTCAACTTTTTAGAGAAATTATACATTTCTCTAGCCGAAGCCAAAGAATCAAGTCCATAAGCAACTGCGATCTGTCCAGGTATTTCGGGCATCTCCCCTTCTATCCCTAGAGTATCGAGTACACGCTTTAGAAGTGTTTTCTTTGATACAGCATATCCAATGCTTTCTTTCTGTAATGTTCTTCTTATATTGTTTACATCTGATACTTTCAATTTATCAAATTTCACAAAGACCACAGATTTAGCATCCTTCAAAGAGCTTTCCAGCTCTTTAACTAACTCTTTCTTTTTTTCTAATGTAATTGGCATAACTATTTTTTTAAAAAATAAAAGACCCTTTTGGGGCCGTTTGCGTAGCTGGATTATAAAATCCTCTTCGACCTCGGCGAGAGATTAAGGCCTATAGGCCACTCGCTTTCTACGGCTATACTTATATTGTAGCAAAAACACAGAATTTGTCAACATTACTTCATCCCATCCATAACAACAAGAAGTATGAGACTAATAACAATGACAACCCCAAAAGCTAAAATTACTTTCAAAACACGTTTATTTTTACTCATATTTTCATAATAACAAAATATATATAAATAGTAAAACAGTATAAATAGTAAAGGCCAGGAGTCAAAACTCCCGGCCTACCTGATTATAATCTGCAGTATGGCAGATATTATTATGAAAAAAAATACAAAGGACAAATTGTTTTAAGGGAGCTGATGAAGATCCATCAATCAACATCAACCCCCTGGCTAAACTTGCAGGTAACCACTGGTCAATACCAGAAGAAACGCGTAACTCAATATATACCTCAACAAATAAAAAGTCAAGAAAAAAAAGGGTGCCAGAGAACACCCTTTTTTATTACCAATAATGAGTCTTAAAAAACATTTTCACCAACAGGACATTGGTGTCGATGAGCTGAATTGCTCGTCATTGTTCTATTTTGATTATATAATACATATAACAAATAGTCAAAATAAGTGATAATATTTTTATTTATGTTACAATAATTCATATGAATAGAGCATGGCTTATCGGAATAGGAGATTTATTTGCTTTCATTATATCCTTTCTTATTATATCAATGGTGAGGTTTGGCGGTATATTAACCCCATTGTCATTGGGCCATATTTTACCATTTTCAATTTTATGTTTATCCTGGATACTAATATTTCATCTATTTAATTTATATGATGTATTTACAATAAAGCCGACAATCCCTCATCTAAAAAAATTCGCAGTAGCACTTCTTACATCCTTTGCAATAGGTATATTATTATTTTATTTTATACCTATTTTTGGGATATCACCAAAAACAAATTTAGTTTTCCAAGTTTTACTTTTTGGATCAATTTCTTTTACCTTAAGAAGAATATTTTATTCATTATATATTAAAACTCTTATAAAAGATGCTATTTTTATTGGAAATAAAATATATTTGGATGAACTTTTTGAAAGGCTTAAAAATAACCCTCAAATAGGATTAAATATCACATCTTATATAGAAGATATTAAAGATTTAAAAGAAGATATTTCTAAAATAAAAAATACAATATTTATAGTAGACACCATATCAAGTAAAATATCAAATATAGATGCACTTACTATTTTTAATAATAAAAATGAAATAGTGGATGTGGCTCAAGCTTATGAAAAATATTTACATAAAATACCAGTAAAATACATAACAACATCTTGGATAATAGAAAATGTAAATATGAAAAAAGATATAATAAAAAATATTACATCTTTTATGTTGGATAAAATTTTTGCTATTTCTATACTTTTATTATTTTCACCAATTTTATTTATTGCCATCATGAGTCGTCTCATTGAAGATGGTAAACCAATTTTTATTAAACAAAAGAGAGTTGGATTAAATGGTAAAATATTCGATCTTTACAAAGTAAGAAGTATGATAGCCATATCTCCAGATGGATCAGCAGAGACAGGTAACTCAATATGGGCCACAGGGAAAGACGATCCAAGTATAACAAAAGTCTGCAGAATAATAAGGGGTCTTCATATAGATGAAATCCCACAAATGATAAATATATTAAAAGGAGATATTTCACTAGTAGGGCCTAGACCAGAGAGGCCCGAGTTTGTAAAAGAACTTCTAAAATCAATCCCCCATTATGAGTTAAGACATATAATCCGCCCAGGATTTACAGGCTGGGCACAAATAAAATATAAATACACAAACACAATAGATGAATCAAAAGAAAAATTTGAATACGATTTGTATTACATTAAAAATAGAAATATATTTTTAGATATCGGTATAATATTAAGAACAGTTATAATAATTTTCACACATTAAAATGAGAAGAATAATTAAATTTCTTTTTTTAAACACAAACAATAACCAAATTATTATAAAAAATACAATTTGGTTATTTTTAGGTGAATTTGGAATAAGAATTTTAAAATTATTTATATTTATCTATGCAGCAAGAAAACTTGGGGCCGAAGAATGGGGAATTTTTTCATACACAATGGCTCTTATGTCCATAATAGCAGTTATATCCGATATAGGGATAAACTCTGTTTTGATCAAAAAGATAGCAGGACAAAAAGAAAATAATGTATACATTTCAACAGGGATTATTTTAAAAATAATTCTCTCTTTACTATCAAGTATAGTATTTATATCTTTAATATTTCTAATCAAAAATCAAAATCCCATAAAGATATTAATACCAATTATGTCTATTGTATTATTTATAGACAGTTTAAGGGAATTTGGTTTTACATTAAATAGAATATTTGAAAAAATGGAGATAGAAGCAATAATAAAATTATTTACAACAATAATATTAGTTATTTTTAGTTTTATTTTTATAAGATACAACAATACAGCAATATCACTTTCTTATTCTTATTTAGTATCCGGTATTGTTGGCTTATTAATAGCATATTTTTTCTCAAAAAAATATATTATTAAACCAATAAAAAACTTTGACAAAAAACTCTTATTACCAATTTTTAAAGAAGCGTGGCCCTTAGCAATTTTTAGTATTTTTGGAATAATAATAACAAATATAGATACCATAATATTGGGTCTCTATAAAAACTCATACAGTGTAGGGATATATTCTGTTGCACAAAAACCAATACAATTATTGTATTTAATTCCATCATTAATTGGTACAGTTTCTTTGCCGATATTCTCAAGAATGATACTGGTAGATAAAGAAAAAATTGATGATTTATTAAAAAAACTTTTTAAATTTATTTATTTATTTATAATACCGGTAACATTAATTGGTATATTATTTGGTAAACAAATAATGTTATTTTTATTTGGGTTAGAATATACAAAATCAGGAGATTTATTTAAAATAATGATTCTAGCTATACCCTTTATGTCTGCAGGTATAATATTAAGTAATATACTTTTTATTAAAGGTTATCAAAAAAAGATTGCTAAATCGATAATAATAGCTACATTAGTGAACTTTATTTTATGTATTATTTTAATCCCAAAAATAGATTTTTATGGGGCAGCAATATCAATTACAATCTCTCAAATAATTAACAATTTTCTAATCATTTGGGATGCTCGTAAATTAATTAAGAATGGGATTTAATTTGGCTATTAATCCAATTATATGTTTGATCTAAACCCTCTTCTAATTTTTTGGATGGTGCCCAATCAAGCTTTGTTTTAATCAATTTATTATCAGAATTTCTACCTCGAACACCTAAGGGTCCAGGGATATGCTTTAGATTAATACTCTTATTTGATATTTTCATTATAATTTCTGCTAGTTTATTTATAGATACCATTTCATCTGAACCTATATTAACAGGTCCCACAAAATCAGAATTAACAAGTCTTCTTACTCCCTCTAAACACTCATCTATATACAAAAAAGACCTCGTCTGATTACCATCTCCCCATATTTCTATTTCACCACCACCTTCCGACATGGCAATTTTCCTACACAAAGCAGCTGGGGCTTTTTCTTTACCACCCTGCCAAGTACCTTCAGGTCCAAATATATTATGGAAACGTGCAATTCTAACGTTTAAACCATAATTACGATTATAGGAAAGATATAATCTTTCACTAAATAATTTTTCCCACCCATACTCACTATCTGGATTAGCGGGATAAGCACTTTCTTCGTTACATTTTGGATTATCAGGATCTGTCTGATTATATGCTGGATAAATACAAGCAGAAGAAGAATAAAATATTTTACCAACTTTCCATTTTACGGCATAATTACAAGCATAAAGATTTATAATAGCAGAATTAGACATAACATCTGCATCGTGCTCTCCTGTAAATATATAACCAGCACCACCCATATCAGCTGCAAATAGGTAAACTTCATCAAAATTATTACAATCTAAAATGTCCCCAACCTTTTGATCTCTTAAATCTCCAATAATAAAATTGTCACATTTTGTTTTAGAAAATTCCGGGTTTTTAAGATCAACCCCAACAACATAATACCCCTCTAATTTTAATCTATTGGCCATATGAGAACCAATAAACCCCCCAGCACCCAAAACTAAAGCTTTTTTTGTTTTATTCATATATATTATTTATAAAAAATATTAATTATTAATGTAAAAATTGTTTTATCTTTTTAAAAAATTTCAAAAAATATAATTTAAATAAATTGAATTTAATTTTATTTTCTCTAAGAGAATGGAGGCAATCCATATTACCTTCTAATATATTTTTTATACTAACATTACTTTGTCCGCCAAATCTCATTTTTATAAAAACTTCTGGTATATAAGATGAAGATACACCATGTTTTTCCAATATTCTTAGAAAAAAATCGTAATCGGAAGCATTTCTATATTTTATATTAAAATATCCAAAGGACTCAAATAAACTCTTTTTAATAAAAGAAGCAAAATGAGGTAATTGCCATCCTCTTTGAAAAGCACCCGTAGTATATGGTGAGGATTTCCAATTTCTTAAAAGTTTATTTGTATCATTTCGGTCTACATAATATAAATCACCCCAACAAATATCAATATTTTTTATTTTTATTTCATCAACCGCTCTTTTGATAATGTTATTATTTGAATAAATATCATCAGAGCCTAACCACCCAATCAAATCTCCTGTCGCTTTTTTAATACCCTTATTTAAAGCATCAAAAACACCGCTATCTTTTTCTGAAAAATAAATAATTTTGTCACCATTAATATCCTTATATTTCTTTATAATCTCAATAGTATTATCACTTGAACCACCATCAGCAATAATACATTCTAAATCTGAATAATTTTGAGACAATATTGAATCAATAGTTGAAGAAATAAATTTTTCACTATTGTATGTTGGTATAATTATGGAAACTTTCATATATTATGATCATCTAAATAATAAAGATGTATACCTATTATATAACCAATAGGGGGAAAAGCAATAGAACCAAAACAAAAGACTATACTAAATATAGTGATCAAACTGCTTATAAAAACTGGTCTTAATCTTTTATTTATAATAATATTTTTAATAAGAATAAATAAAATAAACAAATTAAAAATTACACCCAAAAAACCCAACTCATATATAGATTGAACTAGTCCCCCCTCTATTCTACCACCCAAATTCCTAGACAAACCAAGAAGCTTTGAAAGCCAAGAAGGTATCGGCCCTTGTTCTTTTAAACCAACACCAAAGCCAAGACCATATGTTTTTATAATACCTCCATATAGTCCAACAATTGGATTTATTATTCGATAAGAAACACTTAAATCTTTTGATTTAAATTCATTATTTTTTTTATCTTCCTTATTTTTATTTTCTATAATTTGGGTAACGGGTTTTTTAATAAAATTATCAAAAACTTGCCCACCCCTAGTTCGACCAAGAATATTATTACTAGAAAACATCATAACTGAAATAGTAATAATTAAAAACAAAAATATCGCTAATTTTTTCTTTAATTTTTCTTCTTTAATAAAAATGATTTCAATAATTTTAGACAAGGAAAATAAAAACAAAAGCAGAATTCCCATACCAGAATAAGAAAATATTATTTGAAACAGAAGTAACAAAAAAAATAAAATGTATATCTTGTAATTATATTTATTACTATAAAAAAAGAATTCATTCATAATAATTAGTGTGATACACACAAAAGCATACATTGCAGGCTCTGGAGCTAGAGATGTAAAACCCCTAGAACCGCTACTAGAAACTCTAAATAAAAAATCTGAAAAAATATGCAAACCAAATACAAATTGTATAAAAAGAGCAGTTAGCCATGTAAAAATAATTACAAAAAAATATCTTATATTGATATATTGAAATGTTTTGAAACCAATATAAGAAAATATAAATATAGAAGCATAGCCAATTATTGATTTGATACCAGAAATAAAATCTGATAAACCAAATATCGACAATAAACTAAAGGATAATATTGCACTTAGTAAAATTAATAGTATTAACTTTAAATATTTATTTGGTAAAATAAATTTATCATTAATAAAAATAAATAAAGACAAAATTGATCCAAATAAAATAGCCCAGGGCTGAATATCAGAAGAAAATTTAAAAAATGTAATATATGGTAAAAATATTAACAAAAAAACAATATTTATAAATTTAAAAATTTTTATATTCATATTATAATACCTTTATTAGAAAATTGGTTATTCTAAAATAAAAATAATGCCCTAAAAAAGAAATGCAGAAAATAAAAATATTTCTAATTTTATAAGGATACTCTTTAATGGATTTCAATAAAAAGTTTCTCCCATTCCCCATATCTCCATAAAAACACAAACGATGGCCTAATCTGGCATAATTATTAGAAATAATATATCTATCAGATTTAAATATATTGTGTTTTTCCCATAATTTTTTATATCCAATAATAAGTTTATTAAAATTTATAGATATTGAATCACTTGATTCAATATAATTTACTAATGGGATATCAATATATTCCACTTTATAATTTTTAGATATTCTAATCCACATATCCCAATCTTCTGCACATAATAAACTATCATCAAATAAACCACAATTTTTGAAACATTCAGATCTAACCATAACCCTAGAAGGACTACCTACGGGATTATATGACAACTCCTTTTCATAAATAAAACCCTTATCAATAGCTCTTTTTATACGAATATTTTTATTTTGATCTATAAAAAAAGCTCCAGTATAAACAATACCAACATCTTTTTCTAATTTTAAAAATAAATTTACTTGTTTTTCTAATTTTTCTGGCAACCACTCATCATCACTGTCTAAAAAGGCTATGTAATCACCCTTTGCTATATTTATACCCACATTTCTAGGCAAAGAAGCCCCACCACTGTTTTTATCTAATTTTATATAAATTATTTTTTGACCTTTATTTAAAAAATTATTAATAATATCGATTGTATTATCATTTGAATTATCATCAATAATTATAAGCTCCCAATCTTTAAAAGTCTGACATAAAACACTATTAATTGCTCTTCCTAACAAATGGGCTCTATTGTATGTTGGCACAATTATAGATACTAATGGATTATTCATAAAAAATTAATCTACTAATTTATAATATTCTTTAAAAATAACATCAGATCTAAATCTTTTAGCTCCCTCAATAATAAAATCTTTATCTCTTTTAGAATTCAATTCTTTGATTATGGCTTCCGTCATTAATTTATAATCTCCCACAGGAACAAGGCTTCCATATTTACCATTTCCAAGTATTTCACTTGGCCCCCAAGGACAATCAGTTGATACGATTGGTAGTCCAAAAGCCATAGCTTCAGCCACCACATTACCAAAACCCTCCCAAGCAGAAGAAAGGACAAAAATTGAGGACTTATTCATATATGCATAAGGATTATTTACAAAGCCACACAAACAAACACTTTCCTTCAAATTTAATTCATCTATCAAAGATTCTAGGTTATTTCTTTCAGGACCCTCTCCTAGTATTAAAAGTTTGGCATTAATTTTATTTATATTTAAAATATTATAAAAAGACTTTATAAGTACAGGAAAATCTTTTTGCTTATGAAGCCTACCTACAGCTAATATAATTTTTATATTTTTATCTTCAAACCACTTATTTTTAATTTTTTCATCACCTCTTTTTATAATATCTAAAGAATAAACTGGATTATAAATTACTTTTATTTTAGATTTTTCAACACCAAAACTTAAAAGATCACTTTTTATTCCTTCTGATACTGCCACTATATAATCAGTAAAATAAAAAAATAATTTATAGACCCATGGCCTTATTTTTGATTTGAAAAAAGATGTACTAATTTGTATTCCAACCGCAACCTGTATTCCTACTGATATCTTTGTTTTTATAAAAGAAAGTTTTCCACCTATTACTGCCAATAAATTAGCAGGCGTTAGATTTGCAATAACTAATGATGGTCTCTCTTTTCTTAAATATCTAATAAATGGAACAATTACAGTTAAAAAATTATTCTTATGAAATTCAAAAATTCTGCAATTTTTTGGTATTTCTAATGAAAGAGGTCCATGACCATCTTTCATAAAAACAAAATCAACAAAAATATTATTTAGAATAAAATAATCAAAGAAGTCCTTCAAAATAAAACTTAGTAAAATAGAATTAATTTTTTAACAAAATAAGAAATTAAGACTAAATGACAAATAATTAGCAACAATTAATCA
>CAZUAA010000009.1:7882-10512 GCA_964618365.1 uncultured Candidatus Saccharibacteria bacterium | reverse complement strand
ATAAACTCTTTTGATAGATTTATCATTGCTCTTTCTACTCCCCCATCTAAAAAAAATGGTAATAAAATTGTAATTTTTTTTGTTTTTATCATAATTTATTTTCCTTTTTTAATTCTTTTATTCCATCTTCTATCTTCACACCTGGCTCCCAATTCAAAAGCTCTTTAGCTTTATTTATATCTGCTTCTGTATCATGTGGTTCTATCCGAGGAGAGATATATTCTATATTATCACCAATTAGTTTTGCAATATAGTTTATAGAATACCCTTTTCCTCCTCCTATATTTATGACTTCGCCTTTTCCAACACTACTAGATGTCATAGCGAGAATATTTGCTTTTACCACGTCAGAAACATGCACAAAGTCTCTAGTCTGCTCTCCATCCCCTGTTATTGTGAGAGGCTTACCTCCTTTTAATGATTTAAGGAAATACCCAATAACTAAAGGGTATGCCCCATCAGGATTCATTCTAGGACCATAAACATTGAAATAACGAAGACATACTGTTTCTAGATTATATATCTTTGAATAAAGCTTCAAATAAACTTCTCCAATATATTTATGAGATGCATATGGAGACATTGGATTTATCGGCATCTCTTCGGTAGTTGGAAGATTTTCTGGATCACCATATATAGATGAAGATGAAGCAAAAATAATTCTTTTTATTCCATTTAATCTACATGCTTCAAGCACACTTAAAAGGCCATTTACATTAATATCATTTGTAATAAATGGATGCTCTATCGAATACTGGACTCTCGGCATTGCTGCTTCGTGAAAAACATAAGTAACCCCAGCAAAAATAGAATGAAGTGCTTCACCGTCTCTTATATCCAATTTATGCATTATTGCTTTTGGATTAATATTATCTTCTTTTCCTGCAGACATATCATCCACTATGTGAACTTCATGTCCAAGAGAAATGAGCTCATCTACAATATGACTCCCTATAAATCCTGCCCCACCTGTAACTATAATTTTTATTTTTTTATCATCCATATATTATTCAAAATCTACCTTAGGAATAACTTTATATTTTTCGACGAAATCAAGCATTGCTTTAGCTGGTATTTCTCCTATATAACCATTAGAGATAATAGACTCCAAAACTTTTACAAAATTTTCTTTATCTTTCTGGTTATAAAAATCTCTCAATATATTCATATACATAGAATTAATAGCTTTTTTGTTTACTTTATAGTACTCATTACTGACACTTAGAACTTTATTTAAATAATCCAGTGACTCAGAATATCTTCCCTGATGATACATATTTATAGCCATCCCAAGATTTATATCTGGTCTATCGGGAGAGAATATCACAACTTGACTTAAATACTTTTCTCCTTTTTTTAAAAGATTATCATCTTTAAAATCTTTACCCAAAGAACTATAAACAATGCCCAAATTTACAATAATTTTTATATTATATGGTGAAGAAAGTGCAATCTCCTCCCCTTTTGACAAAGCTTTTATTAAAAGTTCGTTGGGTATAGGATTTTCTTTGTTTATTTTATTTTTATCTATCATGTCAAGAATTATTTTACTTCTTGAGGTATTGTACATATCTGTAAAATAATCAAAATTTTTGTAAATAGATTCTGTATCATTATATCTTTTAAAATTCATATACTTTTTTGACTTAAGGTATGAAGGGAGTGTGTCTCTTGTAAATATAAAAGAAACAATTATGGTAAATAAAACAATAAAAGAAATGAAAATATAACCTATCTTTATTTTATTTTTACTTTCTACTTTTTTATTTAAGTCAGAAGTTAAAAATACCACAAAGGAAAGCATAAGGAAAAAAGGAATTGAGGTAGTAATATGATCAAAGACAAAATACAGATGTGTGAGAAAAGATAAAGAGAAAAATAAAATAGCTACATTTTGAAAATTAAATTGCTTTTCCTTAAATGCTGACTTAATAAAATAAAAATACAAAACTATATATGACAAAAATCCTAAAATACCAAGAGAAACAAGTAAATCAAAAATTTTATTATGTGGCCTATCGAACCAGACCATCTCGAAATCAAATTGCTTTGGGTCAAAATAATTTCCATATGCTATAGAGAAATTCTCTGGGCCCCAGCCAAGTAAAAGTTTTTTGAATCCATTTTCACTAGGATTTATAGCACTTAAACTCACTTTAGTCATAAGTAATCTTGTACTAGTGGTATCATCTTCTACTGAAATCTTAGCAGCCCTAGAAAGTCCTGGAATATTCTGCCAAAAAACATTCCCCCTTGTCAGTACAAAGGTCAAACTAAACAATATAATTAAGATAAGTGAAATTGTGGATAAAATTTTATATCTTTTAAATATTTTATCTTTTGACTTATAAGTTTTTATAAATGTATAAATTAAACTAAAAAGTAAACCAACAAAAAGCCCAAACATCGTCCCTCTTGTCTGTGTAAGGAAAATGCCAATAAATGAAATGGGCACAATGAATATACAAAAATATCTCCATAAATAAGAACAATTTTGAAACACAATAAGTGCAGAAGCTATGGAAAACAAAAAATATCCAGCTAGGAAAATAGGGTTATCCACAAATGATTGGGGCCGAGATACCCCACCCATAAATTGCATAAATTCTTTTATAAACAAAATTAAAGTT
>CAZUAA010000009.1:0-7726 GCA_964618365.1 uncultured Candidatus Saccharibacteria bacterium | reverse complement strand
AATATCTTATTTTTTACCAACATATTTATCTTATTTAGAATATCACTTTTAAAATCTTTATCTGAAAAGAAAAAATATACAAAAAGAACTCCTATCAAGACAAGTATAATCCTCAAATAAAAACTCTCTCCGGAAACATAAGGGAAAAAGTTATTTTTAAAAATTATAAATGGTGTAAAGGCCGTAAGGGTAAGCAGTATTTTCATTATTTTAATCATATAGGTATATATTACAATTTCTTAACCTGTGTGTCCATCTTAACCATTTCCCTAACCCCCCACCTTCCCCACCCCGGGGGTGGGGAAAATCACCAAACCCCCGGGGTTTGATAAATGAAAATCAAACCCTACCCTGTCGAACGTTGGGCGCCCGACAGGGTAGCAAAAGTTAAATATTTTAGAAGAAATTGGGACGAATTGAAAAAATAATAGCTATAAAAAATAAAGCCAGATTTATAATTATAATTAATAAATTTATAATAATTATTAAAATTTTTTTTATATTAAAACAAAATTTTTTATTAATTAAAAAAAACAAAATAAAACTCAAAATAGGCAAAACAATAAAAAAATATAGGGGTGATAAAACATACATAATAGAACTATCACAATTAATACATTCAGGGATCATTTCTAAAAACCATATCCAATAACCAAAAAACAAGAATACTAAATAAAAACAGGTTATAAATAATGTCTTTCCCCACCATTTATCTGTATGAAAGAATTTTTGTAATTTTTTAATCATAATATATATCTTACAACTTTATAAAGTTTTTTGCTAATAATATCAACACCACTCCAAAAAGGAAAAGTGCTGGCCAAATAAGGTTTGGTCTTGAGTTTGTATCCCCCACTGATGCAAGTAACGTGTCTTCATCTACTACATCTTTATATTCTTCATTTTCAAAAGTATCACTCATAATTTCTTCTATTTCTTCATCTTCTATTTGTACTTTATTATCAACAGAATCTTCAATTTTACCTGTTTGACTGTTAATATTATCTACTACTGAACTTAAAGTATCTGATGAATTATATATTTTGGCTAAATAACTTCCAGAATAAGACCTTTTATTTTCTTTAATTGTAGTAATTTTCTTAGCTTCTTCTGTACCATCAAAAGATTCTTCATAAGTATTATCTATCTTGCCATCACCATCATCATCTACCTTTAAACTATACTTTCCATCTTCAAATATCAATTCACTTATGGATTCTAAGGTTTTTAAGGGCACCATTGTCCAAGATTTTATATCAGTTATCGTATCTCCATCTTGTTCTTCTACTTTAAAGTCATAACCACCAGTATCTTCTGCTTTTATTATCACCTTATAATCCTCCCCATCCGGCAAGAATACATAGCTCACATCATCTATCATATCAAAACTTACACCTTCTACTCCGTACTCTACATCTCCATCTTCATTTATCCCTGTATGATTTCCATCTTCATCATAAATATGCAATGAGGCAGGACTATGAACAGATGGAATCTTCCCGAGTATTTTGCAAGATGTTACATCCTCTGTTATATTCTCCCCCAATTTTACATCTTCACCTTTAAGTAAAGATATTACCCCCTCTCTTATCTCAGGTGAAGATGGTAAAGACTCATGGCTAAAGCCTTTAGTAAAGTAGATTTTTGATCCAATAGTATTTATAGCAGATACTAAAGGTACTGTCTCATCTCCATCTGTATATATTATGCTATAATCATCTTTTTCTTCTAAAAATAATTTCTTCCAAGAGAGCTTTCTGGTAAATTTTATCCCACCAATAGTTCCAAACCCACAACCGACGAAATTATAACTTTCTATATCAGATAAATCTAAATAATCTATAGTTGAGTGTAAATCTTCTGCAAATGGATACATAAGTGGATTCCTACCATTTTCTATCATTAAGTTTTTAGTTTGATCATAGTTCAATCTAATAAATTCTTTATTTCTATCATCTATAATATATCCCTCGTCTTTATCTATATATTTTCTACTTGGCAAAAGTTCATAAACAGATGGCATGTTTTGAGACATAAATTTAGCTATTTCTTTATTTAATCCAAAAAATATCTTTTTAAATCCCATACTATCACCATACCCTAAGACTTTAAAAGCTTTTGGGGCACCAAGTTGTGGAGTACCTAGGAATATAAGCTGATCAATTTTATCTTTGCCGTATTTCGATATATACCCCTTGGCAACAAGACCTCCCATACTATGGGCCACAATATCTATCTTTTCATATTCCCCATTTGATAAAATATTATCTACCTTATCTTTTAATAAATCAGAACTTTTAAAAGTACTAAATCTCCAATCATAAGGAAATACAAATAAATTTTCATTTTCAACATATCCATTATTTTCAAATTCTTCAATCATTTTGTCAAAAATATGCACAGTAATCACTCCCCTTATGATGTCTCCTATATTCATATGATAAGAAGAATTTTCTGTGCCATCTTCATTTAAGAATAAATCAGTTAAAAATTCATCGGTGATACTAGTTGGAGACATAAGACGAAGAAGGTTCGGCCATATCTCTCCATAATCATCATAATCTTTATATAAATATGTACCCGTTATCCCCGGAATTAATATCACCGGATCTTTTCTTTTTTCAAGAGGGTTATATTTAAGAAATGGACTATATAAAATATGGTCAGAAATGGAGTCACCAAGGCCCGATACATTCGAAGAATGTATCGGGCCAGTTTTATCTCCCCAAAAATTCGAAGTAAAATCTAGGTCAATCAAAACAGGAGTGAAAACACCATAAGAAAAATTATCATGAATATAATTATTATGAGCTTTTACCGATGAACCAAAAACCACAAACCCATATTCATTATTAAATATTTCACTTTTTGATATATCTATATTACTCTCAACGTCATTGTCAAAAACTAAAATCCCAACATCTAAAGAATTAGAAATCTTAGAATTAATTATCTGGGTATCTACATTATCATAAAGCATTAGTCCGTCACTTAAACAGGAAACAGATACCCCATCCATATTTAAAATAGAATTATTATATAAATATAATCCATTATGATCGCAAGTGATATTAGAATCAATAAGGCCTAAAGAAGAATGATCATATACCATAAATCCATCATAATTACTTGAAATATCACTATATTTTAGATTTAAATTACTTCCCAAGTATAAACTAATAGCAATACCATTTGTATTGGTATTAGAAATAGAAACATTATCAAAATCACCATCTGATTCACCATAAATATTTATCAGTGTATTATAATCACCCAGAATATTAGAATTTGATAAATTAAGTTTACTTTTACTTTCAACTAAAATCAGATTTTTATCTTGACCTTTAATTTCAGAATCTTTAACTACCAAATCACTACCATCGTACAAATATAAACCTTTTGATTTAACAGCTTCTAAATTACCGCTAGAACCAAAATACAAAATCTCATTATCAATATCAAGATTAGAAATATTAAGTGGAGTGCTATAGTAAGAAATAATTCCACTCGAAGAGTATTTCACTATGGAATGATCAATGTGTGATTCTTGATCTAGAGATTTAAATAAAATATATTCCCAATCACCATCACTTCCCACAGATTCTCCATCATCATTTGTATCCCCTCCTATAGTATCATCATTTATAGAAGTAAAATAAACTGGTGAATCAATTGTCCCATTTACCAAAAGTGCTCCATCTACTATCAAAGCACCACTATTTTCAAATTTAACGATACTCCCTACTTGTATATCTAAAGTAGCCCCTTCTACAATATGGATATTTGAACTTATAACATAAGGGCTATTTTCAAAAGTCCAAATAGTATCACTAGTAATATCTTCTGTAATTTCAGTATAAATATTTTGAGGAGGTTCTTCTTCCTCATCTCCAGTAATTATTATATCTTGACTTCCAAACACCCAATCTTTACCCACAACAGAAATATTTATAGTATGAGTACCAGAAGTACTATCTTTATAACAAAAACTTTTATTTGAAGAGCCAGAACTAATCGTAATAGTGAAAGGTTCAGAAAGTAAAGTTGTACAAGTTTTTGTTGAAGCATTTGCATTATAAAATTCACCAGTATCAGAACTAGAAGAAAGAACAACGCGAGTTGTCTCACTAGTTGATTCAGACACCCCATCTATATTCTGAGTTTGAACAGTCAAGATAGAAGAAAAAATATTTGGATCTATAGTTTGAGGAGCTGTAGTAAAATTTAATTGAGTAATATTGAGACCAAGAGCAAATACCCGACCAATAAAAAAACCGTTTGTAAAAACGGCGCATGAAAACAATATGATTAATAAAAAATTTCTAATAAAAGAAAAAGAGCTACTTTTTAGTTTTTTCATAATAAAATTATAAAATAAAATTTGACAACAATCAAAATATTTTGTCTCAAAACTGTGGATAACTTTTACTTTTTTAATTCCCCACCCAATTCCCCGCCCGGGGGTGGGGAATTATTTATCTTTAAAATTTAGCCATTCTAAAATTTCTTTGTTAAAATCTGAAATATTCAAAAAGTAATTTGGAAAATCTTTTTTATTCAAAATAATATTCTCTTTTCTTTTTACCCCCAAATAATCTTGATAACTTCCCCATTTGTAAGATCTTAGAAATTCTAAAGTTTTATCTACATCTTTTATCCCTACATCTTTCCAGTCTGATTGTATTAATTTAACAGGATTTAAATGAATATAAGAAAATAAATATTTAGCTTGAATTTCATCTGTGATATGAATAGCCTTAAATCTCCCCTCAAAAAGTGACCCAGTGCGATGATATTTATTATTAAAATATTTTGAATAACTAGTACACAACTTATTCATAAACAAAGAAATTTGATTATCATCTTCCCCCACCCCGGGGGTGGGGGAAATTATATACAAATGAAAATGATTAGGCATCAAGACCCAAGCTCCAATAGAAACAATGGGTTCCCCTTTTTCGAGCTCAAAAGCCTCGATTTTAAGATCAACTATATCGTCACGAAATTTAATTCTTTTTTTAGAATTAGAAATATATAATAATTTTACAAAACGCTTTCTATCTTCATCGTCAAGAAATATTTTTTGTTTACTATTACCTCTATTATAAATATGGAAATATTCTCCTGATATTAACGAAACAACTCTTTGTGACATATTTTATATTATATCACTATATCCTATTTTTCCCCATCCCGGGGGTGGGGAAAATATGAGTAAAAAAAGGGGGATGAGAAAACGAAAAAAGCACCCGTGAGGGTGCTTTTTTCTAATACTTTAGGTGTATAAATCCAATACCTTTTGAGGCGTATTGACCAGAAAATTATTCAGCTAAGAAAACTGAAGCTGTCTTGAAGTTTGTCAATCCAGTTGTTACTTCAGGTGTTCCATTTGGAGCTGTATCTGATATTTCATACCAGATTGATGTAATAGCAACCTTACCAGTTGTATCATCACCTTCTAGATAAACAGTGAAGGTAAACTTCTCTGTTGATCCTTCTTCTACCATATATGAATTATTTTCATCTATATCACCAGTTCCTGAGTACTCAAGCATTGCACTTGTAACAGTACCAGCTGACGCTGTATACTCTACTCCTGCTGAACCTGCTGTACCAAAACCAAATGAATCAAGAGGTACAAATACTGATTGATCTACTGGAGCTGTAACTTCAAATACAAATTCTGCTTTGTAAATATCAGCTGCTGAATCCTTAGTTTGGTAACTCTTCAATGAAGGTGTACCAACTAATTTAAATGTAGGAACGTCATTAACAAATGTTTGAATTTCTCCTGAAGCAGAACCACTTTCAACTATAACTTTTCCACTTTCATCTTCAGCACGAATGTCTGAGAATGAAACTTTCAAAGAATCTCCTGATATGAAATTATCAACATCATTAATTTTTGCATAAACTTTGAATGTTACTGTGTCTCCTTCATCTATTGTATAAACATCGTCAAGATCAAAAGTATAAGTATCATCACCATCTGTTTCTTCAAATGTTAATGATGCTAATTTAGATGAACCTTCCTTAAGAACAATCTCACTTACCATATCACTTAATGATGCTGAATCTAATGTTGCATCAAGAGCTACAGCTAGAGTTTCAAAAGAGAAGTCAGATCCTGTTGCTTTGATTTTAAATTCAAGCATTAATGCATCTGTTGATCCAGTATCTGAAACTTCTACGTTTTGTGCTATTGGGTTACCTGATCCTTTTGAAACAGTTAATTTAAGATCTCCAAGTCCAGCTAAATCTGTAAATTCAAATGTTTCTGTTAATGGTAGTGAAGCATCGTCACTTGTCATAACAACTCCTGTTGCATCCAAGAAACGAACACTATCAACTTCGATACTCCAAGAATTTTCAGCTATATCATCACTGTCAATATTTGAAGCAGCTTCAACAACTACATAAAAAGTAGCTTTTTTGTTTGAACCTTCTTTAATAACAGCATTGTTAAGAGTTATACTCTTTGAGTAAACTGTACCATCTTTTGAAAAATCAGAAGCATCTACTGAACCAACTAATGTTGAACCCATGTACACTTCTACTTTTTCAGCGTAATCTGATATACGATATGATCCATCAGTATCAGTATTTTCTAATGTAACTTTCAAGTTCTTAATCATTACATCAGAATCCTTAGCTTCAACTTTGAATCCAAGTACTTTTTCAGAATCACCTTCTGCAACTTTATCTTCTACATCTGTAGAAGTTTTAGTTACATCAATCTCTCCTGCTCCACCTTCAAGTGTTGAAGGAGTTGTTGTTGTTCCACATGGTGCACCTGTCATTGAATTGAACATTGCGCCTGCTGGACATCCTGGTGTTGTTGTTCCACCTGTTGTGCCACCTGTTGTTGCTGTCATAGCTGCCCAAGTCATTGGACCTACTACTCCGTCAGCAACTAAGTTGTGACTTGCTTGCCATGCCATAACAGCTGCTTTTGTCATAGGACCATATGATCCATCTGCTGTTACGCCAACTACTGTCTGAACTGTCATCACATCTGCACCTTTACTTCCAACTTTTAAAGGTAGTGTTGCAGCAGAAGCTGTAACGCCTACGATCAAAGCTAAAGCTATGATTGCACTTGCGATTAATTTCTTTTTTAACATATTTTATAATTTATACACGTTTAGATTAGTTTCGACTTATTCTTCACCACCAACTGATAATTAATAAAGGTGAGAAGAAAAAAACTAATGTGTGTGTATCTAATTTAATTACTGATTATTAATTACTAATTACTAATTTTAAAATTAGAGAAAGTAAAAAATTAAAAAGTAATTACTTTACCGAAATCATAATTAAAATTTATTATCTATTCTAACTTCCCTGCTTCTCTATCAAAAGCAACAGATAGGAAAGAATGAGAAAACAAAAAATAAAAATGAATCGTAAACAAACTTAATAAACAATCTGCTTAATTTATTTAAAAAATAATTTAAGCATATCTGCCTTGTCGACAGGGCCGATACACATCTTGAAATCTTTTTCAAAATTTAATTTAAAATTTTACACTCTATCAAAATATAAAATATTTAAAGTAAAAATTTAGAAGATTTAAAAATGTCCCGATCGACTGAAAACGAAACTGCCAGTACCTTCTCGGTATCAGAAAATAATGGTATTTGATTTTCAATGATCGGCATCACTTATAAAGATATAAGCGATAATGTATATTACCATATCTAGCAAAAATATGCTAGTAAATAAC
>CAZUAA010000008.1:0-28916 GCA_964618365.1 uncultured Candidatus Saccharibacteria bacterium | reverse complement strand
CAGATAGATTTACTGTTTTATTTGATTCTGTGGCGTTGTATTCGAAGAGGATATCGTTTGGATCGGTGACAGAGACTGGGGATTTGTGAGAACCAAGATCAAGACCAGTTAGAGTTTGCCAACCGGAAAGTGTACGATTTGTTGTAACTGCAAGAATATTGGTTTTAATAGTTAAATTATCATCTATTGGGCGAGCATAATAATTGTTATTAAAACTAGAAGTAGTAAAAGAAGTAGTGTAATTATTATACCAATTGGTATATGCTATGACTAATTCGGATAAATCCTTGGCAATAATTTTATTATCAGTAAAAATATTATTAATTAAATTATTTTCATTATCCCAATTAGACAACTTAAAATTCTCATAATTATTAAAAATTGTGTTTCCTGTAACTGTATTTCCATTTGCTAAATTAAGAAATATTCCTCCCCTACCAGACCCAACTACAGTATTATTTATAACTCTTACATTTGTAGAATGTTTATCCAAATATATTCCTTCACCAAGCGAATCAATAACTATATTACCTTCAAACAATACATCTATTTGAAGATTATCAGCCCCTGATGTATAAATTCCACCTAAATCTTGTCTTAACAGACAAGCATTCTTTACAAAATTATTTTTAATCACAACCCCACTAAGAGTATTCTTATCAAGGAATATCCCCTCAAAAGCAACATCCTTAATTATATTATTTTCAACAGTGGCATTATTACCTGCCACGAGACTTATACCTCCAGTATAAATATCAGGAAGGCTTCCTTGACCCTCTAATAAACCTTGATCAGTAATTGTATTATATGTAATAGAAGCATTTGTACCGTTCGCAATTATTCCTGTACCATTAGTATTTGTGATAATACAGTTATTTATATCAATAGAAGTTCCAGAAACAAAAATACCAGTAGTACCAGAGTACTCAACCTCACAATCTTGAATTGTTATATAATTATTCTGCCAACCAAAATTTATATTTCTATCAATACTTCCAATAAAATTAATCCCCTCTATGGTTATATAACCAACACCAGAACCATCTTTTAGTGTATTTTCAACTGTTGCAACTTTTACTGTTTTAGTATTTGGATCAACCCCACCAAAATACATATAAAACTTACCAGCCATAGTATCATGATACCATTCACCAAGTGAATCAAGTGTTTGCAAATCATTTTGAATAAAATAATATTTACCTTTTTCTGGTTCTGCATTATACCCATCCCAAATGTAACTATCATAAGTTATAGTGCTGCCCGTATGGTTTGTAATTAGAGTACGAGCTATTTCCCAGTCATTTTTGTATAAAACCATTTCTGCATTAGTCCAATTAGGAGTAGCCGAAAGTTGATTATCGGTAATAGAAATATTTGTGTTGGCTGATTCATAAGTTAATTTAGTTCCAACATTTGGATACCTCCCCATAGTCTGTTGAATACCATCAAGTAGAACCATATTTGTAAGCTTAGAAGAAGTAATTGCTTTTGAATAAATTCCACTTCCTTCACTAGTCCAACCATTAGTAATGGTTGTAAATCCAGTAATTATTGGATTTACTCCTGATCCATATGATCCGTAAGTAATTGGATTGGAAGAACTTCCTGAACCTCTTGGGTCAAGTGTCCCATACCATGTATCCCCTTTCTTAAATAAGATATTGTCTCCTGGCTGGAAGGTGGTATTATTAACTTTAGTTAAGGTTTGCCATGGAGTTGAAGTTGATGTTCCATTATTAGAATCATTACCTGAAGAAGAGACATAGTAAGTGGCGGCAGATACTTGATTTACTAAAACAAGTAAAAAAATAAAAGAAAATATAAATATAACTAGCTTAGATGTTAATTTGATCACGTAGATAATTATATCACGAAAAGACAATTTTAAACAAAATAATACTATGACTTTTTATATCTTAAAAACAAAAAATAAAACATTAATCCATAAATAATTAGAACAAAGATTATAGAAAAAGAACTAATGTTTACACTAGAGAAAGAAAAAGAAGAAAAAGATCTAACTATATATAATATATAAGAAAGTAAAATCTCACTTATAAAAGCAAAAGGATATGCTAAATAAGGAGATAATATTGTAATTAATCCAGTTAAGAAACTAAACAACATAGCAAACGGTATAACTGGTAAAATTAAAATATTTGCAGGTAAAGAGACTATAGACAAAACACCAGTAGAATAAAGAATAAGAGGAAGGACGCTGATAGTAGCACTCATTGTAGTTGAGACCATTTCTCTAATTTTAAATCTTATCGTAATAAAATTTATTTTAGAAAAAATAATTGGATGAATATAAAGTATCCCAAAAGTAGCTAAAAATGAGAGTTGGAAAGACATATCTAGTATATACCTAAGGTCATAAGCAAGCATTAAAAAGAAAGCGATAAAAAGAATTCTTTTTGCATAATAATTTCTACCTAAAATTTTAGATAAAAGAAGGATGCTTGCCATCACTCCAGCACGCACTGCGGTCGCTTCAGCTCCTGTCATTATTATAAAAAAGATTATTGTAAAAAAAGAAAAAATGATTGATAGATTTTTTGAAACAATAAGACCAAAAACTTTTATTACATTTTCAGCAATTATCGTAATATTGTACCCAGATAGAGCCACTATGTGTATAGTCCCAGTCTTTATAAAATCTTCATTTATCTTTTTATCAAATCCACTCTTATCTCCGAGCAAAAGTCCGAGTGCAAGATTACTTTCTTTATAAGAAATCATATGAGAAATATTCTCTGAAAAAATAGCCCTAATCTTATATAATCCAAATCTCAAATCTTTTCTACTTCTGGGTTCTAAAATATCCAATTTAGCCTTATCTATAATATAGTAAATATTTTTATTTGCTAAATATCTTTCATAATTAAATTCTCGCCCTGTATCAGTCATAAAATTCTCTGGCTTTTTTAATACCCCTTTTATTTTTAATTTATCTCCATAAAAGATATCTTGTCCTTTATCGGTCGAAACAAGAAAATAGTTATCCTCCCCTATTTGCTTTACAGTAAAACGAAGACTGTATTCCGTCTCTCTAGGAAAGTCATATACAAAACCCTCTAGTTCTACTTCTTTTGAAATAAAAGAATCCAAATTTGGAGCTTTAGGTATAAAAAACAAATATCGAGTAAATCCGATACATAAAAGAAAAATTATTATAATTATTTCTTTTTTAGATAGCATTTTTAAAAAATTAAATTAAATAGTTCTTGAAAAATGCCTTGCACAGGCCGACGGGCCGAGCAGAGCAAATTTTCAACAGAAAATTATGTGTGCATTTTGAAAGAAGCTATTTAATTTAATTTAATTTTATCAGCGTTAAAGGTTGCAATCTCATCTGCTTTATCATTATATATATGCCCTGAGTGGCCTTTTACTTTATTCCAAGAAATTTTACCTTTAAGTTCTCTATCTAAGGCAACCAATTCCATCCACAATTCTTTATTTAAAACTGGCTTTTTGTTTGCTGTCTTCCAGCCATTCTTCTCCCAACCATATATCCAAGAAATAACTCCATTTAAAACATATGATGAATCAGCATAAATATCACATTTATTAAAATTATTTTCTTTCAAATATTTTAAGGCTTGTATAGCACCCTCTAATTCCATTTTATTATTAGTAGTATACTTATCTCCCCCACCAAGTTCTTTAACGATAGAGCCATTTAAAATAACAACAACACCCCATCCTCCAGGCCCAGGATTTCCAAGAGATGAACCGTCTGTATAAATTTCTAAATTATCTTCCATATTTTTATTATTTCACACCAATATATATAAATCAAATATATAAACTATAATTATAAAATGTCTACTATTCTCAATCTTAATTCTTCTCTACCTAAAAAATTACTCTTTTCAAAAGTAGCTATCATTTCTATATTTTCACCTTCTTTTAAATTATCAAAGTCTAATCTTGTTTTAAAAAAAGAAATGGCCTTAATTATTCTACCTCTATCATTTTTAAAACCTAACTCCAAATGATTCTTTTCCTTACCAAATTCTTTAATATAATCAACTAATAAATTCTTAATTTTAAAAACTGGTTTTGGATTCCCCTCCCCATATGGAGCTAATTTTTCTATAACTTTATAATTATCTAAATTAACATCATCAATACTTATTTCTGCATCTATTAGTCTTTCATTTATTTCTTGGTTAGTTTCTAAAACAAAAACATTTCCTAATCTTTCTTCTAGAAAATGAATTTCTTCACGATTAACAGAAAATCCTCCAGCACTTTTATGCCCTCCAAAATTAAGTAATGTTCCTTCTGGTAGTAAAGACATAATCTTCACAAGATTTACATCTCCATATCCCCTACAAGACCCCCTTATATCTCCATCATCTCCACCCCAAACAAAAACAGATTTTTTATATTCATCCACAATCTTAGAAGCAACAATTCCTAAAACCCCGATATGCCATTTAGGGTCTCCTAAAACAAAAAAGGATGTGTGCTCCAAATCTTCATCTTTATATCTTTTATTAATTTTATGTTTTACCTCTTTCATAATACCTGCAACAGAAGTTTTTCTTTCATTATTTATTTTTTCAAGAATATCAACAATATTTTTTGCCTTAGAAGAATTATCTTCTGATAAAAGATTAAAAGCGAGCATCGGGTTATCCATACGAGATGCCACATTGATCCTAGGAGCTAAAGTAAAAGTAATATCTTCTTCAGCGATATTTTTCATCTCTATACCATTTTTCTTAAAAAGCTCGAAAAGTCCTGGTCTTTTACTTTTCCTTAAAACTTTCAAACCATAATAAGCAATAACTCTATTTTCATTAAGAAGTGGCACTTGATCAGCCAACGTGGCAAGTCCTGCCATATCAAGAAGCCACTTTTCCCAACCGTTATTTAATTTAAAATATTCTCCATATTTCAAAGTTAAAGCTTGCACAAGTTTATAAGCAAGCCCTGCCCCACAAAGCATATCGTCAGGGTAATTGCAATCTTCTCTTTTAGGGTCAATAACAGCTAAAGCGTTTGGTAGAGTATCTTCTCCTTTATTATTTTTTATAGGCAAATGATGATCTACGATGATAACATCAATGCCATTTATTTTTGCTTCTATAACCTCTTCTATAGCGGTAATACCGAGATCAAAAGTAATAAGAAGATTTACCTCATTTTTTACAAATTCATTTACTGCCTCTAAATGAAGGCCATAACCCTCATCGTGCCTATCTGGAATATAAACAATAAAATTCGTATAACCAATTTTCTTAAAAAAGTCACTCATTATAACAGCAGCAGGAATACCATCTGCATCATAATCACTATATATAACTATTTTTTCTTGAGACTCTATGGCTTCATAAATTCTAACTACAGCAATTTCCATATCCTTAAGTAAATAAGGATCGTACATACCATTTTCATAAGATGGATTCAAAAAATTATCCCAATTTTCTCTTTTTATCCCTCTGTTATTTAAAAGTATTTCTAGTAATTCTTCGTGATTTGGCATAATAATGATTGTATCATAAAAGAGCTACCATACGAATAAAAAGCTAAATAAATCTAGCCTATATTATTTATTATTATTTAAAGCTTTGATACCAGGAAGAGTCCCATTTGCAAGAAAATCAAGAGTTGCCCCTCCTCCTGTTGAGATAAAACCAAATTTATTTTGTAACTTAAGTTTACTAATAAGTGACACAGTATCTCCACCACCTATGATACTAACTGCTTTACTATTTGAAATAGCTTTCAAAATCTCTTCAGTACCACCACCGAAACCACTCTCATAAATACCGAGTGGCCCATTCCAAAGAATAAATTTAGATTTTAAAATTAATTCTTTTAAATTATTGATCGATTCTTGACCTATGTCTAAAATTTTTTCATCATTATGAACATCATTTATTAAACAATTTCTTGATTTATTTTTATCATTACCAACAACAACATCACTAGGAATTATTAAATTTTGATTTTTCATAAATCTTTTTACTGAAGTAGTGTCGGATGAAACTAAAGATACTCCGACAGGGAAACCTTTCACCTTTATAAAATCATTTGCTATAGCTCCACCAATAAAGACTGTATCAGCTTTTTTGACAAATTTATTTATGAGAGGTATTTTTGTCTCAAATTTTGCCCCACCTAAGATAAATAAAAATGGGCGCTTTGGATCAAAAGATGTAGATAAATTTTTAACTTCATCAATCATCTGAAAACCTGCATAACTTGGTAAATATTTAGATATTCCGACGATTGAAGCATGAGATCTATGAGAAACAGAAAAAGCATCATTCACATAAATATCTCCATATCTAGATAAACCTCTCGCAAAAGATAAAGAATTTTCTTTTTCTCCATTTTCCTTGCGAATATTTTCTATAAGAATAATATCTCCATTCTTCATATTTTCAATTTTTCTCTGTGTATCATCAGAAAGAACCTTCTCATTAATAAATGAGATGGTTTTTAATTTTTTCTTTAAATATTCAAATATTGGGAGTAAACTTTTAGAACCATCCTCTCCAATATGAGATAAGATGATTGTTTTTGAACCCTTTTTTTGTAAATATAAAATAGTAGAAAGTGATGATGTAATCCTAAAATCATCAACTATTTTATTATCTTTAATAGGAACATTGAAATCAACCCTAAGCAATACTCTTTTCCCTTTTATATCTTTTATATCTTTTATTGATTTCATTTTATTTATTACAAATATTGATAATTTCTAAAAATTTATTAGCATTCAAACTATCTCTCCCCACCAAAAGACCATCAGATTCTCCCTCTTTTATAAAAGAAAGTGCATTGAGAGGATTCACAGATCCACCATAAACAACACGAACATCGTTTGCGATTTTTGCCCCATAAATATCAGAAAGTATCTTTTTTATAAATATTTTTATTTCTATAAACTCCTTAGGGGTTGCTTCTCGGTTTGCATTTTTTCCAATCGCCCAAACTGGCTCATAAGCAATAGTTATATTCTTTAATTGATTTTTGGGTATATCTTTAAAACCTTCTTCAATTTGATTTTTTATAAAAGATAAATAAAATCCATTATGATCCCGATCTAATTCACCAACACACAAAACAGGATTAATCTTTGATTTTAATAATGCAAGAATCTTTTTATTTATTATTTCATTATTCTCTCCTAGTGACCTTCTCTCTGAGTGACCAACTATAGTATACCCCACATTAAAACCAGAAAGCATAGATGCTGACACTTCACCAGTGTAAGATCCTTCTTTTTCAAAAAAAACATTCTGACTTCCTAATTTAATTTTTTTATCTTTTAATTTATTTTTAATAAATAAAAAAGGAAATGGAGGACATATAACGATATCACATTTATTTTTATTAATCTTTTTAGAAATGTTTAAAAAAAGACCAACCGCGTCTTTTTCTTTTTGCGGATTCATTTTCCAATTACCTATAATTATCTTATTCATATCTTAATTATAACACAATTATTCAGTTTCGCCCCATGAATTTATACTCCAGGTTCCTGATGGTCCACTAGAAAAATTGTTATTTGTAAGTCCTGATTCATATGTAATACTTGATCCTCCAGTTGCATTAATCTTATAAGCAGTAGCTTCCTTCAAAGAAGCTCCACCCGAAACATTTAAGGTTCCATTTGGAGCATAAAGTATCATAGCTCCTGCTCCCCCATTTACAGTTGCCGCAGAAGAAGAACTACTCTTAGTCAAAAGCATAATATAACTTCCACTTGTCCCAGAACCTGTAGCACTTCCACCACCAGATACATTTATAGTACCATCTACAATTATTACAGCATCATTAGCTCCATAACTTGAATCAATTCTTATTGTACCTCCCCCGTTTAAAGTAAGATTGCCTGTAACCCAAATATTACCAGTCATCGTAAGGATACCTCCACCCGAAACACTCAAATTACCATTTATTTTTTTAGGGCCAACTGTTGCCCCAGCCCATCCAACCGAATAATTACCGTTGTATACACCACCAGATTCTGCTTCCGTTTCCCATGCAGTTATATTTGATTCTGATACAGGGTATTCTATATAAACTGGGTCTGTTCTAGATGCGCATGCTTTATTATTACTTACAGCGGTCTCACAGTATAAAGTACCTGTTGTATTTACATATTTAACAGTATTTGCTTGGACAACAGAACCAGAAGCTGTACCTAAATTTAATCTATTCCACTGATCAACACCAGAAATTAAACCAGTTACCCCCCCTATAAAAATATTGAAATAATAATCAAGTCCCGAAGGAGTGGTATTAGACCAAGAAGAACCTGATTGACCAATTTTACCAACACCGCTACCATAACCATTAGAATTTGCACCTATCACATAATATTTTGAACTCGAAGCACTAGCATCTATTACTAGCCAATAAGTAGTCCCTGTATTTAAAATTGGGTTACCAGTAAATGTAACAGTGATCCATCCATATGAAGTAGTTACCGAAGATGCTGTAAGAGTCCCTGTGGCTAAGACAGTTGATCCTGGGTTACCACTTGAATCATTTACTATCTTTACAGTTGCATTACTAGGACTTCCAACCTTCTTTACATAAATTTGAATTTTATTTAATGCATTAGAAGTAGAAACTTGAAAACTTTGTGCTATATCTTGAGAAGTAGACACTTTGGCAAAAGTTATATCATAAGGGGGTGTACCTGTACCATTGGATTGATTTGAAGAGACACCTCCTGGGCTATTTGCAGAAATAACTGAACCTGTGATTATATTTGACCCAGAAGTTGAAGCCGTTATAGGACCATTTGCGTAAACATTTCCATAAATTGCCCCACTGTCTAAATAAATTCCACCTTGCCCAACCAAAACGCCATAATTAAAAGAAACTCCTGATGAAGCAGAAACAATAGCATCTACTTTTCTTTGATGAAAATCCTCATCTCCCGTACTTGTTATTTGCTTTCTTCCACCTGAAATATCTGTAATTTCTGTTGTTGCAGTTGTATTGTCTATAATGAGACTTTCCGTATCATCAACCTGCATACCATTTTTGACTCTATATAAAACGTCTTCTAAGCTAGATTCTGAAGCAAAATAAGCTTTTTTAGAATCTATTGTGTCCTTGGCAATATTAAATTCTCTAACTACTGGAAATATAATACCAACTAAAAGAGTTAAACTTATCATCACAAAAAAGAATACGACAATAATCATAGCTGCTCCTTTATTTGTTTGTAATTTTTGATTTTTCATTATTATCTAATAACTCCCCCTTAGAATAATAGTACTATAAAAATTCTCAGATCTTTCTATATTAGAACCATCACTAGATATTGTCATTTGAATCTTAACAGCTTCACTTTCTGTATTTGATATTCTAGTAAAAGAAAGATTGGAAATAATGGTGTCAGGATGAGTAAGATCACCTAAAAGATTTCCATTTTCATAAAAATTTATTGCGCCGTCTGACAAAGTAAACCTGACGGTACGAGGGTTACCAGATTCGTCTTCCCCATTTAAAACTAAATTTGTAGAAGTTGTATTTATTGTATCTATACTTTCTGCTTGCCTGATCTCTCTGGTAATTCTCTCAAGTGATGTAATCCCTGATTCTAAAATATTCCTATTATAATTAGTAACCCAAAAAGATGACATTATGGTAATAAAAGAATTTATAACAAAAATAGAAATAAATGTAAAAATAGCCAAATATATGATTGTTTCGACTAAACTATACCCTTTTTTTAATTGTTTTTTAAATATATACATTTAATTGAAAATATTAACAATATAAAAACTAATACTATTAGTATTTATACCACTTGGTGAATCAAAGGATACTGTAACAGTAACTTTTTTTATATCATTATCAATTGTCCCAGAAGAAGAAATGTCATCATTACCATCTCTATAAACATCAGAAAGAATTATTTCTCTAGTAAAAAGAGAATCTATAATAGAAGGAGTAGTAGATAAAAACCATTTATTTAAGCTGGAATTAAAAGATAAATAATATTTAGTCTGACCGTCAGAAACAAGATGATCAATATCAGTCCAATCTGCATCTCTTATGGTCTTAACTGCTTCTATCCCCTCTTCTAAAATATAACTTGACTGCGTCTGCTTTATTGCATTAAAAGATAGTTCTATCCCTTTACTAGCCGCAAACATAAGAGAAAAGATGGTAATAGAAATAACAAAACAAGCAACTAATACTTCTACAATGGTTAAACCTTTATTTTTATTTATAAAATTATTTAACATTTAATTTTTACTAACAACACCAAGACGACTAACATTTATAACATTATATATATTTGTATCTGACTTTAATCTTATTGTTATTGTACCATAATTATTTGTTTCTCCGGTAATCTTTTCAAAAACAATATTTTGTCCTCCACCATATAAACCAATACCATCAATCTCAGATATTTCGATAGATGATTGAAATATTATGGTTTTATTATCACTAGCAGAAGAATTATAGACGCTACCAGAAAAAAGTACTACTCTATCATCTTCAAAATGAAGACTGTAATTATTTGAATTTAAAGATGAAATTGTATTATTTCTAGCTTCGTTTATAAAAGAGATAATCTCACTTGTAGTATTTTCCAATGTTCTATTTTTTTTAAAATTAGATAAATTTAAAGTTACAACAGATACAATAATTATTGTAATACTTACTACAATAATTATCTCTAAAATAGTTATTCCTTTATTTTTTAAGATTTGCATATTATTTTATTTTACTCATCACAGAATACATAGGAGTAATCATAGAAACAGCAAAAAAACCAACAGCTCCACCTATAATAAGCATAAGAACTGGTTCGACTATAGTAGATAAATTTTTTGTCTTATTATCAACCTCATTTTCATAAAAACTTGCGACATCTATAAGCATTTTGGACAAATTACCAGTCTCCTCTCCTACTTCTATCATTTCACTCATCATAATAGGATATAAAAAGGTATTTTCTTTAAAAGAATTAGAAATAGGAAAACCTTTTTCTATCGAAACAATAGATTGCGCAATTATTTTTTTATAATAAATATTTTGTAAAACTTCTTCTGTAATACTTAATGCCTTGGAAATATTAAGTCCTGACAATAAAAGAGATGATAGGGTTCGAGCTGTTCTAGCAGTATTTACTTCTATCACAAGCTTACCTAAAACTGGAATTCGGAGAATTAAAAAATCAAAATATTTTTTAGTTACTTTCAATTTAGTAAGCATAAAAAGAGAGAAGAAAAATACAATAATTATTACTAAAAATAAAATAACATTATTGCTAATAAAATCAGAAAGCCAGATAATAAATTTTGTAGAAGCGGGAAGTTCAGATCCCATCTCTTTAAAAGTTTTGGTTAAAGTTGGAACTACATATGCCATCATAAATATTCCAATCAGAACCATAGCAGAAAGAATGACCGATGGATAAGTGAGAGCCCCTTTTATTTTTTTATTTAAATCATAACTTTTCTTTAAATTCTGACCTATTTCAGATAAAACTCTAGGTAATGCACCAGATTCTTCTCCCGAATGAACCATGGGCACAAAAACTCCAGGAAAAACTTTTGGGAATTTTTTCATACCATCAGACAAACTACTACCCTTACTGATATTATCAATCAATTCATTAAGAACTTTTTTAAAAGCATGATTAGTAGACTGTTTTTCTAAAATAACTAAAGCCCTGCTAATAGGAAGCCCAGCTGAAAGCATACCACTTAGATTATTTGTAAACATTATTTTGTCAGATAAAGAAACCCGACTAAATAAATTCATTTTTAGAGAAAACCTTCTTTCTTTATATTCTTCTATAATTATAGGTGTGGATCCTTCATTTCTTAAATCACGAGAAAGCGTAAATTTATCAGGAGACTCTTTTACTCCTTCTATCATTTCACCTCCTTTGTTCTGTGCTTTATATTTAAATTTCATATTATTTTTTAATACAAACCAATTACACTTTATTATTCTGAAACAACACGCAAAACTTCTTCTGTAGAAGTCACACCTTGAACAGCTAAAAAGATACCATCTTCAAGCATTGTCATCATCCCCTCTTCTTTAGCTCTCTTTTCTATTTCATCTGCCGAAGCACCTTTTAAAACCATCTCTTTTATAGAAGTACTCATTTCAAAAACTTCATGAATACCCACTCGTCCCTTATATCCATCTTTAGACTCTTCACTTGGTTTAGGTTTATAAAAAGGTATAGTATCCCAATCTGCATCATCTTTTACTATTTTTTCATCTTTTAAGAATTTAAGAATTCTATCTAAATCAACTATTTTCTCTAATGATTTCTTCTCAGCATCACTTAAAAAATATTTTTCTTTTGACTTATCTTCAAGTCTTCTAACCAATCTCTGACCAATAACAGTTTTAACTGTAGAAACAATAAGAAATGGCTCTACTCCCATATCTATCATACGTGGGACTGCTCCAGCTGCTGAATTAGTGTGTATAGTAGATAAAACCAAATGCCCTGTAAGAGATGCATTTACAGCAAGGGATGCAGTCTCTCCATCACGAATCTCCCCCACCATAATAATATCTGGGTCTTGACGAAGAAGAGTACGAAGTCCATTTGCAAAAGATAAACCAATTTCTGATTTAGTTTGAGTTTGATTTATACGAGCCATTTGATACTCTATAGGATCTTCAATGGTCGATATGTTTACATCTGGTGTATTTAAAATATCAAGCATTGTATATAAAGTCGTAGTCTTACCAGAACCAGTCGGACCTGTGGCTAAGAGCATTCCATTTCTTTTTTTCATACCACCATGTATTCTCTCAAGAGCCTCCCCATGAAAACCAAGACCTTCAAGAGAAAAACCCTTAGCATTCTCACGAAGAATTCTTATAACAGTCTTTTCTCCAAAATAGGTTGGAAGTGTGGAGACACGAAAAGAAACATTCCCTTGATCATTTATAATTTTAAATCTTCCATCTTGAGGTAACCGCTTTTCATCAAGCTTTAGATTCGATAAAACTTTTATTCTAGCGACTATTCCTGGAGCAGTATCTTTTGGAAGAACCATCGCATCATGAAGTATTCCATCGATACGATAACGGACCACCAAGGACCCCTCTCCTGGTTCTATATGTATATCTGAAGATCCTTGTAAAATAGCATGGGAAATAAGAGTATCTACTATTTTAACTATAGGCAAATCTTCAGCAAGTTCTTTAAGCTCTTTTTCTGTTTTATCATCTCCTCCTGAATCAACGCTAACATCTTTGGCCGTTTTGATTATTGATCCAGTTTCTTTTTTAATTATTTCTTCAAAATCAGCTTGTAAACTTTTTTTATATAAAGTTAAAGCTTCTTTTATAGATTCAACACTCGTCATTCTAGGAAGAATCCTCAATCCAACTTTCTTTTTTATAAAATCAATAACAGGAAGATTGTTTACATCAAGCATTGCCACCTCAAGACCCTGATTTGATTTTTTGTAAGCAATAATGTTGTTGTTTCTTGCAATAGGTTCAGGAATAAGAGATAAAACACTAGGATCTATTTTTTCCCCCTTAAGGTCAATAAAAGGAATACCGAGTGCTAGGGCTTGAATGTTTCCCCAATCTTTCTCGGTAATTTTTCCATCACTTACCAAGACATTACCAATAGACTGATTAGTTTCTTTGGCTTTTTTGAAAGCATTTGAGATATCAGTTTTAGAAACTAATCCAGATTTATTTATAAGATCTATAATTGTTTCTTCGTCTATATGCATAAGATTTATTATATCATAAAATCTTATTTGCAATATAATATTTAAAGCTTATTTCAATCTCCCGTAATGATATCCACCTTCTTCATTATTATGATCAATAGATTCATGTTTATTTAAATATTTATCAGTATTATGAAGAGTGCTATCAACCCAAAATCTATAAGTGGAATTAAAAAAAAGTGAATCGGCAGTAGCAATCATTGGGACACTATAAGAATGTAAACTCTCTATAAGCTTAGTGAGCTTTTCCACAAACTCTTTTTCTGTGGTTAATACGAGCATATACTGGTCTGTCTCCTGTAAAACCTTTTTCCAAGGATAAATTGAACCAATAGTCCAATAATCCGCAGAAATAGCAAGCTTATTTTCTATAGCTTCATAACTAATACTTCTTAATTCTTCTAATGAGTGACACGTAGTATAAACAAACAAAACATCTTTTAAATTTTTTTCAGATTTTTCAAAAATCATAAAATATATTTTTTTAATACTAAACAAACCATCCTCGACTAGATGATTATCATACTAAAAGTTAACAAAGAACTTTTTTATAAATCTCTTGCTGACCCCAGTAATAGAGCAAAGCTCACTACAGGGCAAACATCTCTCTAATAAACCTCATTTTGATAACAACGTTCACAGTAAACTATCTCTGGCCTATCTGGAGCATAGCTTGTCTCGAATTCATTAGTACATCCTTCTTTCATACAAGAACGATGCCAGAGTTTGACTGGATTTCTTTCGTTTAATCTAGAATAATGTCTGCAATTAGGACACATTTCTGGTAATGGAATTCCATTATTCTTATAAAACTGAAATTCATCAGAAGTAATTTTAAAAGCAACGGTACATTGATGTCCACAATCACCCATATGAATACAACCAATTATTTCATTAATAATATTTTCATCAGCATCTTTTATGTCTTTGGGTAATTTATCCCCCATTATTGTTGGTATATAATTTTTCTTATCTATATCTTTCCATTTAAATCCTGCTTTAATTGCTTCTTCTTTTGTTTTAGGAAAATATTCTTGAGCAATTGTCTCATTGTAAGCAAAAGGTGTTATATTACTAGGGAAAAATTCACCGTATCTAATGACTCTACCCACATTATCAATATATGGCATATCATCCATGTGATTTTTTATTTTAAGTACCAATTCTTCATATTTTTCTTTTGAGTATTGTTTATTTAAAATACAATATTTTTTATTTTTTAAACCAACACAACCAAACAAATACGATGAGGAAAAGCAATTATGGCAATATTCTGCATTTATCAAACTACTCCATGATTCGCTAGAAAATCTTATATTTGAACATTGCATACCAACACTATTGCATTCATACATAAGTTCACTACCCTTACCCCAATAGGTGTAATCCATAACGTCTTTGGATTCTTTTATATTAAATAAATATTTACCATTATCAATATTATTACAAGTAAAAGAATTTTTAGTGTTATTAGAATTGTTTATCCAATTACCAGAAACATTATTTGAGTGATATGATTCCATATAAAGATTTGGAAATTTGTAAGAAAAATCATCAAATATCTTTTTAATATCTTTAACACTATCTGAATTAGACAAATCAAAATCACTAATTTTTTTCAAATATTCTTCCTTTGTATATTGTTCATTAAAGATACAATAATTTTTATTTCGTAAATTAACACAACCAAAACAATTTTGGCAATTGCGACAATTTTTTAAAAAATAGGAATCTATACAACCATTACAATTTTTTGAGTATTTTAAATTATTACAATTATAACAATCAATACAATCAAAACATTTCTCTGATTTTTCAACATTAAAACAATCGGAAGAATCTTTAACATCCCAGATAAACATACTATAAAAACAATTCTCACAATAAGCAGAAGCAAATATCAAATAGCAATTCTTAAGATCAGTGACTCTATTTGTATATTCACTATTAATATTAAAACCCTGTTTAACAATACCCGTCCTAGGGACAGAATTGTAAAGATCAATAAATTGCTCAAAAAATGTTTTATTAAAATCAAGATCTATACCATAATCAATTCCATCCCAATTATCACTATTAAAACAGTCTCTACAGTAAACCTTAAAATTACTCTCCTGTGGATAAACAAGGATTTTATCTTCATTGCACATATCACACTTTCTTTTATAAAGAGTTCTTTCGTTTCTCATAATAAGCCTTCTGATAAGTCTACACTCCGGGCAAAAAGTTGGAGGAGGAACCTTAATTTTCTCATAAAAAAGAAAATCCTCTGGCTCAATAGTGAAGTCTTTCTTGCAATTTTGGCATTGCTTTGTTTGTGATTCCATATTTTAATTATACCACCATAACACCCTTTCTAAAACACTACTTAAAACCCCCGCTCCTAAGCAAGGCTTACGAGCGGGGGTTTGTTTACTTATTGTATTTATAATTAATCAAAATTGTAATTATAAACAAAGACAAAGTAAGGGCCATCAGTGGCATGGTCACATAACCAAATTCATAGATGTATCTAACTGCACAAGATACTCCCCCCGAAGATGGATCTCCACAGAATACTCCATTTCCACCAGTAGATTCTACATATATGTGATAGACAGATACTAAAGATCCCAAAATTGCAAAAACGATAGAAAAGTCTACAATAGACCTTTCTCTTTTATAAAGCTCCATTACAAAAAGTATTAGATGATGATAAAGGAAAATCCTTTGTATCCAACAAAGTTCACAAGGTGGAAAACAAACAATTTCTGAATAAAAAAGTGAGAGGAGTACTGCTCCTAATGCAACTAGAAATCCAAAAATAAAAGTATATTTCCTAAAAAAAGAAAGAATGAGATTTTCTTTACTTTTTAAAAAGAAAAAATTAAAAAGTATCACAAGGATAGTCACTTGCATAAGGATAGTACCAACTGACAAGACCTTATTTACTATAAGTACAAAATTTTCCATATTATTCTATGGGAAGTGGGCAACTTGTTTTTTCTGAAAGAGTTTCCAAAGACAATTCTCCTGATAATTTAGACCCATCCTTAAATACCCAAGTAGGGTACCCTTCTATACCATCGTTCTTACAAATATCTAGTTGTTTTCCATCAACACTAGAACATTCTATATAAGGAAGATATTGCGAGGAAGAACCAAACATTTTCTTTTGACTCTGGCAATGTGAGCACCAGAATGCACCATAAAACTTAGCCCCAGATGATGATAAACATTGAGCAAAACCATCTAATTTACCAGGCTTTTTAGGGCCAAAACTTGCAAAAACCCCAATTCCTCCTACTATTAATACTAATAAAACAATAAATAAAATAAACCTTTTTTGATTAGTCATATTTCGATTATACCAGAGAATATATTAAATAAAAATGTTTAAAACTAGGTTCCATAAAGATGAAAATACCCTATGAAACCAATCAAAAAATCTATCGGTATCTACATCAGGCACATCACCCGCACTCGCCAATAAATCCCCCTCATTAATATTATTTTCAAATTCAAAATTTTCAATTTCTTCTAATTCTTCTAAATTATTTTTTACTATTTCTTTTTCTTTTTTAGCTATAACAACATATTCACTTTCTTTTAAAACTAAAATATCACTATTTTCTTCTACTTTTTCATTTTTTAATATTTCTATCTTCTCCTCATTTAAAACAATTGTTTTTTCGTCTTTAGATACATCATTACTCTCTTCTTTCTCTTGTTTATCAAAATCTTCTAAAATATCATTCCATGATAATTCGTAAATAGCAGGCAGTATATATGAAGTCGCCCAAATTTTATTGGAGATTGATCCATCAACAAAGCTTCCATCTTCTAATTGTGATTCCTTAAGATATTTTATAGCTTCTTCTATATCTCCCCTATTTGAATTTATTTCTATCAATGCTTGAAGTGCCCAACTAGTAGAATATACATTTCCAAATCCTCCATCATCATTTTGATTATCTAAAAGATATTCTTCTGCTTTAGTTATAACATCTTCTACACCTTCTACATTTTTAAAATTATTTAAAGCCATTATCCCTGCTCCTGTCATGTCTGTGCTACCAAAAGAACCATTACTATTTTGATTAGAAATTATAAAAGATACTATACTCTTTATAATTTCATCATCCTCTTCATACCCAACATGAGCAAGAACTAATAAAGAAAATATATCATCATTAAAAAGATTTTTGTCTCCCATTTGATCTCCATCAAATTCTTTAATTATCTCTTCAATGTAATTAATATTTGTATCATCATATGGATTGATACTAAGGGAGAGTAATGACATCACCCTACGAGCATAATCAGTTACAGTATCACCACCAATCTCACTTGAAAGTATAAATTCTTTTAAATTATTTAAGATAGAATCATCATCTAAATCAATTTTAGAAATTCCTATGGCTACCCAATCTGTATACATATCTTCACCAAAAGACCCATCACCTTCTTGGTTATCTAAAAGAAAAGAAATTGAATCTTCTAAAGAAAACGAATCATAATATGAGGAACCCCCACCAGAATTACCACTTGAATTATTTTCTTCTGTATCAGCTTCCTCCTCTTTAGAATCTTCTTCATGAGGAATTAAAGAATTTATTGTTATATTTACATAATCCCCTGTTTCTACTCCAGAAAAATCAGAAAGTTTAAATGAAACAACATCTCCTACAGTTATTGGTAATGTAGATATACCCTCTTCAGCAAAACCTTCATTTTTATAAAGTGCCCAATATTCACTAAATGGATCTGCTTCTACTTCATTAAATTTTGTGACAAAAAGACCCATTGAAGGATATGCATTTGAAAAACCAGCATATGATAACTTCTGAGAATCAATGAGAGATTGCAAAGCACATATACCAAGATAAGAATCATAACTCGGTGAAGTATATGAATGCTCTACCCCATCCAAATCTAAAACAGTACAAGATTTGGGGACGTCTGCTAATTCATCAATAGTTAATTTTTCTTCTAGCACAGGAATAGTAGCACAAATATTGGTCTCCGGATCTAATTCCTCACCTTCAATACAAACGACAGGGGGGTCTAAATCAACACAAGTATCACCTGTTTCATTTATTATTTGAGGTGGTACACAAATTAAAACTTCTATATCTAATGATGGATCATCAACACAAGTATCTTTATTTTCATTTAAAATTTGCGGTGATATACATTCTAAAAGAGGAGTTGGAATTTCTTCTAAATTGGCATTCACAAAATTAAAACCAAAGACAATAAATACCAAACTAAATAAAACAATAAATTTTTTAAAAAGATTTTTCATAAAATTATTCTAAATTCCAATTAATAATATCTCCTTCTTTTAATATATATTTAGAGATTCCAACATCAGCCGACTTGCCGTTTATATAATAAATATAATATTTTCCCATTCTTCCTCTTATATTATTTATCTCTTCCACAAATGATCCGAGTGATGAGTGTTTACTTACCATAAAACTAAAATCTTCTCTTTCTTTATCTAATCTTCCCATAGCTACCTCCAGTGTATCCCCCTCTTTAAAATTTGAAATATACAATTTATCAAAAACTTTTAATTCAAAATTTAATTCCTTTTCATCTATAACTTCTATATCTTTTTTAATTTCTATATTTTCTATATTTTTATCTTCTGGAATTTCAGTCAGATTATCTGTTACTATATTTTCATTTGTATATAATTTTGTATTTTTTCCATTCTTATTTAAAAATAAATAAGAAAATAAGATTAGTAATACAGAGAAGAACAATATAATTAATATTTTTTGATTTTTTTTCATGAAAATAAATTAATAAATAATAAAACCCTTCGAGCAAAACGAAGGGTTTTATTATTCTAAAGAAAAATAAATATCTTTATCCTGCTCGGGAAAACAATTATTATGTTAAGATCGGACTTACCCCTTATGATAAATAAGGATATTACCGTTGCGGCACAGTAGAGGAATCTCACCTCACTTCCAAACATAATAAGTATTAAATTTTAAATAAACTAAATCTTAACAACCTTACTAAACAAATTAAAACTAACTGCATTTTCTTTAACCAACCATCTTTCTATAACTGGTGATAAGATAATAGCAAAAGAAACGTTTCCTAGCAAATGAATAAGGGTAAAAGGGATTTGCCCTACTAATGACATCATAAATGACTGCTCAAAGAAAATCGGCCCAATAGTAAGACCAGTCACAATATCATAAATGATAGTCCCTATAACAGCATAAGTGGTATAACTTTTCCATCCACTTCTATTCTTAAAATAATAAGAAGCCCCTAATCCTAAAAATCCATAAGCTATTGCTGTTATTATTGTCCATACCCCTAATTTCATTGTAATAATATCAAATAAAACTATACCTAAAAATCCAAAAAAGAAAGAAAATATCTTTGAGTAATATTTACTAATAGGCATAACAGAAGCCATTATAGGCTCTAAATTAGGAGCTCGAAATGGCACTAATCTTATTAGTATTGCCGACAAAAATATAACAATGAATTTAAAATTTTTATTCATTTAGTAATAATAATTGAATAATTGGTAATTATTTTAAACAATATCACAAACCCCGGATACACAAGCTAACTCTTTCTTTATTTCTGTTTCATCACGAAGCTCATAGGTAACTATTTTTGAGAAATCAAAATCGGGCATCCTCGAAGTTAATTCTTTATAAGTCTTTTCATCTATTGCTTCATAAGGAGCTAATTGATAAACATGATTTGTCCTTGGAAGAAATGAAAGCCCCCCTACAATATCCCAATTTTGGTAAAGCCAATGCGCAACCTGAATCCATTCATTCTCCCCCACTGAAATAGTAACGGATGGATTATGTTCTGTATAATTTACTTTTACAATTTTCCAATGTTCAAGCTGATCAATCGCTGAGATATCATCCTTACAGATTGCACCTTCTGGAGCTTTCATAGGAAATTCGAGTACATAAGTATTTGCATCTTCAACATGCTGACCAACTTCTGGATGATAAGGTACTCCTTGATCTTTCATCATTTTAAACAATGAATCAGTAGCAGAAATTCTAACACGTCTGATATAGTAAGGTGCATGACGTGGGTGCATACCTGATGCACAATCCACGGTCTGAGAAACTGTACCTGATGGCTTCACCGCTGTGATACAAGTAGATTCACTGATACCAAATCTTTTTGCATAAATTTTGTTTACTTTAATAGCCTCATTTTTTAATTTCTTTAAAATTTCACCATTACGAGCAACAGTTGAATCCCATTGACCTGTGATAGAAACTCCGAGTAATCTTTCTGCGTCACAATTATCTTTCCATTCTTTTGATAAATATCCAAAATTTGTAAGTGTTGACTGATAAGTTCCTAGTATCGTAGCTACTCTAACTTTTCTCATTAGATCTTCTTCAGTATCTTCAGAACGAGCTACTACTTCTGATAAATTACAGAATTGTCTTGAACGAAGAATAATCTCTCCACAAGGATTTGTACCCATCTCACCTATAAATCCTTCAGATTTCTCAAGTCTTCTCTTTGGAAGAGTTTTATATAAAGATTCTCTGTTAAATATTCCCCTTTCTCCTGTACCTGACTCCATAAGAGCAATCCACTCTTTTAAAAATTCAGTTTCGGTTGGTTTTGAGTTATAAACAGCCGAATTGTTCGCAAGCATTCTTTGTCCTTCATTTACCCAAAATGTCCCATTCTTTGCGTCACGCATTTCAGAATCATCCAAATCAGAAAGTGATATAAGAGCGCTACGACGCACACCACCGGAAACCACGCATTCACCTATTTTACATATGATATCATGAGCATCTATATTCCTTAAGTGTCTACCCTGTCTTTTGAGTATTCTTTCTCTAGTAAACCCTAGCAAATCTATAAGTGGTTTAGGCCCAGAACTTTTACCCCCAAAAGTCTTGAGTCTTGCTCCGGCTGGGCGAAGTCCTGAAAAATCAAAATCAACATCAACACCATCAAACCATGTCTTCATACCGAGTACAAGTGAATCGGCCCAGCCTTCTTTTGTATCTGGCACAACATAAGTAGGAAGTTTTTTACCTGTTTGATTTTTAATTTGTGGAAGAGATTGAATATTTTTACTTTCAACAGAGAATCCAACACCTGTCCCACACATAAGTATATAAACTATTTCTCCAAAATCTTGAATCCTAGATGGAGCAACAAAAGAGCAATTATAAGCACAAACATTTGTTTTCTCTGCAGCAGGACCAGCAAACTGAAGAAGTCTCATAGATGGCATGGATTCTTGTCTAAGTATTGTTTCTCTTATTTCAGCATATTCACTTTCCTTTAGTTTGTTGCCAATATGACCTTTCATAAAATTTATATAACGGTCTATAGTTTCCACCCAAGTTTCTCTTCTGTTTTCTTCTTCGATCCATTTTGCATATGATCGATAATAAACAAATTCGGAAAGTGGATTTCTAAAATATTTTTTACTTTCATCAGCGAGTTTTTTTACGTGTGCTGGAACTACAATATCGGAAGCTCGAAGTTTTGATCTTTCTTCTCTGTACAAAATATAATTTTTAGATGTTTTGACGAAATCAGAAAGCATAAGTTCTTGCTCTACTGTGTCTTGGATACCTTCAACTGTGGGTATAAAGTTCTTGTATTTCTTGGATATTTTAACTATTTCCATCATTACTCTATTTGCGACAATCTCGGCATCACGAAGCGAGCCTTCGGCACTTGCAAGCATGGCTTTATTAATGGCATTCACAACTTTATCTACATCAAAAGGAACAACTTGACCATCTCTCTTTTGAACGCTTTTAATAAAACTATTCTTGATTATCTTTTTTTCTGGCTGAGCAGAAACAACTTTTGCTTCGACTTTTTTTGAAACTTTTTTACTTTTGGAAACTTTCTTTTTTGAAGGCATAAATATAAATTTTTAGTTAATAATAGCCCCGAGAACTTTACGGGAATACATTATACCCCCTGACAAAAAATATTAAAAGATTTTTTCAACAAAAGTGACAAGTATGTATGGATTTCAAAAATCCGTCAACCTTTTTAATTAATTCTATAAAAAAATCACGCAAAAACACTACTATTAAAGGTTATTTCCTTGGGTAAAATCTAGGATTTTTAAAAAAATAACATTGCCTTAAAATTCAATTTTAAGGCAATGTTATTGATAATATTTTATAAATCAATATAAGGAAATAGTATTATTCTAGTAATATTTTGCCTAGATTGACTTTCATTTACTCAATTTCAAATCCACCAGCTTGAATATCCCAAAGTCTCTTATAAATACCGTCATTTTTAAGCAATAATTCGTTGTGATTACCGTCTTCTACTATCTTACCATTTTCTATAACGATAATTCGATCCATCTTTCTTATTGTAGATAGTCTATGGGCTATAACTATAACGGTTTTATCTTTTATGAGATTATGAAGTGCATCTTGAATTAGCATTTCAGACTCTGAATCTAGGGCTGAAGTCGCTTCATCAAGTATAAGAATAGGGGCATTCTTAAGTATAGCTCTGGCAATAGCCACACGCTGACGCTCCCCACCTGAGAGCTTTACTCCGCGCTCCCCCACATAAGTATTATATCCTTCTGGAAGATTTTTAATAAATTGATCACAATGAGCAAGCTCTGCTGCTCTTATTACATCTTCATCTGTTGCCCCTCTTTTACCATATCTTATATTCTCCATCAAACTTCTATGGAAAAGTGCTGGGTCTTGAGGAACAAAACTAATATTCTCTCTTAGGTTATCTTGAGAGACTTCTTTTATATCCACACCATCAATCAAAATTTTTCCATCTTATAAATCAAAAAGTCTCATTAATAATTTTACAAAAGTACATTTTCCAGCACCAGAAGATCCGACAAAAGCAACACGTTCTCCATTTTTTATTTCTAATGAAAAATTATCAAAAACCTTTTGATTATTGTTTTCGTAAACATAAGTCACATTTTGAAAATTAATTATTCCTTTTATATTTTCTAAAACTTTTTGATTTGTATCTTTTATATCATATGGCTTATCAAGAATAAGGGCCATTTCTCTTGCGTCTGAAAAACCATCATAGAAAGTTTTAACTATAATATGAAAACTCCAAAGATTCTCAACTAATCTACCAAAATAATTCTGAATGATAATAATTACAGGTAAAGTGATAAGACCTAATGACCAATCTTTAATATTTATCCATAAAATTACAAATTCAATAATTACTGTATAAAAAGTCTGAATCATGCTTAATCCTGACCATAAATACCAGTTAATTAAAGTTGCTTTTTTTTGTTTATTTATGACCTCACCTACTTTTTATTTTTCATAATCGTAACCAGAAAAAAGCTGTATAGAGGAATGATTTCCAATCGAATCAGCAAGTGCTCCTGTTGTTTTAGTATCTGCTTCTGCTGAAATAATATCATACTTAAGTTTTAATTTAGTATAAACGAAAGCTGTAACCACAAATACAATACTAAACATAAAAAGAATATAGGAATATTTAGGTATAAGAGTATAGATAGCAACAATCGTACCAATAAAACGTACAACTAGTGGAATTATATTATCAAAGAAAGAATCCATTAATCTTTCAAAAGCTCTGGCATATTTGTTTACCTTTTGAAGTAATGATCCAGCAAAATTATTAACAAAAAAACTATGTGAATGACCTATCAAATAGAAGAAGGCCTGCTTCCTTAAATTTGCAATACAGTTTGCTTGAAAATATGAATTCAAAAAACTTGTTAACCTTCTTATTATCCATCTTAAAAGGCCTAAGGCAAGTATCATAATTACTACCTTTTGAGCTTCAGGAACAAGGGAAAAATCATTACCATTCAATATCTCCCATAATTTAAGAACCTTGAGCGGTATATAGATATCAAGAGCTGCAGCTATAGCAGTAGCAAAAACAATAGTAAAAAACGACAACTTGAATTTGCTAATTACTTTTATATAAAATTTTAAAACAAGCTTTTTGTTTAAGCTAAAATCCCTATCCACCATACATAAGGTTTATCATTTAATTAACTTTAAATCAAATCCTAATTTATTTAAGTTTTATGCCCCTAGTGAGGGATCCAAGGATAACAGAAAGCTTCATTGTAGCGACTCCTATTACCTTATCAGCTCCTCCATAATAAATATAAACAGTATCCCTTTTTACAATAAGTCCACAAGGGAAAACTACATTGTTGACAATACCTATTTTTTCATATTCTTCTTCGGGTTCAAAAATTGCATCTGACCCACGAGCAAGAACAATACTTGGATCTTTCAAATCAAGAAGAATGGCTCCTACCCTATAAGTAGAGTGACTTTTAGAAACTCCATGATATATGAGCAACCATCCATACTTTGTTTTTACTGGAGGAGAGGCAATCCCTACTTTTGCACTATCCCAAGCATTTGATCGAGGTCCAAATATTCTAATACATTTATCAATGATCTCTTTATTAAAATCGAGAGTTTTAAGATAGTCTCCACATACTTCATTACCTATCCTATGAATAATAAAATATCCATCTTTAAATTTTTCAGGTAATATACATGTATCCTTATCATCAAAACCTGAAGGTGTGATGAGTATCGGCTTTTCCCAATTCCAAATTTTATTTAAAAAATCTTTTTCTTTTATTGAAGATACGGCAACACGAGGGACATCTACTCCATTATAAGCTGTATAGCAAAGATATAATTTGTTACCAATTTTTGTTATTCTTGGATCTTCACAACCAGAATTACCATTTGGAACTTTTTTCATTTCAAAATCCTCGCGTGGAAAATATATTGGCACATTATATCTTTCATCTAAATTAAATCCATCTTTAGAAGATGCATAACCAATGAAAGAAGTATTGTCAGAAGATAATGTTCTATAAAGAATGTGGGTCTTCCCTCCTAGATTTATAGCTGCTGGATTAAATGTAGCCGTTGCTTCCCATTTATTTTCAAGAATTGGAGAAATTATTGGATTTTTATTATATCTTTTAAAAAATGAATCTTTGGATGTTTTATAATTAATAGTTGAAAGTAAATCATTCAAATCAACACTAAAATAACAGGAAGTCGTATCTGCAGCTCCATAATAAATTCTCAATGTACTTTTATTTATAATTACTCCACTTGGAAAAACAATATTAGAAACATATCCAGAAAGCTCATAAGGCTCCTCGGGAACGATCATTGGACCCTTTGTTCTTCCTATTATTTTAGTTGGATCATTTTTATCTAAGAGTAAAGCTTCAATTCCAAAAATTTTATCAAGTTTGTCAGGATTTGGAAAATAATTTTGAATATGAGAATAAACAAGCAACCATCCTTCTTTTGTATAAATAGGTGGGGCACCAACTTCTAAATGATCATAAATATTTCTCCTAAAATCAACAGTATGATTATCAAAATTTTCCGACCACTTTTCCCAAAAAGATGGATTCCAAAGATCTTCAATCTTATCAAATTCAGCCATTGATATTTTGGTCGGGGGTATATCTGTGTGAGCAGAAAAGATTACTCTAATTTTTCCATTTATTCTTTTAGGGAAAAGGGTCATCGCTTTTGCATTAAAAGGTGTAACAAGATGTCTTTCATCAATTTTTTTTAAATCACGAGAGATGGCTACAGCAACTTTGATTCCATCAGCATTAAATGGGTAATTTGAAAGAGCAGTATAAAATATATAATATTTACCCTCAAAAAATACAATTCTTGGATCTTCACATCCATACTTTTCCCATTCTTCTTCTGGCTCTATAAAAGGCTTTCTATCTTCAAAATGGATACCGTCTCTACTTTTTCCAATTCCAATTATAGAAATTTGTTTTTGTTCATTTATTTTATCAACAGCAGAGATGGCTCTATAAAGTCCATAAATATAATTACCTTTTTTAACTGGGCATAGATTAAAAGTCGCAAATTCTTCCCAATGATGATCTCTATTAGGACTAAGTATTGGATTATGCTCTCCTCTTTTAGCTACATACATAAATTATTTTAATTTTAATTTTTTATTTTTTATTAATTCAACTTTAATATTTTTCTTCATACTGTCTATCAATTTAGAAAGTGAAATAGATGCCACACCTATATACTTATCACCTCCACCATAATAAACAAATAATTGACCATTTTTTACGACTGCTCCACTTGCATATATTATCCCTGGTTTCCAGTCATTTTCGTACCATTTATCTGGTTCAAGTATTGGATTTATAGCTCGACATAAAACTTTCTTTGGGTCTTTAAGGTCTAAAAGCATCGCACCTAATTTATATCTATCGCTACCATCATTATCCATGGCATGATATAAAAGCAACCAACCATCTTTTGTTTTAATGGGTGGAGCAGAAGCACTTCTGGTTCTTTTATGCCAAACAACAATATGATCTGGGAGCACTTGTGGGTCTGGAGCATCTTTAATTGTAGGCATATTTCTCCAATCAAGCTTATCTGTGTAAGTTATATAAACTTCATTTGGATTACCTTTATCTAAATTATGAAAAACCGCAAACTTACCATTTATTTTTTCAGGGAAAAGCATCCAGTTTTTCTGTCTATCACCAGGATGTGATAAATATTTTAAAACTTTCCAATTCCACTTCTTTTTTAAAAGATCATCCTCTTTTATGGAGGTAAAAGCAACACCTAAATTACTCCAACCATTAAATATATTTAAAGTAAGATAAACTTCTCCTTCAATTAAAACTCCCCTGGGATCCTCACAACCACCCCACCCACCACCAGATTGATACAAATCACGATCATAAGAAGCTCTTGCTGGAGAAGTATAAGGCCAATGTGCTTTTATCTCTTCTGTTTCATTCAAAAAATATACTGGATAAGACAATCGATTATAAAAATTTATTCCATCACGACTTGAAGCATACCCAATACGAGAAATACCATCATCTCCTAGAGCTCTGTAAAATAAATGAAATACATTATTAGATACTACAACAGCTGGATTAAAAACTGCCTGAGATTCCCAAGAATAAGACCTTGGTATTAAAATTGGATTTTTAGTAGACCTTTCTAATTTAATTTTCTCTTTAACATTTAAATCTTTAACATTTTTTACAAGTGAAGATTCTTTATTTTTTTTAGGAGATATTCTTTTTGTTTTAGTTTTTGGTTTATCTGATTTAACCTTTAATTTAAATGTTTTATTTTTTTCAAAATAAATTTTTTTAAAAGGAGAAGCATTCTTTTTAACCTTCCCTCTTTTTATTGAGGATGGTGTCTTTTTTTTTATTATTTTTTTAATTTTCTTCTCCATTTTATTTTTATCTAAACACGCCCATATTTATCTTCATAACGCACAATATCATCTTCATCAAACTCACCGAAGGCTATTTCTAGTATTTTAAGTCCAGACGATCCGGCTTTTATTTTGTGTTTTTCTTTTAGTTTTATGAAATGTTCACTTCCAACACCTCCATCAAAATCATTTTCTCCTATGGTAAAAATTCCATTACCAGAAATTACATACCAAAACTCTTCTCTTTTGTTGTGACTTTGTAAACTTAACTCCTCATCTGGTTTTACGGTAAGAATTTTGACGGTGGATAGAGTATTATTAGTAAATCTTCGAAAAGAGCCCCAGGGTCTTTCTTCTTCATATATATTTAAATTTCTTTCCATTATTTAATTATAACACACTTATTAATTAAAAGTTATTTTTTCTTTTTTAAAATTTTAGCATAATTCTTAAGCATTTCCGAAGAGCTCTTTATTTTTCCACCCTTCCCAACATTATAAATCATCTTTATTCCTAATTCTTTACAAATAGAAACTTCAGGTATTGGATTCCATGAAGGCTTTCGGTCTCCCCCGTTCGCAAAAATATTTGGCTTAAGCATTTTAATTTCTTCGCAAACACTTGTATCTTTTGTATTTTTGCAATGTTTAGAAATTATTACTTCATCTACACCAGAAATTGCTTCTATAATTTCTTTTCTTTCTTGTTCAGGCATAAATTCTTTACCTTTTTTCACTCGAAGCCAATTATCATTATTTATTACAACAACCAAATAATCTCCAAGTTTTTTTGCTTCCTTTATGTAACGAATGTGACCAATATGAATAGGGTCAAATCCACCAGAAACCATAACAATATTTTTTTTATTTTTACTTCTTTTCACAAACATATTCTACCACACCTCACCTATTTAAGTACATTCTCGTCATAGCACCTACTATA
>CAZUAA010000007.1:22149-30062 GCA_964618365.1 uncultured Candidatus Saccharibacteria bacterium | reverse complement strand
CCTCATTCTGACTATGACTTTTCTTTTTATTTGAGCCATACCCATTCTAAATTTCTGTTGGAGCATTTCCCCAACATATCTTACTCTTCTTTGGCCCAAGTGATCTATATCATCCCCTTTAGCATGAGGGTCATTGTTCAGAGAAATTATATGCTTTGCGATACTTACTATATCATCTGCAGAAATAGTCCTCCTTTCAATTTCTTTTTCATCCATACTTTTATCAAAACGCTTGTTGAATCTAAATCTTCCGACAGGAGAAATGTCATACCTTTCAGTAGAAAAAATAGTTTCCATAAATTCACGAGCATTTTCAGAAGTAGCAAGGTCTCCATCTCTTAATCTCTTATATATTTCAATATAAGCTTCTTGTTTATTCTTTGCTGGATCCTTTTCTAAGCAGGATTTAATCATCTCTAGAGAATTTTCATCTTTATCAAAAGCTTTAAGAATAGATTCATCAGTTTCAAATCCAAGTACACGAAGAAGGGAGGTTGCAGGGAATTTTCTTTTCTTATCTATTTTTACATATATATTTCCATCTGGATCTGAATCAATTTCAATCCATACTCCACGAGCAGGGATAATTTTTGCCCCAAAATAATGCTTTCCTTTTAAGTCTTGTTCTGTAAAGAATACTCCAAAAGATCTTGTAAGTTGCGGTACTATCACACGCTCTACTCCGTTTATGATAAATGTCCCATGCTTTGTCATAAGAGGGATATCAGCCATAAAGACTTCTTGCTCTTTTGAAACTCCAATAGTTTTATTTAGAAGTTTTATTCTTGCCTTTATAGATCCTTCATAAGTAAGCTTGTTTATCTTTGTATACTCTTCATCAAATTTTGGTTCACTCAAAACAAATGAAGTGAATTCTAACTGAAACTTCTTTTCAGAATAATCATTTATTGGTGAAAATTCTTTGAAAATCTCTTTAAGTCCTGCTTCCACTAACCAATTGAAAGAGACGATTTGATTCTCAATCAAATTTGGAAATGGAACTAGAGGCTTCTTATATCTCGAAAAATACTTTTTCTCTCTGGTTGCAACTTTTTTCATATGTAAAATTAAAAAAAGGAAAACACTAAGGCGACCAACCTTATTGTTTGTTTCTATTTATAATTGGCAGTTATATTGTTTTTTAACACGAATTGCCTTTATAGTAGCTTATAATATGACTGATCTGCCATAACTCAATCTATATCAATCTGGATAGTATCTTATACTATTTCACCCTTTTTGTCAAATTTTTCCAATTTTCTATATCTTTATGATTCCCAGAAAGGAGAACTTTGGGGACGCGATATTTTTTACCTTTATATTCTATTACTTCTGGGCGAGTATAAACCTCACTAGAAGAGACTCTTTCTTCTTCTCTGGAGCTGAAATTGCCAAGCACTCCTTCCACTTGGCGAGATATAGAATCAATGAGTACCATCGCAGGTATCTCTCCCCCTGTAAGTATATAGTCACCAATAGAATATTTTTTGGTTTTTAAGATTTTATCAAGTCGCCCATCTATCCCCTCGTAACGCCCACAAATAAGAATGACATCTGTATATTTTTTAGAAATCTTTTTAGCTTCAATAGTATTAAATTTTTCAGCACTTGGTATAAAATTTATTATGAGAATTTTTGAATTATTTTTCTTTGAGATTTTTTTTATTATACTCTCAACTGCATTTATCACTGGTTCTGCCATCATCACCATCCCAGGCCCCCCACCATAAGGTCTATCATCTACTTGAAGTGACACATTACCATCTGGCCAAACTTTCTTATATTTACCTTTTACAAAAAGTCTTGGGTTCACAAAAGATACAGAAATCTTTTTTTCTTTTATTGCCCGCCCCAAAATAGATTCCCCTAAATAGGAATCAAACATTTCTTTAAACAATGTAACTACATAAAAATTCATTTTATTTTTGATTCTTAAGCCAATTTATCATTTTATTAAGTGTAGTAGGGCCTACTTCCCCATCAGCACCCAATCCTGTGTCTTTTTGAAAATCTTTTACTAAAGTGACAGTTCCTGCCCCAAAATCATTGTCTATTCTTTTGGAAGTAGAGTTATAAATATTTAAAAATTTCTGAACAATACCTACATCTGGCCCCTTTGAACCAAGTTTCAAATTAACATTTTTATTTACCAATCCTTGTAAGCTATTTATAGTATCTTGGTATTTATAAGTCACAACCTCTTCTTTAGGATTTTCTGTTTTTACTTCTTCTTTTATTTCTTCTTTAGGAGTATCATCTTCTTTATTTAAACTAAGAACCCTTATCTCTTCCTTAAGAGAAATGATTTCTTCTTCCAGCAATCGATTTTTATCTTTTAATTCCCTAATTTCTGCATTATAACTATGCTCACTACCAGACTCCATACTAGTAAAAGCCCAATAACCCAAACCTCCAATAATAATGATAATAATAATTGAAAATAATATAGATTTTAAATTGTCCATATCTTTAATAATACTACAAAATCATAAAAATAAAAATCCTCCCAAAAGGGAGGATTTTTATTTTTCAAATTATATTCCTTTTAAATCATCAAGTGCTGCATCAACTGTTCTTGAAGCTTCACTAGGAGAAGATGTTGCTACTTTTGAGCCACCCTCTGGTTCGTTTATCTTTAAGTTAACACGAGCATTATTCTTCATACCGATAACACGAAGCAATGTGCGGATAGCCTTGGCTGTATTCCCTTGGCGACCAATTATCTTACCCATATCTGCACTGTTTACTGTCATAGTTATAAGAACACCCATTTCATCCACAGTACGATCAATCTTTACATCGTTCGGATTATCTACTAATGCCTTTACTACATATTCAAGGAAAGCTTTATCATCTGTCATATTTCTTTATAATGTATTATTCGTAATATCTTCGCAGTGTATCGACTACAACCTGCATTTTTATATTATAACATATTTAATTATTTTATTGCAATAATCTAAAACCCCTCCTCCGACCATAGTCGGAGGAGGGGTTTTATTTATTATGATTTCTTAAGTTCTTTTCTAGGTTTTGTAGGAGATTTCTTAGATAAGACATTTTTCTTCTTTCCTTCTATAAGTTTTTGCTTAACTAGAAAATTGTGAACTGTATCTGAGACCTGAGCTCCATTTTTCATCCAATAAGATATACGGTCAGTTTTAAAAACAACTTCGTTCTTCTTTAAATTATAAGAACCTAAAATTTCTTTAAATCTTCCACTCTTAGCGGAATTTTTTGAGTCTGTCAAAACGACCCTAAAAGCTGGATCATTCTTGCGACCTATACGTTGTAATCTAATCTTTAACATAGCACCATCCTACCATAAAGAATCTTTTTAATCAAGATTATGCTATAATCAAGCCATGAATAATGATTTCAATGATAAATACTACAAAGAGGGACAAATAAACATTTCACATAAAGGTGTCGGTAAGATCACTGCAAAAGATACAGGTGAAATTATAGAAATACCCCACAATTTTCTACATACAGCACTTCATGGAGATACAGTAAAAGTATCACTCCATCCACACAAAAAGAATGATCCCCAAACAGGTGAAGTAAGGAAGATAATAAGAAGATCTAAAAAAGGGTTTTCAGGGATTCTAGAATACGAAGACGGTATATATTTTCTCATACCATCTGATTTGAGGATGTATGCTGATATTATAATTCCCAAAGACAGATTAAATGGTGCTCAAATTGGACAGAAAATATTTGTGGAAATATCTGAATGGAAAGATCAAAAAAAATCTCCAATAGGTAAAGTTGTAGAGGTACTAGGGGCTCCAAATGAACACAATGTCGAAATGCGAAGTATTGCTCTTGAAAAAGGATTTTCAGAAATCTTTGATGAAGCTGTTTTAAAAGAAGCAGATAAATTAAAAGAGGTAGGGATTACAGAAAAAGAAATATCACAAAGAAAAGACATGAGAAGGACTCTGACTTTTACTATCGACCCATATGATGCTAAAGATTTTGATGATGCGCTTTCTTTTAAGGAAATAAGTGATGAAGTTTATGAAATAGGAATCCATATTGCTGATGTATCACACTATGTAAGAGAAGGAAGCATCCTCGATAAAGAAGCATATAGAAGAGGGACTTCTGTATACCTTGTGGATAGAACTATACCTATGCTACCAGAAGTTCTCTCAAATGACCTATGTAGCCTAAAGCCAGACGTAGAAAGATTAACTTTTTCTATAATTTTTGAAATTGATAAATATGGAAAAATCCACAAAGAATGGATTGGTAGAACTGTAATAAAATCAAACAAAAGATTTACTTACGAAGAAGCTCAAAAATCAATAGAAAATAAAAATGGAATATTCCATAAAGAACTAGATATCTTAAATAAAATATCTAAAAAAATAGCAAAAGAAAGATTTAAAAATGGAGCTATAATTCTAGACCAAGAAGAAGTAAAATTCGAATTAGATAAAGACGGTATTCCTATAAAAGTTTTTACAAAGAAAAGACTGGACACTCATAGAATGATCGAGGAGTATATGTTACTAGCAAATAGACGTATTGCTGAGAGAATGTCTCGAAAGAAAAAAGACGGTAATAATATTTTCTTGTATAGAATCCATGACACTCCAAACAAAGAAAAGATGCAAGATTTAGCTTTTTTCTTAAAAAAACTAGGGTTTAAAATCTCATTAAAAGATGGAGTCATTCCTTCTGAGGAAATAAACAGCCTTATAAGTAAATTAGAAGGCAATCCTCTTCGTGATATGGTCCATACAGCGATAATAAGAACAATGGCAAAGGCAATATATTCTGTCAAAAATATTGGACATTATGGTCTTGCTTTCAAATACTATACTCACTTTACTTCCCCTATCAGAAGATATCCAGATATTGTCGTCCATAGAATTTTAGAATCAGAAATAAATAATAAAATTATTACAAAAAATAAATACAATCTTTATCAAGAGATAAGTCTAGAAACTTCCGGAAGAGAAAAAGAAGCAGCCGAAGCAGAAAGAGCATCTATCAAATACAAACAAGTAGAATATATGTCACTACGAGTCGGTGATATATTTGAAGGAGCAATTACGGGTGTCACAGAATGGGGCTTATACATAGAAGAAAGTGAGACAAAATGTGAAGGAATGGTCCAAGTAAGAAACCTTAAAAATGATTACTATGAGTTTGATAAAAAGCACATGAGAATAACTGGTAAAAAAACTCATAAAAGGTACACTTTGGGTGATAAGGTTAAATTTAAAGTTGTAAAAGCAGATATAAACAAAAAGACTATTGATTACGATATAATATAAATATTAAATATGAAGTTTAAATTAATAATACTTCTAATAATGATAAGTGGGGCAGGCTTTTTTGTCGGTGCTTTTATGGCAAATAGTTTAAACAAAATAAATGCCAAAAATCAAACTGCAAATCTTTTAAATATAAATGAGATAAAAAAAGAAGATCCGAAACCCATAGAAACTACTATCTATTTTGTAGGAGATATAATGATGACTCGTGGAGTTGAAACTTCTGTAAATAAAAATTTTGGAGGTGACTTTAATAAACTTTTTGAAAACCTTTCTGAATTAAAAGAGGCAGATATATTGTTTGGTAATTTAGAAGGAGCAGTTTCTGATAAAGGAAATAATGTTGGTAGTAAATATTCATTTAGAATGAAACCAGAGGTTTTAGATGCACTTTTAAATGCTCCGTTTGATATTGTTTCTTTCGCAAACAATCATGTAGGAGATTGGAATATGAGTGCATTTAAAGATACAATAGCCAGATTAGACAATATAGGAATAAAAAGGACAGGTGCGGGGATAAATAAATATGAAGCAGTCTCCCCTACTATCATAAATAAAAATGGTATTAATTTTGGATTTTTAGGATTCTCAGATGTAGGGCCGAATTGGATAGAAGCAAAAGAAGATACAGCAGGGATACTTCTTGCAAGTGATCCTAATATAGAAAGTATCATAGGAAATGCAAAAAGTAATGTAGATGTGCTTATTATTTCTTTTCATTTTGGAGAAGAATATAAAACTATTCACAATAAAAGACAAGAAACTTTGGCTCATTTAGCGATAGACAGTGGAGCAGATATGGTGATCGGACACCACCCCCATGTGATGGAAGATATTGAGTGGTATAAAGAAAAACCAATAGTATACTCACTTGGTAATTTTATTTTTGATCAATATTTTTCCCAAAACACAATGGAGGGGATGCTTTTTATTGCAAATTTTGAAAATAAAAAATTAAAAAACACAGAAACAAAAACAATTAAATTAAATAAATTATATCAGCCAGATGGTATATTTGAAGATCAGGAACTAAAAGAAATAAAAGATAAGGAAGAAATTATTTCTTCCTTATGTCCAAAACCAAACAAAGATTATGGGGACCAAAAAAATCTAAATGTTGGCCAAGAAAAAAGTTTGCCAGATAAAGACTATACTCCTAGTAGTCTTGTAGAGATAGATAAAGATAAAATAACTAAAAATATGATTTGTCTCATACAAGAAGCTCGAGACAGCTTTGAAGAAATGGCCAAAGATGCAAAAAAAGAAGGATTGACTATAAAAGTAACTTCTGGGTTTAGGAGTTACTCTTATCAAGATAATCTTTTTGCGAGCGCAATATTAAGTGGAAAAAAAGATGTAAATATATCTATTGCTAAAGCTGGATATTCTGAACATCAGCTAGGCACAGCTATAGATGTCACAAGTGCTTCAATTGGTTATAAATCTGCTGTTAAAAAATTTGGTGACACAGAAGAATTTAAATGGCTTTTTGAAAATTCTTATAAATATGGATTCATTATGAGTTACCCTGAAGGTAAAGAAGACATCACGGGCTATAAATATGAACCATGGCATTATAGATATATAGGAATAGACAATGCAAAATATATAAAAGAAAATAACTTAACAATAACTGAATTCCTAAAATAAAAACAGGCGAAACCTTAAAGCTTCGCCATAGTTTTATATTAAATTAATTTCATATTTAATAAAATTAAAGAAAAGATCAAGTCGATACTCAAACTGTTTTAGAAAATCATCATTCTGAGAAAAAAAATAAAAATATTCTTTCCTAAAATCTGTATGATTTTTTATTAAATTAATACAGTGTTTTTTAACTTCTTCATGTGTATCACTTAAAAATAGTACCACTATTTTTTCTTCCTTTATTTTATTAAAAATTTTTAAAATATCTTGGAAACCAAGATGGATGAATTTAATTTTAAAATCAAAAAGCTCAGTCCTTCCATAGGAGAGATCTTCAATTATTTTATTCTCAAAAAAGGTAACCTCGTCTGAAAAATAATTAAGAGAAGACGACACAACAAAAACATCAACAACTTTTTTCCCATCTTTTTTTGCCCCAAAAGAAATTATTGAACTTTTGTTTTTAGGCATCAATCCTCCTTTAATTTCGATTGAAGGGGTTTCTGTTTCACAAAAAGGGAGGTCTGAAATATTTTTAAGGGTGTCTCTTAAAGGCATCTCTTCAGCCATAACTTCCCCAAAAATATCCACATCATTCCACACAGAAATACCTTTTTCTTTCAAAAATAAATCAATCTCAGTAACAATAGAGTTATTTTTCTCTGTCATTTCTCAAAAATTTAATGGTTTTATTTAATTTACAATTCTCTATTATATTATAGCATACTTAATACCATTCTGTCAAACAAAACAGTCGGACGTCCAACGTCCGACTGTTTTGTTTATTATTTATTTTGCATATAAGGTTGCGTCTTCGAGATGAATAGAAAGGAGCTTTGATACCCCTTCTCCCCCCATTGTGACTCCATAGAGGACATTGGCCCGAGACATAGTCTCCCTGTTGTGAGTTACTACTATAAGCTCAGAGAATTTGGACAGATTTTCAAGCATATTTCCATACTTTCTGGAATTAGC
>CAZUAA010000007.1:8263-22139 GCA_964618365.1 uncultured Candidatus Saccharibacteria bacterium | reverse complement strand
GGCCGGGAAATAATCCCAGCCATTTAAATATAATTTCACTGTTGAATGTCTTTTGACCCTAAAAGTCGGGTCGTTTTTGTTTTTAGATTATAGGAATATACACTTGTGATCCCCTCCCTAAAAACATCCACAACTACCCAAATTCTTGAATAATCCCCAAGGACACCCAAGATTTCTCTTATCCCATACTCATGAATAAGAGTGTGGATTTGGATCTTCTCCCACTTTTTATCTTCTTTATAATAAAAGGCGGAAATCGGAGCTACATCGTCATTATTAGAAATAATAACAAATGCATTACCATCCACTTGAGGACAAAAAAATAATTCTGCCTCTCCATAAATAAATCTTTCACTCAAAAATACTTTAGTTAATTCTAAGTCATTTTTGAGTAAATCTGGAAGAATAATATTATCTGCCACAAAACTGACTAATGGCTTGTCAGGAAACCCCGATAATATATTCGATAAGAACTCCAACGACCCAAAGACCGAAAAAATAAAGAATCATGTCTTGTTGCCAACTCCAGAGGAAGAAATTCTCTATTTTCTTCCACCTGAGAAAAACAAGAAGTTGCAATAATTAACAACGTCAAAGTTGCTAAAAGTAATTTTTTCATTTTTTAAAATTTTTTTTAGTTTAACAAAAATATAGAATTTTCTGAAATTTCTAAATACAAAAACCTCAGAAAATTCTATATTCGTAAAATAAATCTTTTTTAAAGGTCGTAACTTTTGCTTTAAACTATAAATCAAAAATATAATTTTGTCAACTTAAAATTCCCACATACTGGGTTATGTGGGAATTTTAGTTATTGTTTTTATTTTGCGTATAAGGTTGCGTCTTCTAGATGGATGGAGAGAAGCTTTGAAACACCTTCTGCACCCATTGTGACTCCATAGAGGACATTGGCCCGAGACATAGTCTCCCTATTGTGAGTTACAACGATAAGTTCAGAGAATTTGGATAAATTTTCAAGCATATTTCCATACTTTCTGGAGTTGGCTTCATCAAGTGCAGCATCTGTCTCATCTAGCACCAAAAATGGTGGAGGGTTAACTTGAGATATAGCAAAGAGAAGTGCTATGGATGTAAGTGATCTTTCCCCACCAGAGAGCATATGCAAATCTTTTACTTTCTTTTGTGGTAAAGATACATTTATCTCTATCCCCCTTTCAAAACCTAGCTCAGTATCTTCTTCTTTTTCTTCTTCTTTTTCATAATCTTCTTCATCTTCGATAGACTCATCTTTTCTTACTTTTTTGTGCTCCATAGTGATAGCAAGGAATGCAGATCCCCCACCAAACATAAGAAAGAAAAATTCTTGAAATTGCTTATTGATCTTTTCAACTCCACCCTTAAATTCCTTATCTAATGTTTCTTTAAGTTCTTGGATTAATATTTGGCAATCTTTTATACTATTATTTAAATCTTCTGTTTCTTTCTCTAGGAACAAATCTCTCTCTTTTGTATCTTCATATTCTTTAAGGACATCACTTCCACCTCCACCACCTACATCCTCTAATTTTATTTTTATCCTTTCAATCTTTTTATGTAAATCTTCTTGAGTTTTTCTATCAACTTCTTTTTCTGAAATAATTTCCACAAAAGACATCACTTCTCTGCCAATAAGCACTCCCCCTTCTACAAGTTCCATCTCAAAAGCATTCTTAATCAAAGAAAGTTTTTCTTCTTCGAAAGACAAAGAATGCATGTCAGAAACAATTTTATTCTTTTCTCCCAAAAGCTCATAAAGCATCCTCTCATTATCTCGGAGATTTATTTCATTTTGTCTTTCTTTTTCTCTTAATTCATATATGATGGCTTCTAAAGATTTTTCTTTTGTATTTAATTCATTAATTTTATAAAGAATTTCTTCTTTAACTTTCTTCATATCTTCGTATTCTTTAAGGAGATTCTCGTCTACTTTTGGAGTGACAGAAGTATCTGTATGAAGTGAAGAAATTTTATTTTTTATTGATTTTAAAATATCTATAATTTCGGGTAAGCTTTCTTTATCCATAGCTTCATTGATCCTAACTTCTATCTCATCCATAATAGACTTCCACTCAGGAAGTGTGATCACTCTTTCTTTTATATTTTGAGCATTAGATATTTCTCTTTCTAAACTCTCCAAAATACCCTCCATGCGTCCAAGACGATGAGAGAGCTCACTTTTCTCACTTCTATATTTACTCATTTCCTCTTCTTCTTTCCTTATTTCTTTTACAAAAGGAGATTCTATTTTTTCTTCTTTATTGTTTTTTATATCAGAAATTTTTATATCAAGATCTTTTCCTCTATTTTCTAAATATTCTCTTTCTTTACCCAATCTATCTGTCTCTTTTTTAATATAAGTAGATTCCGTAGAAATATAATCTTTGTATAAATTATTTAATTCATCTCTCATTTCTTTCGCTTTTTCTATAACACCCACCTGCTTTTTCAAAAAAGCTAAATGAGGGGCAATCTCTCTACGGAGAGCTTGAACTTCTTTCATATTTATCAAAGTCTTATCTAATTTTCTAGAAGATTCTTTGATGCGATATTGGTAAACACGAAGACCAAGAGCATCTTCTATCATACCTCTTCTGTCTTTATTTGAGGCATTGAGGATATGATCTGCTTCACCCTGAGAGATTATATGGTGTCCGGAGCTACCTATGTTTACAGATGAAAGAAGGTCTAAAATATCTTTTAACCTAACCTCAGTTCCATTTATAGTATATTTATTACCACCATCAGCAAAAACTTCTCTACCAATAGATACTTCATCATAATCAAGTGAGACAGATTCACTGTTCTTTATATTTCCTGATGTAAACGAAAATATTTTTTTACTATTATCAAAAGTTATAACAACAGATGCTCTCGATGAAGATGGAGTTCCTTTTGATCCCTTAAATATAAGATCAGAACCACCCTTTCCACGAAGAGATTTCATAGACTGCTCTCCTAGGACAAACCTTATTGCTTCAACAATGTTTGATTTGCCACTACCATTAGGACCCACGATAGCAGTAACAGGTGTCGTAAAATTAACGACACTTTTTTTACCAAATGATTTAAATCCAAAAAGTTCAATACTTTTTAATGTCATATTTAATCTAACCAATCTTTAATTTCTAATGCGTTTCGAGCGGCTTCTTGCTCTGCCTCTTGTTTTGATTTACCTTTGCCAGTAGCAATTTTATCTTCTCCAAAGAATATACCAACAGTAAAAGATTTATCATGATCAGGACCTGTCTCACCCATTACTTTATAAGAAGGAGTGATATTTAAATATTCTTGAGATTTTTCTTGGACAAGACTTTTAGCATCTCTCCATAATTTCTTTTCAACAATAGTCTTCAACTTACCAAAAAGAGTGTCTTTTATAAATTTTGCCGCAGGCTCATAACCAAGATCCATATATAAAGCTCCAACATAAGCTTCATAAGTATTTGCGAGTATATAACTTCTTGCTTTACCGACATCTTTTGCTTCACCCTTAGATAAAAGTAGGTATTCATTCATTCCAAGTTCAAGTGCTACTTCTCCAATAATGTTTGCATTTACAAGAGAAGATCTATATGCAGTAAGCTCTCCCTCATTATTAGTTGGGTATTCTCTATACAGATGATCTGTGACTACAAGCTCGAGTACTGCATCTCCCAAAAATTCTAAACGCTCATTATGGGAAAGTTTAGATCCAGAATTTTCATTTATATAAGAACGATGAATAAAAGCCTGTTCGAGAAGCTTTTTATTTTTAAAAAATATATTTGTCTTTTTTTCAAAAAGAGAAAAATCTATCATAAATCTATTTCTAGGTTCTAGTTTTTAGAGACTAGTGTAGATTTTTAAAAAATCTAATCACTAAAAACAAGCACCTAATTATTCTTTTGTTAATATTTCAATCGACTTTTCAAGGAGAGGTATCATATTGTCATACATTTTAAGATTTGGTACCTCTTCAATTGGAAACCATTTAGCATCATCGAGTCCACCAGTCCCCTTTTCCAATACTAAATCTTTATATGGAGATTCTGCTAAAAAAAAAGCAACTTGTCTTCTTATTCTTCCTTTTTCTGGATGCGTAGCGATGTACTCATTGTGACCAAGTATTTCTTTAATCTCTATATCAAGGCCCATTTCTTCTTTTATTTCTCTTTTAGCTCCAGCCTTTTCATCTTCACCCTCTTCGATACCTCCTTTAGATAAAGTCCAATATCCAAACACATCATGAACAAAAGCAAAATAAATCTTACCTTCATGCTTCGCGTACACTACTGCTCCAGCCTTTTTTTCTATTGGCATTTTAGATGGATCTGTTTCAAAATTTTTATGCTTTTTACCAACATCATCCTTACCCGGTTCACCAAGCTCTTTATATACTCCTCCTAAAACCCCATTAATAAAGCGACTTGAATTCTCACCACCAAAACTTTTAGCAAGCTCAATCGCTTCATTTATAGCCACCTTAGGTGGAACTTGAGCTCTGTCTCCAAATAAAAGTTCATATAGACCTATTCTTAGTATATTTCTATCAACGATTGAAATTTTATCAATCGGCCAATCAGGAGCAGCTTTCTCTATAATCTCATCTATCAATTCTTTTTTCTTTACAACACCAGAAAACAACTCTTTCATAAAGATTGAGTCATTAAGACCAGGACCAAATTCAAGAATATTCTTATCAAGCATTTCTTCGTTGGTCATTTCCTTGTTCACAGCAAAATCCCACTCGAAGAGTGTTTGAAGAACTATTGATCTTGAAAGGTGCCTGTTTGCCATAAAAATTAGGTTCTAGTAACTAGTTTCTAGTGAATAGTTTAAATACTAGAACCTAATCACCAGAAACTAGAAACTAATTTTTCTTTTTAGCTTGCTTCTTTTCTACTTTTTTTACAACGTCCACTACTTTTCTGCCACGATAAAAACCACAGTTTTTGCAAACTACATGAGTCTCTTTTGGCTCACTACAATTTGCACACTTTGAAAAAACCTTAGCTTTTAAAGCGTGATGTGAACGGCGATTCCCTGTATGGGAACGTGTGTGTCTCATTCTTATAACCATATAAATATATTATAGCAAATTTTAAGTCTTTTTGCAATAAACCATACATAGACTTGTATTTTAATATCTTTGGTAGTATTATTATAAATATAGAGATTGTTGTGGCTACCAACCACAATCCGCAAATAGCGAGACTTAAAAAGCTAATCTATAATAAAGAGAACAAAGTTGGGTGGAACCGCGAATAGACTCGCCCCGACAGAAAACGGTTATTCGTTTTCCGTCGGGGCGATTTTAATTAATTAAATAACTTTTAGAAGCTTCACAAATTATATTCTGAAAAAAGTCCTCGGACTTAGAGGACGGGAGCCGGTGCCAGACATTTTTTCATAAAATAATTTGTTCCGCTTTAATAATTTATGAACAACATAGAACACATACGTCACTCACTTGCCCATTTACTTGGAGCATCAATATTAGAACTTTATCCAGGATCAAAGATAACTCTCGGACCCGCTATCGATAACGGATTCTATTATGATGTAGATGTAAATGGAAAAATCACAGATGCTGACTTACCTAAAATAGAAGAAAAGATGAAAGAAATGCTAGAGACTTGGTCAACTTTTGAAAAAAAGATTTTGAGTAAAGAAAAAGCTTTAGAATTCTTTAAAGGAAATACCTATAAAGAAGAACTTATAAATGAAATAGCGAATAAAGGAGAAGAGATAACGGTTTATACATCAGGAAATTTCTCTGACCTTTGCCGTGGAGGGCATATAGAAAATATGGCTGATATCAAAGAAGGTAGTTGGAAATTAGATCGTATCGCTGGAGCTTACTGGCGTGGAGATGAGAAAAATAAAATGCTTACTCGTGTATATGGTCTCGCCTTTAAAAATAAAGAGGGATTAGAAGCTTATATAAATCAACAAGAAGAAGCAAGAAAACGAGATCATAAAAAACTTGGGATTGATTTAGATTTATTTACATTTTCTGATTTAGTTGGCTCTGGACTCCCACTTTGGACTCCACGTGGGACATTGGTAAGGCATTTACTTGATGAATTTGTTTGGTCATTTAGAAAAATGAAGGGTTACAAAAAAGTAGAAATACCGCATATAACAAAAAAAGATTTATATGAAAAAAGTGGACACTGGGATAAATATAAAGATGATCTTTTCCGCATAACAACTCGCGAAGGTCATGAATTTGCTATGAAACCGATGAATTGTCCACATCACACACAGATATTTGCTCGTAAATTATGGAGTTACAAAGAATTACCACAAAGATATGCTAACACGACAACCTGTTATAGAGATGAGCAAACAGGAGAACTTTCTGGACTTTCGCGAGTTAGAGCTTTTGCTCAAGATGATGCTCATGTATTTTGTAGAATGGATGATGTAAAACAAGAATTTTTAAATATTTGGGAAATAGTTGAAGATTTTTATAAAGCTTTTGGTTTTAATCTTAAAGTTAGAATATCTAAACACGATCCATCAAATCCCGATAAATATCTTGGAAATAAAGAAAGATGGTCTTATGCCGAAAATATATTAACAGAGATTGCAAAAAGTAAAAAAGTGGAAACATATGAAGGTATTGGTGAAGCAGCATTCTACGGACCAAAGTTAGACTTTATGGCTAATGATGCAATAGGAAGAGAGTGGCAAGTAGCTACAATTCAACTCGACATGAATATGCCAGAAAGATTTGATTTAAACTGTGTTAATGAAAAAGGTGAAAGAGAGAGAATCGTAATGATTCATGCTGCAATAATGGGCTCAATAGAGAGATTTATGTCTATATTAATCGAGCACACAGCTGGACTATTCCCTACTTGGCTTTCACCTGTTCAAGTTATTATTACTCCAATAAGTGAAAAACAAAAAGAATATGCAGGACTGATTTTTAATTTACTTAAAGATAATAATATAAGAGTAGAGCTCGATGACTGCAATGAATCACTTGGTAAAAGAATACGGAATGCAAAAATGAGTAAAACTCCTTATGTAATAGTTATTGGTGACAAAGAAAAAGATTCGAAAACAATAACCGTAGAAACCCGTATAGATAAATTAGAAGGTATAACAATAGAATATTTCTTAGAGAGACTTCAAAAAGAAATTAAAGAGAGAACATTAAACTAACTTAATTAAAATTCCCTTAGATCTGATCTAGGGGAATTTTAATTTTATAAATCTAATCTTGCCATTTTGGCATTGGATTGGATAAATGATTTACGAGGAGGAACTTCACTGCCCATAAGCATATCAAACACTTTATTAGCCTCTTCGGCATCATCTATTGTGACTTGTTTTAAGACTCTATGCTCAGGATCCATCGTTGTTTCCCAAAGCTCTTCGGCATTCATTTCTCCGAGACCTTTATATCTTTGAATATGAATCTTGGAATTTCTCTTTTCAGATTTATCTTCATTTTCATTTTCAACATCTTCAGAATTATTTACTTCTTCACCTTCTTCAACAAGTAATTCTTCTAAATGTAAAGCATCTTTCCCAAGTATTTTATCTCTCTCTTCATCTGAGTATGCATAAGATATTTCTTTGCCTTTTTTTATTTTAAATAGTGGTGGCTGAGCAATATATATATAACCAGCATCAAGCACTGGCCTAAAATATCTATACATAAGAGTAAGGATCAAAGTCCTAATATGAGCTCCATCAACGTCGGCATCTGTTGCTATAATTATTTTATGATATCTAATTTTTTCTAAATCAAAAGTATCTCCTATTGAAGTACCCATAGCAATAACTAGATTCTTAATTTGTTCACTTCCTAGCATTCGATCTAGTCTCGCACGCTCAATATTCAAAATTTTTCCACGAAGAGGAAGTATGGCTTGAGTCTTTCTATCACGTCCCATTTTAGCTGTACCACCAGCAGAATCTCCCTCTACTATAAATATCTCAGCATTTTCAGCTTCTTTCACCTGACAGTCTGCAAGCTTTCCTGGAAGAGTCATACCCTCAAGTGCTCCTTTTCTAAGTACTGAATCCTTAGCAGCTTTAGCAGCTTTTCTAGCACGAAGAGCAAGTAACGATTTACTAATAATGGCTTTTGCTTCATCTGGATTTTCTTCTAAGAAATTAGAAAAAGCATCACCAAAGACAGTAGCCACAGCCCCTTGGGCTTCAGTTGATCCTAGTTTACCCTTAGTCTGTCCTTCAAATTGTATTTCACGTAATTTGACAGAAACAACAGCCACAAGACCTTCTAGTACATCATCCCCTGTAAGTCCCCCATCAGCTTCTTTTATTAAATTATTTTTCTTTCCGTAAGTATTGAGTATTCGAGTAAGAGCAGTTTTAAATCCAGTGACATGAGTTCCACCCTCACCATTATAAATATTGTTAGCAAAAGGAATTATTTGTGAATCTATATCATCCACATACTGAAGAGCTACTTCAACTCCCACGTCATCAACTTCCCTTTCAATATAAAACACACTGGAATGAATTGGCTTTTCAAGTTTATTGTAATATTTAACAAGAGATACCAATCCTCCCTCAAAATAAAATGTTGTGGAAGGAATTTCAAGATCCATTTCTCTAAACCAGAAAACATCTTCATAGTTTGATGATTTTCCTTTCCCCCCTGTAATTGGGTCCCATTCTCTTGCATCTATAATATCAATACGAAGACCTTTTACTAAATAAGCTTGTTGTCTTAAATGATTTACGATTGTGTTCCAATCAAATTTTACTTGTTTAAAGATTTCTTCATCTGGCTGAAAAGATATTATAGTACCGTGGTTTTTAGAACTTGAAACTTTTTTAACATTGGCCTTTTTCTTACCTTGAGTATATTCTTGCATATACTTACCTCCATCTTTATGAACTTCAGCTTTTGTATAAATAGAAAGTGCATTAACAACAGATGCTCCAACACCATGCAATCCTCCTGAAACTTTATATCCACTATCATCTCCACCAAATTTACCTCCCGCATGAAGAGTAGTCATTACGGTTTCAAGTGCTGAAACTTTTGTCTTTGGATGTATTTCAACAGGTATACCACGACCATTATCAGTGACTCTCACAGAATTATCAGGTAAAAGAACTACTTCAATACGATCACAATACCCTCCCATAGCTTCATCTCGAGAATTATCAAAAATTTCCCAGACTAAATGATGAAGTCCATCTATCCCAGTGGACCCAATATACATACCAGGACGACGCCTGACAGGCTCAAGACCTTCTAAAACAGAGATTTGCTCTGCTCCATATTTTACACTATCTTTTTTGTTTTTTTCTTCTTTTTTTGCCATAAAAATGAATACAAATACCCTTTAATATAAGGTAAATTACATTATATATTATAGCATAATATATTTTTAAAAGAAAGATAAAAACACTTTAATTACAAAGGTTTTTCTGTATTATTTTGATTATTTTGTCCAATTGTTTTTGGGTTATCCTCAGTATCAGATATATTTCTAAAATAGGAATAAGCTTTTTTAATATGATGAAGCAAATGATGCCCAAACAAATAATGAATAACCAATTCAAAAAGCATAAATATAATAAGTATAATAAGCAAATATGCCCCATATTTTTTAAAGCTTTTCACAAAAGTATAACCAGGATATAAATCAACATATGATTCTCTCATATTATTAGCATAATCAAAAGCACGAATAATAACTCGAGATTTATCATTGTTTGTATTTGGTACAACGTAAGGACTTTCTGTTTCAATAAATACAGGTGAGGCAATATCTCCATCTACATCCTTATTAATAACACCTACTTCATAATGACTTATATTAGAAAGTGAATCGGTTGTAAAAAAAGATAATGAATATTTTCTAATTCCAGATTTTTCTTCTAAAATATTAACTTCTGATTTAAATTCTGCTGGAGGAATTGTATCTATCTTAACTTGGAAATGAGATGTACTCCCCCATATTCCTTTATTTTTTTCTCTAACATGGAAATACCAAACACCATCTTTTAAATTTTCATAAGAAGTTAGAGTGTCATAGGTTGTTATTTTTGTTTCAGGTATAGATCCTGGATTATTATCAATCAATATATTAAAACCTTCTGTATTTTCAGTTCTCTCCCATCTTAATATAGGAGAATTATTGTTATACCAATGATCAGGGACAGGGTGAGTATCAGAAAAAACTAATACCCCATCTGGTGTTTTAGGAGTAAGATAATAAAAAGATTTACCTAAAACAAGTTTTACATTTGTACCAAGGCCATCATTTAAATTAGCACTAGAATCATCAGTAATAGATATATTAGTTTCTCCTGAAGAAATAACCTTAAAAGTCACGGTAGCAATAAGCCCAGAACTAGACACAATGCCGTCCGGGACAACACCTATTAAACTAGCAGAACCTTTTTGGTTATCGTAACTTGGAGGCTCTACCCAAATACCAAAAATAGACCTTCCACCAGATGGTTTTATTATTGATAATTTCTTAGGATCAAATTTAAGTTTAACACTTATTGCATTTATATCATTACCTAATGTATTTACATAAATTGGGGCCTCAAAGGTAGAACCAACTATAAAATTACCAGTCCTGGGAGATATAAAAAGTTCAGCTCTTGGAAGAAGAGACGGCCCATCTAAATTTATGATATCTTCACTAAAAGAATAATTCGGTATAAAAAATATAACAAATATAATAAATGAAAATATTATCTTTTTATAAAAAATAATCATAATTCTTTTTCTATTTCTTCAATTTCTTTTAAAATTCTTTTCTCGGACTCTTCATCCTTAACACTATTCTCAATATCCTGTTCTACTTCATCTAATTTACTTTTTACAGAAGATTTAATCTTATTATAAAAATGATTGAGATAAAAAATAACTATAATCAAAATAAGAATTATTAAAATTTCAATCAAAATAACTAAAGTATATCTAGGTAAATTATTAGACCTTTCTATTTCAATAATTTTTAAAATGGTTTCTTTTGGATTTTCTGTGATACCAATATTATCTACAGTTTCTTTTTTTTCTTCCTTTTTAGGAGTAATTGTTGAAGCTTTATTTATTGTAAAAGAAAAATTACTGCTACCTTTATCTACTCTTGTTCCAAGACCATCATTTGCTAAAATAGAATAATCTATAAAATCAATTGTACCTGTTCCTTCTTTTTTAGCTTTAAAATTTAAAGTTAAAATAGTGCCACTATTACCTATAAAACCATTCAAAGAAACTCCTTCAAAAGAAAAAGAACCATCTGCATTAGAATAAATAGGTTCCTTAGCCCATAAATCAATAATGGAACCGTTCTTTGATATGGAAGATAAAGAAATTATATCTTTTGAAAATTTTAAGCTAGCAGATACTGCGTTCGCAGAAGTCTCCGATTCTATGTAAATCTTTATTTTTAATGTATCACCAACCTGATATTCCCCATTTTTAGGATTTATATTTATGGTAGCAGAAAAAACATTTTTTGTATTTAAAAAAAAGAATGTAACAAAAAATAGAACAAAACAAAATATTAATTTTTTATTTCTTAACAACATAAATTTTTCTTAAAAAAGTATAAACGAAGATCATTATTATAATTATAATACTAATAATTATAATTTCATATACCTTATAAGGCGAAGAATCAAAAACAAAAATATTACTTTCTCCTTGATGATTTATCGCTTTAATTATTATTTTATCATGCCTAGATTGATCTTTTAAAAGATAAGGATTTTCTACTTTTTCCCATTTTCTAAAGCCTTCTTTTATTAAAACCTCTTTTATCCCAGATTCTTCATCTGAGGCACTAAAAATAAGAGTGTATTTACCACCATAAAGATTTTCATCTTGTATGATTTCTGCATTTATTTCAGGAATACTATATTTATACTCTAATTTTTTTTCATTTATATTTTCATTTAAACTAATAGAAATATAATGATCGTCCAGCAAAATTTCAGTTCCTATTCCATCATTTAGAGTTATAAAAGAATTTTTAATTCCCAAATCTGAAATTCCAGAAATCTTACCAACAAACACTAAGCGTAAAATTATTCCTGGTAATTTATTTTTAGTATTAAATGGATCTATAACTCCATCGAATCCACCGGTAATCAAACCTGAAAAATAAATTTTTCCATTAAAATAATTTGGTTTATCTATCCATAAATTAACCATTGATTTAGAGTCTTCAAACCGCTTAAATTCTAAATATTTTTCATCAAAAAAAACTTCTCCAGATATTCCATTTATAGACTGTGCTTCAGGATCAAGAAGGACATCAACGTAAAATTCTTCTTCCAAACCTATATCATTCTTGTTAGTATTTAATAATAAGAAAGAAGCTTCTGTTTTAATAGATACAAAAAGAGATAATATAATAAATGTTAATATAAATATTTTTTTCATAATTTTATTTTTAACCAGTCCAATTAAATGCCATAATAGAAAAATCAACAAGGGTAATTTTATTGTCTTTATTAAGATCAATTTTTTCTGGGGGATTACCTTTTTTATACCAATAAGCCATAATAGAAAAATCAACAAGGTTAACGTGTAAATCACAATTCAAATCACCCCTAAGAGATACACAAGAAATATTTTCTTCATTTAATTTATTCTCTGTGCCAACAATAAAACCTAATGTATTAGTATATGGGCTTATCTGATTTAAAATTGCTGATTTTGATTTTGTCTCATGATTACCTAATTCCAAAATAGAAGTATCTAAATTATATAAATAACCACCTATATTATTTGAAACAATTTTAAAAAAATGTTCTAAATCTGAATGGACAGATATTGTGACTTCGCTGTTAGGAGCACTTTGACCAAATATAGTTAAATTATCACCCTTTTTAACTTGTATTTTGTCTATATTAATAGTTGGAGAGATAAAAATATTGCCAATATTAACGGTTGTACCTGATGTTATATAAATTGGAAAAGAAAAAAAAGAAGATTTTTTACCATTAGAATCTTCACCATAAACAGTAAAAGTATAAGTATCAGTCGACAAACCTGAAAGTGATACAGAAAAATTAGCACCAGGATCAGCTATTGTATTTACCGCGATTTTACCATCTTTCAATATATAAACCCTAGACATTGGATATGCCATACCTGAAAAATTAACTACTGTGGGTAAATTAATATGTCCACCTCCTCCACCACCGCCACCACCAGAAGGATTATTACTATTTACCCTAGCTGTAACAGAAACATTATTATCAGCAAAAATTTTTGACAAAGGGAAAAACCCAGTTGAAAAAACTGTAATTAAAAATATGATAGAAAAAATTCTTTTATTGTAACTAAGCATGTTCATCTACACCTTGAGGCTTCATGGCAGATTGAGCTTGTTTTATTATATAATTATTATATTTCTTTAATAGTTTCTTACCACCAAAATAAATAATAAATATTATTATTAACAAACAAATAAGTAACTGCCAAGGAAAAACAAAGAAATAAACAACTTCATTAACTTTTTGTTCTTGTAAACCATAAACAAGATCTAATTTTGCAGAATACAATCCAAAAGCATAATTTCTCCACTGATAAATAGACTGCTCAAAAAAAGAACCAATTACCCCACTCTTAAACTCTTTATCTTTTGGCCAACTGTATTTTACCCAATCAACATTAAATTTACGAGTACTATCTGGTAAGATATTGCCATCTACAGGATTAGCATTAAATCTATCCACTGGTATAAACAAAATATTTCTAATTTTTATCTTTCCGTTTGGTTTAATTCTATCTCCTCCATCATTTCTAAATCTATAAAACATATTCACAGGAAGAGTATTGTACCAAAATTTACCATCTTTGGTATCAAACTCTAGAAGACCACCACCTTCTTGTACATCACCTGAAACAGAAAGGAGTACAATTAAG
>CAZUAA010000007.1:0-8253 GCA_964618365.1 uncultured Candidatus Saccharibacteria bacterium | reverse complement strand
TAGCACTTACTGCAAGTTGTTTACCATCTTCATCTTCCGGAGATGTCCCCCAAAAAATTACACCAAAATGACCCCCTGGTTCTGCATTTTCTGGTATAGACACAGAAAAAGTAACGGTTTTTTGCTCACCTGGGTATACAATAACAGATCTTTCTGTTTCCATCCAAGTCCCTATACCCTCTATAGGTCTATCTATAAAAGCAGCACTACCGGACTCTCCCTGGGCTTCAAAATTAGCAAAAGAAGAATAATAAGTAACTGGCACATCATCATCATTAACCAAAGTCATTTCATTAGTAAGTGTTTGTCCTGGGTCACCAGATATCTCATACCTAACAGGAGTTATTGTCATAGCAGAAGAAACGCTAGGAAGTAAGAAAATGGACAAAATAAAAACTAAATAAAAGCTAAAAGTTAATTTTTTACACATATAATATTTTATTAATAACTAGCTGTTGCTATAAAAGTAAGAGTATCTGTATAATCATCATGTGCAGGTGTTGCTCCAGCGATAGCAGCATTTACTACTATTTCAGCATGGGCATTTGAAACTGGTGCAGATGATGTAAGCATATCAGCAGCTGTTGAAGTAAGACCGACTATAGCGTTTGTTCCTGAACTTAATGCACAAGTAGTATTATAACCAGATGCTCTTGTAAATCCAGATAAGTTTGTAGTAGCTACACAAAGTCCATAATTCTCGGTTCCTGCTACCATTGTAGCAGTTGCACTTTCAATTCTATCTGTTGGTGCAGAAGTAGAAGTAAGTCCATTTGCTCCGTTTGCATTTTTGACAGTTACATTCATTCCCCCTGAAGCATTAGTTCCCCCTTCAGCAATTATCATATTGATAGATCCACCAGAAACAGTCACTGAACCTGAAGAAAGAACACCTAATGGAACAGTGTATGGTGTATTAGTTTCAGTTGTACCAGCTGTAGCTGTATCGAGATCAAACGTCATAGTCTGATTTACAGTTGCAGTAACTGTAACTTGATCATCATCAACAATATCAACTGTTATAGTTCCTGTATCTCCAAAACCTCCGGCAATTGCTATTGTATCATCATCATCTTCTGCTCCATTTGTAACAGTACTTGCTGATCCCGTACCACCTGTTGTTGCAGCTGTTCCCATCTCAATCCTAACACAATATCCAGCAGTCAAAGTACCACCTGTTGATTTAGGGGTGAAAGTAATAACTTGTCCAGTAACATCTACTCCCCAATCTGTACCAGATGCAACAAGAGAAACTGTCTCATCTGTATATGATGCAGAAGAACATGTGCCACTATTACCCATACCAATGTCAAAATTGGCTGCAGCTTCAGCAGCTAAAGTAAAATCGGCTGAAAATGTAAGAGTTATTGTATCAGTGTTATTTTGTATTCCTGTTGGTGATACAAATTGAAAAATAACTGAATCAGAAGGAGTACTTGCTTTCAATCTTCCGAATGTTGCTTTAGAAGAAGAAATAGAAGCAGCCATCAATGTCATAGGAGTTAAAACTCCAGTCATAGTTAAAACAAAAGAAGTCATAACCACAAAACTAACAATTTTTTTAAACATATTTTTATAAAAAATTAATAATAAAATTTAAATAAACTTAACTATTATATTATATCATAAATAAACATTAAAGTATAAAGTTATCCACAGTTTTAAAAATTTGGAACAACAATATAAGTCAAATTTGTCGTATAAACTCCATAATTTAAAACATCATCAATAGTAGCAACTGATCTTATGGAATAATCGGTATTTACTCCATTTCCAGATGTAGAAATTCCTATTATAGATGGTGTCGATGCATCTGCATCATAAGCAAAACCAGATCCGTCGTAAGGAGACTCCACTACTCCATTACCTCCTGTCGCAACAGCTCTTACACCAAAGGCTTTTGTACCTGGTGAGGGTGTTGTATTTGTACCACCGATAGGATCAATTTCAATAATTCCATTTTTTAAAGTATCCCCTTTAACATACAAAGTATAACCCGAAGAAGCATTGGTGCTTACATCAATATTATATGCTTCTGTTTCTGAGCCACTTCCAGAGCCATCTCCTGTGGCATAACGAAGACCAGATGAAGTGAGGTATCCAAATCCAACACTATAATCACTTATATTAAAAGTAATAGACTGAGAAAAAACTTTTGCACAAACTTTATTATTATAAGAAGAGGAACTACCTACTTGTGAATTTGTCGGAGTATTCGACATAGAAAATAAAGTTGTATCGTACCCAGTACAATTACTTGCCTGATATCCAATCGTTATTTCATCTCCCGCGTACGTACTTGCTATGCAAGCATTTTGTCCATAATTTGATTCCGTATTTCTTTCAACATGAGCATTTGTTACTCCTGATAATTTTGCAAAAATTACCTTGTTTGATTCAGAACAAGAATTTGAAAGCTGGGGCACACCTGTACAACAAACAACATTATTATTATAAACTGCGGTTGATTCACTTGGTAGCTCTGCATGTGCATTATCAGACCCTGACATACGAAGAAGTACCACACCAGAACATCCAGCTTGAGTTGTTATAGAACAAGAAAGTGTCGCAAATACATTATAAAACGGTAAAAAAACCATTAATAAAAAAATGGTAAGAAAAATTGAAGTCGAACTAATTAGACTTTTTTTCTTCTTTTGTAGATGAGTTATTCTTATCATTATTTATATTAGTCTCAGATTCATTTTTTATTGGAGCTACTTCAATTATTCTATCTATACTTGGACGATAAAGTATAGCTCGGCCTGCATTTTTAAAAATAAGAACCTTATCACCTTTTTCCGATAAAGTAAAAAAAGATTGATCTTTAAGGACTTCTGGATCTGAAACAGTAGCTATGGTAGGTTCTTCTCCTTTAGGGACAAGATATAATCTGGAAACCCTGTCTATTAAACTTTTAATTTCATCCTGCTTATTATTTATACTTGTGTTTGATTTAATATTTTTTAATTGATAATAAAAATAACCACTAAGTAAAATAGCAAATAAAGCAATTATAGAAACCACTATATTAAAAATATTATTTCTATTTATTTTCATAAATTTAATTATTTTCTTTTATTTTATCAACTTCATTATAAATAAAACGTGATAATTCTTCAATAACTTTTTCTTGATCCTTAAAATTATTTCCACGTGTCATTATACACAACAAATATGGTTTTTCTGGATAGTAAATTATTCCACAATCATGAAGCTGAGTATTGTTTTCATTACCATCAATAGTTCTTTCACCAAATTTATGAGCTATCACAATCTCAGAAGGAACACCCTTCCTGAGCCCATTCATATACATACCCTCAGACAACATCTGTAAAGCCATTTCAGACATATCACGATTCAGATAAGATGAATTATATAAAACTCGAAAGAATCCAGCATAATCTTTAACTCGAACTGGTACTTCTGTGCTTGTATCTTTAAATGGGACACCTATTGAATCAAAAACTCCTTTTAGATAACTCAACTTAATATTATTAAGTAAAACAATAACTCCAGTATTATCAGATTTTTGAATCATTGATTTTGCAACCTCTGTAAGAGTGTAAGACTTCCCTATCTCTAATAAATGATCAAAAACAATATTTGGAGTTAAAAATTTATTAAAATCTTTATCTAAAATAGTCACATTTTTGTTTAAAATCGAAGGATTGTCTTCTGCTTCACGTAAAAAAGCTATCATCACAGGAACTTTAAGTAAACTCGCTGGAGAGAATTCCTCCTTTTCGTTTATACCTATCCATGGACCATTGTTCATATCACGAAAATACAAAGATATGTGTTCAAGAGAATATTCTTTTTTTAAATCAGAAACTTTTTCATTAATAGATTTTGATTGAACAACCAATCCTTCTCCAGAAAAATTATTTTCACAATCAAGAATTGGATTAGTTAAGGGGAAAGAATCATTAATATCTCTTATAATAGATTGTTTTGTTTTATGGCTATTACCCTCTCTAATCATAAAAATAACTAAAACAATTACAATAGACAACAGTAAAATATTTGTTGCTATTAAACATCTTCTATAAAAAAATGAATCATTTTTATTCTCTTTCATAAATTATAAATTTTTATATTTTAATAATAATTAAATCTAGTTAGTAATTATTTAATTTGACAAGTCATCGGAAGGGGCTTCGTTCACTCCGATTGATTCTTCCTCTGACAGAGAAGGAACATTTTCCATATTTTCGTCTGGTGCTTCTTCTATTGTTTCTTCTTCTATAGCATTTTCATCATTTATCATATCATTTTCTTGTTCTTCTGTCGTAGTATCACCATTATTAATTTCTTCTTCATTTGGTTCTGTTATATCCACATTAACTATATCATCTTCTTCCGTAGTTAAGCTATTATCAATTACTTCATCTGGGGGTTCTTCATCTGGATCTGGATCTTCAAAAATTAAACCATCCACAATACTTTCAAATATTTTTGGATCTTTTACTGAAAATGCTGTCCAAGAGAATCTAAGATCTCGTGGGGCATCCTTGTTTATAAGTATCGTAAAACCATTTTCACTACTATTTACTATAAGATTTTTTATATCATCATCAAATAAACTACCGATAGAAGCTAGATTTATATCATCTATCATATTGAAGGCCATACTAGCACTCACAACAGGTTCTCCTATATAAGGCTCATCAAATACAATATCAACACTTCTTGCTCCTTCTTTGATAATTGCAAATCCAGCCGTATCACTATTAAACAGAGGTGGGGCTTTAAAGTAAGTCTCTGATTCAAAAGATATAATTTCCCCAGTTGAAACCATAATTGAGTTTGTTTCCAATGTATCAGTAATTACAGTAGGAGTAATAATCTCAAGAGCGGCGCTTAACCTATCCGTATAAATTTCAGAAATTTCTATTTCCTTTTCTAATTCAATTTTATTTGCCAAGAAGTATCTCAATGCTATTTTTTGAATTGATTCCTTTTCAGTAATAACTTGTGTATCTAAGACAACATCTTCATCGATTGAAATATCACCGGTTGCAACATCATCCGTTGAAACATCTTCTTCGTTTGAATCAAGGGTAAGACCTGGAATAACTTCTACTAATTTAACACCGTTTGAAGGTCCAGATTTTATAAAAGCGACGACATACCCCGGAGCTTCTTCGTCTGTGTATTCAGTCATAGCTTGACCTATTATAGTTCCCGCTTTTGTAGCCCTCATTGCAACCCCAGGAGTATTTGAAGGAGTAAGATAATCACCCTTCTTTATAGGACCATTTTCCATATTTACTTTAACCGGCACACGCCCAGAAAGTGCCACCAGAACTGGTGTGGCTCCAGCATCTTCTACGTTACCGATAGTAAGCCCAGGGCTTGTTGAAATAACTCCGATCGTATCTTTATCATAGGCCTTTTCACTTTTCTTAACACCTGCATTCATATTTTTATCCAGGGCAACCACATCACCAGGAGCTATGGTGTCATCATTTGAGCCATAGACCTCAGCCAAGTCAGCTCCAGAACCTCGAAGTGTCCATACTGTCATATAACCATTACCACCGACTCCCCCAGCAGATCCAGTTGTAGTGTTTGACGCTCCACCTCCACCTCCTCCTCCACCTCTTTGTCCCCCAGCACCCCCAGCACCCCCAGCTACAGCACTACCAGTAGCTCCACCTCCTCCTCCAAAACCACCCCTATTACTAACACCAGCAGATCCAGCAGATCCAGCAGCACCTTCGGTGGTTCCAGCAGTACCTCCACCACCACTAGCTCCAATATTACTACCCCCAGCCCCTCCTTGGCGAAGATTATAAGTTGTAGCTATAGAACCTCCAGCACCTCCTCCAGCACCTCCTTTATAACTACTACCTCCAGGACCTGAGTTTCCAGCACCAGTTGTATATGTTGCACCTCCTCCAGCACCTCCATAAATAGATGCGCCCCCAGCAGCAGCCGATGCTGCAGCAGTTGCTCCTCCAGCACCTCCAAACCCCGAGTTCTGTGCTCCAGCCGCGGCTCCAAGTGGACTTCCTCCAGTACCTCCAGTTGCTTGAGTACTATTAGTTGTACCTGCAGATAAAATTCCTCCACCACCTCCTCCTCCAGAAGCAGTAGCTGAAGATGTATTTCCTCCGTTACCTCCACCACCTCCGTACGCAGATGTATAGACTGTACCACCACAAGAAGACGTAGAAGAAAGACAAGTTCTACCCCCTGCTCCTCCGTCTTGAGCTGCTCCAGAAGTAGCAGTAGATGAACCAGCAGTTCCACCTGTACCGATTGTCACAGGAATATTTGCTCCAGATGATCCAAGAGTTGAAGCTAAAATAGTTTGAGTACTATATGCTCCTCCTCCTCCTCCAGCACCTCCAGCACGAATAGTTCCAACTGCCGCAGCAAATCCTCCTCCACCTCCTCCACCTCCTCCCCATGCCTCAGTTATAACCATAAGGGCATCAGATGGGATAGTGTAGTTTCCGTTAGATGCAAAATTTTGGATATTTGTATCTCCACAAGCTCCAATAGACATAGTTCCTGATCCATTTGACTTCAAACAACCAGCTGCATCAGCAGAAGGAAGAGTCCAGTTGTAACTTGTAGTAATAGAAGCTGGTGCAGAGATAGTTGCATAATCCGTTCCGTTTGCAGAATTTGATTCAAAGAAATGAAGACCTGTATCCCACCCAGAACCAATCTTTATAGCTGTCTGAGAAGCAGAAGTAGATGTTGTGTTTTCAATATCTAGACCTTCTACTGTTGTTATATCAGTATCAGCGTTTGCTATAATTCTGATTCCAGAAATTTCAGAAGTTCCAGCTCCAGCCGTTACTGCAATTTGAGACATATCAATAATTGCTCCATACTGAGTAAATAATCCTGATGCTGGCTCGGTCAAGGTAAAGGCCGGCCTAATATTTAAACCAATACCTGTTTCAGCAGAAACTCCTGTGAAGTTTGAGGTGTTAGCAATATTTATAAAACCGACATTATTTGTATAAGTATTTGTTCCTCCATTTACTAAAATATTTCCACCAACAGTAAATTGATATGTGGAATCATTCCAATTAAATTTAGTATTATTTTGTGCAAGTTGACTAGAACCATCTACAAATAATACTGAACCAGATGTTGCTCCAGATATTGCACCACCAATAGACAAACTTCCTCCACTTTGCTGATCAAGCTGATACCTTGTTGATCCAATCGTGAAGTATAAGTGTGATCCATGATATTCTATTGCTCCATCTTCTGGAGTAGTGAGGGCTGTACCAGATGTTAGTTTAAGTGGTGCAGAGTTGGCTGTAGCAGTACCTGCTGGAATATGAATTCGAGCAGTAGGAACCGTTGTATTTATACCTAATTTTCCATCACTTGATAGAATTAATTTAGCTGCATTATTATTCATATCAACATTAGTTCCATAGATAAATCTAAGGGATCCATCACCCAATCCTCCTGAGTCTGTTTGTCTTACAATTCCCCATGCATTTTGATAAGTCGTATTATCGACACTATCCATTTGCTTAAATGAAATTCCTGAACCCCATGTATATGAATTATTATCAACTAAAGACATAATGAAATCTGTTCCAGTAAAAGCAAATTTATCATATGAACCGAGCCAATTTGAACCATAGTTTTGAGTTGAAAAATGATATCTATTAAGTGGATTATTTGTTCCAAAACCAATATACCCATTATTGAGTATCGTCATCGCTTCAGTACCTCCAGCATTACCTACAAGGAAATGCATATCAGCTCCTGTTGCTCCGACTCCTGATGTAGTTTGGAAAGATAGGTCTTGAGTTGTTCCTGTACCACCAATTACAAGTGGTGTTGTGATGTTGGTTGTAAATGTAGGAGTTGTGGCAAGAGCAACAACTGTTCCACTACCGGTTGTAGTATAGCTTGTTCCCCAAGATGAACCAGTTGAGTTTGGAATTCCAGCACCTGGGTAAACCATACTCCCCCCACTCTGCTGATCAATCTGATATCTAGTAGATCCAATTGTAAAATATAAATGTGAACCATGATACTCCATTGCTCCGTCTTCTGGAGTAGTGAGGGCTGTACCGGTAGTTAGTTTAAGTGGTGCAGTACCAGCAGTCGCTGTACCAGCAGCAATATTTACTCCTCTTAAGTAGGTTCGGAGAGTTGATGCATTTCCAATTGTTGTTGTATTACTTCCATTTCCAGTTACACTATAACCGATTACAGTTTCATTTGTATTCCCATCAGCTCCAGCTTTTGCACCATAACCAAGAT
>CAZUAA010000006.1:8553-34643 GCA_964618365.1 uncultured Candidatus Saccharibacteria bacterium | reverse complement strand
CGTAGCTCAACTGGTTAGAGCACTCGCCTGTCACGCGAGAGGTTGCCGGTTCAAGCCCGGTCGACTGCGCAATAATAAAAAAATCCCTTGATGGGATTTTTTTATTATTTAATTTTTTTATGCGATCACTCCTAAATCTTCTAAGAAGTTTTGATATTTCTTTATTATTTTTCTACCCTCTATTTGGCTTATAGCAAATTGTGAACCTTCGTGGGCTATTTGATTTCTCACAATATGAGCATCCCAAGCATCTTGAATATACCTATACCCACTGTCTTTTGCTGATTCCAAAAGTTCTGAAAGAGTGGCTCCAGTTAGACCTCTAGCACGAAGCATTTCTTCTAAAAGAGAATCTGCCTCTATTATGGCCACACGCCAATCTGATTCATTTGGACTTTCAATAAGAGTGATAATGTAATGCCATCTTGGATTATTATTCTTTTCTTTTTCCTTTTTGCGAGCCATGGCGAGATGTATCTCATGCTCTATCTCTTCCTTATCAGCAATTTGAATTTCTCTCAATCTTACTAATGAGAATATAATTATAAATAGACAAATTATAGATAAAATCATAGAAATATTCCCAATTACACTCCAAGTATTTGGATTAGTGATAAATTCATAAACAGGTTCAAAGATACGTATTGCTTTTACAAATACATATTCTACATTTAAAAAAGTCGGATCAAATAATGGATTCGCAATAATAGGCTCTAGTTGTATTCCTGTTTGTTCCATATTTACATTATACCAGTCTTTCGATATCCTTTCCAATATCAAAAAGATTTTCTTCACACCATTTAGGAGCAGTTATCTGAATCGAAGTAGGTAAACCATCTTCAAGGACAGAAGTGGGCACTGCTATAGCAGGGCATTCAGAAAGATTAGCTGGAGCAGAAAAAACATCAGATAAATACATAGAAACTGGGTCAGACATTTTCTCTCCTAATTTGAAAGGTAATGTAGGAGCAGTAGGAGTTGCTATAAAATCAACTTTCTCAAAAGCCTCTTCTATCTCTTTTGTAAGAGCATCTCGTACTTTTAATGCACTATTGTAATATGCATCATAATAACCATGAGATAATACATACGCCCCTAATATCATCCTCCTTCTCACTTCCCTTCCAAACCCTTTTCCTCTAGATAACTCATAAGTTTCAAGAAGATTCTTTCCTTTAATTTGAGCACCATACCTTATACCATCAAAACGAGCAAGATTAGTAGAACTTTCTGCTGGCATAAGAATATAATAAACAGCAAGAGCATAAGGAGTAAGAGGTTGATCTATATCTACCACTTTATAACCATCATTTTTTAAAAGTTCTATGCTTTTCCAGAAGCTATCTAAAACTCTTTTGTCTATACCGGGCCCCTCTAGAAAGGCTCTTGGGATACCTATAATTCCTTTGCTATCCTTTTTCTCTCTTATTTTACGGTCTTCTAATGGGACGGAAGTACTATCATTTTTATCATAACTTAATATTGCTTTATAAAGTATTTCCACATCAGAAATATTATGTCCAAGAGGACCAATCTGATCAAGAGAACTACCCATAGCCATAAGTCCAAATCTAGAGACAGCTCCATATGTCGGCTTAAAACCTACAAGGCCACAAAATGATGCCGGTTGCCTTATAGAGCCACAAGTCTCACTACCCAAGGCAATAAGAGCCCCATACATAGAAACAGCTGCGGCAGAGCCCCCTGAAGACCCACCTGGAACTCTTTCTTCATCAAGAGGATTTCGAGTGACCCCATAAGCACTTGTCTCAGTAGAGGAGCCCATAGCAAATTCATCCATATTAGTTCTCCCTAAAAATATCGTATTGTGTTTCTTGAGATTTTCTATAACAGTTGAGTCATAACTTGCAACATAACCTTCTAGTATTTTTGAAGAAGATGTAGCACTTTTACCTTTTATTAAAATATTATCTTTAACTGCAATAGGTATCCCTGTAAGAATTGTGGCTGTACCATTTTCAAATTTCTCTTCGGCTTTTTTGACTTGTTCATCTATATCATCAAAAATTTCAATATAAGCATTTATTCTTTCATTTTTTTCTTTTATAACAGAAAGATAAGCATCAACTATGTCTCTCACTTTGTATTCTCCATTTATAAGAGAGTTGTGAACTTTTTCAATTGTTAAATTTTTTAAATCAATATTCATAAATTTATTTCTATAAAATTTTATCTACCTTTAAATATCTTCCTTCTTTTTCTGGCATATTATTTATAATATTCTCTGAAAAGTTAGGTCTCCCCTCGTCATAAGAATCATCACGTAATACATTGGTCAAATCTTTACGAGAAAGACCCTCATCTCTACCTCCATCTACAATTGCTTTGGCTTTTCTAATTTGATCCACATAATCTAAAATAGGCCCGAAATCTTTAACGATTCCTTCCATCTCGGACTCTTCCATATCTATCCTAGACATACGAGCTAATTTTTTTATATCTTTTAATTCTATTGTCATATTTAAAATATAACACATTTATGTTATTTTATAAAATATCAACAAGCATTATAAAAAAATATTTTATCAAAGTAATTTCAATAATTCTTCTTCAGATATTATCTTTATATTAAGTTTTTGAGCATCTTTTAATTTACTTCCGGCACTCTCTCCTGCTATAAGAAAATCTGTCTTTGTGGATACAGCAGAAGAAACCTTTCCACCATTTTCTATAATTTTTTTCTTCATATCTTCACGAGATATACCAGGAAGTGTGCCAGTAATTACAAAGACTTTTCCGGAGAGATTGCCGTTTTTCTTTTTTTCTTCTATAATTTTTACTCCATTTGCCAAAAGCTTTTCTATGAATAAAAGGTTCTTCTTATCAGAAAAATAATTATAAATACTCTCTGAAACTACAGGTCCTATATTTTCAATACTATTTATTTCATCCTTATTTGCCTTCATTAAATTACCGAGTGTGTGAAAATGATCCGCTAAATCTCTTGCAGTTTGCTCTCCTACATGGATAACACCAAGAGCATAAATAAATCTCCATAAAGAAATATTTTTATGTACTTCAATTGAATTTATAATATTTTCTGCAGATTTTTCCCCAAATCGCTCAAGTCCTGAAAGATCTGCCTTTTCTAAAGTAAATAAATCTGCACTATCAGAGACAAGTCCTTCATCTTTCAATCTTTCCAAAATTTTTGGACCTATCTCATAAATTTCAAAAACATTTACAAAATGCTCCATTTCTCTACTATTTTTTGCAGGACAATTTTTATTAGTACAATAAAACGCAACAGATGAATTATTCAAACCGATTTTTCTTTCTACCTTAGAATCACATACTGGACAAAATTCGGGCATTTTAAATTTCTTTTCTTTACCAGTACGCATCCCAATTAATACTTCAACCACTTCTGGTATAACATCCCCTGCTTTTTGGATGACTACGGTGTCACTAATTTTAAGTCCCAATCTTTCTATTTGATCTATATTATGAAGTGTCGCTTTTGAAATTGTAGATCCATCAACCAATGTCTTGTCAAAATGAGCCACAGGAGTAAGGACTCCAGTTCTACCAACACTGACTGAAATATTATTAATAATTGTTGTAGCACGTTCTGCTGGATATTTATAAGCCACCATATATCTAGGTGCTTTACCCACAACACCCAAAACAGTTTGTAAAGAAAGTTCATCAACCGATATCACCATACCATCTGTGCCAAATGGTAAACCCTTTCTTTTCTCTCCAGTTTCTTCGATAAATTTACCAACTTCTTCTAAGTTTTTTGCTTTTTTCTCAAAATAAGGAACTTGAAAACCTAAGTCTCTCAAGAGTTTATGTTTATCTGAATGTTTTTTTAAGTTATCATTATCAACAATTAAATCCCAAGCAAAAAATTCAAGTTTTCTATCTTTGACTATTTGTGGATCAAGCTGGCGAAGAGAACCTGCAGCAGCATTTCTAGTATTTGCAAAAATTGGTTTTCTTTCTTTTTCTTGCTTTTTATTTATTTCTTCCCAGACTTTTTTGAGCATTATAACTTCACCTCTTACTTCTAAATAAGAAGGTGAACCTTTAGGTAATATAAGTGGAATAGAATTTATCATTTTTACATTTTCTGTAATATCCTCCCCTATAAATCCATCACCACGAGTTGCTCCACGCACGAGGACACCATCTTTATATATTAAAGAAGTAGAAAGTCCATCCAACTTAAGTTCACAAAAATAAGTATGATCTTTGTTTATGAGTTTAGATATTCTTTTCTCCCAAGAAGATAATTCTTCGAAAGAAAAAACATCACTCATGGAAAGCATCCTTTCCTTATGTTTTACTTTTTCAAATTTGGAAAGAGGTTCCCCTGCGACTCTTTCAATTGAGCTATTAGGGTCTTTAAAATCAGGATGCTTGTCTTCTAAAAGACGAAGCTCTCTTGTCAGTGATTCATATACATCATCTGTTACGGAAGGATTATTCTTTGTATGGTATTCTTCTCTAAGACGAGAAATTTCATCCCGAAGCTTCTGTATTCGGTTTTTTATATCTTCTTTAGACATAATTATTAAATATCAAAACTTATTTCAATCTCTCTTTCTACAGATCTAGGATTTGAGGTATTACAAATATTGTAACCATCAGAAGTCATAGTGATACTATTTGAATCCTCTTGAATCTCCATTCTAAAACATGGGTCAGAAGAATCGTATGAATTTTCATTCGGCTCAAAAATATAATCATTCCCATTTTTTAATATGTCTAAAGTATAATCACCACAAACAAATGTATCACTCTCACTAGGAGTATCCTTAACTTGTAAATAAAAATACAAAGTACACTCAGAAGCCATATCGGCATTATAGAAAGCCACCTGAGAATCTCTAACTAATGAAGAGAGTATGAGCTGCTTATATGAGGTACTAGACAATCCAGCGGCAATCATAGATACCGCACTTACTATAACTAGTGCAAAAAGTAGAGCGTATCCTTTTGTTTTTAATTTTTTCTTCATTTTATTTAATCCAATTTAACAAACTTGTTTTTAAAATTCTAGACCTAACTAAATTACCATTTTTCCATTCAACCTCCACGACTATATCTAACTGATCAGGATTATTATCATTACTTACAAAAACCTTCCGTTTAAAATTACTAGGAACATTATTAATTGCTATTTCATTATAATTATAATAATAACCAAATGTATCTTCTTCTTTATTATAATTTAGTATTGGGCATTTTATACTCCCAAATGTATCATCTGGAGATGTAGAACAAGAAACCACGGGTGAATAAAAACTATTATAATTAAAAACATCATTAAATTTTATATAACAACCATCAGACCCACCACACAAATCATATCTATTTACAAAATTTTCCCAAGTCATACCATTTAAAATAATAGAAGTATCTTTATCATTTCTTATATAATCCACTGCTTCTTGAAGTAAATATGTGGCGATGATTTCGTTCTTTGCATAAATAGAAGCAAACGAACTTTTAGCTATCATACCGATGATCCCAACCAAAGCAAAAGAAAGTATGAAAATAGAAACCATCGTTTCCACAAGTGTAAATCCTTTTTTTATATCACTTTTTAAATTTTTTATATTATTCATTTAATTCAAAATTTCTTTGTGAAGCAAGGGTTTGTAAACCAAAATCGACTTGTTTGCCATTCTGTAACGAAACTACCCCTTTCATAATAATAAGTACAGCTGGTTGGACATTATCAGATTCAGCTCCTCTCACGATAAATCTAAAATCTTGTATTGTAACATCTTCAGATATCATATTTACACAAGAAAGTGACCCACCAGTATATGAACATCTTTCTATGCTATCTCCATTTTTCAAATAACCAATTCTATCAGAAGATCCCCCGTTTTGAGGAATAAAAAATATACCAGTATTGTCACCTAAAAACAAACAAGATTCTGGTTCCAAATTACCATTAACAGAAGATCGGAGGTCAGAAGAATCCCCACAAGTATAATTCTCTCCCATTCTAAGAGATCTAGATATACTATCCATCGCAAAATTTACATTATCCATAGCATACCTAAGTGCGCGAGCTTGCTTTGAAGTATCTAATACTAAGAACAATGACCCAACAGCCACCAACATAATCATCATAAAAACAGAAATAGATACCATTAACTCAATAAGAGTAAACCCATTTTTTTTAGGATAAGATAATATTTTATTAACTTTTAAAAAATTATTTTTCATATTTATTAATTTATATTTATTTGCCCAGTACTCCATACTGAAATAGTTTTTGTTTTAGGGTTTACTCCAGTATCTTCTATTATTATATCAATATGAGATATATTTACACTCTGACAAGGCTGATTGAAGCTACCCTTTTGATAACAAAATACAGCTTCTGGATTTGGTCTTTTAAAACTTATATTTAAATATTCATTAGACCCCAATAACGTAGGATTAGAACCCCCTTGGTATATATTAACATTTTTAATAACATCTGTACTTCTAATTTTTAAAAATTCCAAACATTCATTATTATTTGATGGTGAGCCACAAAAAGGAGTGGTAACAGATGAATTATAATTATAAGATTTCGAACGAGTTGTATCAGTAAAAATTACAAAGGATTTGCTAGAAGGAAGAGGGAGTAGGGTGTTGGTATTTGGTGTAATTGAAAAAGTTATACCATAAGAATAATCAAACCCATCAACTTCACCTATCCCTTTTGCCCCAACCGCAAAACTTTGAGCTTTTCTTACAGACAAAGCAATATCATCCGCTAAATTCTGAAGAGAGATATGGGAATTAAATTTATTATAATTAAAAATAGAAATACTAGAAATAATCACAAAAATAACACAGACAACAAGAAGTTCTATTAATGTCATTCCGGTATTTTTATTTAATTTTTTAAAAATTTTTTTCATTTAAAATTGAAAAATTAATAACAAATTGTATAAATTAATGTTAAACAAAAAAGTAATTAACATACCAAGAATAAGGAATGGGGCAAAGGGTATCTCCGTCTTTCTATTTACTTTGGTTATGTGTTTAAATAAAAGTGCAAAAATACCAAAAATTCCTCCTATCCAAAAAGAAATGATGAGAGAAACAAAACCCATACCAAGCCCCATCATCCAGCCAATACCAAGCATAAGCTTCGCATCGCCTAACCCCATCCATTTGCCACGAGATAAATACCAAATAAGAGCAAAAGGTAAAGCTAGAACTGGTCCTGCTAGTAAGGCAGATAATGTTGGTTGTATTAAGAAATTTCCTACACCTGTAATATTTATAAATACCAAAACAAATGAAATTATGCTATAAGTATAAACCAAGGAGTCCGGAATTATCTTATGTCGAAAATCATATACACAAATTATTATTAAAATTGAAAAAATAACAATAAACAAAGAAAGTAAAATTACATAATTTAAAGTAGATATTAAAAGTATTGGGTAAAAATGATATGCAATAAGAGTAAAGATAACCCCAGTAAAAAATTCAACAAGTGGATATTGATATGATATTTTAGTCCGACAACCCCTACATCTACCAAATTGAAAAATGAAACTAAAAATAGGGATAAGTTCGTGCCAATGTAATCCCTTGCCACATGTCATACACATAGACTTACCTTTTGAGATAGACTTACCTGTATTAAAACGATAAATAACTACATTTAAAAAACTACCAATAATAACTCCAAGAATAAATATAAAAATAAAAGTAAAAATTTCCATATTTGTATTATATCATTTACTTCATAAATACAAAACAACCCCATTTATTAATTGGGGTTGTTTTGAGAAAAATTATTTTTATCTACAAGCAGTACCATTTAAAGCAGGTACAACAGCACCACCAAAAGTACCGGTGACTACAGTATAAAGAGTCCCGGCTCTACTTCTACTACTTGCCCAACCAGTAGAATCAACACAGAAAGCTCCACTACTTAGAGGAAATGCAACAACCCATACTCCCCCGTCATTAGGAATACCATTAGAATAACACTGAGAACCAGTAAGTGTTAAATCTTTGAATAATTTCGATAAACCATTATCAGCAGTTCCAAAGAGAGATGTAGTACTTGTTGGATCACATGTCCCCAGTGCGGCTGTTCCATTTGTACCACTATAAAGCATAGCTTGTGACCTCATGTTTGAAAGCTGAGCTTGAATTTTTGCATCTGCCCCTTTTTGTCTTGCACCACCAAGAGAAGCAAGGACAACTGAAGCCAAAATACCAATGATAGCAATAACAACCAACAACTCAATCAATGTAAAACCTTTATTTTTTTGCATAATTAAATTAAATTAAATTAATAATATATTATCTATGGACAAACTATAGCATTAGCAGCAAGAGAAGTGACTTCTTTTGCTTTCCCTGTTGAATCGACACACCAGCCTGAGTTTGCTGTAACAGGCTTTTTTAAAGAAATAACAGCAGCCCAACCACTAGCTGAATCATGACAAACAGCAGCACCAGAAGTAGCCGCTGTAGCACTATAAGCAAAAGCTACAGCATCGGTACCTACTGTAGTAAAAGCAGATCTTAATTTCTTAGCAGCAGATAAAACTGATGGACCTATTGCGTCAGTAGTTGCCCCACAAACAGTATCAAAACTCACAGGATTCCTACCCATAGAAAATATTTCTGCTTGAACACGAGAATTACTTAATATTGATTTGATAGAAGCATCTACACCCTTATCTCTTGAACTTCCTAATGAAGTTAAAATTACAGAAGCCAAGATACCAATGATAGCGATAACAAGAAAAAGTTCTATCAAAGTAAAACCTGACTGCATTTTACTTTTTGAAGTAAAATATTTATTTTTTTGCATAATTATTTTTATTTTAGTAAATTAATCTAATAAAGAAACGTCCTACAATATTCAAACTTAAGTTTATTATACCATACAAGAAAACAAAAAGCACAAGTGTGCATAACTAAAAATACCCCACAATGGGGTATTTTTAGTTAATAACCTTTATATATTATTGTGTAATACAAAGATCTGTAGCTTCATCAGATATCATACCAACTTCTGCTGTTCCACTTGAATCAACACAAAAAGATTGTGCTGTGTTACTTGCAAGAGGATGAGAAACTGCCCATGTTGTACCAGAAGAGTTACAGACTGGACCAGTCAAACCACCTAACAAATTAGCTAAACCATTAGTAGCATCAGTAAAGATAGCTCCTGCAGTTGCCCCTGTACAAAGATCATCTGCTGTGTTAGCTGCTCCGTAACTATTTGGAGTCTGGAAACTAAAATACAATTCTGCTTGTGCTCTCATATTTGAAAGCTGAGCCTGAATTTTTGCATCTGCACCCTTTTGTCTTGCACTTGAAAGTGAAGCCAAAACTACTGAAGCCAAAATACCAATGATAGCAATAACAACCAACAACTCAATCAATGTAAAACCTTTATTTTTTTGCATAATTATTTTTATTTTAATAATTTTATCTTTTATCTTAAGAATAAAAGATGCGACCTTAATTTTAATAAGTTTATTATAGCATATAAAAATATAATAAACCAAAATAAAGTAAGAATATTGTGGATATCTTACCCTATACCGCCTGCAATATTGTATATCGGTACTAATATTGAAGCTAAAAGTATACCAACACCCAAACCAAGGACAACAATCATAATAGGTTCTATGAGTCCAACAAGAGTATCTATCGCCTCATTAACTTCTCTGCTATAGAAATGCCCTAGAGTTTTTAAAATATTACCAAGTGATCCAGTCTCTTCTCCAACCTTTAGCATCCCAGTCATTATAGGAGGAAATTCTTCATATCTAGATAGAGCTTCAGACAATGAACTTCCACTCTTTACATCTTCTGATGATCTTTTTAAAATATCTTCATAAACACTACTACCCACAACAGCACTTGTAATTTCAATTGCTCTTATTATTGGAATACCAGAAGAAAGCATAGTGTCTAAGTTGTCTGAAATTCTAGAGAGATATAATTTTTTGTAAATATTCTTAAATAAAGGAATTTTGAGCTTAAAAGAGTCTATGCGTCTTTTACCAGATAGAGTGGAATACATTTTAAATAGATAAAATACTCCAATAATTACAGCTATGAGCAAGAATACACCATAACTTCTGACAAGATCACTTAAGCCCATAATAACCTTGGTAAACATTGGTATTTCCTGTCCGGATTCTTTAATTATTTCAGACAATTTGGGGATAATAAAGACAAACATCATTGTCATAACAATAACAAATACTCCGATCACAAATCCTGGATAAATAAGAGCATTTTTTGTCTTTGTGGTTAGTTGATACTGTCTATCTAAATAATCAGCCAAATAAGAGAAAGTTTGAGTGAGCTTCCCAGATTCTTCCCCTGCTTTTACCATATTTACATAAAAATCAGAAAAAGCATTCCCGTGTTTAGCCAAAGCCCCTGAAATAGTAATCCCGGATTTCACATCTTCTGCTATTTGATTCAAAATTTTTACAAGTTCTTGATTCTCTGTATTAGAAGATAAAAGATTAAAAGCCTTAAGAGCTGAAACTTGGGATTCAAAAAGAGTTGATATCTGTCTAGACATCATAACTATATCCTTCATGGGTATTTTACTATTATGGAAAAAAGAAATTTTAGACAAAATGTTATTTTTTATTCCCTCTTCTCTTATAGATAAGACAATTAATTCTCTTCTTTGAAGGGAAAGTATCGCCAAATCACGAGATACAGCATCTATAGATCCTTTCTTTTTTTCTCCTAAATTTGTTATTGCTTCGTAGTTATATAACATAAATTAAAACATTTGTTCTAGTGACTTTGGATCAATAGAATATTGATATGCACTTTCCATTGTTATTTCACCTTTTTCTACTAGATTTATTAAACACCTATTCATATCTACCATCCCCTCTTTAGAGGAAGTCTCTATAACTGTATCTATCTCGTGAGTCCTTTTTTCTCTTATTAAATTTGCTACAGCATTATTATTGATAAGGAGTTCATATGCTGGGACCCTACCACCAGTAATTTTTGGAATAAGTCTTTGAGAAAAGACTCCAAGTAAATTGGATGCTAACTGAATACGAATCTGGTCTTGTTGATCTGCAGGAAATGAATCTATTATACGATCTATAGTTTGTGAAGCATTGTTTGTATGTAAAGTTGAAAGTACTAAGTGTCCAGTCTCAGCAGCAGTCACAGCCGCCCCAATAGTAGGGCCATCTCTCATCTCACCTATAAGAATTACATTTACATCTTCACGAAATGTTGATTTCAAAGCTCCCAGAAAATCTTTAGTATCTACTCCTATCTCTCTTTGATCTATTATAGACTTGTCAGGCTTATATACAAACTCAATAGGATCTTCAATTGTTATTATATGAGATGTTGATTCTTTATTTATAAGATTTATCATTGTAGATAAAGTTGTAGATTTACCTTGACCCACTGGACCAACTACAAGAAAAAATCCTTGCTTTTTTCTAGCAAATTCTTTAAGTATTGGAGGGAGATTTAATTCTTCAAAAGATTTAGCTTGAGGAATAAGTCGAACAGCCATAGAAGGAAGACCTCTTTGAAAAAATGCATTTCCTCTAAGTTGATTAGCCCCCTTAAAAGTACTAGAAAAATCAATTTCTTTTGTTTCTATAAATTTATCTACACGATCTGGGCCAACAAATACATTCAAAACTCCTAAAACATCTTCCGATTTCATAATTTCCTTGTTTTCTAAAAATATCAACTTCCCATCAACCCTAATAGCAGGCTTCCTTCCTGCACCAATATGTAAATCTGATGCATTTTCATTAATTAAACTATTCAATAAATCTTCTGCTAAATTTTGATAATCCATAGTTATATTTTTTTACTATCTACACTATTTATAATTTCATTAACTTTTATAATAACCTCAGATGGTGTACTTGAAGCTTTGACTATATATCCAGCTGCCCCTAAAGAAATTGCTCTTTCTACATCTGATTGTTGTCCTCGATTTGATAAAAATATTACGATGGAACCACTTGAAAGATTATCTTCTTTAATCTTCTCAAGCATTTCAAAACCATCCATATTAGGCATTACTATATCTGTAAGTATTACATCTGGATTAAAACCTGATCTGAGTTTCTCTATGGCAATCTCAGGACCCAAAGCAGTAGAGACGCTAAAATTGGATTTACTAAATTTTAATGCATACATATCCAATAGAAAAATATCATCATCTACTATTAAAATTTTTTTTACTTCCTGTTCCATATTTATATTATATAACAAACAAAAGAAAACAACTAATTAAAAATTATAGATTTCTTGTAAAGGAATTTCACCTTGAATACTTTTTATTATTGCATCTTCTTTTAAGGTTATCATACCTTTTAATCTTGCCAATTTATATATCTCACCTTCATTTGGATTTTTAAGAATTACGTTTTGTATATCTTTATCAACCTTAAACATTTCAAAAACAGGAGTTCTTCCACTTAACCCAGAAGTAGATTCAGCTGATGGTATCGCTTCATATATAGTATCTTTAATATTTAACTTTGATTTAAATTCTTCTCCTAAATCCTCAAACTGCTTATCTATCATAAGTTTAGTAGCTTCATCTATAGGAATCTCATGTTTTGAAGATGGATGAATCTTGCGAGCAAGTCTTTGAGCTATACAAAGTATGAGTGTTGGAGATATAAGATAAGGATCTATCCCCATATCAATAAGACGAGGAATGGCTCCTATTGCGGTGTTGGTGTGTAATGTAGAAAAGACTAAATGCCCAGTAAGAGCAGCTTGGATAGCCAGCTCAGCAGTTTCTTTATCTCTTATTTCTCCTACCATTATTTTATCTGGGTCTTGACGAAGTATAGAACGGAGACCCGATGCAAAAGTATAACCTATTTCAGGCATAACTTGTGACTGATTAACACCATCCATTTTATATTCAACAGGATCTTCTAGGGAAACAATATTGTCTTTTTCACTATCAAGCTCATTAAGCATTGAATAAAGAGTTGTCGTCTTACCAGAACCGGTAGGACCCGTAACAAGAATTAGTCCGTATGGTCTTTTTATAGCATCCTTAACAAGAGCTAAATTGTCTTCAGAAAGACCAAGTTCATCTAACTTTTTAACACCACGATCTGGGTCAAGTATTCTTATTGCAACCTTTTCTCCATAATATGAAGGCATAGTAGAAACACGAAAATCAATCTTTCTACCATCTATTTTCGCAGAAAAACCACCATCTTGAGGTTTTCTTTTTTCGTCTAATCTTAATTTAGATAAAATTTTAACTCTAGCTACAACACCATTGTATACATTAATAGGAAGAACAATTGACGTATAAAGCATACCATCAACACGAAAACGAACCTTTATCTTATCCCCTACATTTTCAATATGAATATCAGAAGCCCCTCCTTCTGTGGCATTTCGCAAAATCACTGCAACAATCTTTATAATAGGTGCATCTTCGACAATTTTTTCCTCTTCTCCTGGTTTTAAATTATCTGATTCTTTTTTTATATCTTCTACAACAACCCCAGTATCATCTTTTCTTGCACCAGCTATTTCACTATCAAGTTCATTTAAAACTTGATCTACTTCATTTGAAATATTGTCATACATTAAAACCAATTTTTTGTATGTGGAGTTAGTTATTAGAAAAAGTTTAAAAGGTTTATTTAATTTAGAAGTTATAAAACTGAGTGCGTCTATGGCTCCGATGTTTTCTGGGTCAACAATACCAACTTCTAATAAATTACCATCAAGTCCAATTGGGACAAAACGATAATTCTTAACAGCTTCGAGAGGAATCATTTTTAATATGTCCGGTGAAATACTTTTTATTTCTTTCTCTTTTGTGGGAACATCAAAAAGCCTAGACTTTATTTTTAAAAGTTCATTTTCATTTACTTTAAGCTCAGACAAAGCATCATCTATATTACCCTTATATTTATCATTAGCAATTTTAGTAATAAGAGATACTTGTTCTTCTTTAAGTATTCCGAGTTTTACTAATTCTTCAAAAATTATCATGATTAATTTGTATTAATTGGAGCAAAGGGGTTAGATCTCCCTGGTAAAGCAGGGTCAATAACCACGCTGTTGTCTTTTAAATTCAAAAATAACTTACTAGAAAATAATGACGTATCTATTTTAATATTATTTAATACAGCTAATGTAGCAATAAAAGAGGTATCGCTAGGATTAATTACATTGGAAGATTCTAAATTATCATTTGAAGAAAACAACAAACTACCATAGGCCTTTTCGGTCTTAAAACTAAAATCTCCTGAAGTATATAAATACATAGATCCGACAAGACCAAGTGTGATAATTAATATAAAAATTTTATTAAATGTACTCATATATTATTTTAACCAATAAGTTTTAATTTTTAGTTTATAACTTAAATCTGTGCTTGAGTTTTCTTCATTTGAAACATCAAAAGACATTGACTCAATATCAACAATTCTTAAATTTGATTCTAACTCTTTCAAAAATCTATTAAAAGACTGGTAATTTCCATCAACATTAAATTCTATAAGAAACTCCCCATAAGGTAAAGCGCTAAGAGTATCTATTTCATTCATAAAATCACTAGAACTATCCATACTCTTCGTTAATTTATTTTCACTTGAACCAAATTTAATACCACTTATATATACACCATTATTATTTGCAATTTTTTCTATTTCCAATACGAGCTCAATGCTATTAACAGTATTTGGTAAAAGATGATTAAGTTTATCAATATCTTCTTTCTTTATATCTCTATATGAAACAAGTAAACTATCTCTTAAATTTTCGAGGTTGTTTGAATTAATAAGTGCATCTTGATATGTTAAAACTTCAGCTTTCAGAGAATTAACCTTTTGATTTAAAGGCTTTGTAAACACAAAAAAGGTAATGATGGCCAGGATTATAAATGAAAGTGAAAAAATAAATCTCATAATTAATTTTGTATAACATCTTCATTATCAGTTAATAAATTTTTTTCATATGACAATAAACTAGGATCAACAGAAAATTCTAATTGAAATTTTACTGTTTCTCCCTTATCACTCTTTATTAAATCAGAAAAAACAACATTTTTAAATAAACTTCCCTTAGGGCTATTAAAAACATCCGATTGTTGAGATATTGATTTATAATCCTTAGCAATACCTTCAATTTTTACAATAAAATCAGTCTCTCCTTCTTCATGATTAAAACTAGTATATTGAACATTTGGTATAGTAATTTGTTCTAAAGAGAAAAACAAAGGGGTGAGAACTTTATGTTTAGAAAGTATCTCTTGAACAGCACTAGCTTTTTTATCAAAAGATTCTAAGTCTCTAATAACTGCTTCATCAAATGAACTGCGGGATTTTTCAATAGATATAATAAGCGCCTCTTTTTGTTTAATAAGATAAGTCTGATATACATACAAAGCCCCAGAAGCTAAAATTACTAAAACTAAAACTAAAATAGAAACCATCGTAAAAAGGTCAGTTTTATGATCTCTTTTTATAACATCACCAACTGGTTTTTTAGGTATAAAAGATGTTTGAAATGAATTGTCCATATAATTTTATGATAGTTGCTTTAATGCAAGACCAATAGCTACAGAAAACTCTCCTCCACTTTCTTTAAGTATCTCCTCTAAGAAAGCAGGATGTTCAATTTTTGAAAAAGGATCTCCAATAAAAACTTCTTTATTAAATTTTTCTTTAGAAGAATCAAGAAATCCAGGAAGCATCGATCCACCACCAACCAAAACAACTTTACTTACCTTTTTATTATACTTCTTTTCAAAATTTAAAACAATACTATTAGCTTCTGTTAATATGTAATTTGTTGAACCTTTAATAATATCAACAACTTTTTTATCTTTTGAAGAATCTAATCCAATATTTCTTTTCATTTCTTCTGCTTCTTTAAAGGAAAAACCGAGTGCTTGAGAAATATTTTTTGTAATTTCAGCTCCACCTCTATTTACAATATGAAAAAATCTAACGACTCCGGACTCTACTATATACACCTTTGTACTAGAAGCACCAAGATCCATAAATAGAACTGGATTATTGTCGTGATCTAAATTTGAAGATCTAATATTTCCAAATATTTCCATTTCCATCGATTCAGTAGGAATAGAAGAACCAACTAAAATATCTTTATATTTAATAATTATATCATTATGGATAGCAACAACGAAAACTTCTTTTTTAGATTCATTTTTTTGATTATTTGATTCATAAGAATCACTAATTTCATCGGGGATAATGAACCAATCAAGAGCAACCTCTGATATAGGAATAGGAACAAACTTACGAGCCTCCATAGGAATGATTTCGCCAAGTTTATTTTCTTCTATATTTTCAGGTAGATCTATATTAAAAATTAAACTTGAAGAAGATGGAATTGATATAGCCCCATTTTTTGACGTTATGTTAGATTCTTTCATAACATCATTAAGTGCCTTTATTATATTTTCGGTAGAAAGATTTGTGACAGAACCCATTTCTTGACCAGCATAAGGGCCAAGAGACAAAATACCATATGTCTCAAGTACCGCTTTGCCTTTATTTTTCTTAATCTGAACAACTTTAACAGCAGAAGAACCAATATCTATACCAAGGGCACTATTACCCAAATTTTTACTAGAAGAAAACAATGATGATAAATCACTTATATCTCCTTTTAATATTTTGTTCAAATTAAATTGTGCCACCATAACTCTTTTCATTATATCATAGATAAGTTAAAATGTGGAAATGAAATACATAAATAAACTGATATTTTTGTATAATTTTCTAATTAATATAATATTTCCACAAAAATGTATCAAATGTGGCATAAAAAACACACTATTTTGTGATAAATGTATAGCAAATACAAGAAGAACTGAAAGGGAAACTGTAAATAACATTATGTCAGTTTTTGACTATAGAGACCCATATGTCAGAAAAGCTATTTGGGATCTTAAATATTATAACAAAAGATGTTTGAGTGAAGTATTTGGTAAAATAATCTATGAAACATTTTTAGAAGAAATCGCAGACATGAGAATGTATACACAGGGAGAAAAAATTATAGTAATACCTATACCAATATCTAAAAAAAGAAACAGAAGAAGAGGATACAACCAAAGCTTCTTGATTGCTAAGTCTTTCACAGATCAAGAAAATATTTTTGAATTGAGAGATGATATAATTTTAAAAAACAAAGAAACAATTCCCCAAGCAAGATTAAAAAACAAAAAAGAAAGATTGGAAAATATCAAAGGAGCTTTCAGTCTAAAAAATAAGAATATTATTAAAAATAGAACTATTATAATCATAGATGATGTTACCACAACGGGTGGTACGATAACTGAAATAATAAAACTTTTAAAAAAGAATGGGGCTAAAAAAGTAATTGGGTTTACTTTAGCTCATTAATAAAAGAGTTGGACGTCTTTACTTTTAATTGATATATTTAAATTAATTATGCAAAATAACACAAAGAAAAAATATTGCCCGGATTGCGGGGGTGCACAGGTAAACCATAAGGTCGTTTATATTTCGATACTCTTAGGATCAATAATAGAACCTTGGACAAATTTTACTTCAAAAATATTACCAGAAAAATATCTAGAATATTTTGGTTTTTTTATTGTAAAAATACTTTCGATACTTGGAATAGGAAAAATGGATGATAAGCCAAATGATAAAGATACAGGAAGAACAAAAGTCCTTTGGGGAGAAGCCAAAAACAGAGGTATAGACATGAAAGAATTCAGACTTTTTGGTATGGGTGGAGATATCTTTGTCTCAAACTATAAGGGGAAAAGAAGATTCTTTGATGTTATACCAAGACCAAAAGATTATAATCCCGAAGGACTTGAATGGATGGATAATAAAAATGAAATGAAAAAACATTTCAGAACAGAAGGTATTCCTGTTGCCAGTGGAGATATAGTAAGAAACAAAAAGAAAGCCTTAAAAGTCTTTAGATCCTTAAATAACCCTGTAATAGTAAAGCCAAATCTAGGATCTAGAAGTCGCCACACAACTATACATATCAAAGATGAAAATGCTTTAATAGAAGCATACAAAAAAGCCAAAATGCTCTCCCCTTGGGTAATGATAGAAGAAGAACTTGAGGGATATGTCTTTAGAGGAACTTTAATAGGTAAAAAATTCGTGGCTTGTCTAAGACGTGAACCTGCTTATGTAATAGGAGATGAAATTCACAACGTAAAAGAGCTTATAGAAATTGAAAATAAAAATCCACTAAGGCAAGGCCCAATATTTCATACTATTACTTTAAATGATGAAGTGACAAAAGAACTTACTCACTGGGGTAAAAATTTTGATACGATTCCTAATAAAGATGAGGTGGTTCTCTTAGGTCAAAAGACAAGTCGAGCTGTCGGAGGTGGAATTACAGATATGACAGATGTTATTCATAAAGACAACATAGAGATGCTTGAAAAAATAGCGGAAATACTAGATGATCCACTCATAGGAGTTGATTTTATAATGAAAAATGTCTCAAGTTCTTGGAAAGATGAACCTAGGTGTGGAGTAATAGAATGTAATTCTGCTCCATTTATAGATTTACATCACTACCCTCTTGTAGGTAAACCTCACAACGTCGCAGGAAAACTTTGGGATATAATTTATCCAGAAAGTAAAAATAGTAATTAATAATTATAATTTTTAATTATCAATGGTTATCTCCGACTCTGGAGCATATTTCATATCTCTTTTTAAATTTGAAATATATTTTTCTTTAGATAAATATTCACCTAAAAATTTTTTAAAGTCTTCGTGCCTTTCTTCTTCACCTATTTCAATAAAATGTTCTACTGGCTTGTCTTCTGGGGTCCATTCATAATGCCCCCTTATTTCTCCATCACTAAATATCCTTAAATGCCACTGCTTTTGGAAACTTTCTAATTTACGCCAAGAAAGAACTTGACCATTGTCTTCCCATGCAACGAAGTGATTACCAAATCCCCAATTCTCATGTAAATGTTTTTCTAAATCTTCTAAAGTTTTACCTTTTGCAAGCCAACCTATATGGTAGGGTTGTCTCCCCTTTTCATGCCAAACAAGGTGCCACTTAAGAAAATGCTTTTGCATCCAAGGGAATATAGGGTATATATGTCTCCAAATATTTCTTTTAAATTTTTGTGAAAATGTAAGTTGTACTTTTTGCATATTATCTTTTTAATTTATCGATTGATACTGATTTATCTGCTTTATTTTCTATATTTGAGCTTAATTTCTCAGAAAATGAAATAAAAATGAAAGTAAAAATAATTATTCCAAGAGCAATCAATACCCAATATTTATTAAACGAAAAATTCATATAATATTTATATCACTAAAACAACAAAAATTCAAACAGAAAAGAAAAATTATTTGAACTAAAATCACCCAATGTCTTCAATTGGGTTCATTATTTTTTGCGGAGCCGGCTGGATTCGAACCAGCGAGGGCTTTTGAGACCCTGCCTCTTTAGCAAAGAGGTACGTTAGACCACTCTGACACGGCTCCGTATGGATATACGCTATCATATTTTATAAATTAAATAAATATGATAAGATGAAAAAGTTAAATTAGTATTGGATGGGTGGCCGAGAGGTTTAAGGCAGCGGTTTACTAAACCGCCGTTCTGTAAAAAGAACCGTGGGTTCGAATCCCACCCCATCCGCAAAAATTATTCTAATTTTAATTTTTAAGTTATAATACATACATGGAAGAAGAAATTAAAAAATTAAAAGAAGAATGTGAAAAACTAAAAAAAACAAACGATGTAAAATCTGATCTTATTTCTATTTCAGCTCATCAGCTTCGTACATCACTATCTGCTCTTAAATGGATATTTAAAATGTTTCTAGATGAAGACTTAGGAAAACTTACAAATGAACAAACAAGTTTCATGATGAAAGCATATAATAGCAATGAAAGAATGGTTGCTCTTGTAAATGATCTTCTTACATTAAGTCACGCAGAAGAGATGAGCATCTCTTATCAATTTGAAAAAGTGGATCTTTTGTATCTTATAGAACAAACTATTTTTGATTTTTCTGGTGAAACAAATAAAAAAAACATAGAACTTATTTTTCTAAAACCAGATTCACCAATATCACCAGTAAACTGTGATAAAGAAATGATAAGAGTGGTCATTCAAAATTTACTTGAAAATGCTATAAAATATAGCAATCCCGGTGGAATGGTTTTTATATCTATTAAACAAGATGGGGGTGATATCCAAATATCAGTAAGAGATACTGGTATAGGAATAAATGAGGATAATAAAGAAAGTATATTTAAAAAGTTTTATCGTGCACCTAATGCGATAGAAAAAGAAATGATTGGATCTGGGCTTGGACTTTTTACAACTAAAAATATTATAGAAAGACATAAGGGCAAAATATGGTTCGAAAGTATAAAAAATAAAGGAACTACTTTTTTTGTCTCATTGCCTATAAATTAGTATTTGTGATATAATCTAAATACTATGAAAAGAGTACTTATAATAGAAGATGATAGTTTTTTACAAGGACTTGAAGCTGGGAAGCTCAAGAAAGAAGGTTATGATGTTATTGTGGCCTCAACTGGTGAAGAGGCTTTAAAAAAAATAAATGACCCAGGAATAAATATAATTCTTCTTGACCTTATTCTTCCAAGCTTTGATGGATTTCAAATATTAGAGAAGATTAGAGCAACTGAAAGTCTTAAAAATATTCCTGTAATAGTCTTTTCAAACCTTTCAGAAGAAAAAGATGTGAAAAGATCAGAAAAATTAGGAGCCACAGATTTTATGGTTAAATCAAACTTCACGCTAGATGAGCTTATAGAACATATGAATAAACTACTCGGATAATACAACCCCCCCTGATTTAGGTCAGGGGGCTTTTTTATTTTTATGATATAATCTCTTTGTGAAAATAGATGATAAAATAGAAAATCATTTTAGGCTTGATCAAAATCAAAAAAAGGCTCTTTTTAAACTTGGCCTTATAAAAATAAAAGACTTATTATTTTATTTCCCCAATAGATACAACTATATTTCTGATATTAAATATATAAACACACTAATAGATGGAGAACAAGCTACTATACTTGGTACTATCTCAAACCTTCAAACTAAAAAAGGGTTTAGAAGTAAAATACCCATGGGGCAAGCTACTTTATCTGACATCACTGGAAAAATAAAGATAGTCTGGTTCCATCAACCTTATTTAGCCAAAATGATAAAAGATGGTTCAACAGTAAGAGTAAGTGGAAAGGTGACCAATAATGATAAATACGGTCTTACTCTTATGAATCCAGAAATAGACAGAGATAGTGTCCTACCAATAGATTTACATGATTCACTTTTTTCAAAAGAAAATAGAAGTGAAAATGAATTTGGATTTCCAATATACCCTGAAACAAAAGGTATAACTTCAAAATGGATTTATCATGCAATCAAAAAAATAATAAAAGATGAGGAAATAAAAAACATAAAAGAATACCTCCATTTTAACATCATAGACTCATACAAACTACCTTCTTTATATACTGCACTGATCTGGATACATACGCCAAAGAAAAAAGAACATGCTGAAATTGCACGTAAAAGATTTGCATTTGAAGAAGTTTTCTTCATACAGCTTGCTCGCCAAAAAGAAAAAAAAGAGTATGATAAAATGTTTTCATACAAATTAAAAATAGAAAAAGAAGACATTAAAGATTTTACGGATAGATTTCCTTTCTCTCCTACAAATTCACAAACAGAAGCTATAAATACAATTCTAGAGGACTTCACAAAAGACAAACCAATGGGGAGACTCCTTGAAGGTGATGTAGGCAGTGGAAAAACTTTTGTCGCAGCGACAATTTCTTATGCCGTTATAAAAAATAGACCAATAGGGCAATCTTTTGGTAACTTACAGGTTGCTTATATGGCACCTACTGAAGTCCTTGCAACTCAACTTTACGAAAACTTTATAAAATATTTTGATCACACAGGTATATCGATAGGTCTGATGACTTCATCTGGGTGCAGGAAATTCCCTAGCAAAAGTGCTCATTTTGAAAACGGAAAACAAATTAAAACATGGACTCCAATATCTAAAAATCAATTACTCAAATGGACAAAAAATGGAGAAATTCCAATAATGATAGGTACACACTCACTTATATCCAAATCTGTAGAGTTTGAAGATTTAGGACTTGTCATAATAGATGAGCAACATCGCTTTGGTACAAACCAAAGAATGAAACTGGCTAAAAAAGAAGGTCATGCACCACATTATCTTTCTATGTCTGCAACCCCAATACCAAGAACTCTTGCCCTAACAATATACGGGGATTTAGATTTATCTATAATGGATGAAATGCCAAAAGGTAGAAAACAAGTCATAACACAAATAATTCCCGAAAACAAAAGATCTATTGCTTATGAAAATATTAAGAAAGAACTAGAAGCTGGTAGACAAGTTTATGTTATCTGTCCAAAGATAGAAGAGGCAGAGGTCGGAGATAATATGATTACAAATAATGAAACGGACCTCGGCCAAAGTGTTTCGGGAAGCCTTACGGAGAGCGACGGCCCGAGTATTTCAGTAGAAATTTATTGCGTGCTGACAGAAATACTTTGGCCGAGTTCCGTACTGTCACAGGAGAAGCAAAAAGATTAAAGAAAGATATCTTCCCTACTTACAATATCGACATCATGCATAGCAAGATGAGCAAACAGAAAAAAGAAAAAGTGATGAAAGATTTTGAGGATAAGAAAATAGATATCCTTGTTTCCACTTCTGTTATAGAAGTCGGAGTAAATATCCCAAATGCTACCACAATAGTAATAGAAGGTGCTGAGCGTTTCGGTCTTGCCCAACTTCACCAACTAAGAGGTCGTGTGATGCGCTCTACACACCAGTCATACTGCTATTTATTTGCTGATGCAAAAACAGACAAAACGATAGATAGACTAAAAGCTCTCACAAAAGCCTCCAGTGGATTCGAACTAGCCGAGCTTGATTTGTTACTCCGTGGCGCAGGGCTCCTAGGTGGAGACAAACAGTGGGGCATCACCGATCTCGGTATGGAAGCACTAAAAAATATAAAAATGGTAGAAGCCGCTCGCCATGAAGCATTAAAAATAATAGAGGAAGATAATGAGCTCTCTTCTTACCCCCTCCTCTCCGAAACCCTAAAACAAAAGAATCTTAAACTTCATTTTGAATAAAAAAAGCTCTCAGTTTTAACTGAGAGCTTTTTTTATATTATAAATTCCCCATTATTTCAGCAGTTTCTTTTTTTAATTTTAAAGATTCTTCATTTACTATTTCTTCAAAATTAGGAACCTTGAGAGCTAAAAAAGTAAACATTATTTCAGGATCTGGTGTCTTCTCTATCAATTTCTCAAATTCATCTTTTTCTTCTTCACTTAAGACATCAAGCACTCGGAGCATTACTTCTTGGTAAACCAACTCTCCTAGTTTTTCCAAAGCTTCCTTTTGCTTGTCTTCTGGCAGAGTATCTATACCTAGAGTTTTTATAATATTGTCATTTATTTTATTTTGCATATATCACTCAATAAACATTTTTAAATGTTTTAAATTTAATTTATAATTTACGACTAGCATCAAACATTTCACCTAAATATTTTACTCCTTTTTGCAAGATGTGTTCACCTCCTCTTGTATGCTTAAATACAATCTCGCCTGTTTCTTTATTGAAAATCAATTTATCCCCAGTGAAAATCTTAGCACTTTCAGCTTCTTCCCCTGGCCTATATACACCATACTCTTTAGCCAAATCCGTATCACTCGTACTTAGTATATGCTTTACACTCTCTGGGGCACTATTTACATCAGGGTATTCAGCTTTTAAATTATTTTGTAAATCATGAAAAGTATTTATGATTCCTTGGCCGTTATGAGCAACCACCTCAACATTTACATTTTCCATTGAGGCGACACTAGCAACATCTCCAATCTGAGAATCCAAAGAATTAGCATTATGACTTAAAGTATCTACCGAGCCAGTGTCTCCATGAGAAATTAAATTCTCCACGTGATTTACACCACTATTCATAATCCCGCCAGCCAAAAGACCAGCAGTAAGCCCAAGCCCTATACTAGTAGCCGTCTTTACAGTCGTTTGGTTTTTTAAATATTTATTCTTTTTAATTTCTAGTAAATCTTTAGCCTCTTTATATTCATCTTCAAAAATTTCTCCTTTTATAAACTGATCATTTATCTTTTCATTTTCTTCTTTTATTTTTTTATAAAATTCAATATTTTTATTTTTATACATTAAATCAAAAGCGCCAGCAGAAGCCATAGAAGTGATATAACCCACTCCCATACCTGCTCCAAATTTTAATCCTGCAAAAGAAGCCATTCCCAATAAACCCTTTGCTCCAAGAATTGCTCCCACTCCTCCGGCGGTAGTAAGTGGTATAAAAATAAGTGTACCAATAAGTACCTTTTTGTAACGGGGCATTTCTTTATAAGTGCTCCATGTCTTCGTTAAAATATTTTTATTGGCGCTTGCTCTTTGATCAATTATCTTTTTCCTCTCATCATAAATAACTTCTTTAAATACATCCGTAGCATGAAACCTCGTCAGAGCAAGCTTTAATTTTTCATCCTTAAAACCAGCTTTCTCTAATTCTTCAGTTTTTTCTCTGACTAAAGCATCTTTCAAATCTATTTTCGCTTGTTTATATTCTTGTTCTAATTTCTTATATTGTTCTGTATAAAAATCTTCTTCTTTATAATCTTTATTCGTGGCCTTATTCATCTTTTCTCTCGAGAAAATATTCTTTACTCCGGCAAGAATATTAAAAGTCGAGGTACGGACTTTATCTATAGACTTTTGTTTGTCCATTTCATCTAAGCACTTTTTTAATTCTTTGGAATAAGTATCTCGAATTCTATTTAACTTCTCTCTTGCTTCTAAGACGACAGATTTTTCTTCTTTATTCTCTACCCTATTTTCTTCTTGTTCTATAGTCTTATATTCACCTTTTTCTTCCTTTTTTAAAATATTATCTTCTTCTACAAATTTCCCTTTAAATCGATCATATAATATAGGACGAAGCTCTTTTACTAATTCGTCTACATACTGTTTGGCCTCTTTATCAGTATACTTACCCCCCAAATTAGCCTCCATTACTTCTCTCGCAGTTATCTCTCCATCTAGATATTTTATTAATAATTGTGCTTTTTTATTATAATCTTCTATTTCATTATTTATAGCTTTATCTTTTTTCTCTTTGTCTTTATCACTGGGAAAAACCTTATCATGTAGATCTTTTAACCCAGGTCTAATTTTATATATATCTTCAATAGTCACTAAAAAATCTATTCCTTTCTTATCTTCTTCTCTATTATATTTCTCTTTTAGAGCTTTTATTTTTTCATCATATTCTTTGTTTATCTCATCGTATGGCTCATAAATGTTATTATTTGGATTTTTAAAATCAATATAATCTTTTCTATTTACACCATCACTGAAAATAACCTTTCCACTAGCGTTCTTTAGGGCCGTCTTTCTTTCATCTTCGATTATAGCCAGTTCAGAATCGAAGCCTAGATCAAATATTACTCTTTTTGTTTCTTTCATATATTTTGTTATTTTAAAATAATCTAATCAAAACCCTACCTATAAATAGTAACACAATTAATAATATAATGTAAGAAATTTATTAAATTAATTTTGTCCGTCCTCTAGGATTCGAAACTTACAGTTTCAGTACACCTTTTCCATTCGTGGGTACACTCATATGGAAAAGGTCTTCGAATCCTAGACGCAAGCAAAATTATTTGCTTGCTAGGACGAAGAAAATCACACTTTTGTGTGATTTTCTTTTTGTCCGTCCTCTAGGATTCGAACCTAGGACCCCAGAGGTATAAGCTCTGTGCTCTAACCAACTGAGCTAAGGACGGATTTGTGATCTTAAATAAAGACCATGTTGGTACTCATATATTACAGAAAAAAGACTTCTTTTGCAAACAGCCCCGAAGCGAAGCTTCGGGGCTTTAGTGTTTAATTTGTAATTACTAATTTTTAATTACTTAAACTATTTCTTCTTTTTTCTTTGGTAAAATACCGTTTGCAATTATAAGTTCATTGTATTCAGCT
>CAZUAA010000006.1:8225-8543 GCA_964618365.1 uncultured Candidatus Saccharibacteria bacterium | reverse complement strand
CTTATAATCATTAATTTGTAATCTATAATCAGTAATTATTTCTCTACTTCTTTTTCTTTAGGTGATATCCCATTTGCAATTATTATCTGATTATATTCTTCTTGTTCGAGAGTTTCTACTTCTATAAGCTTTTTGGCTATTGCATCTAGTACTATTTTCTTTTCTTTCAAAATTTCTCGCGCTTTAGAAAAGGCCTCATTCATAATTTTAGATACTTCTTTATCGATTATCTCACTTGTCTTTTCTTCATACTCCCTATCTTCTACCCCTTTACCAAACATAGTGCGCCCTCCATCACTTTCTAGCGCTACAGGACCT
>CAZUAA010000006.1:0-8053 GCA_964618365.1 uncultured Candidatus Saccharibacteria bacterium | reverse complement strand
TCTAAAGGAAGCTTAAGTGTATAACCCCCAGCATGACCTCGGGAAACAATAGAAACTTTATGCACAGGGTCCGCATAAGGAAGTACTGATGCCACAAGTGCATGCCCTGCTTCATGATAAGCTGTAATTTCTTTTTCTTTTTTGGAAAGTAAGTGACTTTTCCTCTCTGGACCCATCATCACTTTTTCTATAGAACGAATAAGATCAAATTGGGCAATCTTTTTTCTATCTTCTCTAGCTGCAAGTATCGCTCCTTCATTCATAAGAGAATATAGATCCGCACCAGAGAATCCTGGAGTGCGTTCTGCAACAACTTTCAAATTTACATCTTCTGCAAAAGGTTTCTTCCTTGAATGAATTTCAAGAATTTCTAATCGGTCTGCCCTATCTGGTAAATCAAGCAATACTCTTCTGTCAAAGCGTCCCGGGCGCAAAAGTGCTGGGTCAAGTACATCCGAGCGATTTGTCGCTGCCATCACTATTACCTTTTCATTTGGTTCAAAGCCATCCATTTCTACAAGTATTTGGTTTAAAGTTTGCTCTCTTTCATCATTTCCTCCGCCAACTCCAGTCCCTCTAACTCTTCCTACTGCATCTATCTCATCTATAAAGACAATTGCAGGAGCTGCACGCTTAGCCATCTTGAATAAATCTCGCACACGGCTTGCTCCTACCCCCACAAACATCTCAACGAATTCAGATCCAGACAAATGGAAAAATGGCACAGCGGCCTCCCCCGCTACAGCTCTCGCAAGTAAAGTTTTTCCTGTCCCTGGAGCTCCGGTTAGAAGTACTCCTTTTGGAATTCTTGCCCCAATGTCTAGAAACTTTTTAGGATTACGAAGAAAATCAACAATCTCTTTCAATTCTTCTTTGGCTTCTTTAGCACCTGCGACATCTTTAAATGTCACTTTATTGTTCTTGTCATTTGGGTCAGTAATTCTGGCTTTTGATTGACCAAAAGTAAAAGCTTGCATACCTTGGCCCTTCACTTGGCGAGTAAGCATCCAGATAAAAAATACTATAAGTAGCACAGGTAGAAGAAAAGGTAAAATATTTAAAATCCAATACCCAAATCCTGATTCATTTTTTATCTCGATAGGAGTACTTGCAAGCTCTTCGGGGGTTACTCCATAATTATACAAAGTTTCTGAAAGTGAACTTTCAGCTTCTTTTTGAGCTTTACCTTTCGTCTCATCTTTAAAAGTCAAATCAACCTTGCTGCCAGCAACTTCTATTTTTGCAATACTTTGATCTTTTATACCTTTTGCAACATCTGAAATTGTTAATTCCTTAATTTCCTCAGGTGCTTTATAAACCAATGTGTAAATAAGTGTAATACTTATAAATATAAAAAGTGCCACCATGAGCTGACTGCCAAGATTAGGAACTTTCTTTTGATTATTTGTTTTTTTACCTAAATTTTGATTTTTCATTTGCATAGTTTAAATATTATACCATATACCAAATAAATCCAAATTTATGCTAAAATAAAATCATGGCAATATATATCGAAAATAGAAAAGCACATTTTAATTATAGTATAGAGGACACTTATGAAGCCGGGATAGAGCTCACCGGTGCTGAAGTGAAGTCTATAAGAGGTGGAAACGGAAATATAAACTCGGCTTTTTGTATTGTGCGTGGTGGGGAGGCTTTCATTCTTGGTATGCATATCCCCCCTTATCAACTAAAAAATACGAGTGAGGGATATGACCCAGACAGAACAAGAAAGTTACTTCTTTCTAAAAAAGAAATAAAAAAACTAGGAGAAAAAGATGATATAAAAGGTTTGACACTAGTTCCACTTTCAGTGTATAGTAAAGGTCCTTATATTAAAGTCTCCATCGCTATTGGTCGTGGTAAAAAAACTTACGACAAAAGAGAGACAATAAAAGGAAGAGATTTAGATCGAGAAATGGAAAGAGAATACAAGAGATAATTTTCTTTGAAAATTTTATAATGGGAGTGATAGGCTTCGATAGGAAGGATCATTTTATATATGCATGTAAAGTACTCAGGAATCTTTTAAAACTTCTTGGAAAAGACTAAGTGCAAACAAAGTCGCTTCAGTTAGGTCTCCATATTTTGGAAGCTTAGCTCTCGCATACGCCTAAATTTAGGCCTGGCGAGTGTTCACTTTTTAGACATCCGATATAAAAAGTGGGCATAATTTATCGGGTTAAGGATTTGTAAATGCTTGATACAGATCCTAACAATTAAAAGCTCGGTGTTTATCTTTGTTGTATATTCTCTAGGATGAACATTTAAACCAATTGAATATAATAAACATGTAGAGTTATCTAAAATTCCCTCTTACACGCGGGTTCGAATCCCGCCACTTCCACACGTTGAAAAAAGAGCCTCTCAAGAGGCCTTTTTTCTTGCGTGGAAGTGAGCAAAGTATCTGAATACTTTGCGTGCGGGAATCGAAAAGCGGAGCTATGTTTTTCGAGTACGAAAAACAAGCGAGCTAGGGTCGTGAAAATCTGCTTTTGACGAAAAACAGATTATTCCTGACCGAAGAACCCAGAGTTCAAAACCACCAATCACGCGCTGTTGGCGAGAATTCCACCCCCATTGACTTTTTCTTCTTTAATTATATTATTTAAATAAACTTTAAAAAAAGCTCTATGAAAAAATTATTTTATTATCTTAGAAAAATCGCATTATGGATTTTTACCATATATGTAGGCTTATGTGTTTGGGTAGTTTTAAATGAAATGATCTCTAATATTGGGGTCAAAAAGTCTTTTAACGGAGTAACATTTTCTGATAATCATCAGAATGTATTCAAATCAGAAGGATTTGAACCCCCATGGAAAGATTTAAAACCAACCGAAAATTGGCAAAGCCCACCAGATTGGGCAATAAAAGAAAAATAAATTAAAAATAAAAAATGAAAAATTCATCTGCTAGAAGAAAAAGCATTATTTGGGAATTGTGTGGTGGAATTATTCTGTTTACCTTTGTAGTTATAACAATGAGAACAGAAGAAAAAAATGATACACAAAAATTCAATGAACCAGCCTTAATTGGCAATATTGTTTATGCAGACAATTTTAACAATGATTGTTTGAATATCTGGATTGAAATTGGGGAGACAACTGAAATTGTTGTGAATTCAATAATTTTCAAAATTACATCCACAACGATAGACAACAAAAAAGCTATCCAAATAATAAAAACCAAAAATCCCAAACAAATTGGGGAAGAAATGTTTTTTATTGAAAATATTGGTGGTTGGCAAAGAGAAACCAGCCCAGCAACCAAAGAAGACATCGAAATGATGTCTATCATAAATAAAAAATTAAAAAAACAATAGGAATCCCCGGTAAAATTACCGGGCTTTTCTTTTGTTTCACTTAAAATATTATTGTAGTATAATTAACAGATGAATAAAAAATACAAATCTATCTTGATAGCATTAGGAATACTAGTCATAATTTTAGTAATGTCTTTAATATTTAAAAAAGAAGACAAACCAACTCCTGTCCTAAACGATAATATCTCTACAGTAGACTCCCCTCTTATAGTAGAAAATTCATATGAAACTAAAACCTTAAATGAAAAAGACCTATATGTTAAATTTGATATCAAATATCCATATTTTAAACAAATAGACAATTCTTTCAACGAAAGCATTTTAAATCTTATTAAAGAGCAAATAAGAAACAGTAAAGAGAGTGGCAAGGAAAATTGGATTGCAAGATATGAAACACAAATGGAAGGAGAAAATATCGGGGAATATCCTAAAAATGATGATGAGAAGTTCTATTTATATTCTGATTTTAGCATTATCCAAAGTAATCCTTATTTTATAAGTTTTATACTTACATATGGAGCTTATACTGGCGGGGCTCATGGATATGAGGCAAAAGTTGCTTTTAATTATGATGTAGTAAATAAAAAAATTCTTACACTAAAAGATGTATTCTCACCATCATTTAATTATTTAGAATATTTGTCAAAAGAATCAAGGGATTATCTGTATAAGGAATATGCAGAAGTAAAAGATGGTGAGGAAGGAGATGAAAATATGAATGATTATTTTGATGGAATAAAAGAAATGATAGATGTAGGCACAGAAGAAAAAGAGGAAAATTTCGAAACATTTACTTTTACAAAAGAAAAAATAAAAATATACTTTTCTCAATACCAAGTAGGCCCATATGCAATAGGTATGCCAGAAGTAGAAGTTTATAGGAAATAAATAAACAGAAAACCCTCTCCGATTTAAGTCGGGGAGGGTTTTCGTATAAACCACTAAATTACATTTGAGAATTTGTTGGCTTTGCAACATCTTCTACCTTACAACAACCCTTTGCACAACAACCCTTGCAAGCAAAGATCATATATATTGCAGAAAGTCCAACCAAAACATAAACAATTCTCGAAATAAGAGCTCCTTGTCCTCCAAAGATCATCCCTACATCCCAAGAAAATAGTCCAACCAAAAGCCAATTAAGGCCTCCAACTATAACTAAAATAAATGCGACTGTGTGTAATGCTTTCATATTTAAAATAAAATAAAATAATAATTCGACCGAATAGATTCTAACCTTCTATATTATACCAAACATTTGGAATATTTGTTAATCTATTTTTTATGATAAAATAAAGATATGATAAACAAACCAAAATTAAACGTTTCTGGATATAGGGGTATCTGGGGTGACACATTAACAGAAGAAATTGTTATTAATTACACAAAAGCCTTTGCTAAATTTGTAAAAGAAGATTCAGGAAAAGAAAATCCTACTATTTTAGTGGGGAGAGACGGAAGAGAAACTGGCCCAATTATTAAAGAAATTATTTTAAATGAATTAAAAAATTTAGGTGTCCATGCTATTGATGGAGATGTCTTGCCCACTCCTACCGTACTTTTTTCTGTTCGAAAACATAAATACGACGGTGGAATAATGATTACAGCCTCGCATAACCCTATTGAATATAACGGGCTTAAATTTGTAAATAAAAAAGCACTATTTACAACCGGAGAAGAAGTAGAAAGAATAAATAAATACGCTGAAGATAATAATAAAGATGCTGAAATAGAAATACAAAAAGGTAGTATCACTCTATACAAAGAATTTCCTAAAGAACACGTAGATGAAATACTTAAACATATAAATATCGATCTAATTAAATCGAAAAAGTTTAAGGTTGTCGCTGATATGATCAATGCCTCTGCTTCTGTTATGGATCCTTATTTGTTTGAACAATTAGGAATAGAATTTACACCAATAAATGGTTTTCCAGATGGTAAATTTGCTCACAAACCTGAACCAATAAGAGACAATCTTCTGAGTACTATGGAAATATCTTTAAAATCTGGTGCGAACCTTGGATTTGTTCATGATCCTGATGCGGACAGGCTTGTATTAATAGATGAAAAAGGAGAAATAGTTTTCGAAGAATACACTTTAGCTTTAGTAATAGAAAATATTTTATCTAAAAATGAAGGAGAAAAAGCTGTCATAAATCTTTCAACATCTCAGATGAGTATCGACATAGCTAAAATGCATAACAGTGAATGCATCTCAACTACTGTGGGAGAGCCCAATGTCGTCGAAGGTATAATTAAACACAATGCTATTATCGGAGGAGAAGGAAATGGAGGTGTTATTTATCCTAAAATTAATTTAGCGAGAGATAGCTTTGTGGGAATCTGTCTTATTCTTGAACTTATAGCAGAAAGAGGCAAAACCATAAGTGAACTTGTAAGTGAATTACCAAAATATCATATGAAAAAAGACAAGTGGCCAATAGAGGGTAGCTTGGCAGAAATGATATCAAAATTAAAAAATCACTTCAAAGAAGCAGTATCGAATGAACTTGATGGAGTCAGATTAGATTTCCCAGATAAAAGATGGCTACATCTACACCCTTCAAATACTGAACCAATAACCAGACTTTATGGTGAAGCTAAAACAGAAGAAGAAATAGAAAATCTTTTCAAAGAAGCAAAGAGTGTTATTTTTGGATAGTAGATTCCCCTATTTTTGTACGTTTGATATTTAATGCAAGAGCTGGGACTCCAAGTTCTTGACCTATATCATTTGCAAGTGATCGCATATAGGCTCCTGATGAAGACGAGACGCGAATGGATAACACTCCAAAATTTTCTTCTAGAAAATTTTGGAGTGCTTTTCCCCAATCTTTTAAAATTTCTTCTTGGCGAAAATCACCAGAAACTAAAGCAATATCCTTTTTTATTTTTTCCAGTAAATCCTTACCGGTAATTTTAGATTCATCTAGAACCTCTATATCTTTAATTAAAACTTTATGTTTAGGAATCTCTATTTCACTTATCCTCCCCTCTCTTGCCCATTGCCAAAGAGGCTTTCCATTTACAGTCTTTGAAGAATAAGGTGGGTAGGATTGATTAATAGGACCTATAAATTTAGAAATTACGGACGTTGGACACCCGGAAAATTCTTGATGCAGAGTGTCCGTAATCTTTCCCATCAAATCATAAGTATCCGTCGCAAAACCAAACAAAATATCAACTTCATATTCTTTATCTAAATTCAAATATTCTTCTTTTTTAAGACATTCATCACCAACAAGCACAAGGAGAACCCCTTCTGCTAAAGGATCAAGTCTCCCAGCATAAGTCATGGGTAAAGATTTAAGACTTTCGTTACCTTTTCTTAATTTTTCTATACAATTAAGGGGTGTCTCGCCTTTATTTTTATATATTTTTATAACTTTATCTATCATATTGCCATATTAACACATATATGCTAATATTGTCTTTAGGTAGGTAATCTATTTATTTCTATCGGAAGATACAAAATTGAGTGAAAGAATAAACAACCAAATACGAGCTTCTGAGGTCAGAGTGATCTCAAACGAAGGTGATAACCTTGGTATTTTAAGTTTGAAAGAAGCTTTATCTAAAGCAACAGCCTTAGGTTTAGATTTGATTGAAATTTCACCAAATACAAATCCTCCAATAGTTAAAATAGCAAATTATGGTATGTACAAATATGAATTAAATAAAAAGCTTAAAAAGGCAAAAGCTGGAGCCAAGACAACAGAGACCAAATCTATTCAAATAAAGATTGGTACAGGCGACAACGATTTAGCACTTAAAGCTAGAAAATCTTCTGAATGGCTCAAAGAAGGACATCGAATCAAGATAGAGCTTTTTGTTTCAGGAAGATCTAAGTATATGTCTGAAAGTTTCTTAAAGGAAAGATTAGACAGAGTACTACACCTAATTACCGAAAATTTTAAAGTTTCAGAACCTTATAAAAGAGGTCCTAAAGGTCCAACAATTACAATAGAAAAAGAAAAATAATTTTATGTCCATAAAAACAAATAAATCTTTGACAAAGCGTCTAAAGGTTACAAAAAATGGTAAAATATTGTCTCGTGCACCAGGTTTTAACCATTTCAATGCAAGACAATCACGTGTGAAGCAACTAAATGGTAAGAGGATGAATGAGCAAAACTTTTCAAACAAAATAAAGAGAACGTATTTAGCAAATTCATAAATTATTATAAGTAATATTTCGCAAATTATATTCTGAAAAAAGTCCTCGGACGAGGGGGACGGGAGCCGGTGCCAGACATTTTTTCATAAAATAATTTGCTCACATATCAACATGACAAGAGTTAAAAGAGGAGTTATAAAGAACAAGAGAAGAAAAAATGTCCTTGCACAAACAAAGGGTTTTAGATTTGGTCGTAGCAAGAAAGAAGTTCAAGCAAAAGATGCACTTCTACATGCAGGGAATTATGCTTTTGCACACAGAAAAGATAAAAAATCTGACAGAAGAAGCTTGTGGACACTAAGGATAAACGCTGCGGTTAGACAATTTGATTTATCTTACAGTAGATTTATAGACGGCCTTAAGAAAAAGAACATAGAAATTGATCGTAAAATACTTTCAGACCTAGCACAGAACAACCCAAGAACATTTGAAAAAATAGTAAAAAGTATCTAATAAACAAAATTAAAAACATCCTTCACTCAAACGAAGGATGTTTTTAATTTTCATATAAATATTCTACCACACCTCACCTATTTAAGTACATTCTC
>CAZUAA010000005.1:33270-42050 GCA_964618365.1 uncultured Candidatus Saccharibacteria bacterium | reverse complement strand
ATATCCAGAAGATGATATGCTTGTTTTTGTATCAACTGACTCTTTTAGATTAGCAGAGAAAAAGGTGAAAATAAAACAAAAACTTTCTTTTGGAGAAGTTCTAATACCTTATAAAAATATTATTGAAATAATAAAAGTTTTTGATTCTTTAGATGAAGACATAAAAATAACAATACAGAAAAATCAGATATCTTTTGAAGCACCAAATATTTATCTTTCATCTAGGGTTGTGGATGGATCTTTTCCTGACTATAAACAGATAATACCAAAAGAGAGTACAACCAAGGCAACAATTTTAAAACAAGATTTAATATCCTCACTTAAAATATCAAACATTTTTTCTGATAAATTTAATCAAGCAACTATCACAATAAAGCCAAGTGAAAAAGTTTTTGAAATAGAATCAAAAAATATAGACATAGGGGAAAACTCTACCTTAATAACAGGATCTTTTTCTGGGGATAATGTTTCTGCTAATTTTAATTATAAATATATATTAGATTGTTTTCAATCTGTTTCAGGTGACAGTATTAGTCTTGATTTGAATGGAAATAATAAACCAATGATAATTAAATCTGTGGGCGATTCATCTTTTATGTATCTTGTAATGCCAATGAATAGATAATATGGATATGGATTATGGACATATAAATATTTTTTTAGAAAAATTTAAAAAGATTTTTAAAGATAAAACTGAATTGAAAAGTTTGGTTTTAGAAATCATAAATAAAAATTTAAATTCTAAAATAGATGAAAGTTGTATTTCTATAAAACCACCCTTTATAAACATTAAAGGATCTCCCATTTTAAAAAATGAAGTTTTAATTTATAAAGTAAAAATACTAAAAGAAATAGAAGAAAAAACTAAAGATATTATTCTCACAGATATTAAATAATTAGTTTTGTGTATAGAAAGAAATTGAAGATTCTCCAATGTTATCCATAATATCATACCCTACTATTCTAATAGTATTTCCATTTTGATTTTTGTTTATATCTTTAATGTTAAAAGAGAAATTATACGGAATTGTTTTTAAAGATGTTGTATAAGCATTATTAATAAAAACATCAATTTTTTTTATTGGATTTATAGATGTTCCATTTATTGTTAGGTATACCAAATCATCATCTTTGTATACATCAGTAGATACTCCAAGTATTTCAAAAGATGGTTTGGATTCTTCTGTGTGGACACTATCATAGAAATTAGGAATATTTGCTTTTGTAATTATTCCATATTTATAATAATTTTCTCCCCACCATTTTAAAACACCGTACTCCCAATTCCTAAACTGAGAATCGTTTGTTTTACCAGAGGTTTTTTCTAATGGATTGTTTTTATCTATCCAATATAAAATGGAATGTATGTTTGTTAAAGATATTTCTTTTTGAGTTGATTCCGGAGTATATTCTGTTGCAAGTCCACCAGATACTGTGTCAATTTTAAATGTTTCACCACCTTGCCAAAATCCTCTAAGTATTGGAGGTGTGCTTTTATTAATAGGATCCGGCTCTTCAAATTTCTCATTTGGTAAATCTTTTAAAGCATAAGACATTACACTGTTCCATATTGGTCCAGCAAGTGCAGCCCCTCCTTTTTTCATTGAAATATTATCATTATTTCCTACCCAAACACCTACAACCATAGACGGTGTGTATCCTATAGTCCAAGCATCTTTATTGTCGTTTGTTGTACCTGTTTTTACTGCTACTTCTCTTCCTGGTATTACTAATGTTGAATTAGCTCCAAAAGTAGGAGTTCTTGCCGTATTATCTTTTAGTATACTCGATAATATTCTAGTAGAATTTGGTTTCAATACATTGTATGATTTGTCTTCAAACTCTTCTAATATATTTCCACTATTATCTTCTACAGAAAGTATTCCTTGGTATGGGTGTCTTGTTCCACCTGTTGCAAAAACTCCATAAGCAGAAACCATATCAATTAATTTTGTTTCACCACCTCCTATAACCAAAGAAAGACCATACCTTTCAGGATCATTTAGTGTTGTTATACCCATATCGTGAGCTAGTTTGATAGAATCTTTTACAGCTATAACGTTTATAGACTGAGCCAAAGCATTTCGAATTGTCATAGGCCCCCTATATCCGTTATCATAGTTTTTAGGGGAGTAGCATGTGCTTTTTGTGTCATTACCAGTTTCACTACAAGAAGGATTGAATTCTGTGTTAACATCAAACAACACCGTTTCATCTGTGTACCCTTTTTCAAAAGCAAGAGCATATATAAAAGGTTTAAAAGCAGATCCAGGCTGACGCTCGGCTGTAGCTACATTGAAATTACCATCAATATTTTTATCAAAATAATTTCTAGAACCCACCATTGAAAGTATTTGACCTGTTTTAGGATCTATTACTACAACTGCTGCATTACTACCATCCCAATTTTTTTCATTTTCTAACGCTTTTTCATTTGTGATTTCTTCTGCTTTTAATTGAAGATCATAGTCAATGGTTGTGATGACCTTTAATCCACCCTCTGTTAAAGTGTTGGATCCATATTTTTTTTCAAGATAATCTTTTATAAAAAATACAAAATGAGGTGCTGTTATTTTTGATAATTTTTCTGGCTGAAATTCAACTTTTTCTTTTATTGCAGAGTTATATTCTTCTTCTTTTATAAATCCTAATTCAAGCATTTTTGAAAGAACTAAGTTTTTCCTGTTTTCTAGTTTATCTTTATTTTTACCATAAGGAGAATAAAAAGTTGGACCGTTTGGTATAGCTGCCATATATGCCGACTCAGCTAACGTCATTTCTTTCGGCTCTTTATTAAAGAATGCTCTGGATGCTTCTTTTATCCCATATATATTTCCACCATAAGGGGCTTCATTTAAATAAAGGGCGAGTATCTCTTCTTTACTCATAATCTTTTCTAATTTGAAAGCTAAAATCCATTCTTTGATCTTTCTAGAAATTGAAACTTCTGGAGTTAATAGGGTATTTTTTATAAGCTGTTGGGTAATTGTTGAACCACCTTGAATTCTTTTACCAGTTAATTTTGCCCAAATAGTTGCTCTGATTATTGAAGTTATTCTTATTCCTTTATGATTATAAAATTCTCTATCTTCAATTGCCACAGTTGCGTTTTTTATATTTGTTCCCATTTCTTCGTAGGGGATTATTGTCCTTCTTATGTCTTGGTGTACATCATAGAGTAAGTTTTCTCCAGTTCTATCATAAATCTTTGTAGAACTTTGTATTTTTCTTTCAGTAAACGATTTAAAGTCTGGTAGATTAAGAGTACTAACCCAAATTATTAAAATTCCAGCCAAAATGACACCCACCCCAAGCCCTAAAAGGATGAGATTTTTAACGTTATGACCACTTTTTCTTAAAAATTTTTTAATCTTTTTCATACCATATATAATAGCATATTATTTAAATAAGCGGACAAACAGTATAAATTATGTTAAAATAAGCTTATGAATATGAATATAAATGAAAAAAATATTGAAATATTAACAAGAGGTGTTTCTGCTACATATCCCTCAAAGGATTTTATTTTAAATAAAATGAATAAAGGCGAAAAGCTTACTATTTATTTAGGTATTGATCCAACCGGACCCACTTTACACTTAGGTCATGCTATTGTTCTTAAAAAATTGGGAGAATTTCAAAAAGCAGGCCATCAGGTCATCCTTATGATGGGTGATTTTACTGCGATGATAGGGGACCCTACAGATAAAGGATCAGCAAGGAAGCAACTTACTCACAAAGAAGTTTTGAATAATTTAAAGAATTACAAAAAACAAGCAAGTAAATTAATTTCTTTTTCTGGTAAAAATTCGGCATCTTTTAAGTTTAATTCTAAATGGCTTTCAAAAATGAATTTTGAAGATGTTTTGTCTCTAGCCTCACTTATGACTGTTGGGCAGATGTTAGAAAGAGATATGTTCCAAAAAAGAATCGAAGAGGAAAAACCAATTTTTATTCATGAGTTTATGTATCCTCTTATGCAAGGTTATGATTCTGTTGCGATGGATGTAGATGGAGAGATTGGGGGTAATGATCAAACCTTTAATATGCTTTGCGGTCGTGATCTTATGAAAAGTTTAAAAAATAAAGAAAAGTTTGTTATAACAACTAAATTACTTGAAGATAATTCTGGTAAAAAAATGGGTAAAACCGAGGGTAACATGATAACTCTTTCTGATAATAACGATGAAATGTTTGGTAAAATAATGAGCTGGGCAGATGGTCTTATTGTTCCTGGTTTTGAGTTGTGCACAGATTTATCAATGGAAGAAATAAATAAAATAGAGAAAGACTTATCTTCTTCGTCTGTTAATCCTAAAGATTTAAAAGCCAAACTCGCGATCGAAATAATAAAAATATATCATGGTGAAAAAAGTGCAATTTTAGCTCAAGAAAACTGGGAGAAAACTTTTTCTAAAAAAGAAATTCCAGAAAATATAGATGAAATCATAGTTTCAAAAAACACCAAATTAATAGATGTTTTTTCTTTAAATAAAATTGTCTCTTCTAAAAGTGATTTTAGAAGACTTATAGAAGAAGGGGCAATAACAAACATGACTGTTAATAAAAAAATTTCTTTATCTGATGAAATAGCCGAAGAGGGTGTTTATAAAATTGGTAAAAAGAGGTTTATAAAAATAATATTAAAATAATTAAAAATACCCCGACTTAAGTCGGGGTATTTTTAATTTTAATATTCGTCTCCTTCTATATCTGCAAATCCTTCTGGGGCACCATCTTCATCTTCTTCTACGTTGTCATCCCCCATGAAATCATCTTCGACGACTTCGTCGTCTAGTAAGTCCTCATCATCTAGGTCTAGTTCTTCTTCTTCGTTTAGTTCATCCATTTTTAATTCTTCGTCATCGTAACTCATAACCAATTTTATTTATAAATTATTCCTAATGAGATATTTGTAACAAAATATAATATTTTTTGCAATCAAATAAATCTGTGGAAAACTTCCCTTAAAAAACCCTTATTTTAAAGCTTAAATTTTTCATGAGCAAAACAAGTGAGCCCTATCGCGATAGCATCTAATTCATCATCAGATTTTATTTCTTTTTTGATTTTTATAAGTTTTGGGACCATAGACATTACCATATTTTTATCAGATTTACCGTAGCCAGTTACTGCAATTTTGATTTGTGGTGGAGTGTATTCAAAAACAGATAGACCACTTTCTTTTGCACTATATATAATGACTCCTCTTGCTTCTGATACACCCATCACTGTTTTTTGATTTGTTGTAAAGTACAATTTTTCAATTGCAAGAATTTTGGGATTGTATTGTTTTATTATTTTTTTTACTTCTTGTCCTATAAGGAGCAATCGATCATGGAAAGGAATCTTTGCTGATGTTTTGAAACAATTAGAGTATAAAAGCTCCTCTTTTTCATTTCCAGAAACTTTTTCTAGTATTGCGATACCAATTCTCTCAAACCCTGGATCAATTGAAATAATTTTCATAACTTTTTATTTTTCCTCATATTCATAACCCAAATGCTCATAACCTTTTTGTGTCACTATTCTACCTCTTGTAGTTCTATCTAGGAGACCAAGCTGAATAAGATAAGGCTCAATAACTTCTTCTATTGTGGCTTCTTCTTCACTAGTTGCGGCAGCTATAGTTTTTAGTCCTATTGGCCCACCTCCAAACTTACTGATAATAATATCTAATATTCTTCGATCAGAAGAGTTTAGTCCAAGCTCATCTATTTCAAGCAGTGCCAAAGCATTTTTTACAGCTTCTTTGGTTAATGGCATTTTATTTACTTGTGCATAATCACGACATCTTTTTAAGAAATAATTTGCTGTTCGAGGGGTAAATCTTGCTCTTTTAGAAATTTCATCAAGAGCTTCATCTCCTAATTCAACTCCCAGAATTTTTGCTGAGCGATCAAGTATCTTTTTTATTTGTTCATTATTATAAAATTCAAGTCTGAAAACTCCACCAGAAAATCTAGAACGAAGAGGGGAGGAAAGAAGCGCTATGCGAGTGGTGGCCGCTATGAGTGTAAAAGGTGGAAGTTCTAGCTGGATTGTGCGCGCTGACGGACCTTTACCTATGATAATATCAAGCACACCCGACTCCATAGCAGGGTAGAGTATTTCTTCTACCATTTTATTTAGTCTGTGTATCTCATCTATAAAGACAATATCTCCAGGTGATAAGTTTGTAAGAATTGAGGCTAAATCCCCAACCTTTTCAATTGCTGGACCAGAAGTTATTTTTATCTGCCTTCTAGTCTCTTTTGCTATGAGATGAGCTAGAGTCGTCTTTCCAAGTCCTGGTGGCCCATAAAAAAGTATGTGCTCAGCGGGGTGTGACCTCTCTTCTGCTGCCGTCAAAAGGATTTTAAGGTTTTGTTTTATATTTTCTTGTCCGATATATTCCTCCCAATTGTTAGGGCGGAGTGTTTGGTCTAGGAATCCTTCATCTTTAGGTTGGATTTTATTTTCAGAACCCACATCTTTGTTTGTATTTTTAGTGCTTGACATTGTTATTTAAATATGCTATACTCCAACTAACAGTTTATTAATACAAACATTATAGCATTTAAATGAAGAGAATATAAATCTCTAAGCAATCGGCCACGTGCTCTATATATGTGCATAGGACGCCCTGGTTTACTTTAAGTATTTCTGGGACTATCCTGTAATCATATGTTACTTTATAAGTTTTATATTTATAAAGGAGTGTTTAGAGATTTATGTTTTTTTCTTATCTTTAGAGTGAATCGCCGAAGAGGCGATTTTTCTATTCTTCATAAAGATCTACCACAGAATCTACTTCTTCGTAAGAAGTTAAACCTTTTAATATTTTTACTATACCATCTTCTTTCATATCCAAGTATCCTTCTTTTTTAGCAATTTCTTTTATTTCTCTTTCACTTGGGTTGTTTGGAATTATTTTTTCTATTTCCGCATTGTTGTCTATCGCTTCAAATATACCCATTCTTCCTGAATACCCTGTCCCATTACATTTTTCACAACCAACTCCCTCAAATATCTTTATTTCATCTGTATCTTTAATTTCTAATCCATAATTGGCAAAGTCTTTACCAAGCTCTTTTGCTTCTGCCCAGATTTTCTTTATTGTAGATAGCTCCTTTTCATTTGGAGTTTTTTCTTTTTTACAATGTTTGCAAAGTTTTCTCACAAGTCTTTGTGCTATTGAGAGTGATAATGCAGAAACTAAAATTTTTGGATTTACATCCAAATCTATAAGTCTAGGGATTACACCCGCAGCATTATTGGTATGGAGTGTTGAGAAGACTAAGTGCCCTGTAAGAGCGGACTCTACTGCAGTTTTAGCTGTCTCACTGTCTCTTATTTCTCCCACCATTATTACATCAGGGTCTTGTCTTAAAGCAGAACGAAGTCCTTCTAGGAATGTGTAACCTTTTTCATTGTCTGTTTGAGTTTGGGATATACCATCTAGGTGATATTCGATAGGATCTTCGATTGTAATTATCTTTATTTCTGTAGAATAAATTTTTTGTAGGAATGAGTATAAGGTTGTCGTTTTACCAGATCCGGTAGGACCAGTGAGCAGTATCAATCCATTTGGCTTTTTGATTTGATACATAAAAAGTTCAAAAAGTTTTGGTTCAATACCTAGTTCCTCAAGCTTTACCCTTATTGTTTTTGGATTAAGTATTCTTATAACAATGGACTCTCCATAAGCACCAGGCATAATAGAGATACGAAGATTTATTTCTGTTCCATCAAGGTATATGCTAAATCTACCATCTTGTGCTATTGATGTGTTCGTTATTTTAAGACCAGAGATGAGCTTAATGCGAGAATTTATAAATTTATGAATGTCATAACTTATATCAAGCACATTATGAAGCACTCCATCAAGACGAAATCTTACACGGACTGCTTTTTCTTCTGGCTCAAAGTGTATATCTGAAGCGTCGATAGCTATTGCTCCAGCGATTGCAGTCTCGAGTATTTTAGAAGTTGTGTGAGCTTTGTTTTCCTCATTCTTCTCTATTTCTTTTTTGACGTCCTCAATCGTTTTTATATTATCTATTATGTTTTTTAGATCTTCACCCGTGATGCTGACACTCCCAGCCCTCCCTGAAGTAGCAAAAGAAATTTCTTTATACCTATCCCAAACTTTTTCAAGTGAAGAAAGTGATACCATATAGAAATGGGGGATGTATCCCTTATCTGTGAAATATTTTGTTAATTTATCTAAGGTATCTTTGGATGGTGTACGTACTCCTATATCTAAATCTTTACCGGTTAGTTTAAATGGTGCTATTTCTAGACTTTTTGCTTCTTTTTCATCGATAGATCTTATCGCATCTGTTTCTATAGGCATACCAGCTAGATTTATAGGAGGCACCCCATACTTAACTTCAGCCAAAATCTGCACAAGATCCTCTTCTTCTTGTTTTTTGAGTTCATCTAATTCTCTTTTTTGTTTTTCTTCATCAAAATAAATCACCATATTATCCTTATTATATCGCACGAAATAGGTAAATAGATACTTGACAATTGTCTATAAATATGATATCATGTAGGAGAATGTCATAGATTTTAAATTGTTCTATCTTTTTCTAAGTTTAATCACTTGGATGCAGATAGAACAATTTAAAAAACTATAAAAATAAAAAAGATGAAAAAGTATGCATGTTTGCTCGTTGCAGTCCTTTTAATAGGATTCCGAGTAGTATGGGCTGTAGAGCCAGATTACTCAGACCTTAGCAAGGTCACCAAAGGTGCTCTCTGGGCTAAACACCCTGAGGCAAAAGAAGTTTATG
>CAZUAA010000005.1:0-33260 GCA_964618365.1 uncultured Candidatus Saccharibacteria bacterium | reverse complement strand
TTCAGGTTTTTAATGAGCCGTATTTTTTGAAATTTGTAATTGGGGAGAACAATACAAGAGATATTAATTATATTGTCGTTCCCACAGGAACAAGTATCTACAAAAACAAAAATGAAATAATCCCCAGACTGTCTTATTGTGCTAATGGTATTGCCGATTTTCAACCAGTAGAAAAACTGGTTATTCAAAAAGAAATTGATACTATTAAAATATATACAAACACAGTGAACAATGTTATTGTTCACGACACAGTGTTTGAATATATTTATGAAGAAGATCAATCTTATGAACAACCAGAACCTCGTGTTATTGTTGTTGAAAATAGGGTTGATGAGTTAGCACCCATGTATTATGAAAGAAGAACAGATTTTTCTGTTTTTGTTTCATTAAGATTTTGTCCACCACCCATGAACTATGGAGGCGGATATTATGGTGGTAATGTTGTAAATAATAATTATTATGATAACTCGTATACAGATAACTCGTATAGAGATAATTCTATCCGAGATAGTTACAACCGGGAAGAAAATAATAATTATCAACCAAGGCCAAGACCTAAACCAGATACCGGTGGACCAGTCGGTGTGCCAGGTCATGATGGAAGTCCTGCAGGGACTCCAGGTCATGATGGTGAACCAAATGGTTCCGGAGGAGGATTCTCAGCTGATGAAGGTGGACCTGCTGGTGTTGGCGGAGATGGTGGTCCAACAGGCGCAGGAGGTTTTGCTGCAAGAAGTGATTCTAGAAATGGAATTACTGAATCTACTGCAAGGATGCAGACAAAGTCTGCTTCTATGCAGAGCAATCCTTCTGTCAGAAGGAGTACTTCTTCAAATGGGTCTCGTCAAGGTTCAGGTGTTAACACTAAATCTACTACATCTAGTAGGTCTGGAGTTAATACAGCAAGAACCAATACAGGAAACCAAAACAGATCAGTTGTGAGAAATTCTACAACAAAATCTGCCAATATTGGTTCAAGCAACAGAAGCACCTCTAACAATTTTAGAAGTTCTAATAATGCTAGGCCTATGTCTAACACCGCAATGAGATCCACACCACAGAACTTTCGTTCTTCTGGTGGAGGTGGAAATTTTCGCTCAAACGGTGGATCTGCTTCACGATCATATGGTGGTGGAGGTTCTCGTTCCGGAGGTTCATCTGGACGACGCTAAATTTTAGCAAATTGCTCTTTCAAATAATGATGAGTAGTAAGGTGATGATAATTTCACCGCCTTACTTACTTTCTTAAGCCATTAACTTTATGTTGAGGGTTTAAAATTGTAAATAAAAATTATTAAATAAAGTCGGATAATTATAAATTATTAATATTATGAAAAACAATATGAAAAAAATAATAGTCGGTATATTTGCTTTTGCTATTTTACTTTCAGGACAAAATGTTTTTGCTGGTTCTACATGGAACGGAGCATCAAATGACTGTCCTACAGTTGCTATAGCAAATTATTCAACCAACACAGGATATAATGATCCTTGCTGGCCTCTTTCAACTGTTTCTGCAAAACCAGGAGAAAGTATAAACGTAAGAATTTATTATCACAATACAAGCAGTTCCACTGCTACAAATACAAGAATCATACTTAATGCACCAACTGGAAAAGGGACATCCCATTCTTTTTCAGGACAGATAGTTTCTGATCAAGGAAGTTTATCTTTTGGTCCAGTTAGAGTAAATCTTAGTGAATCACAATCACTTACTTTTGGTTCTACAAGATGGTATCCAAACCAAACTCAATCACAAACTTCATTTTTAAGTGGACAAGATGGCTCAGAATTAATATCTGGAGGACTTAGTATTGGATCAATTGCCCCTGGGTGGAATACTCAAGGATCAGTAGTTATAAGTTTCAAGGTTACTAAAACACAACCAGAAAATATCTGTAAAGATACAAGTGCCTCAAACTATGGTGAGACTCTTCCTTGTACATATCCAGTTACAAAATATTGTAAAATCTCTTATTTTACAGCAGATGGAAAGAGTTCAACTTCAATAGAAAAAGGAGACTATGCAAAACTAGAATGGGGAACAGAAAATTGTACATCTGTTAGTTTATCAGGAACTGGATCAGTTTCTTCTTCTAGTTCAAACAATGTCAGACCAAATTATTCTACAAGTTATACTTTGACTGCATATAGCCCTAATACAGGAAATCTTACCAAGACAGTTTATGTAAATGTCGCGTCACAACCAGAAAATATCTGTAAAGATACAAGTGCCTCAAACTATGGTGGATCTTTACCTTGTACATATCCTACACTAAAATATTGTGAGATAAACAATTTTTCTGCGAGTGATACATCTATAGAAAAAGGAGATACTTCAACATTAACTTGGAATACTTCAAATTGTAATCACGTTGTACTTTCCGGCTACGGTCAGTTAAGTGCAAATAGTAGTAAAAGTGTAAAGCCTTTATATGATACAGTCTATACTCTAACTGCATATGGTAATAATGGTAATGATGCAGATACAGTTAAAATTTATGTAAACGAAGGTAATAATAACGATGATGAATGTCGCATTACAGATTTTTCTGCCGATGATACAACTGTCGAAGATGGAGATTATGTCACACTTGAATGGGAAACAGAAAATTGTGATTATGTAAATATTGCAGGGGTTGGTAGCTCTATGGATGAAAATGATAGTAAAAGAGTAAAAATGACTTCTACAAAAACTTTTACATTAAAAGCTTATGGGGATAATGGCTCTACAGATTCTGATACACTTAAAATTTATGTTGATGAAGAAGAAAACGATAATGATGATAACAAATGTCGCGTTGTAGATTTTTCTGCAAGTAGTACATCTGTTAAAAAGGGTGATCCAGTTGTAATAGATTGGGATACAGAAGACTGTGATTACGTAAATATTTCTGGAATTGGTAATTACTTAATACCAACAGATGATTACAGATTTTATCCGACTTATACTGGTACATATATACTTAAAGCATATGGATATAATGGTACAGATTCCGATACACTAAAAATATATGTAAATGAAACCATTGATCCAAATCCGATTTATGAAGTGAATTCTAGTGTTGTCACAACTGTGGCTACAAATGTCACACAAAATTCTGCTTTATTAAATGGACTTGTAACAAATTCAAATAATAGTACAGCAAATGTTTACTTTGAATATGGTACATCTGTGAACTTGGGATCTAGAACTGGTACTAAAACAGTAAATGGTAATAGCTCATTCTCTGACTATATTTATGGATTAACAGCAAATACTATCTATTACTTTAGAGCTGTATCAGAAAATAGTAATGGGATTTCGAGAGGATCTATCCAAGTGTTTAAGACAATTGGAACTACGACTCAAACAACCAACACAATCATAAGGACTGTTGTTGAGGGTACCACAGTTGTGGGTACTGCTTCACCTATCATGCTTGAAATTAGTAATCGTTATCAGTATTTAGGTCTAGGTGATCTTGTTGATTATACTGTTTACTATAAAAATATTGGTGGTAGTACACTAAAAAATCCAATGCTTCAAGTTGTGCTTCCAAGTGGCATTACTCTTATAAATGCTTCAGCCGGAACTTTCTCGAGCGAAAACAATACCCTCTCAGTTCCTATTATGGATCTACAGAAAGGTGAAGAAGGAGTGCTTTACTTACAAGGTAGAGTAGATTCTATTCCAGATGGTCTTGCACAGATAGTTACAACTGCAATCCTTGTATATACTTCACCAAATGGAGCACAAGAAAATGCGATGGCTTATGTACTTAATAATCCAAAAGTTATGGTAGCAGGAGCATCTAGTAATAATCTAGGAGCAGCCGCATTTCTTTCAGGAGGTTTTGGAAATATTGGTTTTGTTGGGTGGTTACTCATAGTTCTTATTATTCTTCTAATAGTTTTGGTCGCAAGATCATTCTTTAGAGATAGAACTACAGTTTACACACATCAAGATCACAATATCCACTAATATTTAAAAGTAAAACACCCCTTAGATTTATGTCTTAGGGGTGTTTTATGTTAGTATATAAAATATGAAGGTTAAGTTTGAATTAGACAAAATAGAAGAAATAGCAAGCTTAGTTTTAGAAAAAACTATTAAACATAAATGGGGTGTAGGTGCAAAAGTTATACTTATGCATGGGGATTTAGGTGCAGGCAAGACGACTCTTTCTAAAAGCATAGCAAAGCATTTGGGGGTGAAAGAAAAAATCGTTTCACCTACTTTTGTGATTATGAAAAGATATAAAACCAAACACAAAGATATTAAAAATCTTATACATATAGATGCTTATAGATTAGAGAGTGGTATGGATTTAGAAAAGCTCGGATTTAAAAATTGGCTTTTAGAAGATGATAGCCTTATAATAATAGAGTGGCCAGAAAATGTATCTCAAATTTTGAGTGATAAATTTTTGAAAATTTTTCTTCTACACAAAGATAATAACACTAGATTAATAAAATTTTAATAAAAATATTTATGTACATATTATATGCATTGGCAGGAGCTGTGTTTGCAAGTTTGGGGACAATTTTTGCAAAGCTTGGACTTAAGGGGGTGGACTCAAATTTACTCACAGTTATAAGGGGTATTGTGATGGCTATTGTGGTCCTTGCGGTTGCTCTTTCTATGGGTAAGGTCTCAGCTTCTTCATTATCTTCTTTGAGTACAAGACAATGGGTCTTTGTGATTCTTTCGGGGCTTGGCGGGGCACTCTCTTGGCTATTCTTCTATTATGCTTTGTCTGTTGGGCCGACTGTTCCTGTCACAGTTATAGACAAGCTTTCTATTGTAATAACTGCAATTTTAGCAGTTATAATTCTTTCTGAAAAATTAAATCTTCAATCAATAATTGGATTGATTCTTGTATTTACAGGAACACTTTTAGTAGCTATCCCTTTTGAAAAAATAATAAGTTTCTTTAAACATTAAGATTTATAATAATTCTCCTAAAATGCTATAATTTGATAGATGGAGAAAAAAATAAACAACAAAAAGAAATGTGTAGTTTTGCTTGATGCTCATGCCATAATTCATCGGGCTTATCATGCACTACCTTCCTTTGTAAACAGCCGTGGGGAGCCTACTGGGGCCATATATGGTATTTCTACTATGCTTTTTAAGATAATAGCTGATCTTAATCCGGATTATATAATTGCTTGTTATGATCTCCCAAAGAAGACTTTTCGACACATTGCCTATAGAGATTATAAAGCAGGGAGAGCGAAAGCAGATGAAAATTTAGTTGCTCAGCTTATTAGTTCTCGAGAATTGTTTTCTGCTTTTTCTATACCTATTTATGAAAAAGAAGGCTTTGAGGCTGATGATATACTAGGCACGATATCTCAAGAATTAAAGTCTAATAAAGATGTGGATACGATAATTGCATCAGGAGATATGGACACTCTTCAATTAGTAGATGACGATAGAATTCGTGTTTATACTTTAAAGAAAGGTATAAATGACACGATTATGTATAATGAAAAAGCTGTAATTGAAAGATTTAATTTTGCTCCAGAATATTTACCAGACTATAAGGGGCTTCGTGGTGATCCGTCAGACAATATTATAGGGATTAAAGGCATAGGGGAGAAGACCGCTATGACTTTAATTTCCAAGTATCATACGATTGAAAATTTATATAAAGAAATAAAATCAAACCCCCGGGGTTTGGGTGTGAGTGAAAGGATTTTAAATATCTTAAAAGAAGGAGAAGATGAAGCAATGTTTTCAAAAACTTTAGCGACCATAAGACGTGATGCCCCAATAGAATTTTCTTTACCAAATGACGTATGGGCAAAATCTGTTTCAGAAGAAAATGTTCTAGAATTTTTTAAGAAAATGGAATTTAGAACTTTAACAAATAGATTCTTGTCTATTTTGGGTAAAAAAGAAGATTTAAAAAATGAATTTAAAAATAAAGAAGATGTCGCAAGAAAAGTATCACCCAAAGATAATTTTCTATTAGAAAAAGCAAAAATTGCTTATTGGCTACTTGATTCTGAAAGAACCAATCCAGACGAAGGAGAGGTTGTCTCTTATAAAGGGAGTTCTACTTTAGAGGAAGCAATAGAAAAATTAGAAGAAGATATAAAGAAAGAAGATTTAAATTATGTTTATTCTAATATAGAGATACCAGTTATAGATATAATAAAAAAAATGGAAGAAAATGGTATTTTGGTAGACAAAGATTATATTAATAAATTAGGGAAAGATTATCATAAAGATTTAAATATTTTAGAAAAAGAAATTTGGAAAATGTCCGGTATGGAATTCAATATTAATTCCCCGAAACAATTGGGGGAAGTTCTTTTTGATAAAATGGGTCTTAGTGCAAAAGGCTTAAAGAAAAGTAAAGGTGGTGCCAGATCTACAAGAGAAAGTGAACTTGAAAAATTGAAAGATATACATCCTATTATTGGCGAGATATTAAAATACAGAGAATTTCAGAAATTACTTTCAACCTATATAGACAACATTCCTAAATTAATAGGGGAAGATGGTCGCCTCCATGCAAACTTTATTCAGACTGGAACTACGACAGGAAGATTTTCTTCGACAGAGCCAAATTTGCAAAACATACCTATAAAAACAGAGAAAGGTAAAAATATCAGAAATGCTTTTATTGCAGAGAAGGGATATAAGTTAGTTTCTTTTGATTATTCTCAGGTAGAGCTTCGGGTAGCTGCTTTAATGTCTCAAGATTCTTATTTTATAAAATCTTTTAAAGAAGGCAAAGATATCCATAGTGCTGTCGCTATGAAAGTTTTCAATGTTGATGAAAAAGGTCTTACTCCTGAGATGCGAAGGCGTGCCAAGGTTATTAATTTTGGTATTTTGTATGGTATGGGAGTGAATGCGTTACGTGAGAATTTAGGAGGAGAAAGAAGTGAAGCTCAGACTTTTTATGATAATTATTTTAAAGAATTCCCCACAATTGCTTCTTATTTAGAAAGTATTAAAGAATTTGCAAAGAAAAATGGATATACAAAAACTTTGTTTGGTAGAAAAAGATACTTCCGAGGTATTAAATCACCACTTCCTTTTATAAGAGCGATGAATGAAAGGATGGCCATCAATGCTCCAATCCAAGGTACTGCCACAGCGGATATTATAAAAATTGGTATGAAAAAAGCTGATGAAGCTATAAAAAGAGAAGGATTTTCTTCTTATGCTCGTGTATTGCTCCAGATTCATGATGAGCTTATCTTTGAAGTAAAAGAAGAAAAAGTCTTGGATTTTATAGATATAATAAAGAATGAAATGGAGAACGCTATTCCTAAAGAATTTTTAAAGGATATAGAATCAGTGCCTCTCCTTGTGTCTGCTTCATATGGGGCTAATTGGGGCGAACTCAAATAGTAGCATAAAATTATAGAGAGTGATAAAATTATAGGTATGGAAGAAAATACCAAAAAAGAAAATACTTCACCAAAAGGGATAATCCATGTGATTTTGTCATATGAATATTCTTTGTTTCTAATTGCTATAATTTTGGGTCTCCTCTGTGATCATGTTTTTCATACCAAGATTATAGGAAGTGTAGATCTTTCTTATGTAGGAGCCTTTATGATATTTATTGGATCTAGTTTAGTGTATTGGGCTCAGAGATCGACAAGTGTCCCTAAATCAAAAAATGAAGAAGAAAGGAAAACAGATTTCTTTTATAAAGGACCATATAAATACAGTCGTAATCCCACACATTTTGGACTTTTTGTAATGTCTTTAGGACTTGGTCTTATTTTAAATTCTGTTTTTTCAATTATTTTTATTTTAATTACACACATAATTGCCAAATATTCTTTTTTAAAGAAGCAAGATAAAATTTTAGAAGAGAGATACGGAGATCAATTCTCTTCTTATAAAAATAAAGTTAAAGATTGGCTATGATATATATCTTAGTTGGGGGAGATAGAGAAAAGAACAATATCTTTTTAGGTAAAAGTATTCAAAAGGGTCTAACACCTATTTTTTATAGTGATTTCACTAAAGAAATGATTTTAAACGAAGCTCTTTCTAATTCATTTTTTGGAAATGAAAACTTTTATGTTTTTGATAATCTAATAGGTGATAATGGTATAGATTTTAAAGATGTGGAATTAAAAACTATCAATGATTCACCAAAAATCTTTGTTCTAAGAGAAGACAAATTAACTGTTTTAAATGAAAAGAAATATAAAAAATTTTCCAACATTTTACATTTTGAAAAGAAAACAGAAAAGCCTAAAAATGACGGGGTTTTTGAAATAGCGGATTATTTAGGATTTAATAATAAATTAAAAGCTTGGATAGCTTATAGGAAGGCCATTGATATGGGTATTGAGCCAGAAGCTATTTCTGGGGTTTTGTTTTGGAAAGTTAAAAATATGATTACTTCTGGTAGTAAGGTTTTTAAACTTGATGATTTGAAAAAGATGTCATCATCTCTTGTTTCTATTTATCACGATTCACATTTAGGGAAAGGTGATATGGCTATATCTCTTGAAAAATTTATTCTTTCCTCACTGAGTAAATAAATGATATAATAATAGTATGGAACCAGTATTAAAATCAGAAATATTTTTCTTTATTAGTTCAGTTGCTGTAATTTTATTTACAGTGGTTTTTCTTATTTTTGGATTTTATCTTATCAAGATAATGAGAAACTTTTCTCATATATCAGATAAGTTAAAAAAGGGGGTCGATAATGCATCTGCTTCACTTGAAGAAGTGGGGGAGAATATAAAAGAAAGTAAAATATTTTCTTTTATATTTGGAGATCAAAAGAAAAAGAAAAAAAGTCGTAATTAAAAATTAATTTAAAAAATAAAATGGCAAATAAAAAAATAAATAAAAAGAGTATGGGTGTAGGTAAGGCTATAGGAGTAGGGGCATCTGTCGCAGCACTTTCTGCTGCCGCATATTTACTTTTTGGTCCAGAAGGAAAAAAGAATAGAAAGATAATAAAAGGTTGGTCTGTAAAAATGAAAGGTGAAATAATTGAAAAGCTTGAAAAAGCTAAAGATGTCACCGAACCAATTTATCATAAGGTTGTAGATGAGATATCTTCAAAATATCAAAAAATGAAGAATATTGATCCAAAAGAATTAGAAGAAGTTATTGGTGAAATAAAGAAGCATTGGAAGGGTATGATAAAAGGATCAAAACCAAAAGCAAAAAAGAAATAATAAAAATTTAAAAGCGCCTTTGGGCGCTTTTAAAATATTTAGACAAAAAGAAAAGGCTTAGGAGTCAGCCCTCAAAAATTTGAGAAATGGCTCCTAAGCCTTTGAGCTTTTAAGAAAGAACAATTGTGCTCTTAATAATGATAAACACAATATAATGAACTATAATATCTATAAAACAATTTCCCTTAAATAAAACCCTATATACCGGGTGAGATTGGGAAGTTATAAACTTTTCAAACTTGTGTATATTATAACTCCTTATTTTAAATAAGTAAATTGAGATTGTGGATAACTAATAAAACTATTGATTTTATCTATTAAATATGGTATTTTTTAGAGGTTATAGTTTTTATTTGCAGTAGTTGTTTTGGTAGGTTTAAAGCACAATATCCGCTCGTAGCTCAGTCGGTAGAGCAGCTCCCTTTTAAGGAGATGGTCGTAGGTTCGATTCCTACCGAGCGGACAAGCGTTAAAAAAGTCCCTACTGCTAGGGACTTTTAGCTTGTCCGAGGCACAGTGTTGTTTTGTCAGCAGACAAAACCACGAGCCGGGGTCGCGAGCACTTACATATTTTGTGAATACTTGGAGCAAAATATTTAGTGACTCGTGACGACAATGTCCGCTCGAATTTAATAAGGACCGATAAGCGTACTCGCGATCCACCGACCCGATAGAAAGTCTTGTAAAACAAGCATCAAACAACTAGACCGGAATAGGACCAACTATGAGAATTTTGGGGTTATTGGTATAATTTAGATATGAAATACGAATTTATTGTAGTTGATATACAAAATGATTTTGCTACAGAAGGTGGTAAATTTTATACATATAAACCATCAATAGATTTTCTACAAAAAAACATTTTCCCTTACTTAAGAGAAAAAGGAATTAAAATTAATGAGATTGTTTCTGATTATAGACAACCAAGACCAGGAGATTATGGTGAGGGTTGTATTCCGGGAGAGTGGGGATATCAATCAGTAATGCCTAAAGATTTACAAAAGTCATTATGGGTAAAATGTATGAACTCACCTATTTGGATAAGAAAAAATGGTGGAAACTCAAAAAGGAAAGCAGGGTTACCTTATGCAGATTCTGACAAATTTGGTAAATGGATAAAAAAGAATATAGGCAAAAGAGAAGACACCACACCTGTTATTTTTGGTCTAACTATTGATTGCTGTGTTTTATCCACAGTTCAAGAATTTAGATGGAGAGGTTTTAACCCCATTATAATCAGAGAAGCAGTTGATACTTCAAATGGTAAAATTGAAGATCGAGATTTAGTTTTAGAAAAAACAGCACTTCGTTGGTGGGGAAAAACAATGAATTGGGATGAGTTTAAAAAAATAATTTAGTTACATGAAAAATTTTTTACAACAAGCGATTAAACTATCAAAAGAATCAGTAAAACAAGGAGGTTTCCCTGTTGGTGCTTTAATTGTAAAAGATGGGGTTGTAATATCGGAAGGATTAAGCAACGGAAAGAATAATAAAGATGCAACAAGTCATGCAGAAATTGAAGCAATAAGACAGGCTTCACAAAAACTAAATTCTAGAGACTTGTTTGATTGTGAAATATATTCCTCTATGGAACCATGTTTAATGTGTTTTTCTGCTTGCTATTGGGCAAAAATTAAAAAGGTGGTTTATGCTATTGGTAAGGATAAACTTTCAAAACAGCATTATGAGGGTCTTCACTCACTTGAAGAAATAAATTCTAAAAACAATAAGCAAATTGAAATTATTCATATTAGAGAATTAGAAAATGAAGCCTTGTTTGTTGTAAAAGATTGGGAAGATTCAAAATAATTAGCCTTCCTTCTGCAACACCTTAATAAACATTAATTGATTATACAACCCTCTCATATAGCTCTGGTCGGATAATATGGTTATAATAATCTCCTGTTCTGGGGACCCGATAGAAAGTCTTGTAACACAAGACTTTTTTCTATGCAAAATGGATCAACTCAAACAGGAATCGAACTTTTGCGTATTTCTGATATAATCTAAATATGAATAATATTCCAACAAAAAAATTAAATAATGGCTTTGAAATACCAGTTTTAGGTTTTGGAACTTGGTTTATGGGTGGAAGTTTTGAAAGAGAATCTAACTATGATGAAAGCAGAGATATCGAAGCAATTAAAAAAACCATAGAATTAGGTGGATATCGTTTTGATACAGCCGAAATGTATGCAAAAGGATATAGTGAAGAAATACTGGGTAAGGCATTAAAGTATTATGATAGATCAAAATTATTTATAACTTCTAAAGTTAGTCCTGCTAACTTGGGATATGATAATGTTATATCATCCTGCAAGGCAAGTTTGGCTCGTCTCCAGATGGATTATTTAGACTTATATCTTATTCACGCACCTAATCCAGAAATTTCAATTGAGGAAACAATGAAAGCTTTTGATTACTTAAAAGAACAAGGTTTGATTAAAAATATAGGTGTTTGTAATTTTAATATAGAGAGATTACAGGAAGTTCAAAGTAAAACACAAAATAAGATTGTATTAAATCAGGTTCATTATAATTTAATTTTTAGAGAACCTGCACTAAAAGGAGTAATAAAATACTGCCAGGAGAATGATATTTTTATTGAGGCATGGAGACCAATTCAACAAGGTAGTTTAGCTAAAAAGGGAATTGAGATAACTGATAAGTTGTGCGAGAAATACAATAAAACTCCTGCTCAAATAGCAATGAATTGGTTGATATCACAAAAGAATGTAATTACTTTAACCAAAGCAAGTAATATAAAACACTTAGAAGAAGATATTGGGTCTGCTGATTGGAGTATGTCTGAGGAAGATGTTTTATTATTAATCAATGATTATCCTATACAACTTGATAGGAGTAATGCTGTTCAACTTAAATAATATGAAACATAGACTTACCAAAAATTTAGATCTTGATAAAAAGAGTAAATTTGGAGCGAATTTAGATGTATATCCTAATATTAATGATTGTGGAATGGTTTTAATTTCAACCGAAACAGGGCACAACGAGGAATTTTTAAACCTTAAATCAACTTTTACTTATGTTGTTTTAGAGGGCGAAGGCTCTTTCTTTTTAGATGATGAAGAAATTAAAGTAGAAAAAGGAGATATGATTTCAATTGAACCAAATACAAGAATATATTATAAAGGTAAATTAAAAATGTTTTTAATTACAAACCCTGCCTGGAAACAAGAAAATGAGGTTGAGACGAAGGCTAAGGTTTGGTGATTCATAATATTTTTAGATCAAGGTGATATTTATAAAAAATTTGAGTTTCTTGATATAATTTAACCATGAACGCAAATTCAATTGATATTATAAAAGAATACATAAACAAACAGCAATCTCCACAAAAGGAAATTTTGCAAAAGATAAGGAGGTTAATAAAAAAGATAGAACCAAAAGCTATAGAATGTATGAGTTATGGGGTACCAGCATTTAAGATCAGAAATAAGAATTTATTAATGTATGCTTCTTTTAAAAATCACATAGGCGTATACCCTGAGCCAGAAACAATAAAAGTATTTAAAAAAGAGCTTATGGGGTATAAGACCACAAAAGGAGCTATAAGATTTGATTTAGAAAATCCAATACCATACAAACTGATTGAAAAAATTATAAAATATAAAATCAAAATATGAAAAAAATATGGCTTTGGTATCTATATGATTTCGCGAATTCTTTTGCTTCTGTTGTTTTGCTTTTTTATTACCCACTCATTCTTTCAGAGAAAGGTGCGAGTAATGCATGGATTGGAGTATCCGCTTCCATTGCCACTGGTATTTTGCTGATTATTTTGCCTTATGTAGGAGCATGGTCTGATAAAATTGGGAAAAGAATTATCTTTATTAAGGTTGGATCTCTCGCAATGATTTTTTCTCTTGTTTTAATGTCATTTATTATAAAAAATAATGAGTTTTTTAATTTAACCATTTTAATTTCTATCTCATTTTTGTATATTTTATTTCAAGTTTGTTTTCAGGGGTCTTATATGGTGTATTCAGCCATGTTAAGACAGATCAGTGGTCCTACAAATAATGTAAAAATTTCTGGACAGGGTTATGGTTTTGGTCAGATGGGGAATGCTTTAGCTATTTTAATCATTGGTCTGATAATTGGAACTGGAATATCAATTTTTGGATTAAATGGTAAAACATTAGCTTTATTTTTAGGTGCATTTTTATTTTTATTATTATCAAACTTTTTCTTTAAACAAAAAGAGTTATTTATAAATAATCCCATAAAAAAGTTTTCTTATAAATATTTTTTTTACAAGATTATAAAAAATAAAAAGATTTTTAATTTTTTGATCGGGTACTCCTTGTTGGCTGATGCCGTTCTCACGTTTCAGTTATATGTGGCCTTATATGTAAATAGGGTATTTGATTTTACTGATAAATCTATTTCATACGTGGCTTTTACCGGATTGGTTTTTTCCGTTTTGGGTGCATTTTTTACAAACAAATTTGTAGATAGAATTAAAAATAAGAATAAAGTTTTATTGATTGCAGGTTTATTGTATGGAGCTTGTTTTGGTTTGTGTGCGTTTATGCCACCGATAGATATAGCCATATACATCTCTCTTTCTTTTTGTGGTTTTTTCTATGGAGTTTTGTTCTCTTTATTTAGAGTTATTTATTCAGAAATATCGCCAGAAGATTCACAGGGAGAATTTTTTAGTGTATTTACTGTTTTCGAGAGAGCTGCTTCTGTAATTGGGCCACTTGTATGGTTGTTAACTTTTTATTTATTGAAAAATTTTGGAGAGAATATTCAATATAGGGGATCAGTCTTATTATTAATGGTGGTATGCTTTGTAGGTATTTATTTCTTAAAGAAAAGTGAGTAAAATTGACTTTTTATGCAAAATCTTGATTTATTGATATAATATGAAATATGAATTTCGAGAATAAAAAACCAATTATAATTTTAAAAAATGAGCACTTAAAAGAAGGAATAAAGCCCATAATTAGTGGTATTTATGATAGAAATAATTTAGACCGGGATACACAATATTTTTTAGATGCATTTAAAAAAGATGCCGATTTTGTTAATTTTAGTTATAGAAGTAAAGATATAAAAGAAAATGCTATGTATAACTCTGGTGATACCACATATGTTATGTCTTTGTTGAATAATAGAAATAAATACTCATTAGCATATTTAGATTGCACTGGTATTGTCGCTGTTGGTACTGATAGAGAAACCGGTGAAAATATTTCTTTTATGAGCCATCAGAACCCAGATTCTTTTTTAGAAGATGATTATGTTAAGACGAATTTTAAAAATGATTTAAATAAAAATTTTGATAATTTAATATCTAAGTGTATTCCAGGGTCTATCGATGTTGTCATTTTGGGTGGTAATAAAGAGGATGTATCAGAAAATGTTCCCAATGAAAATTTCAGATTAGGGTTTGACGATATAGACCAATATCTAAAAGGACCATTTGACCAATATATTAAATCTGTAAAATTTTTAAGTCATACAATAAAACAAAAAATAGGCTTCACTCCTATTGTTATTTCAGGGCCTAATGATAATTTTGAGACAGCTCACCACTCATTAAGTGCATATTTTGATAACAAAAATCGTAGACTTTATATGGTAAAACCAAAACAAGAAAATAATACAAAAAATGAAGCTTTTGAAGCATCTAAAGTAGAAGATCAAATCAAAAATTTTTAATTATTTTTAATGATGCAGAAATATTTTTAGCATCAATAATTGCTTGTATTATCTCTTGGCATGTGTTAAGGTAAAAATAGGTCGCATTTTGCTAGTTAATTTGGAATTAAATTTTATGGATGAAAAAACAAATGATGAAGTAGTTGTTACCCCTGAAGTAACAGAAGAAGCTACTCCTGAAACAACAACAGAAGCTACCCCTGAAGTAACAGAAGAAGCTCAACAATAAAAATAATTTATTTTTATAAAACAAAACTCGCCTATGGGCGAGTTTTGTTTTATATTACTCAGAATCTTCTTTCATTTTTGGCAGTTTTACAAAGAATGAAGCTCCCTTGCCACGACCTTCTGATTCTACCCAAATTTTACCACCAATTTTTTCTAAAATATTTTTTGATAAATAAAGTCCTATCCCCATACCTTCAGTATGAACTTTTTTACTTTCATCTGATCTGTAAAAATTGGTGAACATATATTTTTTATCTTTTATTTCAAGACCCATACCAGTATTTTCTATTTTAATTATCACATTATTTTCATCTGGATGTATAACCTCAATATCGATTTTACCATTTTCTATGTTATACATAATTGCATTATCTATAATTGTTTGAAAAACAAATTTAAGTTTTTTTTCATGCGCAAGTACAAAATCTTCAAAATTATGAATAGGGGATATTGTTATCTTTTTTATTTTTACCATCTCACTGCCTTCTTCTATTGTTTTCATTATCATATCTCTCAAATTTATTTTAACAAGATGGTTTTCAATTGCCTTTCTATTGTAATCCGTTACACTTACTAATAAATTTGTAAGTCCGATAAGGCTATTTGCTGAACGCTTAATTCCCTCTACTTCCTCTTTAAAATTTTCTGGTACAGTTTGAATAAGATTTTCACTATACCACTTGATAGCAGTTAGTGGAGTCCTAAATTTGTGTGTAATTATTTTTACGAATTCATATTTAAGAAAATCAGACTCACGGATTTTTTTCCAAAAGAATAATAGTCCAGATGTAATTATTAGGGCTAGAAGAATAGGTGATACCCATTTAGGAAAATTTGACTCACTTTGAATTATTAGATTATTTAAATAATTTAAGAATATTAAAATTAAGCCAAAGGAAGCACTGGTAATAATATAAATGAAAGATTTTTTGGCGATAATCTTCACATCCATGAGTTCGTACTGTACAGCAGCATAAGTGAGTGGAATAGCAAAAAGTGGAATAAATAGAAATGTCCAAAGTGGATTTACCGGTATATCATAAACCAATAGAAAGTCTATCGATCCAAATGCATAACCAAAAAATAAAGCTATTCCAAAATATTTGATTCTATTTTTCTCTACAAAGTTTGCTAAGCCATATGATTTCTTAAGTATATAAAAAGAATAGATAACCATAAAGAAAAAGAATATGAGCATTAAAATGTACAAAGGGCCAGCTTCATAGTAGTTTGGAAAATAAAGCTTAGGCTCTGATTTCAAAAGATATGTAAATGGATTTATTATGAAAAATAATACTAATCCTATTCCAATAGTATAAAATGCAGCTATTGTTTTTCTTTGCTCCTTAAGTTTACCTATAAATGCGATCGTGGTGTGAGTGGTAAATACTGGTAACATTGTAACGGCTACATTAAACATCAGGATTTTACGAGAGAGCTCACTGTCTGATACTGTAACTCCGATAATTTGAGATATTTCAAAAATTATTGTACAGAATAATGCTAATATTAAAGTAGTTCGCGCCACACTTTTTTCTGCCTTAATGAAAAGAAAAATTATCATATAGGAAGACAAAAGGAAACAAAAGAAGAATAATAAGTTGTGTATTAATAAATTTATGCTCATATATTAAATTGTACCACAACCATGATATGACCACAAAATAAAAAGTGTATTTATTGTAGAAATGGTCTATAATGTTTTTGTATGAAAAAAGACACTATTTCAAGGGTTTTGATATTACCAGATATACGTTCGGCTATTAATGTTGGGGCTATTTTTCGGACCGCTGATGCTTTGGGTGTTGATAAGGTTTATCTAACGGGGGTTACCCCAAGGCCTACAGATAAATTTGGTAGAATCCAAAAGGATATAAAGAAAAGTGCCTTAGGGGCAGAGGAATTTGTAAAGTGGGAATATATAGAGAATTTATCTAAACTTATAAATAAACTTAAAAAAGAGGGCTATTTTATTATAGCGATAGAGCAGAGTGAAAATTCTAAAGATTATAGAAAAATTAAAATTAAAGAACAGACAGCTTTTGTCTTAGGTGAAGAGGTAAATGGAATAAAAGAAAATATACTGGCCAGGTGTGATGCTGTAGCTGAGATTCCAATGCATGGCAAAAAAGAATCCTTAAATGTTTCTGTGGCTTGTGGGGTGGCATTATTTAGGATGATTCATCCATAAATTATCCAGGTATTATTCCTTCATATGTTGGTTTTATGAGAGGGGATGGAACCTCTTCTTTTTTTGCTCCCCCAGCCAAAACCCAAATTACAAAAATAATAAGTAGAAATATTATAATCTGTAAACCAAAAGGCATTTCACCTGCATTAAAATTTTTGAATTTTTTATTTTTATTAAACATAAATTTATTATACAACTTTTTGATGAGTGTCACAAAAGTGTGCACTGCGACCATTTATAACTTTTCTGACGATGGTACCCTTACAACCCACAAGAGTACACCTTTCATCTTTTTTCTTATACACGTTATGATGATTCTGGAAATCTCCTCTTTCTCCGTAAATATTTCTATAATCAGACATAGAGTCCCCGCCAAAATCTATACCTTTACTTAAAATTTCTTTCATATTTTTAAACATTTTTTTAAAATGCATGTTAGTCATATTTATTGGTTTTGATTCTGGGTGTATTCCAGAAGCCCAGAGAATCTCATCTGAGTAGATGTTTCCAATACCAGAAATGACACATTGATCCATAAGTACTGTCTTTATATTTTTATCTATTTTTTTAATTTGATTGATAAATTTTTTTAAATCAAAATTTTTATCAAGTGGCTCAGGCCCTAGATTACAAAGTCCATGTTTCTCCTTATGTATATCATTTTCAAGTAAGGTGACTTTGCCAAACTTTCTAGTGTCACTCATTGTTAGTTGTTTACTATTACTCAAAGAGAATACTATATGGATAAATCTATTGTATGGATCATGGAGAGATTTCTTCTCATTTTTATCAGGCACCCAACTTTCCACTTTATTGTTACCACTTACTACTTTATTGTATTTTCCATAAAGTAAATGCCCAGTCATTTTTAAATGAATTAGAATTATCTTTTTATTTGAAAGGTGAATTAAGATATTTTTAGCCATCCTTTCTACTTTTATAATTCTTTGCCCTATGACTTTCTTTTTGAATTCTTGATAAAAAATATTATTTTTTATTGTATCTTTAAATTGTTTTATTTTTTGATTTTTCTTTGATAGATCTGTCCATACATCAGAAATAACAAGACCCTTCACAGTCCTTTTAAGTCCATTTACTGTTGTTGTAACTTCAGGTAATTCAGGCATATTTCAATTATTAGTGAGAGTTTAAAATTTTTAAAGCCTCTTTTATTTTTTCGTTTGTTTTTTCTATTTCAGACGGGATCTTCTTTACAGCTTCACGAGCTTCAGTCTGTGAATAGCCAAGAGATTTAAGTGCCTCGATGATGTCTCCTTCGTCACGCAGAGATTTTATCCCTTCTTCGTTTTTATAAGACCCAAGCTTGTCTCGTAGTTCGACAACGATTTTCTCAGCAGTTTTCCTTCCAATACCAGAGACCTTGTTTAGATAGCTTGTATCACCTGTTGATATAGCTTTCGCCAGGCTCTCTACTGGAGCAATGCTAATTATAGAAAGGGCAGACCTTGGGCCAATACCAGAGACAGAGAGTAACATTTCAAAAAATGATAAATCTTCTTTATCCATAAATCCATATAGGTCTATAGCATTTTCTCGGACAGCAGTATATGTGAAAAGTATGACTTCACCTTCTTCTTTAGATTTGGATAGTGTTTCATTTGAGACATATACTTTATATCCGACGCCAGAGACATCAACAAGGACAAATTTATCCCCAATAAAAACAATATTTCCTTTTATTCTTCCTATCATATATATGATAATACCAAATATTGATATTTTCCGCTATTTCTGGTATTGTAAGGGAGTCTCAGTCTATTAAATTAATATTAAGTATATAAAATTATGCCAATTACAAAATCAGCAAAAAAGGCATTGAGATCATCTGCAAAGAAAAAGGCAGTAAATGATCGCAATAAAAAGTTTGTTAAAGAATCAATAAAGAGTATTGAAAAGCTTGTTAAAGAAAAGAAAAAGGATGAAGCCAAAAAGCTTTTACCAAAAGCTTACAGTGTGATAGATAAAGCTTGCAAGAAAGGAGTAATAAAGAAGAATAATGCATCTCGCAAGAAGTCTCGCCTTTCAAGAATTACAAAATAAATATTTTTTTAAACAATTCCCTGAGAAAAAGGGAATTGTTTATTTTAGGGAGGGGAGTATAATTGTCTCTATGAAAGACCTTATATTTTTTTATGGCGATGAATGCCCTAATTGTATAGAGATAGAAAAAGATATAGACCTTCTTATTAAGGAAGGTTTTGATATTTTGAAATTAGAGATTTGGAATAATATGGAAAATGATGCTCTTTTCGAGAAACTAGATGATGGGGAAGAAGTTTGTGGGGGTGTCCCTTTTCTTATAAACCAAAAGTCTGGGAAAAGGATATGTGGAGAGGCGACACTAGATGAGCTTCGCTCTTGGGCAAGAGGGGAATAATTATTAATTATTTTAAAATTTATGAAAAAGTTTTTTATTATCTTTCTTTTTATAATATCGTTTTTACAGTTTTCAAAAATTTCTGAAGCGGGGGATACTCTCAATGCATACCTTTTCTATGGGCAAGGTTGTCCTCATTGTGCTAAAGAAGAAGAATTTTTAGAAAGTATTAAAGATAAGTATCCTACACTTAAAGTAAATACTTTTGAAGTTTATTATAATAAAGAGAATGGGGAATTGATGTCTAAAGTTTCAAAGACTTTAGGTGTGACTGCAAATGGTGTGCCTTTCTTTGTTTTGGGAGATAAAACTTTTGTTGGATTTTCAGAAAACATAACTCCAAAAGAGATTGAGAGTAGGATCAATGAATGTTTAGTAAATACTTGCCCAGACTCTGTTTTAGTTTTTTTATCTCCTAAAAAAGATACAACAGAAACAAAAATTGAACCTGTTTTAAAAATTCAAGAAGATGCGAAAATAGAGATAGAAACAGAGAATGAAAAGATGATCGATGTCCCTATCTTGGGCCAAGTAGATGCTTATGATTTTTCTCTTCCTGTTATCACACTTGTACTCGGCCTTTTAGATGGATTCAATCCTTGTGCTATGTGGACCCTCATCTTTCTTATCAGTTTACTTCTTGGAATGGAAAATCGTAAAAGGATGTGGACACTAGGGACGGCTTTTATTGTAGTTTCTGGTGCAGTTTATTTCTTGTTTATGTCAGCTTGGTTAAACCTTATTCTTTTCTTGGGATTTATTGCTATTGTTCGGATCATTATTGGACTTGTCGCACTCTTTGGGGGAGGGTACTCAATTAGAGAGTTCTTTATAAATAAAGAAAATGTTTGTAAGGTAGGAGATGAAAGTAAAAAAGAAAAAGTTTTTGAAAAATTAAAAGCTATCACAAAGAAGAACAATCTTTTCATTGCCCTCTCTGGGATAATTTTGCTTGCTTTTGTGGTGAATTTAATAGAGCTTGTTTGCTCGGCTGGACTTCCCGCAGTATATACCCAGATACTCGCTATCAATAATCTTTCAAATACACAATACTATTTATACATACTTTTATATATTTTCTTCTTTATGCTAGATGACCTCCTTGTTTTCATTGTCGCGATGGTGACACTTCGGATGACAGGGTTCAGCGGTAAGTATGCAAGGTATTCTCATCTTATTGGAGGCATTATCATGATCATTATTGGAGTACTTTTGATATTTAAGCCAGAGTGGCTTATGTTTGGATAAAATTATTATTAAATAAATAAAACAAATATGAATAATTCATCTAGTTGGTATCAGACTCTTGTGAAGCCCACTTGGGCACCACCATCATGGCTTTTTGGGCCGGTGTGGAGTGTACTTTATGTGCTCATCGCTATTTCTTTTGGTAGTGTTTTTATAAAATTCTTCCAAAAGAAAATTCCTTTTATTATAATTTTGCCATTTATTTTAAATTTAATTTTTAATTTCACTTTCACTTATTTCCAATTTGGATTAAAAAGTAATATTTTGGCGATGATAGACATCCTCCTAGTTTTAGCTACTCTCGTCTGGGCGATGCTTGCCATTTATCCATATATGAAATGGGTGGCCCTTATAAACATTCCATATCTTCTTTGGGTTATCTTTGCGACAGTTTTACAAATCACAGTTACTTTTTTGAATAGATAGATATGTTGTAAGTAAAAAGTAGAAAGTGAAGGGCGAAAGAAAAGTGCCATCTCATTTGTACTATTAATACAAAGGTCGTATTAATAGATTTTAAACAACAAATACAATGAATAAAAAAACATTAGCATTGATAGGAGTTTCGACTTTAGCATTAGGTGCAATAGTCCTTTCACCGGCAAGTACAGAAGCATACCGTGGGGACATAAATGTAAAAGGTCCAAATTATACAGCCGAGAGACATGAAGCGATGGAGAAGGCTTTTGAAAGTAAAGATTTTACAGCATGGCAGAAACTTATGGAAGGTAAAGGCAGAGTGACACAAGTTATAAACAAAGACAACTTTGCAAAGTTTGCAGAAATTCACGAGCTTTTAGAAGATGGCAAAAAGGATGAAGCAGACAAATTAAGAGCAGAGCTTGGACTTGGATTACAAAATGGTATGGGTAAAGGCCAAGGTAAAGGTATGGGCCAAGGCAAAGGAATGGGTCAAGGTATGGGAAGGATGAATAATCGTTAAGACTAATTTTAATTCGAAAGCCCCGAGATATCGGGGCTTTGGGTTAAAAATATTAAATGTTTGAATATAAAAATAAAACAGATGAAGAAGTCGTCTCTTATGTCCAATCAGAAGATCAGGAGTTTTATTTTGTGATAGTAGATAGATACAAAGACAAACTTGGACGTTATGTCGGATCGATGACCAAGGATGAGGCCAAGACGAGGGACATAGTACAGGAAACTTTCATCAAAGCATTTATAAATTTGAGGGGCTTTGATAAAGGCAAAAAGTTTTCAAGCTGGATATACCGCATTGCTCACAATGAAGCCATAAATGCACTCAAGAAGAATTATAGAGAGGTGCCATTTCCCGAAGATTTTGATATAAAGAGTGAAGAAGATATAGTCCTTGATTTTGAAAAAAAGGAAATGTCTAAAATGGTAGAGAAGTGTATAAATGATATGCCACTTATTTACAGAGAGCCACTCGTCCTTTATTTTATAGAAGAGAAATCATATGAAGAGATAAGCGACATTATAAGGATCCCCATGGGGACTGTCGCCACGAGGATTAGTAGGGCTAAAATTTTAATGAAAAAAATATGTCAAAAGAATTAAACAAAACAACAGAAGAAATAATGGAGAAAATAAAAAAGGGGCAGATAAAGATGCGCCCAAGGGTTTATTTTGTGATGGGGTATATCCTTGCTATATTTGGTGCGGTCTTTTCTTTTGTTACTGCTATCTTTTTTATAGGTCTTACAAGGTTTGCACTCCGGGCACATGGGCCGATGGCAGGACAGCGCTTGGACCAAATCCTCTCTAGTTTCTCTTGGTGGATACCAGCACTAGCAGTGCTCGGTATAGTCTCTGGAGTTTATATATTAAAGAAGTATGACTTTTCTTATAAAATTAATTTTAAATTATTTATCATTGGGCTTTTGGCATCCATGATCATAGCAGGGTATGTGATCGACCTCACAGGGTTAAATGATTCCTTAGCCCGCCGTGGTGGCAAATGGAAAAACGATAGGCAATTCCAAAAACTACATAACCCTAAAGGGGAATGGTATAGGAGATAGGGGAATTTTGAATAATTGAAAAAACCCGTGTTTTGTGGGAGAATAAGGACATGAGCGATCTCAATGATTTAACTAAAAAAATTATAGACTTTAGAAACAAAAGGAAATGGAAGCAATTTCATAATCCAAAAGATATGGCAATTTCTTTGGCTTTAGAAGCCTCTGAAGTTCTTGAACATTTTCAATGGAAATCAAAAGAAGAAATGGAAGAATATGTAAAGACACACAAAGAGCATATTGGCGAAGAACTTGCAGATGTTTTATATTGGGTGCTTCTTATGAGTCATGATTTAAAAATTGATATAATGAAAGCCTCTGAAAAAAAATTAATAAAAAATACTGAAAAATATCCAGTTAAAAAAGCAAAGGGTAAGCATTCTAAATATACGGAATTGTAATATGTCTCAAATCAAATCTTTTAAATTTGATAAAAATAGCTTCAATGAAATCAGAGCTTATCGTTTTGGAAAGAATTGGCCTGTCGTTTATGTTTTGGAGAATGGCAAAGACGTTTATGTTGGTCAAGCAATAAATGCATACAGAAGACTTAGACAGCATAACGAAAATATAGAAAAACAAATACTAAAATTAAAAACAGCTCATATTTTAAGTGATGATGAATTCAATGTGTCGGCGGCGCTCGATATTGAGTCTTGGCTTATTCAATACATGTCTGCAGATCAAGTTTTTACCTTGCATAATAAAAATGGTGGATTAAAAAATCACAACTATTATGATCGACCAAAATATAAAGCAAAATTCGAAGATATCTGGAAACAATTTTTAGAGATGGGGATTGCAAAAAGCACCCTTGAAGATTTAAAAAACACTGATTTATTTAAATATTCGCCGTATAAATCTTTAACAGAGGACCAGCTTTTCGTTGCTCGTAAAATTTTTAAAGATCTTAAGTCTGGAAAATCACAGTCATATATTGTAAACGGAAAACCAGGAACAGGAAAAACAATTCTTGCCACCTATCTTTTTAAATTTTTAAAAGAACAGGATGAGACGAAAAACTTGAAAATGGCACTAGTTGTACCGATGACTCCCCTTAGAACAACAATAAAAAAGGTTTTTGGGAAAATAAAAGGTCTCAGTAGTTCTATGGTTATTGGTCCAAACGACGTTGCTCGAGACAGCTACGATCTTTTAATCGTTGACGAAGCTCACCGCCTGCAGAGAAGAAAAAATATCATGGGTATGGGTGCGTATGATCAAGTTAATGCAAGATTAGGATTCTCAAAAGAAGCGACAAATTTGGACTGGATAATGAAGTGTTCAAAAAATCAAATATTTTTCTACGACGAAAACCAAAGTATAAAACCAGCAGATGTTAGAAAAGAAGATTTTAAAAATCTAAATGCAAAACATTACACGCTTTCTACTCAAATGCGTATCGGTGGAGGAGAAAATCAAATAGATGCAGAAGATTATCTAAAGTTTATAGAAAACTTTTTTGACCTACAAAAGCCAAATAAGACAAGTTTTGGAAGTTATGATTTTAAAATCTACGACAATGTAGAAGAAATGGTTTCTGTTATTAAGGAAAAAGATAAAAAGCATGGACTCTCTCGTGTTGTTGCTGGTTATGCTTGGCCTTGGCACACAAAATCTGGATCAAAATCAAAACAAAAATATGATATTGAAATAGGAGATTATAAAGGTATTTGGAATTCTACTGCGACAGACTGGGTTAATTCACTAAACGCTATAAACGAAGTTGGTTGTATTCATACAGTCCAAGGTTATGACTTGAATTACGTCGGAGTTATTATTGGTCCGGAATTTGGTTACGATATAGAAAATAAAAAGTTTTTTGTCGATAGAGAAAAGTATTTAGACAGGAACGGCCGAGCAGGAATTCAAGACCCAAAAGAACTTGATGATTATATAAAAAATATTTATAAAACTATTCTTACTCGCGGTATAAAAGGAACATATATTTATATTGTTGATCAAAATTTAAGAGAATATTTTAAAAGATTTATTGGTTTAAGTAAAAGTAGTGAAATTATAAAATCCCCATATTTAAATATAAATAGTTTTGTTTCTATTCCATTGGTTGGATCTGCCCCTTGTGGAAGTCCATTGATGGGGGAAGAAAATATTGAAGAATATATTAAAGTTGATAAAAATAAAATAAAACCCGGATATCAATATTTTATTTTAAGAGCAACAGGGGACTCTATGAATAAAGCAGGAATAAATGACGGTGATTTAGTCTTGTGTAAATTTGGTATTAAAGGAGAAACAGGGGATAGAGTTGTTGCTTTGTTGGGTGGAGAAAATGTGACTATTAAATATTATGATAAAAAAGATGGGAGAAGAATCCTTTTGCCAAAAAGTTCAAATCCTATACACAAGCCAATTATTCCTGAAGAAGGAGATAGTGTTCAAGGTGTAGTTCAAGAGGTTATAAAATGATTATATTTTAATTGAGAATAATATTTAAAAGGTCACAATTATAAAAATTTTAATAAAAAAATTTAAAATGATTTTAAAAAATTATGAAATTGTTTTGTTCTCTGGTGATTTTGTAAATTTAATAACCCCTATAATTACAGTTTTTGCTGTTTTTTTAACTTATTTTTTAGCAAAAAAAGAATTTAAATTTAAGAATTATTATGAAAGGAAAATAGAAGTTTTATGTGATATTTATGGAATTTTAGAAGAATTAAAACTTTTAATTAGGAAGACAGTTTTAAATTCAGATGAGGAATTAATGATTGATAATTTGAAAAAATGCGGAGATATGTATCAAGATTTTAATATGTTAAAAAGAAAAAAATCAATATTTTTGGATGAAGATTTATTTAAAGATATAAAAAATTTTGAGGATGAATGGTTACAGATTTACTCAAAAATAATGGGTGCATACAGAGAAAAGAGATCTACAGGTAATAAAGGTTGGGGTAATCAATATGATGATGCTCTAAATAAAGTTGTTTCTGAAAATTTAGAAAAGATTTTAGAAAAAATTAATATTGTAGTTAAAAATGAGTTAAAATCATGACTCAACTTAAAAAACCTAAAATCATAAACTTCAAATTTCGGGGGAAGGTTATCGTCTGGAGTGCGGGGTATGACAGGGAAGACCTTTCAAGTGCTTGGAGGTTTGTGCCTGTGCCAGATAAAATTTCAGCCAAGATTGTAGAAATGCAAAAAGGTAAACCAAGGCGCGGATGGGGTGCTATTTATGCGAAAGTAAAAATTGGGAAGACAGAATGGATCACTTCTATTTTTAAAGATTGGCATAGACCGATATATATCTTGCCACTCAAAAAGCAGATTCGTCAAAAGGAAGACCTTTATGATGGCAAAATGGTAAATGTCCAAATGGGCATTTGGTTTTAATTAAATATTTAATAGATCAGATTTGGTTTATATGCAAGATTGTTTAAAGGTGTTAAAATGTGGATATGAAAAAAATAATTTTAATTACAATATTGGCTGTTATCATTTTGGGTGGGGGTTTATATTTGAGCGGATATGATTTTATAAAAAAAGATAAGGGGGATATTATTTTACAAAAAGAAGAAGTGCTCCCAGTAGGCTCTTCGCTTGAGAATCAAAATAAAAATAATATCAAAGAGGAGGTAAATAAAGAAGAAACTGAAAATCCTAAAATTGATGACACGAAGCCGGAAGTAAAGGTAGATACAAAGAAAGTATCTTGCGAGGGGGATGGGGGAGAGTGGTTTGCTTATAATTCTAGTTGCGAGATAAATTCTCTTTCAAAAAGTGCTTGTATAGAAAAAGGTGGAGAATACAATGAATGTAATTCGGCTTGTCGCCACAACAAAGATGCGGTCATATGTACCATGCAATGTGTGATGACTTGTACTTTTAAATAAAGGATCATTTTAATGAAATAAAAAGCCCCGTAGTTTTTAAACTGTGAGTCTTTTTATTTATTTGACTTTTGGGGTGGGTGTGATAAGGTTTAGAAAAAGTCTAATTTATAAAAACTTATTCGCTATGACTATATTAAATTTAACTTTGAAAGAAGTGAAACTTCTGCTCCGGGTTCATAGAGCAGGATATCTGTTTTATGAAAACGTGTACTCTTTTTTAAAGGAACATGAAAATGGAAAAGATGAAATTACTCTCGAAGTCGAGGGTTATGAATTCGAAGATATCATTGACTCAATCCAAAGCTATTTGGATGAGCACGATGTCTTAGAAGAGCAAGATTTAGTTGCCCTTCTACAAAAAATTGATTGAATTAACAGGGTGTTTGCGTTTAATCATGCAAACACCCTGTCTTTATTTTTTGGTATATTCTTACTATTGTGGTATAAATGAACAAAATTTATGAAATGAAAATTAGAAAAATTATTGGAGTGATAATACTTTTTATTTTTTTATTTGGTTTTGGTTTTGTGTTTATATTTAAAAATGAATTAATAAACACATTCTTTTCCAAATTTATTGCATTGATCCTTTTTGTTATTCTTGTTGTTGGAGCAGAGTTAGTATGGCCTAACAAAAATAACAAATTAAAAAATTAAAAGACCACATATCAAAAAAATATATGTGGTCTTTTTAATATTTTTGATTAAAAATAAAATCTTTGTGGTATAATAAATTTATGACTTTAGATTTTATTGGATTATTTATATTAATAGCGGGGTTTGTAATAGGGCTCGGGGCGGTGACGGTGATCGACATCCATGGATTCCTAGGAAGGAAGTCCAAGTATTGGACCGAGGCGACAACGAGAACTCACAAGGTGACCAAGCCGATGATTTGGATAGGGATAATGCTTTGTCTTGTGGGAGGATTTATATTCTTTAGAAATGATACTTCTACTTATGTGCCGATTACTTTGCTTGGTATAGCTATAGTCCTTATACTAAATGGACTTTTCTTATCTTTTCGTGTGAGTCCATATATGATCCAAAGAGAAAAGGAAGGTAAGGATGGAGAACTTCTCCCAAAATCTTGGCAGGTTAAAATAATGATAAGCCTTATCATTTCTGATCTTGGATGGTGGTTCGGTTTATTTGTATTGGTCTTTTATGTTTTGTATGAGTATCCTATAATACTTTCTACTGTACTAATTTAAAAATATGTTATAAGGATGAGTAATAAACAACCATCTTTTTATGCTACAATGTGTGTATGAAAATAATACCACAGATGATTTTTATAGTTATATTTATACTTTTTATAATAGGGATGGGGCATCTTGTCCTATATAAAAGTTTCCTTACAATATTTAATATTACAAATTTAAAACTAATTTATTCTCTTCGTGTTCTTTTATTTTTAAGTTCAATTTCTTTTGTTGTTGCTACTATTGTTACACAGTTAAGCTATACAAAAATTGGATCAATTTTCTATAAAATAAGTGCCATGTGGCTAGGTACTCTCTATTTACTTTTCCTTGCTTGTATAATCTTTGCGATCATTTATTTTGTTTTTTCTTTTTCTGGTTTGTCTTTATTGATACCTAGGGTGATAGGTATGGTTTTATTTTTCTTTGCTGTTATTTTTAGTATTTATGGAATTTATAATTCGTTTGATATTAAAGTCACAAAATATAATGTAGGTATAGAAAATTTACCAGAATCTTGGGCAGGGAAAAATATCATCCTTTTTTCTGATACTCATTTTGGAAATATTAGAAATTTGAAATTTGGAGAGAAATTGATTACAAAAGTTAATGAACAAAATCCAAGTATTGTTATCATAGCGGGGGATTATTATGATGGGCCATCTGTTAATGCCAAAGAAGTAGCTCTACTAATGAAAGATATAAAGACAGAAAAAGGTATTTATTTTGCATCAGGGAATCATGAAGAGTATGGGGATCATAATTTATTTATAGAATCCCTTATAAGTGCTGGGGTAGAAGTCCTTGATAATAAAAGTATTTTGGTTGATGATATAAATATCGTGGGGCTAGATTATGCTTCTGGCTCAAACAAGGATATTTTTGAAAATGTATTTAAGATATTAAATTTAGAAAAGGATATACCAAAGATTTTAATTAAACATGCTCCTAATTTACTTCTCGAAGTAGAAAAATATAAATTTGATTTAGTTTTATCTGGGCATGTACACAATGGGCAAATCTGGCCTGGGCCATGGCTTGCTAGGAAAATCTTTAAAGAATTTTCTTATGGGTTAAATTATTTAAATGAAATGGCAGTGGTGACTAGCAGTGGGGCAGGGACATGGGGGCCACCTCAAAGATTGGGGACTAAAAGTGAAATAGTGGTGATAAAATTAGAGTTAAAATAAAAAATACTATATATCATTTATAGGGAATTTTGGTATACTATTTGTATGAAAATAATTTCAATAAATATTGAGAGAGATTTGCACACTGACACAGTCTTACCATTTTTAAAAAATGAGGGGCCGGAAGTTGTTTGCATGCAAGAACTTTTTGAAGATCAAGTAGACTTTTATAAAAAAGAACTTGAGATGGAGTGTTTCTATAAACCAATGAATCTTTGGGATTCATCTATAAGATGTAAAGAAAACAAAGGTGTCAGAAAGTTTGGTATAGCAATATTTGCAAAAGACATTAAAGAAAGTAATAGCGAGTATATTGTAGGTGATGAAAATAATCTAAATGTCCATATACCTTCTACTAGAGTAGAAGATCGTAATAATGTAAATACATTGGTTATGTGGGCAAAGATCTTATCTTTAAATGGTAAAGAGTATAATATAGCCAGTACTCATTTTACCTGGACATATGAAGGAGTCTCAACCCCTTTTCAGATAGAAGATGCAAAAAAACTTATAAATATTTTGGATAATAATTTAAAAGAATTTATTTTAATAGGGGATACTAATGCTCCAAGAGGAAGAACAACATTTGAAATGATAGCGAGTCATTTTAAAGATAATATTCCTAAAGAATATAAAACAAGTATTGATCAGAATTTACATAGAGTGAAAGGTTTATTTAATATGGTGGATTGTTTTTTTACCAAAGGCGACATAAAGGTAGAAAATGTAAAGCTTGTAGATGGAGTGTCTGACCATATGGCTGTGGTAGGGGAAGTTGAATAAAGGTTTTATATATTTTGATATGTGTTAAAATATTATTATGAGACAAAGAGGGTTTACATTACTAGAACTTCTAATTGTGATAGGGATAATTGGTGCTTTGGCTGCAACTGTTTTTCCATCCTTGCGTGGCTCAAGGAATAGGGCATATTATGGTAGGGCTTTGTCTGAATACAGGAGTATGGAAACTGCGCTTGAGCTTTATGCTGCTGATAATGGAGGAGAGTATCCACCAGATGCAAATAGAAATATCCCACCTGGAATAGAAACTTATTTAGCTGGTCAAGGAGAAGGTGACTGGCCAGATGCCCCTTGGCCGGGGAGTGTCTACGACTGGGATAACTGGGAAGATCCAGATTATCCAAATATGCGAATTGTTCAAATTAGTATTCGTTTTTGTCCAGCGGGGGGAGATTTGGAAGATTGTAGTTTTCCAGACGAAGAGTGGGCAGAGGGTTTTGGTGTAAATAGTGCAGTTTATTATTGTCTTCAAGGAGATTGCAGATCACATATAAACCAGCCCATTGATTACCCTGGATATTGTGTGAATTGTAATAACGAAGATTAATAATTTTTTGATATAATAAATTTATGAAGAAAAACAAATATATAATAATTTTTACAGGGGTGGTGCTTTTAGGTGTGGCTTTTATATTTTTTAATTCTCAAAAATGTAATGGAGCAGAATGTGATGTAAAAGAACTGAAAGTAGAGAAGTATGATATTTATAATGAAATGAATTCAGAAACTTTACCTATGAAAGTTTCAAACGGAGAAATAGTGCTTTTGGATGTGAGAGAAGATTCTGAATGGAGTGAGGGGCACATAGATGGGGCGCTCCATTTACCACTCGGAGAAATAAATGGGGATAGTGTTTCAAATCTTCCAAAAGATAAAGAGATATATATCTATTGTAGGTCTGGCAGGAGAGCAGGAGAAGCTGAAGCTATACTGAAATCTTTAGGATTTTCAAATGTTTTAAATATAGGTGGAATAAACCACTTTACAGAAAGGGGAGGTAAGTTGGTTAAATAATTTGATTTTTTAATTAATTCAGTGTATCGTAATTAATTTTTCCTCTAAAGTATCCAATTCCTCTTGTTAAGCTTTTATAAACTCCAATTAAAAACATTGGGACGAGAATAGTACCACCAACTGCAAAACCCATTAACATTCCTTCTATAACTGTGAGAAAGAATAAATTTCTTATAGGGTTGAAATTAACAGACACATCAAAAGCAAATAAACTTATTGTCACAGAAAAACCTAAAATTATTGATAAAATCGAATAAGTTTTGAATTTTTTAAGAATAAGCACTATTCCTAACAGTGTAAGTAGGATAGAATTAAAAATATAATAACCCGTGGTTATATCAACTCCCCTTATTGAATCGGGGAACCCAAAGCCACCACCATCTCCATTCATAGATTTATTCCACCAAAATGTTAACCAAAGAGCTCCAAGACCAGATATTATTAAAAATATTGCCCAACGCATCATTTCTTTTTTCTTTATTGTTTCCATAATATTATTTTATCATTATTGTATTTTTTAATAAATAGTAATGTAGAACTTGATTATATTAGAAAAATGTTTTAAATATAGGTGGAATAAACCACTTTACAGAAAGGGGAGGTAAGTTGGTTAAATAATTATAAATTTTATCTATTGATATAATTTATTTTTTAAATATTGCAACTTAATAATATTTGAACTATAATAAAAATATGCAAATAAAAGGTGTTTATGTTAATACAGCATGGTGGATGACTCACATAAGTGGGTAGTCTGTTGTATTTACAGTTTTCTTTTTACAATACATACTAACCCACATTAATTTGGGTCTTTTTATTTAAGATTATATGGATGAATTTATTTTTAAACAACATTGCACTGAGTTTTGGCGTAGTTAGAAAACGCTTAGTTTTTACATTACCATTTTAAAAATATAAATTATATGAAAACAAATACAAAATCATTAAGCAGTTTGCCAGATGAAAATGGCTATTATGGAAGATTTGGGGGAAGCTTTATTCCACCACAATTAGTAGAACCATTAAAAGAAATAGAAAAAGAATATTTGAAAGCAAAAAATGATCCAGAATTTCAAAAAGAATATGCTGATTTATTAAAGAATTATGTTGGACGTCCATCACCACTGTATTTTGCAAAAAATTTAACAGAAAAATTGGGTGGTGCAAAAATTTATTTAAAACGTGAAGATTTAAATCATACCGGTGCTCACAAAATAAATCATTGTATAGGGGAAGCATTACTTGCTAAAAGAATGGGAAAGAAAAAAGTATTAGCTGAAACTGGGGCAGGACAACATGGAGTTGCATTGGCTACAGCAGCTGCATTGTTGGGGCTTGAGTGTGAAATCCACATGGGTTCTATTGATGTAAAAAAAGAACATCCTAATGTTATTCGTATGAAATTACTCGGAGCAAAGGTTGTAGAAGTTAATACAGGTGGTAGGTGCCTTAAGGATGCAGTGGATAGTGCTTTTTCGACTTTTATGACAGAGTATAAGACCACTTTTTTTGCGATTGGCTCAGTCGTCGGACCTCATCCATACCCAATGATAGTTAGGGATTTTCAATCAATTGTTGGTAAAGAAGCAAAAGAGCAGATCATAGAGCAAGAAAAAAGATTACCAGATTATATAATTGGATGTGTCGGTGGTGGCTCAAACGCGATTGGTTTATTCCACGAATTTTTAGATGATGAAGTTAAGCTTATAGGTGTAGAACCAGCAGGGAAGGGTCTAGGTGTTGGTGAACATGCGGCTACTATCACTTATGGGACAGAGGGAGTAATCCACGGGATGAAAACTATTGTATTACAAAATGATAATGGAGAGCCTAATAATGTTCATTCTATAGCATCTGGTTTAGATTATCCTGGTGTTGGACCTATCCATGCGTATTTAAAAGATATCGGAAGAGTTAAATATACTTCAATTTCTGATGAAGAAACAACTAGAGCATTTTTAGATTTATCTAGAATTGAAGGTATTATTCCAGCTCTTGAAAGTGCTCATGCAGTGGCATATGCTATAAAATTTGCTTCAACTTTAGAAAAAGACAAAATTATTATTGTGAATCTTTCTGGCCGAGGAGATAAAGATATTGATTATGTAGCTTCTTTATTAAAAATATAATAAATTTATAGTCGTAAATATTTTTTGTTTTTCTAAATAAAAAGATAAAAGAAAGGCTGTACCATGATTAAGTACAGCCTTTATTTTACATAACTGGGTTTTTAATTTTTTCTTCGAAGTAAGAAATAATTTTT
>CAZUAA010000004.1:36389-52216 GCA_964618365.1 uncultured Candidatus Saccharibacteria bacterium | reverse complement strand
ATCTTGGTTATGGTGCAAAAGCTGGAGCTGATGGGAATACAAATGAAACTGTAATTGGGTATAATGCTACGGGTCGTGGTAGTAACACTGCTCAATGGGGTAATACATCTACGACCAATCATTATTTATCAGGGAATATACAATTTTCATCATATGGAGCAGGATCACTTGTGACAGATGCAAGTGGAAATATTACAGCCTCGTCTGATGAAAATTTAAAGAACATACAAGGATATTTTAATAATAAAGATGCTGCTTTAGAAACAATAAAGTCAATTAATCCAATAATATATACATGGAAAAACGAAACCGGATTTGATACAGAAAATACATATGCTGGATTTAGTGCTCAAAATATCCAAGCAGTTATTCCTGAGGCGGTAGGGATAGATCCTAAGGGTTATCTAACCTTATCTGATCGTCCTATACTTGCAACTACTGTTAATGCTATTAAAGAACTTGATTTGAAGATTGAAGAGATAAAAATTAATTTATTAGAACAAAATAATTCTATTTTTGATCTGATTAATATGTCTTTTGAAAATGAATTAAATTGGTTTAATAAAATATTTATAAAGACAGTTGTTACAGAAGGTATAGAAATGAAAGATACTGAAACTGGAGAGTTTTATTGTGTGACCATAAAGAATGGAGAATTTGAAAAGATTCAAGGTGAATGTAGTGAAGAAAATATAGAAGATGAAATTATAGATACGACAGAAGAGTCTCCCGAAGAAGAAATTTTTACTTCTCCAAACGAAGAGACTGAAATACCTCAAACAGAAGAACAGCAAGGGGGAGATGAACAATCCCAACAAGAAGAGGATATAGAGCAATTAGAACCAGTAGAAGTAGTAGAGAGTTTAGACGAAGATGCTCCTAATAATGTGATAGAAATACAATAAAAAAGAGTAAGGTAAGACCTTACTCTTTTTTATTTATACAAAGTGATGAAAATTCTTTTTCTGTTTCTTTATCTAATTTATCAGTGACTATAATCATAAGCTCGGTTGTGAGGCCTAAATCTTTTTTAATATTTGTAAATAAATATTCAAAAGGGTACATAGAGACCCAAACTGAGTTTTTAATAGCAATAAATCCAGCTTTTTTTAGTAAATATCTTATTGCTTCTCTTTCGTTTTTTCTTTCCTCAGGGACATCTAAAAGAATAATTCTCCAGAGACCATCCCAAGTATTACTTATGACTGCATTTTCGCACTCAAGCTTTATACTATGAGCTTTCTTCTTACCTTCCTTTGTAAGCTTAGCAAATTTACTTTGACCAGTATCTATGCTTTCGATGAATCCTGAGTCTTTTAGACCCTTTATAGAGCGATTTAGAGCATATTTTGAGTTTTTGTCACTGGATACTCTTTCCTCTATTTCAGATATAGAAATAGCTGGTTTTTCAGATAGTATTTTTATAATTTTCCTTGAAAAATCATGTTTTTTCATACTATTGACAGTATATCATATATAAATATAATATTCAACAAGTATTTAGCGACCACTAAATACTTGTCAAAATAATATAAAAGAGTATAATCAGTATTATGTAGAAATTTATAAATAGCTTTTCTTAAAGGGCACGAAAATTTTCTACTGAAAATTTTCTCAAATGTTCGCGCCGTCGCGCCCACAAACCCCTTTAATAAAATTATTTAAAAATTTCTTTGGTTAATTTTATTATAAATTATTATTAGTTAATTTTTTAAAAAATATATGTCAAAAATAATAGGTATAGATTTGGGTACAACAAACAGTGCGGTGGCTATCATTGAGGGTGGTCAACCAAAAATAATAGAAAACATTGAAGGTGGAAGGACGACTCCATCTATAGTTGCTATTTCAAAAAATGGAGATAGGCTTGTTGGTCTTCTTGCGAAGCGTCAATCTGTCACAAATCCACAAAATACAATTTATGGTATTAAAAGATTTATGGGTCATATGTATGATGATCCCGAAATACAAAAAACAGCAAAGACTGCACCTTTTAAAATTCAAAAAGGTAAAGATGCTGGAGCAGAAGTAAATATTGGGGATAAATGGTTTCGCCCAGAAGAAATTTCTGCAATGATACTTTCAAAAATAAAAGCAGACGTAGAAACAAAACTTGGTGAGAAAATTACGGAAGCTATAATTACTGTTCCTGCTTATTTCAACGATGCACAAAGAAAGGCTACAAAAGATGCAGGTGCTATTGCTGGGCTCGATGTTAAGAGAATTATAAATGAGCCGACAGCCGCAGCTTTAGCTTATGGATTTAATAATAAGAAAAATGAAAAGATTGTAGTTTTTGACTTTGGTGGTGGTACATTTGATGTTTCTGTTCTTGAGGTTTCTGATGATGTCATAGAGGTTAAGTCAACAGATGGAGACTCTCATATGGGAGGTCGTGATATAGATCAAAAGATTATCTACTGGTTAGCGGATGAATTCAAAAAGCAATCAGGTATAGATGTTACCAAAGATCCACTTGCACTTCAGAGACTCGATGAAGCAGCTGAAAAAGCAAAAATTGAACTTTCAACTACAATGGAAACAGAAGTAAATATCCCGTTTATTACTTCTACCGCAGAAGGTCCACAACACTTACTCATAAAAATGTCTCGTGCAACTCTTGAATCTCTTTCAGAAGAATACATCACTCGCTCTATTGAAATTACAAAACGTGCAATGGAAGCAAGTCCATTTAAAATGGGAGAAATAAATGAAATAATAATGGTTGGAGGACAGACAAGAATGCCAAAAATAGTAGAAGAAGTTAAAAAACTTTTTGGTAAAGAACCAAATCGATCAATAAATCCAGATGAAGTTGTAGCACTCGGTGCTGCTGTCCAAGGTGGAGTACTTCAGGGTGATGTTCGCGATGTTCTTCTCCTTGATGTTATCCCATTATCACTTGGAATTGAAACATTAGGAAGTGTGGCCACAAAACTTGTAGAGAGAAATACAACTATTCCTACATCTAAATCACAAACATTTTCAACCGCAGCAGATAATCAGACAAGTGTAGAAATTCATATTGTTCAAGGTGAGCGCCCAATGGCATCTGATAATAAATCTCTTGGAAGATTTATCTTAGATGGTATTCCTCCTGCTCCACGTGGTATTCCTCAAGTAGAAGTTACTTTTGATGTGGATGCAAACGGTATACTTAATGTCAAAGCTATGGATAAAGCTTCAGGTAAGGCTCAGTCTATCCGCATAGAAGCCTCATCGGGCCTTACAGATGCAGATATAAAGAAGATGCAAGATGAAGCTCTCGCTCATGCTGAAGAAGATGCAAAGAAAAAAGAAGTAGCAGATATTAAAAATACTGCCGATATGATGATCTTTACAGCTGAAAAATCTTTGAAAGATTATGGAGATAAAGTTGATGCTAGTTTGAAAACTGAAGTAGAAGGAAAAATAGCTTCTCTTAAGACCGCTAAGGAAGGTAATGATATTGAAACTATTAAAAAAGCTACCGAAGAACTTTCAAATGAAATGTCAAAAATTGGTGAGGCGATGAGTAAGGCCGGCAATGCGCAGCCTGAAGGAAATAATCCAACACCAGAAGAACAAGAACCAGAAATAAAAGATGCTGAAGTAAAAGAAGAGGGTAAATAATAAAATAGAAATAGCTCTTCTTGGGGAGCACGAAAATTTTTTACTAAAAATTTTCTCAAGTGCTCGCGCCGTCGCGCTCGCAAGCCTCCCCAATAAGACTATTTCTATTTTAAAATAATATCTGTATAATTAAAATCTATGTCCAAAGATTATTATAAAATTTTAGGAGTGAACAAGGGTGCTTCTAAAGATGAGATTAAAAAAGCTTTTCATAAGCTTGCCCATACTTATCATCCTGATAAAAATAAAGGAGATGATACTAAGTTCAAGGAGGTAAATGAAGCTTACCAAGTCCTTTCTGATGATAAAAAGAGATCAAACTATGATCAGTTTGGTAGTGCAGAAGGATCTCCTTTTGGGAGTGGTTTCGGAGGTCAAGGTGGAGGATTTGGAGGGTTTGATTTTAGAAATGGTAATGGTGGGGTAGAATTTGATATGGGAGATTTAGGTGACATCTTTGGAGATTTCTTTGGTGGAGGAATGGGTAGAAATAGAAATGCCACCAAAAAAGGTAGAGATTTAGAAACTAATATAGAAATTAGTTTTGAGGAATCTATTTTTGGGACAACAAAAAAGATTTTTATCAATCGTAACTCCACTTGTTCCTCTTGTGATGGGTCTGGGGCAAAAAAGGGCTCCAAAATGAATAATTGTAAGAAGTGTAGTGGGTCAGGTAAGATAAGAGAAATAAAAAGAACAATTCTTGGAAGCTTTGAATCTGTTGCTACTTGCTCTGATTGTTTTGGGTCTGGTAAAATACCTGATGAAAAATGTTCTGTTTGCAAAGGCCTTGGAATACATAAACAAAACGAAGAATTAGACATCAAAATACCAGGAGGTATAGAAAATGGGCAGACTCTTCGTGTAAATGGTGAAGGAGAAGCTATAAGAGGTGGTAATTTTGGGGATTTATTTTTAAAGATTAGAGTTAAACCTAATGATATTTATAAAAGAGATGGTCAAAATCTTATAACTGAAATAAAAATAAAACTAACTGAGTCACTTCTTGGTTCCACTTATAAATTGAAACTCCTTGATGGTGGTTATCTCGAAGTTAAAATTCCAGAAGGAATAAATAATGGAGAGTTGTTAAGAGTAAGGGGGAAAGGTGTCCCAAGTAATTATGGAAGAGGGGATATAATTATAAAAGTAAATATTATTATCCCAACAAAGCTTTCAAAAAAGAGTAAAGAGTATGTAGAGAAGTTAAAAGAGGAAGGATTGTAATTTTCTTTACAAATCTCTCAGGTTTGTTATGATATATTTTATTAATATTATTTATTAAAGGTAAGTGTAAGATACCTTATGTAATTAGATGACCAAACGCTCAATTGCTTCTAAAAAACTTTGGAAGCTTGGTATAAAGGATTTTAATACTCAGTATTTCGACTTTAATAAAGATGGGGATCTTATCGCTAAAGAGGGTAATAATATCTATAATATAAAATATTTAGCAGAAAAATTCGGGACATCACTTGAAATCCTTTTTCCTTATATTATCGAGGAAAGAGTTGAGGACCTACTTGATTTATCTGATTCATTAATTAAAAAATTAAAATATCAGGGGAAGTTTTTTTATCACTACCCAATGAAAGCAAGTCAAACAAAAGAAGTAGTACTTGCTATGGTGGGAGAAGGAGCAAATATTGAAACTTCATCATATAATGAGCTTTATATTGTTAAAAAAATGCTAGAACAGCAATCTTTTAACGAAAAGATGCGCATTTTATGTAATGGACCTAAGACAGATAGATATATAAATCTTATTGATGAACTTCAACATAGAGGACTTAAAGTTGTACCTATTATAGAGGGTCCCAGTGAGCTTAAAACTTTTCAGAATTCCAAATATGATGTCGGAATTAGACTTGATGTGCCAGTTAAATCTAAAACAAATTGGAATAAACAGATAGATAGATTTGGATTTTCAAGGAATGAACTTTTAAAAATGTCTTCATTTAGAAATTTAAAAATTTTACATTATAGAATTGGAAAAATTGAAAAATTATCTGATCTTGTTGAAACTACGAAATACGCTCTCAATGTTTATTTTAAATTAAAAGAAACAAATCCATCTCTTGATACTTTAGATATAGGAGGAGGAATGCCTATTCCTTTTGAAAGAAATAAAAAATATTCTGTTGAAAAAATACTTGAAAAACTCTTTGAACTTCTTAAAAAAGAATCAGAAAAGAGGGGAATTCCACATCCAAATCTTATTTGTGAATGGGGAAAGTATATGGTAGCTCCTGCCCAAATAACAATTTTTAAAGTTATTGATACTAAAATAATAAATAATAAAAAAGTTGGAGCAAAAAAATGGTATGTAATAGATGGAAGTTTGATGAATGACTTACCTGATGTTTGGGGTATAAATCAAAAATGGTTTGTAGCTCCAGTTAATAATAAATTTGACAATAAATTAAATGATGTTTGGATATCAGGTTCTTCGTGTGATTCAGATGATATTTACACAGGGGTTAATGATACAGTTGTTTTACCAGATTATAATTATGATCCTAATGATACCTTTTACGTAGCATTTTTTGATACGGGGGCTTATCAAGATGCTTTAGCGTCGCATCATTGTATGCTTTCTTCTCCAATAAAATTAATTGCCGAGAATGGACATATAGTTGTAGCACGAAAACGAGAATCTCCTGAAGACGTAGGTAAAGAATTTGGTTGGTAGCTACAGAAAATTATATTAAAATAAATTTATGGAATTACATCAAATAAGAGGTTGCCATAAAAATGATATAGAACTCAAAAAATATAATATTGGGGTAGCTATTAGTTTGGGTAATAAATGGTTTAGTATAGATAATATAGAAAAATTAGTTAAATGGTCATTATTGCACACCAAAGAGTATGTAATAATTTATATTGCTGACTCAATACATGGAATTAATTTATCTGTTCGTAATAAATTGTCTGATAATCACGCAGAAGAGGTTGCGGTAAGGTACGGAAGGGATCTTTTTGTTAAAATAAAAGAAAGGGTTAGTTTGTCTTTTAATCAAGATGAACAAGCAAAAATAATATATGCTACATGGTCAGATATTGCAGATTCTAATTATAAAGAGAAAGTTAAATATTTATATAATTTATATGATAAAAATATTAATTTTAAAAATTATATAGAAAATTTCGTAAAAGAATGGGTTTCAAAAGAAAAAAGGAAATTTAATGATAATGAGATAAATAAATTTGGAAAATATATTTTAGAAGAACTACCAGAATTAATGGTACAAGTTAAGGCCCGTGGAGTTTTATTTGAAGCATATGTTTACCCTTATAAAACTAGAATAACAGAATTTGTTGGGCAATTACAAAAAGGAGAAATTTTTCCTGAAATAAAAACAAATATACTTGATAATCACCCCAAAATTTTTTTAGAAGTGAGATAATTATTTTATAAATCCTTTTTTAACTAAAAGTTCAGCATTAAGTATTCCACCACCAGCAGCCCCACGAATTGTGTTGTGTGAAAGTGCAACAAATTTATAATCAAATATATTACAATCTCTAAGTCTTCCTACTGTAACAGCCATACCTTTATCAGCATCTCTATCTTTTCTTGGTTGGGGACGATTTTCTTCTTCAGTGTAAATGATTGGATTTATCGGAGCAAAAGGTAGATTAAGGTCTTGTGGAGTACTTTTAAAATTTCTCCATATTTCTATTATTTTTTCTTTTGTGGGTTTTTTATCTTTAAATTCTATGTTTACAACTGCTGTATGTCCATCTATAACTGGAACTCTTGTACATGTGGCAGATATTTTTAAATCTTTTCTTTCTGTAAATTCACCATTTTTAATATTTCCTAAAATTTTTAATGGTTCTTTTTCTGTTTTTTCTTCTTCTCCTCCTATGTATGGAACTATATTGTCTATCATATCTAGACTTGGAACCCCAGGGTATCCAGCTCCAGATGTAGCTTGGAGTGTAGTTATCATTATTTTCTTTATAGGAAATCCAGATTTTTCTAGTGCATAAATAGGGGTAATATAACTTTGAAGACTGCAATTTGGTTTAACTACTATAAACCCTTTGTCCCAATTATGATTTTTCTTTTGAGTTTTTATTATTTCTATGTGATCACTGTTTATCTCTGGTATTAGCATTGGGACGTCAAGAGTCCATCTATTTGCAGAGGCATTAGAGACTACAGGGGTACCCATTTTTGCATAAGCTTCCTCTGTTTCTTTTATTACCTTTTTATCACTTATTTCAAAAGCAGAAAAAACAAAATCACATTTCCCTTTGGCTTTTTCTATGTCAGTTACATCCTCTACTTTTAAATTTTTAACATTTTTAGGTATTTGTGTATCCATTTGCCAGCGACCCTTTACTGCATCTTCATATTTTTGTCCCGCTGAATTTGCTGATGCTGCTACATAAGAAACAGAAAACCAAGGATGACCGTCTAATAGTTTTATATAATTTTGCCCGACCATACCAGTCGCACCCAATATCCCAACTTTTATTTTTTTCATCTTGTTTTTTAATGCGTAACAAATTATTTTATGAAAAAATGTCTGGCACCGGCTCCCGTTCCCCTCGTCCGAGGACTTTTTTCAGAATATAATTTGTGAAGCATTTTAATTTTGCTTATTTTATCTAATAAATTTTTTATAAACTGCTTTGACGACCTTATTTGTATCACTTGTATTTATTATGGCTTCTATCCTCCTGCAATCTTCATAATAGAAAGCACTTATGAGTAATTCTGCGTCTTGTTTTAATATTATATCATTAAAAGTACTAACATCTTTGGCATTAAAAAGTCCTATAGCGAAAATCATTGTTGATGGGGTTATTTCTATTTTTTCAACTTTTTCTCTTATTTCATTACAAGCTTTATCTAGATTGCCATTTTTGTTATCAGAAATTATTTGTAAACTATATTTAGAATTACTTATGAGTGTTATTTCTAGTTTATATTTATTAAATATTTGAGATACTAAAAGTATCAAATCATTAAGTTTAATATTTTCATCTGTGACTAGAATGAAATTCAAATCTTTTTTAATACTTACAAGTTTGGCTCCAGAAATTTTTTTAGATGATTTGCCTATTTTTGTTTTTTGTTTAGGATCAATAATTGAACATATTTCTATTGGAGTTTGATTTATTTTTATATATTGTATGGCTTTGTCGTGTATTATTTTACCTGCTTCTTCCGCTTCAAAATAATCTATGAAAGGTATCGTTTTTGTATTCTTTATAATTCTAGGATCAGCAGAGAGCACTCCACCCACATCTTTCCATAGAACTATCTTCGAAGTATTGAGCGCAGAACCCACAAAGCATGCTGTCGTATCTGTTCCTCCACGACCAAGTGTTGTAATTTCTCCATTTTTAGTTTTACCAGTAAAACCAGATATAACCACGAGACCTTTTGTGTTTGTAACTTTCTCTATTAAATTATTTTTAGATACTTCGTAATTTATATTGGCATTTTTGAAATTATCATCTGTAATTATAGGAATGTCTTCGGCAAGTAATGTATCTACCACAGGAATTGTTTTCTTGAAATAATAACTCATTATTATAGTAGAGAGTCTTTCTCCATAAGAAACTATTTTATCTTCCAGTTTACTATTAAACGCTGTATTTTTATTGAGATCTTCTTTTAATTTATTTAAAGAATTTTCGATATCATTTTTTACATTAGATATTTGATTTTTGTCTATACCAATAGATTCTATTATATCAAAATGTTTTTGTTTTATCTTTGTCGTAAGAGATTCTATATTTTCTTTAGTATTATTTTCTTTAATTATAGTCATAAAAGAAAGCAATTCATCTGTGATTCCTGGAAAAGCAGAAAGCACGGCTATAGGTTGAGCTCCTTTTTTTATTTGCTCTTTTAGCCTTTTTGAAACAAGATGAATAAATTCTTTCTTCAAGATTCCTCCACCAAATTTGTTAACAATTATTGTTTTAGACATTTTGTTTACCACCTTTTGATCTAGCGAGGGTATATAAAATATAAACTCTTTAATTATATATTATTTACACCAAAAATCAAGTTTTTATATTTTTTTTAAAAGATGATATAATATTTGTATGAAAAATATAATTTTAAGCAAAATCTTTTTTATAAGTATTCTTTACTCATTAAGTTTAATATTTTTACCCTTAAATTTAATTGCAGCACCTAGTGGAGTAACAACAGAAGGCACTTCATCTATTACAAAAAATAGTGTTATTTTTAATGGTAGTACTTATGGAGTGACGGATGCTGTTAATTCTAGGGGTTTTGAATATGGATTAGATGAGAACTATGGCGAAAATATTTCTGAAGATGGACCATTTGATCCTAACGATAATTTTTCTTTAGAAGTTAATTCTTTGGATTGTGAAACGACCTATCATTTTAGAGCGTACAAAGTTACAAGGTTAATTAGTTTTTGGTACGGATCTGATAATACTTTTACTACAGGTACTTGCGAAAGTACTAGGAATAGACACCGATCTTCTGGATCTTCTGCTTCATCTATTTATAGTAATTTAATTTCAATGGGGAATACTTCTGCAGCACAAAATTTATTAGAGCAATTCCCAACACAAATAAATCCTTCTATCGTAGATAATTCTAAAATAAACGAAATACCTAAATTTTTTAATAAAGTATTGAGGCATGGTATGTCCGGGGATGATATAAAATCTTTACAAGAGTATTTAAATGAAAAAGGATATGAATCTGGTCTTAGTGATGGAGTTTTTGGTCCAAAAACTAAACAAGCTGTTATTAAATTCCAACTAGCAAATGGGTTGGTAGGGGATGGTGTGGTAGGGCCAAAGACAATAGCTTTAATTAAGTAAAATTATACTAAATAATAAAAAGTCCTTAGTTATTTAAGGACTTTTTATTTTGGGTGGTTTGTAGTAAAATATAAGGGTTATTAATTTAATTTTGCTTTAATAAAATGAATAAAATTTTAGTTATAGGATGTGGAAATGTAGGAAGTGTTGGACTTCATAAAATGGCTCAATATTCAAAGGTTTTTGGAGAGATTCATGTTGTAGGTAGGACTTTGAAAAAGTGCGAATCTGTGAGAGATTCTGTAAAGAAAAAGTCTAAAGGTAAAGTAGATTTAAAAATACATATCACTGATGTAGGTACAGGTAAAAATTTCTTAAACCTACTAAATGAAGTGCGTCCAGATTTGGTGATAAATTGGGGAAGCCCTTATGATAATCTTGTGGTGATGGATGCCTGTTTGGAGTACGGAGTAAGGTATATAGATACAGCTTGTTATGAGCACCCAGAGCATTATGGATTTTCTTATGAAAAGCAATTAGCCAAAAATGAAGCATTTAAGAAAAAAGGTTTGCTTGCTATTTTAGGAGCTGGGTTTGATCCGGGAGTTTCAAATATTTATTCTGCTTATGCGAGAGATTATATTTTTGATCAGATAGATACTATCGACATCCTTGATTGTAATGGGGGCTCTAAAGATGAAAAGATTAAATTTGCTCCAAATTTTGACCCAGAGATAAATCTTCGTGAGCTTATACTTCCTATAAAATATTGGAAAGATGGAAGGTGGTTAGAAAAGGGTAAATTAATTGATGAAGATGCTCCTTATTTTGAATTTAATTTTCCAGAAGCTGGTAAATTTACTCCTTACCTTATGTATCATGAAGAATTAGAAACTATACCTACTCATATCAAAGGTTTGAAGAGAATTCGTTTCTGGATGACATTTTCAAAGAATTACCTTACTTATCTTCGTGTGCTTTACAATGTCGGCTTAACAAGAATTGACCCAATAAATTATGATGGCAAAGAAGTGGTACCTGTTAAATTCTTAAAAGCAATACTTCCCAAAGGTGAAGATTTCAATAGTGGGTATGTCGGTAAGACAAATATTGGTAATATAATTACTGGGAAGAAAAATAAGAAAAATAAATATGTTTATATTTATAACGTCTGTGATCACCACGAAGCATATAAAGAGACAAATGGTAATGCCATAGGATACACAACAGCGATACCTACTGTTACTGTGGCAAAATTAGTACTTGAGGGTAAATGGGGAGGAGTTGGAGTTAAAAATACAGAAGACGAATCTCTTGATTCAAAAGTATTTATTGAAGAAATGGAAAAAGTAGGACTTAAAACAGTCATAAAAAATCTAAAAGACATTCCAAAAGAATTAAAGAAGAATTATTAAGAAAGATTCTAGTTTCTCGATAAAAATAAAATGCAAAATGAGACCAATCAATGCCAGAATTGCAAGAATGACTTTATTATTGAGCCGGAGGATTTTGTGTTTTATGAAAAAATAAAAGTCCCTCCACCTACATTTTGTCCAGATTGTGATCATCAAAGGAGATTAAATTATCGAAATACACACTCACTTTATAAAAGAAAAGATAGTTTTTCTGGTAAAGATATTATTTCTATATATTCACCAGATAAAGATTTGGTAGTTATTGATCAAAAGACTTGGTGGAGTGACGAATGGGATCCAATGGATTATGGCAGAGACTATGATTTTAATGAGACTTTTTTTGATCAATGGAAAGATTTTAGAGATAAGTTTCCATTGCAGAATCTTTCAAACTCTAAAGCTGTAAATAGTGATTATTGTAACGTTGCAGAAGAGAGTAAAGACAGCTATCTATGTACAGCAAGTTGGATGATTGAAAATACGTATTATTCTAATGCCATATCTTCAATAAAAGATTCAATGGATTTGCAAGTTGTCCATAATACAGATTTTTCTTATGATGATTTAAATTGTACTGATTCAAGTAGATTGTTTTATAGTCAGAATTCAAATTCTTGTGTGAATTCATATTTTCTTTACGATTGTCGTGGTTGTACTGATTGTTTTATGTGTTCGAATCTTAGAAATAAAAGTTACTGTTTCAATAATAAACAATTAACAAAAGAAGAATATAAAGAATTAATTTCAAAAATAGATTTTGGCAGTCATAAAACTATTTTAGATTTAAAAAGTAAATTTAATGATTTAAAATTAAATTCAATACATCGTTTTGCTTTCGTTACTAATTCTCATGATGTTACGGGGAACAATATAGATCATGCAAAAAATTGTCATAATTGCTTTGATTTAACTGGTGGAGTAGAAGATTGTAAAAATTCTTTTTGGTTGGCCAATAGGGTAAAAGATGTTTATAATTCAGGTCCTGGTTGCGGGGGGATAGAAACAGGTTACGAAATAGTAGATACAGGAGCTGGGGGAAGTAATATTTATTTTGGAAATGTTATTTATTATTCGGCTAATATTGAATACTCTTTTAATTGTTATAATTGCACTTTTTGTTTTGCATGTTTAGGATTGAGAAAGAAAAATTATTGCATTTTTAATAAACAATATACTAAAGAAGAATATTTACAATTAAGGGGAAAAATAATAAATCATATGAATGAACATCCGTATATAAATCAAAATGGTATTGTTTATAAATATGGAGAATTTTTTCCATCAGAAATGTCAACATTTTGTTATAATGAGACAGTCGCAAATGATAATTTCCCTTTAACTAAAGAAGAAGCTTTAAAAAATGGATATAACTGGAAAGATAAAGAAGAGAGAAACTATGTTCCAACTATTAGGTCAAATGATATACCAGATAATATAAAAGATGTAGGTGAAGATATTTTAAACGAAGTTATTGAGTGTGAACATAGAGGTGAGTGTAATGATCGTTGCTCTACTGCATTTAAAATTATAAAAGATGAATTAATTTTTTATAAAAGATTCAATATTCCAATCCCTCATTTGTGTTATGGTTGTAGATATAGTATTAGATTTAGGAATCGTAACCCTCTTAAACTCTGGAATAGATCCTGTATGAAAGAAGGATGTAATAATGAATTCGAGACATCCTATGCCCCAGATAGACCAGAGATAGTTTATTGTGAAAAATGTTATCAGAGTGAGGTGTATTAAAATTATTAGTTAAAATATTTAAATATTATGTTAAAAAATTGTAATGAACCATTTGTAGAGCCTTGGATAAATAAAGAAGGCTGGAATGAAAAAGAATTGATTAAATTAAAAGAAACCCCGACATATGTTGTTTCTTTGTCGCACCTTGAAAAGAATTTAAAAATTCTAAATGAAGTGGAAATCGAAACAGGTTGTAAGATACTTCTTGCGATGAAGAGTTTTTCTATGTTTTCTACATTTTCTTTAGCTCGTAAATATCTTTCTGGTAGTGAAGCAAGCTCAGTAAATGAAGCACGCCTAGGATTTGAAGAATTTAAAAAAGAAGTTCATACTTTTTCTCCTTCATATACAGAAGAAAATATAAAAGATTATATAAAATATTCTGATCATCTTGTTTTTAATTCATTTTCACAGTGGAATCGATTTGAAAAAATTATAAAAAAATCAAAAAAGAAAATTTCTTGTGGAATTCGTGTGAATTTAGAACATAGTGAATCAGATGTAGAGATGTATGACCCATCTAAACCCAATTCTCAATTTGGGGTAACAAGGGCTAACTTTGAAGAAGATAATTTGGATGGAATAGAAGGACTTCATTTTCACAATCTTTGTGAACTTAATGCTGATGCACTAGAAAGATCTCTTAAGGTTTTTGAAGAAAAATTTGGTAAGTTTTTACCTCAAATGAAATGGGTAAATTTTGGTGGTGGGCACCATATAACAAGAGAGGATTATGATTTAAATTTACTTAAAAGAATCATAAAAGACTTTAAGGTCAGATATCCTCATCTAGAGGTCTATCTTGAACCTGGAGAGGCTGTAGCACTTAATGCTGGTGTCTTAGTAGGAAGTGTGATAGATATATTTAGAAATGGTAAGAATATAGCGGTTTTGGACATTTCTCCGACTTGCCATATGCCCGATGTAATAGAAATGCCATATATTCCTTCCGTATTAGGAGCCAAAGAATTACCAGAGGGGGGTGATGAGAACGTTTACAGACTTGTAGGGCCATCTTGTCTGACCGGTGATGTGATAGGAGAATATGCCTTTAAAAATCATCTAAAAATAGGGGATAGGGTTATATTTATGAATATGGCTATTTATACAATGGTCAAGAATAATACATTTAATGGTATAAACCTTCCAAATATTGCTATAATGGGTAAAGATAAAAAAATCAAAATTATTAAAAGATTTAATTATAAAGATTTTAAAAATAGATTGTCGTAAAAATGGAATATCAATCAGAAACAAAAGAATGTCAGAACTGCGAAAAAGACTTTACTATTGAGCCGGATGATTTTTTGTTTTATGAAAAGATAAAAGTTCCCGCACCAACATTTTGCCCGGAATGTAGAATAAAACGTCGTCTTTCTTGGCAAGGAATTAAGCAATTATATAAAAAGCAGTGTGAAAAAACAGGAGAATTATTGATAACAACTCATCACCCAGATTCTCCTTATAAAATTTATAGACAAGATATTTGGTGGAGTGACAAATGGGACCCAAAAGATTATGGAAGAGATTATGATTTTTCACGTTCATTTTTTGAACAATTTGAAGATCTCTTTAAAAATAGCCCATTTCCATCTTTATATACAGATTATTCTTCAATGAAAGATAGTGATTATTGTAATGGAGCTTCTAGTTGTAAAAATTGTTTTTTAATTTTTCGTATTACTGGACCAGCCGAAGATAGTGCTTATGGAAATACTATTGTTGGGGTGAAATCTTCTTTTGATGTTTCTTTTTCTAATCACACAGAGCTTTGTTATGAAATACTTCGTGTAAATAAAAGTTATAAAGCTTTTTATAGTCAGAATTGTGAAAATTGTGTTGAAATATATTTTTGTAGTGATTTGGTGGGATGTGAAAATTGTATTGGATGTGTTAACTTGTCTAATAAAAAATATTGCATTTTTAATGAACAATATTCCAAGGAAGAGTATAATAATAAAATAAAAGAATTTAATTGGTCAACAATTGAAGATGTAAAAAAATTCAAAAAAAGAGTTTATGATTTTATAATTCAACATCCACATAGAGCAATGAGAGGGAAAAATAATAATAATGTTTCTGGAGATTATATTTCCAACTCAAAAAATATTACCAATTCATATATGGTTATTAATGGAGAGAATAGTCGTTATTGTCAATTTACTAAAGAAGGGCCTGTTTCTAATTGCTATGATTATTCTTGGTTTGGTGATAAAGCAGAATGGATATATGATTCTTGTTGGGTTGGATTAAATGCTTATAATAATAAATTTAGCG
>CAZUAA010000004.1:35766-36379 GCA_964618365.1 uncultured Candidatus Saccharibacteria bacterium | reverse complement strand
CATGATATTGAATATTGTTTTGGTTGTCATACATCTGGAAATATGTTTGGTTGTATGGGAATTAGAAAAGGAGAATATTGTATTTTAAATAAACAATATACTAAAGAAGAATATAATAATTTGATACCTAAAATAAAACAACATATGGTTGATTTCCCTTATATAGATTCTAGGGGTAGAAAATACTCTTATGGTGAGATGTTTCCATCAGAATTTTCTCCTTGGGCATATAATGAATCTTCATCAAATGATTTTTTCCCTTTGGTTGAATCGGAGGCTCAAACCCAAGGGTATTTATGGAGGCCTAAAGATGAAAAGGAATATAAAGATTCGACAATTAAAATACCTCAATACTCTAAAGATGCACCAGATGATTTTGTAAAAGAAGTTTTAAAATGTAATGAATGTGGGAAAAATTATAGAATTATTCCCATAGAATTAGCTTTTTATAAAAGATTTAATATTCCGATTCCAAATGAATGTTTTTTCTGTAGAGATTCAAAGAGAACAAGTTTATTAAACTCAATTAAAATTTACAATAGAAATTGTAATAAATGTCAGAGTAATGTACAAACTTCCTATTCTCCAGATAGACCTGAAATTATTTATTGTG
>CAZUAA010000004.1:0-35756 GCA_964618365.1 uncultured Candidatus Saccharibacteria bacterium | reverse complement strand
GAAATGCACACAATAATTTTCTACTGAAAATTTTGCTCGTACTCGACCCGTCGGCCTCCGTAAGGCATTTCTTAAAGACTATTTTATTTATTCAAAATTTTTAAAAATAATTATGTCAAAGAAATTAATAAAAGTTGGGTTAATACAAAGTACAGTTTCTAATAATTTGAAATCAAATTTAGAAAAAACTTTGAAGATGGTAGAAACTGCCGCTAAAAAAGGAGCAGAGATTATTTGTCTTCAAGAGCTTTATAAGACGCCATATTTCCCTAGAGAAAGAGGTGTAGATATTAAAGATTATTTAGAGACTATTCCAGGTGAATCTACAAATGCATTTTCTGTAATTTCTAAAAAATATGGTTGCTCGATAATTCTCCCTATTTACGAAAAAACAAAAAGTGGAAAGCATTTTAATACGGTTGTGGTTTTAAATGAAAATGGAGAAATTGGAAAGTCTTACAGAAAAATACATATCCCTCACGATCCAAGTTTTTACGAGAAGGATTATTTTGCCGAAGGAGATAATGGTTATAGTTTATATAAACACAAAGATGTATCTTATTCTGTTCTTATATGTTTTGATCAATGGTTCCCAGAAGCGGCTAGAGTCTCCAAGCTTTCAGGTACAGAAATGATATTTTATCCTACTGCAATAGGTAATATAGTAGGGAATAAACCAAAAGATGGTGATTGGCATGATGCATGGGAAACAGTAATGAGAGGGCATTCTATCGCTAACAGCCTCCCAGTTATCGCTGTAAACAGAGTAGGGAAAGAAGGTAATTTAAATTTCTGGGGGCAATCTTTTGTGACAGATGCTTTTGGAAAAGTAATTAAAAGAGCTAATTCTAAAAAAGATGAGATAATAATACAGACACTTGATTTATCTATGAATGATATTATTTCCGAAGATTGGGGATTTATGAGAAATCGAAGACCTGATACTTATAAGAAAATAACAGATAAAAAATAATTGATATATTAAGCTACACAAATTATATTCTCTGAAAAAGTCCTCGGACTTAGAGAACGGGAACCGGTGCCAGACATTTTTTCATAAAATAATTTGTTCCGCTTAATAATAGACAAAATAATGATCACAATTCCAAAAGAACTAGGGTACTATATGCCGGCTGAATGGGAAAAGCATTCGGCTGTTTGGCTTGCTTGGCCATATGGAGACAAAACTTTTCCAAAAATTTTGGATCAAATAGAAGATAAATATTGTGAGATTATTAAATCATTAGAGAAAAGTGAGAAAGTTAAACTTTTGGTTTTAAATGATAAAGAAAAAACTAGAATAGAGAATAAGTTGATTAATTATGGTATAGATATAAAAAATGTAATTTTTCACATAGAGGATTATTCTGATGTTTGGATGAGAGATTATGCTCCTATAACTTTGTTTAATAAAAATACAAATAAATTAGCTTTTATAAAATGGAATTATAATGCGTATGGTAAATCTGATGATGTTTTATTTAAGGACTTACTTAAAGATGATAAAGTTTTTACAAATATTTTAGATAAAAATAATTATGAAATTTTTGAGCCAGGAGTAATACTAGAAGGCGGAGCAATAGAATCAAATGGGAAAGGGACAATTATGACCACTGAGCAGTGCCTTTTGAATCCAAATAGAAATAAAGAATTAGATAGAAGCAGAACTGAAATTTATCTCAAAGCATACCTTGGAGCAGAAAATATAGTTTGGCTCAAAGATGGACTTATTAATGATCATACAGATGGGCATATAGATGAAATAGCTCGATTTGTGAGCCCTGATACAATTCTTTGTGCTTATGAAAATAATAAAAAAGATGAGAATTATAATATTTTAAAAGAAAATTATAATAGACTTAAAAAAGCCACTAATGAAAAAGGTAAAAAATTCAAATTAGTAAAACTCCCAATGCCTCATATGAATTATAAAAACGGAGAAAAGGCTCCAGTGTCTTATGCTAATTTTTATATTGGGAATTCTGTAATTTTAATGTCTATTTTTAATGACCCAAACGACAAAAAAGCCATGAAAATAATCCAATCATTATTTAAAAAGCATAAAGTTATAGGTGTCGACTGTAGAGAATTAATAATAGGAGGTGGGGCAATCCATTGCATCACAATGCAAGATTATCTAGAGTAATACATATGGAGTATCAACCAGAAAATAAGGTTTGTCAGAATTGTAAAAAAGACTTCATTATCGAGCCAGAGGATTTCTTATTTTATGAAAAGATCAAAGTCCCTTCACCAACTTTTTGTCCGGAGTGTAGACAGCAAAGTCGTTATTCTTGGAGAAACGAAAGAACTCTCTATCGTCGTAATTGTGATTTGTGTGGTGATTCTACTGTGACTATTTATCATCCAACTTATAAATATAAAGTATATTGTTCAAAATGTTGGTGGGGAGATGGTTGGGATGGTAAAGAATTTGGTAGAGATTTTGATTTTAATAGATCTTTTTTTGATCAATTTAAAGATTTACAATTTGAGATACCTAGACTTGCTCTTTTAAATAAGAATTCAGTCAATTCAGAATATTCAAATCATGGTCATGATAATAAAAATTGTTATCTTTGTGCTTCTACCTTATTTTCAGAAAATGTTTTATATTCTGTTGCTAATGTTAACTCTAAAGATTGTAGCGATTGTTATAGACTAGAAGATAATAATTCTTCTATGTATGAAGTTTTAAATTCATACAAATCATTTAATTGTCAATTTAGTTCTCTTTTGACAAATTGTATGGATTGCTATTATTGCTATGATTGTAAAAATTGCACTGATTGTTTTATGTCTTCAAATTTAAGAAACAAGAGATATATTTATAAAAATAATCAATTAAATAAAGAAGACTATTTAAACCTAATTAAAAATCATAATTTAGATTCATATAGTTCTAGGATTAATCTTTATAATGAATATATGGAATTCTTAAAAGATAAAGTTATATATAAGTATGCAATTTTAGATAAAACTGTTGACTGTAGTGGAAATCTTATATTTAATTCTAAAAATACGATTAATTGTTTTGAAGTTGGAGAAGGGGAGAATTGTAAAAATGTTTATGTTGGATTGAAATTAAAAGACTGCATGGACTGCTATCATATAGGGGGTAAAATGATGGATATTTGTTATGAAGGGCATGCATTATCTGGATCATATTTTTCTATATTTTCACATATGAGTTATGACAATTCTTTCATTGAGTACTGTGACTCTGTCCATAATTCTCAAAATCTTTTTGGTTGCATTGGTATCAAAAAATCAGATTATTGTATTTTAAATAAACAATATACCAAAGAAGAATATTTTGAATTAAAAGAAAAAATTATAGAATATATGAAAAAAACTGGAGAATATGGAGAATTTTTTCCTGTAAGTTTATCTCCTTTTGGTTATAATGAAACTCAAGCTCAGGTGTATATGCCTGTAACCAAAGAATATGCTCTATCTCATGGTTATAAATGGCAAGACGAGATTTCTTTTAAGAAAGGATTAGAAACTATAAATTCTGAAAATATTCCAGATTCTATTGAAAATATAGATGATAGTATTTGTAATGAGATTTTAAAATGTATAAAATGTGAAAGAAATTACAATATAGTAAAGCAGGAATTAGAATTATATAAGAAATTAAAGGTACCTATTCCTCGTCAGTGTCCCAATTGTAGATATAAAGAAAGAATATTGTTAAGACCAGAAAGAAAACTTTGGTATAGAATATGTATGAAGCCAGGGTGTAATAATACTTTTGAAACTTCTTACTCTCCAGATAGACCCGAAATAGTTTACTGTGAAAGTTGTTATCAGCAAGAGGTTTATTAATATGATATAATAAAATTACTATGAATTGGTTTTTGATTGCCCTTGTGGCGCCAATACTTTGGGCGGTGGTAAATGTTGCTGATGATTACTTGGTCCAAAGATTTTCACAAAAAGAAAAAGAACGAACCTCGGGGGGATTGGTCCTTTTTTCTAGCCTTATTGGACTTGTGATTGCATTTTTTATTTTTATATTTACAAAAGGAGTATTTGATATACCTAATATAGATAAATTAATTCTTTTTATTTGTGGGGGACTCACAATAGTCTGGATAGTATTTTATCTTTATGCACTTGAGGTAGAAGATGTGTCTTCTGTGGTTCCATGGTTCCTTACTGTGCCCATCTTTGGTTATATTTTAGGGTATTTCTTTCTTGGAGAGACTTTGAATACTCTACAAATAATAGGTTCTATTATAGTAATTTTAGGTTCTCTTATTATTTCTTTTGACTTTAAAGAAGGGAAGAGAAGGTTTAAAAAGAAACCTGCCTTTTATATGCTTTTTGCTTCACTTGCAATTGCTATAGCAGGATTTCTTTTTAAGTTTGTAACTATAGATGGGAGTTTCTGGGTGTCTTCATTTTGGGAGTATTTAAGTCTTGGTTTTGTAGGTTTACTTATATATTTCTTTTCTCATAAATACAGAAATGAATTTAATTATATGAATAAAACTGGTGGTAAAAAGATTTTTATAATTAATATTGTAAGTGAGCTTATGAGTGTCTCTGGGAACATTCTTACCAATTTTGCCATAATGCTAGCCCCGATTACTATGGTTTACCTTGTAAGTAGCTTTCAGCCAGCGATACTTTTAGTGCTAGCACTCTTTACCACAAAATTTTTCCCTAAAATCCTAAAAGAAGATTTATCAAAAGAAGTTTTAGTTCCTAAAATAATTGCGATCATTATTATGGTAGTTGGAAGCTTTTTATTATTAAAATAAAGTGATATAATATATTTATGGAAGATCAGAAATCTAATATTTCAGAAATAAAACCAAAAAAAATTTTTACTATTTTCACAATAATTAATATTATATTATTTTTGATTGTAATTTTAGCAAGTTTATATTTTTTTTATATTAAAAAAGATTTTGATTTTATAGTAGAAGTACCTTGTGATCAAAATCTTGAAATTTGCACTATGAGAGACTGTTCAAATCCAGATAGTTGTCCACCAAATCAACTCGAATCATTTAAAAGATATAGTTTAAAAGCTTATGATTTCAATAAATGCCCAAATGAAGATTGCAAACTTGTTTGTGAAGGAGGACTCATTGAATGTGAAAAGATTGAATGTGTCGTCGACGAAGAAATGGGGGAGAGTTGTAGCTCTACTATTGAATAGAAAATGAACAATAATAAAGAACCCTGGGATTATAATAAAATAATTTCTGATAAAAATCTGTTTTACGATACAGTATATACTCCTTTGTCTAAAGCTTTAGAGATTTTGGAAGAGAGACAGAAAGATGAGAATTTAAAGAAAAAAATAGAAGAACTTTTAAATGGAGATGTACCAGAAGGTTTTACTGTAAAAGAGAAAAATGGCTATCAGTTTAGACAAATAGCCACTCCTAATTATGAAGGACAATGGTTTATTAAAATTACAAAAGCTTTTGGATTGGGTACTAACTTTTGTGAATTTCACGAAGATAAATTTACAACTAATAATAGTTTTAAACTTTCATTAGGTCAATTAAAAATTCATTCCGGTTTTTGTAAAAAAGGTGAGCCGATAATTGAAAAAATAAATATTATAGATATAAAAAAAAATGATGGTAAAAAATTAAAAGAAATTAATACCACATGGGGTAAATCATTAATTTCTTTTCATAAAGAATCTTTTAGTGCTTATGGTCTAGTTAGCGATATAAATTTTTTTGATTTATCAAAATGGCATGAAAATCATAATGATAATGCTATTGATAACTATATAAATATTTTTTTATTATTTATAACCCATGGAATTTTATTTGAAAATTTTTTAATAGATGGCACAGAAAAACAATTAACCGAAAGAGTTATTCTTCCTGCTTTACAAAGAGTTGTAGATGCCACAGGATTAAAACCACTAATCGTTCCTGTGCCACCTATGGATAAAGAATTTGATAATTTTATAGTTTATCATTTACCATTAATAAAAAAAGTTATACAATAATATATTATGGAAATATTAAATCCTTGCTATACATTTATAAATACAATAGGAGCAGATGAAATTTCATTAATTTACTATTCTCATCTAATACCAGTTTTTTTTGTTTTATTTCTTGCCTTTTTAGTATTTTATAAGGCTCCTAAAAATATTTTATCGAAGATATTCCTTTCTTTTTCAGTTGTTTTTTCTATTCTATTAATAGCAGATCTTTTGACTTGGGTATCATCAGATTATTATCTCATTAGTTCTTCATGGGCTCCTATCGATTACTTTGAAACTATACTTTATATTCTTGGTTTATATTTTGTTCTTATTTTTATAAATAAAAAAGATATATCTAGATGGATAAAAATAGTATTATTTATAGTATCCCTACCTCCACTTATAATGACGATATCTGGTAATTCGATTTTTAGTTTCAATCACTCTATGTGTGAAGCTGAAAATAATAGCATACTGCTTGGTTATAGATTTTTTATACAGATTGCTTCACTTGTAACTTCTTTAATAGTAATTATATATTCTTATTTTAAAAGATATAAAACTGAATCAAATTTAAATAAAAAAGCATATATATCAGTCATGGGATCTTTATTTTTATTTTTAAGTATATTTGGTATAACTTCTTATATTTCTGCTCTTACTGGTATATACGAAATACATTTATACTCTTTGTTTATAACCCCATTATTTTTAATGGTTATGACCTATTCTATTTTTAGTCTTGATATATTTAATCTTAGAATTATCAGTACTTACTTTACCGTCTTTGGTTTTGTGATTTTGATGGCAATACAATTACTTTTTGTTTCAAGCGGGACAGATAGAATTCTTACTTTAGTGACCCTTATTCTTTCTTCTGCTCTTATTTATATTCTTTTTAAAAATTTAAAGAAAGAATCTGACCAGAGAATATATATTGAAAATCTTTCTGATCAGCTGGAAAAATCAAAAGGAAGATTAGAAGAATCTAATTTTAATTTAGAGGTTGCAAATGATAAATTAAAAGATTTAGATAAATTAAAAACGGAATTCCTTTCTTTGGCTTCTCATCAATTAAGGAGTCCTCTTACTGCTATCAAGGGATACTCATCTATGATATTAGATGGAGATTATGGAAAAGTAAATAATAAAGTAAAAGAGATTATGGATCGTATACTTGAATCTAGTGGTAATTTGATTATTGTGGTGGAGGATTTACTTAATGTTTCAAAGATTGAATCAGGTGGTATGCAATATCAAAAAATTAATTTTGATATTGCTGTTGTGCTTAATGAAGTTTCAAGAGATTTAAGTGTTGTTGCCAATAAAAAAGGTTTGTCTTTGGATTTCAATAAAGATATAAATGGGAATTACATCACTAATGGTGATAAAGAAAAATTAAGACAAGTTTTGATTAATTTAATAGATAATTCTATTAAATATACTAAAGTAGGAAGTATCAATACATTTATAAAAAATACTGCCAAGGGAACTATTTTGATAAGTATACAAGATACAGGAATTGGCTTTAAAGATAAAAAGTCTAAAGATGGGTTGTTTAGTAAGTTTGGAAGAGGTGAGGGAGCCCGACTCAATACTACCGGTTCAGGATTAGGTCTTTACCTAGCCAAAGAGATTGTGAAGGCTCACAGTGGTAAAATCTGGGTAGAATCAGAAGGGGAGAACAAGGGCTCAACCTTCTACGTGGAGTTACCTATTGCAAAATAGGTAATGACAAAATAGTTTAAAATAAAAGCGTTCTGTTTACACAGGATGCTTTTATTTTTTGTTTATCTTATATCCATTAGGTGTATCTTTTATTTCATATCCTAATGAGAGTATTTCTTCGCGAAGAGTATCACTTTTTACCCAATCTTTATTCTTGCGAGCAAGTTCTCTCTCCTCTGCAATATTTTTTATTTCTTCTGGAATTATCTCATCCATTTTTTTATCCAAATCAAAACCTAAGACTTTGTCAATATGATACAGTGTCGCTTTTTTAGATTCATCATTTATCTTTTTATCTTTTACTAAGTTCCAGACTATAGCTAAAGCTTTTGGAGTATTTAAATCATCATCCATAACTTTAGTAAATTTATCTATATAATTTTTGTTTATCTTTTTAATATTTAAAACTGTAGGAATATTTTGATAGAAATCTCTTAGCTTTTTTAAAGCATTATCTGCTCCAGATAATGCATCTAGAGTAAAATTAATTTTACTTCTATAATGACTTCCATAAATAAAATACCTGAAAGCAATAGGGTCTATACCTTTTTCAATTAAATCCCTAAGAGTATAGAAATTTCCCAAAGACTTAGACATTTTTTTGCCATTTACTAGCAAGTGTTCATTGTGCATAAAGTATTTTGCAAAATCACCTCCAGTTGAGCATTTAGATTGGGCTATTTCATTCTCATGATGAGGAAAAATATTGTCCACTCCGCCTGTGTGGATATCAAAATTATTACCAAGCTCATAAGTACTCATAGCAGAGCATTCTATGTGCCAGCCAGGGCGCCCAAGACCAAAAGGAGACTCAAAATATACATCACCATCTTCTTTATCATATGCTTTCCATAAAGCGAAATCCCTTACATCACTTTTTTCGTATTCATCTTTATTACTCAATCTTCCTTTGGCATTTGTTTTTAAATCTTTTATTTTTAAATTTGAAAGTTTCCCATAACCTTTGAATTTATGAATATCAAAATAGATAGAGCCATCATCTGCCTTATAGGCATAGCCCTTTTTAAGCAAAATATTTATCATTTTTACCATTTCTCCTATGTAAGAAGTAGCCTTTGTGTATTTGTCTGCTTTTAGAATATTTAAATCATCACAGTCTTTATAAAATTCATTTGTGTAGAATTCTGTGATTTCATTAAGTTTTTTACCTTGTTCTATAGATTTTTTGATTGTTTTATCATCTATGTCTGTAATATTCATTATGTTTTTTACTTTGTAGCCTCTAAAATCTAAATATCTTTTAACTATATCTCCAAAGATATAAGCCCTGAAATTACCAATATGAGGAAAATCATAAACTGTCGGTCCACAAGTATACATACCAACCTTTTTGTTTTTGATTGATTTAAAGACCTCTTTTTTTCTGTGTAGAGTATTATAAAATTTTATAGCCATATAAGATAAAATACCATAATAATAAGAACTAGTAAAATTAAGAATATATATCGTGAGAGTTTTTTATTTTTAATAGATTGATATTCATTGTTTCCACTTGTTATTTTTTCGTTAATCTTTTTATATATTTTGATATCTTCTTCTATTTTATCTAATTTAATCAAAGCCTCTTTTATACCCGTATCTTTTATTAAGATATCAAGTTCACCCATAAGCTCTTTATTTAAAGAAATATTTAATTTAGATTTATTTAAAAAGTTTGAAATATCATATATAGTTTCTTTATCTTTATTTATATTATGATTTAAAATAGATTTAATTTTTTCTAAGTATTTTATTTTATATTCAAATAATTTATTTATAAGCTTGATCATTATTATGTCAGCATTTATGCTTTTTGGGTCAATATTATCCATACTTAAATCTATTTCTAAATCCTTGTAAAATTTTAAAATGGGCTCCACTTGTTTATTGTGCGAAATAATTAAAATATTATCTCCAGAAATAAAACTAATACCCATATTATTATTTAGCGTAGGAAAATTAAAAGAAATAAAAATAAAACCTTCTCGGTTGTCTAAAATAGGGAAGAAATCTTTTATCATTATCTTTTTTATGAAATGTTCTGGTATTTGGTATTCTTCTCCTATATATTTTGCTTCGTTATGATTTGATGATTCCAAATCCATAATTAGGACATTTCCATGCTTATATTTCCATATCATATAGACTAGTATATCCTAAACACTTGCTTTTTTCCAAATTTTTGTGTATTATAATATGGTGCCTTTTATAAGTAAGGCTCTATTTAGATAAACGAATATTTATATGGTTAAAAAAGAAACAAAAACAACTAAAGAAAACAAGTCAGAAACTCAAGAATTTGCAGTAATACAAACTGGTGGTAAGCAATACAAAGTCGCTGTTGGCGATGTTTTAAAAGTAGAAAAGCTAGACGGGGAATACAAAGAAGGAGATAAAATAACCTTTGATAAAGTTTTATTGGTGGACAATGGGGTAGACACCACAATAGGCTCACCTTATATAGCTGGAGCAAAAGTGGAATCACTTTTCATTAGAACAGCAAAAGGTAAAACTGTTAAAATTGTTAAATACAAGCAAAAGAGTAGATACTTAAAGAGGAACGGACACAGACAGCCTTTTACAGAAGTCAAAATCTCAGCAATCAAATAATAAACAATAAAACCGGACTAAGTCCGGTTTTATTTATGCTCTATTTTTAAATGCATTTTTGATTGTTTCTCCGTCTGAATATTCTAATTCTGTGCCTGTTGAAAGCCCGCGACCAAGAGAAACAATTTTTATTTGATATTTATTTATAATTGGAGACAACATTTCTCTTAAATACATATCAGTATGTTCTCCTTGTGGGTTTAGTGATAAAGCGAGAACTATTTCTTTTAAATTATCTTTTTTTATTCTTTCTTCGGTCGTTTTTAAAAGTTCATTAACTCTTACAAAATTTGGAGTCTCTTTGGTAACTATAGGCACTAGTCCACCCAAAATAAAATACATACCATTATAGGTTTTGCTTTTCTTGATAGATTCCATATCGGCATCTTTTTCGACAATTAATAGAGAGGTTCTATCTGTCTTTGAAGAAGAGCAAACTTCACATAAATCAAAATTGTCGTTTTGGAAGAAAAGATAGCAAGATGAGCATTGTTTAATTTTGTTTTTTATAGAGAGTATTTCTTCTCCTAATTCTTTTACATAAGATGGATTTTTGTGTAATAGGAAATACACAAATCTTTTTGCTTGTCTTTCTCCTATACCTGGGAATTCTTTAAATTTTTGAGTTAACTTTTCTATGTTATCCATGTTTTTTAAAATTCTTCAAAAGAACTTCCTCCAATATTGTCAAAATTATTTGAAGTATTTTTATCTATAGACATAAAAGTCGTTGATTTCTCATCAAAGAATAGATCAACCTTACCAACAGGGCCGTTTCTATGTTTTTCTATTAGTATTTCAGCAATATTTGTTTTTTCTGATTCATCTTTACCTTTATCTTCTCTATGTATAAACATCACGATATCAGCATCCTGCTCGATAGATCCAGAATCACGGAGATCAGAAAGTCTGGGTCTGCCACCACGAGACTCCACTGCACGAGAAAGCTGAGAAAGAGCAATAACCGGAACATCAAACTCTTTAGCGAGTCCCTTTAGAGATCTTGATATTTCAGTTACTTGATTTACCATATTGTCATAATTTTTAGAAGTAGACATAAGCTGTAAGTAATCAACAATAATAAGTCCTAATCCGTGATTAGCACGAATCCTTCTACAAACTGATCTCATTCGAACTATTCCATTACCAGCAAGGTCGTCTATGTATATTGGAGCTTTAGATAATTTATCCAAAGAATCTCTTATTTTAGAAAATTCATTTTCATGAGAAAGATTACCTGTTCGAAGATTCCAAGCATTGACGTGAGATTCTGCTGCAAGCATTCTATCCACTAGTTGCTGAGTGCTCATCTCAAGAGAGAATATAACAGTAGGGACACTATGTTTTAAAGCTGCTTGCCTCGCTATGTCTAGTGCAAAAGTAGTTTTACCCATAGATGGGCGAGCAGCCAAGATTATCAAATCTGATTTTTGAAGTCCTGATAGGTATTGATCAAGATCATGAAAACCTGTAGGGACACCACGAAGCTCTCCTTTCTTTTCGTGTAATTTTTCTAATCTTTCCCAAGCTTCTGGGAGACTGTCTTTCATAGAGACGAATATATGCCCACCAGATGAATCATTGATACCCATCATCCTTTTTTCAGCTTGATCTAAAACTTCTAATACATCTTCTACTTCTTCTTTAAAACCAAGCTCTGATATATCTGTACCAGCTTCTATTATTTTTCTTAATAGATGTTTTTTGTTAACAATTTCAGCATAATATTTGATAGAAGTAGAGGTAGGCACAGCATTGGTAAGTTCTGCAAGATATGTACTACCACCGATTGATTCTAAAAGACCCTTCTCGCTTAATTTATGAGATACAGACAAGATATCTATAGGTTCACCCTTTGATGAGAGCTCGAGCATTATTTTGTAAATTTCTTTATGTTTAGAAACATAGAAAGATTCGGCATTTATTATATCGTTTATTTCATAAAGAGCCCCTGGTCGAATCATAATAGATCCTAGCACTGCCATTTCAGCATCTATGCTTTGGGGTGGTATTCTTAAATTATTATTTCTATTTGCCATAATGTCTCATCATTGTATCAGGTTAGAGGATTAGTATCAAACAGACTTTATGTATAAAGAGGGGGATAAAATGTGCAAAACTTTTTATATTTTGGTATTATATAATATATGAATAAAAAGAGATTATTATCAGGAATCCAGCCTTCGGGTATTATCCACATTGGTAATTACTTTGGGGCAATTAAACAATTCGTCGATTTGCAAGATAGTCATGAAGCATTTATTTTTATTGCAGATTTTCATGCAATGACTACTGTTCAAAATAAAGAAGAACTTTCAAATAATATTTTAAATGTCGCTATGGATTATCTAGCTTGTGGGCTTGATCCCAAGAAAGTGCATCTATTTAAGCAATCAGACATCCCTGAAGTCACAGAACTTACATGGTATTTAAATTGCATTACCACAATGCCATTCTTAGAAAGAGCCACTGCTTATAAAGACGCAAATCAAAAAGCAAAAGAAATAAATGTTGGTCTTTTTGATTACCCTATACTTATGGCTTCTGATATTTTAATCGAAGATGCAGATGTAGTCCCGGTCGGACAAGATCAAAGACAGCACGTAGAATATGCTAGAGATATTGCCATTAAATTCAATAATATTTATGGAGAGACATTTAAACTCCCAGAAGCTCTAATACTTAAAGAAGTAGCTATTGTACCAGGTATAGATGGTAGGAAGATGAGTAAGAGCTATAAAAACACAATTGCTTTATTTGGTAGTGATGAGGAGATTAAAAAGAGGGTAATGAGTATCGTGACAGATTCTAAAAGACCTGAAGATTCTAAAAATCCTGATGAATGTAACATTTTCGCTTTACATAAATTATTCTTGAAAGGAGAAGAGCTTTCTAATTTAAAGAAAAGATATAAAGAAGGTGGACTTTCTTATAAAGAATCTAAGGAAATGTTAGCAAATGAAATTATTTCTTTTGTAACCCCAATAAGAGATAAAAGAAAATATTATGAAAATAATAAAGAAGAGGTTTTAAAAATATTAAAAGAGGGTGCATCTTTTGTAAAAAAGGGTGTAACTCAAAAAATAGATATTATTAGAGATAAGGTTGGAATAAATATATGAAATATATAGCATCATTACTTATAATAATTTTAAATTTAGTTGCAATTCCACTTAACTTACTTTATGTCAGAGTTCAGAAGTGGTATCTCCCAATGTGGAAAGAAGATAAAGTTATTTATTTTGCTTTCGCTCCATTTTACTGGATACTTGTAGCACTTACTTTTATCTTTGGTTGGCCGTGTGATCAGTTAGCAAAATTAGCCCATTAATATTAATTTAATAAAAATATTTTTATGTCAAAACGTATTTATATAAAAGATTTGAAAGATTTTATCGGAGGTGAAGTTTGTATTTCAGGATGGGTAGATGTGCGTCGAGATCAAGGGAAAATGATTTTCTTGGATTTTAGAGATATGACTGGAAAAGCTCAAGGAGTTATTTTACCTAATTATGTAGATACTTTAGAAGTAGGAAAAACTTTAAGAAGTGAGTTTGTAGTGAGTGTAAAAGGTAAGGTAAACAAAAGACCAGAGAGAAATATAAAAGAAGGAGTTTTAAATGGGGATATTGAACTTGAGATAATGGAAATAGAAGTTTTGAATAAAGCCATTACTCCTCCTTTTGATGTAACTTCTGATGGAAAAGAATTAGGAGAGGACAATAGACTTAAGTATAGATATTTAGATCTAAGGCGTCCTAGAATGCAAAAAAATATCAGAAACAGACATAAGATTGCTAAATTTGTTAGAGACTTTTTGGATAAAGAAAATTTTATTGAAATAGAAACCCCAATTCTTACAAAGTCTACACCAGAAGGTGCGCGTGACTACGTGGTACCTTCTCGTTTATATCCTGGTAATTTCTACGCTCTTCCTCAGTCCCCACAGCAATACAAACAACTTTTAATGGCGGGAGGAATGGAGAGATATTTTCAAGTTGCTCGTTGTATGAGAGATGAGGATACAAGAGGTGATCGCCAACCAGAATTTACCCAGATAGATATGGAAATGAGTTTTGTGGAAAGAGAAGATGTAATGGATGTCAACGAACGTCTTTTGATAGACCTCGTAACAAATCTTTATCCAGAGAAGAAAATACAACAAATTCCATTTCCTAGAATATCTTACAAGGAAGCTATAGAAAAGTATGGAAATGACAGGCCCGATATAAGAGAAAATAAAGAAGATCCAAATCTTTTAGCTTTTTGTTGGGTTATAGATTTTCCTTTCTTTGAAAGAACAGATAAATCCGATAATCCAAATACAGAAGGAGAATGGACATTTACTCATAATCCATTTTCAGAGCCAGTAAAAGAATACAAAGAATCAATGATGAAGGGAGAAAAATTGGGAGAAGTTATCACTTCTCAATACGATATTACATTAAATGGATATGAAATAGGTGGTGGAAGTATTAGAGCTCACGAAGCAGAAACATTAAGAAAAGTTTTAAATATTATAGGACATAAAGATGAAGATATAGATAGAAACTTTGGGCATATGCTAAATGCTTTTCAAACGGGGACACCTCCACATGGAGGTATTGCTTGGGGTTTTGATAGACTTGTGATGCTTCTAGAAAATGAACCAAACATAAGAGAGGTTATAGCATTCCCTAAAACAGGTGAAGGGAAAGATTTAATGATGGAATCTCCTTCTCCCGTAGAAGAAAAACAATTAAAAGAACTTAATATAAGTCTTATTAAAAAAGAGAAGTAATATATGGAAGAAACTGTATCACAATACAGAATAAATCAAAGTTCTTTTGAGGGGCCTCTTGATGTGCTCTTATCTCTTATTGAAGATAGAAAACTTTTCATAAATGAAATATCACTCGCTCTGGTTACTAATGATTATATAGAATATATAAAATCATTAAAAGATAGACCAGATAATGAGAAAATTTCTGATACTTCTTATTTTATTTTAATTGCAGCTACTTTAATCCTTATAAAATCTAAATCCTTACTCCCGAATATAAATCTCACAGAAGAAGAAGATAATAAAATAATTGATCTTGAGAAAAGATTAAAAATTTACCAAATTATTAAGAACGCAAGTATAGAAATAAATAATAATTTTGGAACGGAAATCATATTTAAAGGTGGGGCAAGATCTTATGATGAGCCAATATTTTCTCCAGATGAAAAAATAAATAAAGATAATATGTTGTCTCTAGTCTCTTCTGTGCTTCATTCTGTTCCCAAAAAAGAGAAGAGTAATCCAGAGATTAATATTAAGAAAGTTATAAATATAGAAGAAATAATAAACAGTCTGACAGACAGAATACAAAATGCTGTTAATTTATCATTTAAAGATTTTATAAAAGGCCGAAAGGGAGAAAGTAAAGAAGAGGTGAAAGTAAATGTTATTGTTTCTTTTTTGGCTATGTTAGAATTAGTAAGAGAGGGTATAATAGAAGTTATGCAGAATAATACTTTTAGTGATATAGAAATAAATGCACTAAAAGAAAATGATTCTCTGTCGGGGGATGATTATGAAAATAATTTATAAAATATGTCTTTAAATTTAGAATCAAAAATAGAAGGGTTACTTTTTTATAAAGGAGAAAATATGTCTATCTCTAAAATAGGAGATATATTGGGTACAAATGAGAATGAAGTAAAAGAGGCACTTTCTAATTTAGAAAATTCTTTGAGTGAAAGAGGACTTGTTCTTATGCGAAAAGAAAATGAAGTTTATCTTGGTATACACAAAGATATGTCATCTTTGATTGAATCTATAAGAAAAGAAGAATTAAATAAAGAATTATCTAAAGCCTCTCTTGAAACTTTGTCTATAATTTTATACAGAAATGGTATTACTAGGAGTGAGATAGATTATATAAGAGGAGTAAATAGTAGTTTTATATTAAGAAACTTACAGATTAGAGGACTTGTGGAAAAGGGTATAGATGAGAAAGACAACAGAAGAATAATATATAAGCCAACTTTTGATTTAATGTCTTATATGGGTGTCGCTAAAATAGAAGAATTACCAAATTATGAAAAAGTAATAAATGAATTACAAGAAGTTTTAAGAGAAAAAGAAAACAATGATTAATTTTATAAAAATATTTTTACCAGCCATTATAAGTTTTATTGTGGGGATAATAATTACTCCGCTTGCTACTCACTTTTTCTATAAATATAAAATGTGGAGAAGAGTATCGAGAAAGGAAAATATTCCAGAAAACAAAGTAGGGGAATTCTCTCGTGTTCATGATGAGAAGGCTGAAATGTCTACCCCAAGAACTGGAGGAATTATCATATTACTGGCTGTTGTTCTCACTGTTTTTATTTTATGGGTATTTGATTTATCTTTTGGTAGTAGTATTACCAATAAACTATATTTTATAAGCAGAAACCAGACCTTAATCCCACTTTTTACTTTTATGATTGCATCTCTTATTGGACTTAGTGATGATTTTATTCAAATTTTTGGTCGTGGTAAATGGACTACAGATCCAATAATTCTTCGTTTTATTAAAATAGGGATAATTATTTCTCTCGGATTACTTATTTCTTTATGGTTTTATTTTAAATTAGGAACTGCCCATATTTATATTCCATGGTACGGATATTTTCATTTAGGAATAATTTTTATACCATTATTTATTTTTATGGTTTTATCAGTATGGTCTTCTTCTGTTATTGATGGAGTGGATGGTCTTTCAGGTGGAGTATTAGCTTCTATCTTTGGAGCCTATTCACTTATAGCATTTTTGAATAATCAAATAGATATTTCTGCTTTTTCAGCTGTTGTTACTGGAGGTATATTAGCATTCTTGTGGTTTAATATTCCTCCAGCTAGATTTTATATGGGTGAAACAGGGATGATTGGACTTACTGTTACATTGTCGGTCCTTGCATTTCTTACCGACACAGTAATACTTCTACCGATAATTGCATTTCCGTTATTTGCGACGTCACTTTCTGTTATGATCCAAATGGCTTCAAGGAAATTAAGAAATGGTAAAAAGATTTTTCGTCTTGCCCCTCTTCATCATCATTTTGAAGCAGTAGGTTGGCCTAAATATAAAGTAACTATGAGATACTGGATTATTGGAGTTATGACAGCAATTTTAGGAACTATCCTTTCATTAATAAGTTAAATTAATTATGAATAAAAAAGAAAAAATAGACAAATTATTTTTTATAACAGTATGTTGTCTTGTTTTTCTTGGTGCAATAATGTTTACTTCTGCATCTTTAGGGATATTAGCAAAAAATGTTTCTAAATTTTATGGTGTCCTCGTAAATCAATTTGTCTTTGGTCTGCTAGGTGGAGCTATTGCACTTTATATTGCATTACGTATACCTTATAAATTATGGAGACAATATGCTTTACCTATATTTATTATCTCAATTATTCTTACTGCTCTTGTTTTTGTCCCAAGTTTAGGTCAGTCACACGGGGGAGCAAGAAGATGGGTCAACATACTTGGATATTCTTTTCAGCCAGTAGAATTCCTTAAGGTTGGATTTATTATTTATTTTGCTGCTTGGATTTCTTGGATAAAAAATAAAGTGACGGATTTAAGATATAGCATATTACCACTCGTAATACTTCTTGGAATTATTGGAGCGCTTTTACTAAATCAACCAGATACTAAAAGTTTAATACTCATTGCCTCTACTGCTATCGTAATGCTTTTCGTTTCTGGCTTACCATGGAAATATATTCTTGGTCTCATTGGTATATTTTTGGTAGGTTTTGGAACTTTAATATTTTTTAAACCTTATCTAATGGAAAGAATGACAACTTTTATAAACCCAGGTCATGATGTGAGTGGATCTTCTTATCAATTACAGCAGTCCTTAATAGCTATTGGTTCAGGAGGAATCTCGGGGAGGGGGTTGGGGCAAAGTATTCAAAAATTCGTTTATTTACCAGAACCTCAAGGAGATTCCATTTTTGCGGTTATAGGAGAAGAGGTTGGGTTCGTTGGTTCTGTCTTTGTAATTATTTTATATATTGTTTTTGCATTAAGAGGATACAGAATTGCAATTCTTTCCCCTGATTCATTTAGTAAACTCTTAGTAATAGGGATAATAACCATAATAACATTCCAATCATTTATGAATATTGCTTCAATTATTGGAGTTTTCCCGTTGACCGGTGTACCACTTGTATTTATTTCACACGGGGGAACGGCTCTCCTTCTTTCCTTAGGTATGGTAGGGATAGTACTTAATATTTCCAGATTTAAAAAGAAAATATAAAACTTTTAAAAAATAGATAAATAGGTTAAAATAGGGTATATGAAAATAATGTTAACTGGAGGGGGGACGGGTGGACACTTCTACCCATTAATAGCAATTGCAGAGAGATTAAATGAAGTAGGGGAACAAGAAAAGATTGCTAATTTAAAAATTTATTATATGTCAGATGCTCCATATGACGAGCGTGCACTTTTTGATAATAAGATAGAATTTATAAAAATAGAAACAGGCAAAATTAGACTATATTTTTCTTTTAAAAATTTTTCAGATATTTTTAAAACTTTTGCTGGTGTTTGCAAAGGTTTTATTAAAATGTTTAAAATTTACCCAGATGTTGTCATTTCCAAAGGGGGTTATGCTTCTTTCCCAGCTGTTTTATCGGCAAGAATTTTAAGGATACCTGTTGTTATCCATGAGTCAGACTCTTATCCTGGAAAAGCAAATCTTTGGGCCTCTAAATTTGCAAGGAGAATTGCTGTTTCTTGGCCTGAAGCAATAGAGTATTTACCTAAAGAAAAGACCGCTCTTACTGGTCAACCAATCAGAAAAGAAATATTAAGAGGTGATAATACGGGAGCTTTTGAACATTTTAAATTATCTCCTAATATCTCTACTATTTTAGTCATAGGTGGATCTCAGGGTGCAGAAAAAATAAATGATATTATCCTTGATGCATTACCACAACTTTTAAATAAATACCAAATAATCCATCAAACAGGTATTAAAAACATAATTGATGTGTCTTCTCGTGCTAGATTAATTATGGAAAATAGTCCATACATAGAGAGATATGTCCCTATTGATTATTTAAATACAAATACAACAAAAATGGTTGCTGGAATTTCTAATTTAATTATTTCAAGAGCCGGCTCCGCTATCTTTGAAATTGCTTCATGGGGTATACCTTCAATTCTTATACCTATTACTAATTCAAATGGAGATCATCAAAGAAAAAATGCTTATAACTATGCCAGAACAGGTGGTGCAAAAGTAATTGAAGAAGAGAATCTTACTCCTCATGTTCTTATTTCAGAGGTGGATCGGATATTGGGAGATAATAAAAAATTAGAAGAAATGAAAAATAAAGCTCTATCTTTTTCAAATCCTGATGCCGCATTAAAGATTGCAAAGGAAGCTATTGAGATTGCATTAACTCACGAAGAATAGTATAAGTTATATTATGGAAATAAATCAAAATAAAAAAGTTGTTACTCGTTTTGCACCTTCACCAACAGGATTTATGCATGTGGGTAATTTAAGAAGTGCTTTGTATACATTTCTTCTTGCTAAAAAAAATAATGGGACTTTGATTTTAAGAATAGAAGACACTGACAAAGAAAGAGAAGTGAGGGGTGCAAAAGAGCATATACAAAAAGTTTTAAATTGGATTGGAATAAATTGGGATGAAGGTCCAGATATTGGAGGACCTAATGCCCCATATACTCAATCAGAAAGATTAAATATTTATAATAAATATGCTCAAGATTTAATAGATAAAGGATTAGCTTATGCAGATCCATATACAGAAGAAGAAGTTCAAAAATTTAGAGATAAAGCAATTTCTGAAAAGAAACAATTTATATATAGAGATTATAGGCCAGAAAATCCTCCAATCTGGGATGGTTCTATGCCACTTAGATTTAAGGTTCCAGAAATAAAATCTTATAAATGGCATGATTTAGTTTTTGGAGATTTGTCAGCTGGACCTGAAGCATTAGATGATTTTATACTTATAAAAAGTGATGGATATCCTACTTATAATTTTTGTCATATTGTTGACGATATTGAAATGGGAATTACTCATGTTGTTCGTGGGCAGGAGTATATTTCTTCTATACCTAAATATCTTTCTTTATATGAAGCACTAGGGATTAATCCTCCAATTTTTGTTTGCCTACCTCACATAATGGGTAAAAATGGAATCAAAAAACTTGGGAAAAGAGATGGTGCAAAAGATTCTCTTGAATATAAAGAAGAAGGATATTTACCGGAAGCTATGATAAACTTTTTGGCTCTTTTAGGTTGGCACCCAAGTGATGACAAAGAAATATTTTCTATTGATGAATTAATAAAAATTTTTGATATAGAAAGAATACAAAAAGCTGGAGCTCAATGGGATGACAATAAACTAGACTGGATAAACAAAGAACATATTAAACTTCTTGATGAAGAAGTAGTTAAAGAAAATATTTTTAAATATTTACCAGATAATTTAAAGAATGAAAAATTAATTCCCTTAATAAAAGAAAGAATATCCAAATGGAGTGATGTAAAAGTCATGCTAGATGCTGGGGAGCTTGAATTTTTCTCTAGTGCTCCTAATATAGATGCATCTAAATTGATTTATAAAAATACAGAAAAAGAAATTATTATTAAAAATTTAGAAGAAATAGTAGACTCTCTATCTTTATTAGAAGAATTTGAATTAGAATATATAAAAGAAACTCTTAATAAAATATCAGAAACAAAGGAAAATAGAGGGCAAGTATTACACCCCATGAGATATGCTTTATCTGGTTTAGATAAATCTCCAGACCCATTTATAATTTCTTATATTTTGGGTAAAAATGAAACACTAGATAGAATCAAATCTGCTATTTTGAAACTTGGAAGTTTATAGTTATAATAAAAGGATGAGAAAAAATATTTTAATTATATCATTTGCGGTATTTATATTTTTTTCTTTTTCAGTATTTCTTGTATTTGCAGAGACCGAAAAACAAGTCAGAAATCAAATAAACAATATAAATGAACAAATAGAAGAACTCGATAGAGAAATAGCAAAATATCAAACAGAAATAAATAAAACTGGATTAGAGAAAGAATCTTTATCAAAGGTAATCAAAGAGCTTACTTTAACACGTGATAAATTACTAAAAGAAAGAATACAGATAGAAAAAAAAATATCTGCTACTTCTTTAGTTATAGAAGAAATTACTGGCACTATTATAGATAAAGAAGAGTCTATAAATATAGCAGAGAAATCATTATCTGAGATGATAAATGCTCTTTATAAAAAAGATAAGAATACTCTTCTTGAAATAATGCTCACAAAAAATGGTTTATGGGAGGCAAGTAGAGAGTATTACAATATTTTAGAAATAAATGAAAATATAAAAGAATATAAAGAAGATCTTATAAATAAGAAAGAGGATTTGACGAGTTCAAAGATTGAAAAATTAAATGAGCAGGACAAATTAAAAACATTAAAGCAAACTCTTACAGCTAAAGAATCTGCAATATTAAATACCAAAAAAGAAAAAGATAGTTTACTTATCCAAACAAAAAATAAAGAAGCAGAATATCAGAAAATTTTAGCTGATAGAATAAAAAAAAGAGACGCTTTTGAGAAAGATTTGGCATCTTATGAAGATCAACTTAAATTTATTTTAAATCCAAAACTTTTACCAAAGCCAGGATCTGAAGTTTTGGCTTGGCCTCTTGATAATGTTTTTATAACACAACTTTTTGGCTATACTTCCTCATCAAAAAGATTATACAAATCAGGTACTCATAGTGGGGTTGATTTTAGGGCAGCAGTGGGTACTCCAGTAAAATCAGTTGCCTCTGGAACTGTTATGGGGACCGGGGATACTGACATTTATTGCAAAGGTGCATCTTTTGGTAAGTGGGTATTTATAAAACATAACAATGGCTTATCTACTACATATGGACACTTATCTGCAATCTCTGTAAAAAAAGGACAGAAAGTGAATACTGGGGACATTATAGGGCTTTCAGGTAATACAGGTCACACCACGGGGCCACATCTTCATATTACAGTTTATGCATCAGATGGAGTAAAAGTAGATGAAGTACCAAGCTTATCTTGTAGTGGTAAAACTTTTATAATGCCAATTGCAGCATCAACCTCATATCTAGACCCAATGCTCTATCTACCAAAAGTAACCAAGGATATGGTAAAAAAATAAATCTTGTAAATTTTATTAATTTATATTATTATAGTTTATGTCATTTGCCCGAGTGGCGGAATTGGTATACGCGCACGACTTAAAATCGTGTCTCGCAAGGGATGTGGGTTCGACCCCCACCTCGGGCACAAAAACTGATATTTATCAGTTTTTTTATTTTACAAATTTTGCTATACTGTTTATATGTCAAAAGAATATTATACAACAATCGGGCTTGAGATACATGCAGAGTTAAATACAAACACAAAGATGTTTTGTGGTTGTAAAAATGACCCTGAAGAAGAAATTCCAAATAAAAATATTTGCCCTGTCTGTGTAGCTGAACCGGGAACCCTTCCTGTCATAAATAAAAAAGCAGTAGAAAGTGTTATAAAAGTAGGTCTTGCAATAGGGGGAGATATAGCCAATTTTACAGAATTTGATAGAAAAAATTATTTTTATCCTGATATCCCTAAAGCTTATCAGATATCTCAATATAAATATCCAATCGTTTCTGGAGGATCATTAGCAGGAGTAAAAATTACTCGTATCCACTTAGAAGAAGATACTGCGACCTCTAAACATCCAGAAAATGACGACAAGAGTCATAGTTTGGTTGATTTTAATAGAGCCGGAGTACCTCTTATGGAGCTTGTAACAGAGCCTGTGATTCGCAATGCAAAAGATGCAGGGAATTTTGGTAGAGAACTTCAGATACTTCTTCGATATCTCGGTGTGTCAAATGCCAACATGGAAAAAGGGGAAATGAGAGTAGAGCTTAATATTTCTGTTTCAGAAGATAAAGAAAAATTAGGGACTAAAGTAGAAGTAAAGAATATAAATTCATTTCGTGCTATGGAGCGTGCTGCAGAATTTGAAACAAAAAGAATGATAGAACTCTTAGAAAGTGGTAAGGGTGATGAAATAGTCCAAGAGACTCGAGGTTGGGATGAAAACAAACAATCAACTTTTTCACAAAGAAGAAAAGAAAATGCAAATGATTATCGCTATTTTCCAGACCCAGATTTACCTAAGTTGTATCTTAGTGAAATTTTTGATATAGAAAAAATGAAAAATGACTTACCAGAACTTCCAGAAGAAAGAAGAAATAGATATAGGAATAATTATGGTATCAAAGATGAAGATATAGAAAGTTATATTCTTGATAAAGATCTTGGAGATTGGTTTGAGAAAGTCGCTGATTCCCTATCTGAAAAGATAAAAATTCAAACAGCCTCAAATTATATTACTTCTGATTATTTAGGATTAAAGAAAAATAATTTAGATATCAAACTTCCAGGTGTTAAAAATTTTGTAGAGCTTATTGAAATGGTAAGCGAAAATAAAATTTCTTCTCGTGGAGCAAAAGATATACTTGCTATGATAGTTATAGAAGATAATTCGCCGATGAAAATTGCAGAAGTAGAAAACCTTCTTCAGAATAATGATGAGGGTGCACTCAAAGAAATGGTCCAAAAAATAATAGATGTAAATCCAGGTGTTGTAGAAACATATAAAGGTGGTAAAGAAAATGCTATAATGTCTTTAGTGGGCCAAGTGATTAAAGAATCAAAAGGTAGTGCAAATCCACAACTTGTAATTAAATTATTAAAAGAATTAATAAAATAAAAGCTACACAAATTATATTCTGAAAAAAGTCCTCGGATGAGGGAGGACGAGGAGCCAGACATTTTTTCATAAAATAATTTGTTTCGCTTTTTAAAATAATATGAAGAAAATAAGAGTTGCAATAAATGGTTTTGGGAGGATTGGGAGAGCGGTTTTAAAAGTTGCTTGGGATAAACCCGAGATAGAGATAGTTGCTGTAAATGATCTCGGCTCTATCGATAGCCTTTCTTATTTACTAGAATATGACACTGTATATGGTAAATGGGGTAAAAAGATTGAAATAGAAAAAGATGAAACAGGAGCAAATTCTTTTATAATTATTGATGGTAAGAAAATAAGATACATTTCAGAAAAAGATACAACGAAGCTTCCTTGGAAAGACTTAGATATTGATGTGGTGGTAGAGTCTACTGGAGTATTTACTTCATATGATAAAGCAAAATTCCACCTAGATTGTGGAGCAAAAAAAGTAGTAATATCTGCGCCTTCTAAGGGTAAAGATTCAGAAACTCATGGTGAGACTATTTTACTCGGTGTAAACGAAGATAAATTTGGAACTTGCGATATCACTTCAAATGCTTCTTGTACTACAAATGCTGCTTCACCACTTATTGCAATACTTCACGAAAATCTTGGAATAGAAAAGGCAATACTTAACACTGTTCATGGATACACCGCAACCCAATCAATCGTAGATGGTCCAAGTAAAAAGGACCTAAGAGAAGGCCGTGCTGCCGCTCAAAACATCATACCGAGCTCTACAGGAGCAGCGATAGCCGTCACAGAAGCCTTTCCAGTACTAAAAGGACTCTTTGATGGGATATCTATTCGCGTACCCGTTGTTTGTGGATCAATTGTAGATGTCACTTTTATATCCAAAAAAGAAACTACAAAAGAAGAGGTGAATGAAATTCTTAAAAATGCTTCAAAAGACTCTCGCTGGGATAAAATATTTACAATCACCGAAGACCCAATAGTTTCTTCTGATATCTTGGGTGAAAGTCATGCTTGTATTGCCGACCTTGAAATGACTCGTGTTGTCGGAGGTAACCTCATAAAAGTTATGGGTTGGTATGATAATGAAATGGGGTATACATATACGCTTGTTGATCATGTTATAAAAACAGGAAACTCTATAAAATAAAATATGAAAATATATATTGGCTCAGATCATGCAGGGTATGAGCTTAAAGAAAAATTAAAAGAATATATAAAAGAACTTGGTTATGAATTAGAAGACAAGGGGGCTTTTTCTTTGGTACCTACAGATGATTACCCTGATTATATAATCCCCGTCGCTGAAGCTGTAGCAGAAAACAGTGAATCATTAGGTATTATCCTTGGTGGTTCAGGTGAAGGAGAACAAATATCCGCAAACAAAGTTGATGGTATTCGAGCAATAGAATACTATGGAGGGAATTTAGAAATTGTTAAACTTGGACGAGAACACAACAACGCAAACATACTTTCACTAGGAGCTAGATTTATAAATGAAGAGGAAGCAAAAAATGCAGTAAAAATATTTCTCGTAACACCTTTTTCAAACGAGGAAAGGCATATACATAGAATTGAAAAAATAAAAGAACAAGAAATTAATAATTAGTCCACCAAAGATTTATTTGGTTAAATTTTAAATATGATAGAAGTAATACCAGCAATACTTGCAAATGATATAAATGACCTTAGGGTAAAAATAGGGAATTTTGTAAATATCTCTCAAATGATTCAGATAGATATTTGTGATGGTAAATTTGTACCATCTATATCTTGGCCTATGGATAGAGGAGATAAACAAATTATTGAAAATATTTTAAATGAAGAAGAGGGGATGCCTTTTTGGGATAGTCTTGATTTTGAATTTGACCTTATGGTCAAAAATAGTACTGAACATTTTGAATTCTTTACTCGACTTGGAGCCAAGAGGATAGTCTTCCATCTAGAAGCAGAAGATGAAAATAATTTAAAGGAGTTTTTAGAATCAATAGATCCATATATAAAAGAAAATTTAGAAATAGGAATCTCTGTAAACAATGATACTGATTTAAATAAATTAGATAAATTTATAAACATTGTTGATTTTATACAGTTAATGGGGATAAAAAGGATTGGTTATCAGGGCGAACCTTTTGATGAAAGAGTATTAGGTAGAATTAAAGAATTAAAAGAAAAATATCAAAATATAACAATAAGCATAGATGGAGGTGTTAATGAAGATACAGCCGAGAATCTTGTGAAAGCGGGCGCAGATAGGCTTGTAACATGGAGTGCCTTAGTGAAAAGTTTTGACATGAGACAAACAATAAAAGATTTTGAAAACCTCGGTTAATTTATTTATAGTATTTGTTTTTTAATTTTGTTATAATAAATATAATAAAATGGAAAAATTATCTACAGAGAAAATTAAAGAACTTAAAGTAAAAGCAAACAATATTAGAAAAAGTATCATTGAAATGCTTTACAATGCAGGCTCGGGGCATACCGCAGGGTCTCTTGGTATGGCTGATATTTTTACTTATTTATATTTTGTAGCAATGAGGCACGATCCTAAAAATCCTTCTTGGGAAGAAAGAGATAGGCTTGTGCTTTCCAACGGTCATATCTGCCCGGTACTTTATGCGACACTAGCACATAGCGGATACCTTAAAAAAGAGGAATTACTAACTCTTCGTAAATTTGGTTCTCGTCTCCAAGGACATCCTCATAGGGAATTCCTCCCAATACTTGAAACTTCGTCTGGTCCGCTCGGAGAGGGTCTTTCACAGGCAGTGGGTGTGGCGATAGCAACAAAGATAGATAATGGGGTTAATAAAAATATATTTTGCATAGTAGGGGATGGAGAACTTGATGAAGGTCAAAATTGGGAGGCTATTATGCTTGGAGCAAAAGAAAATCTCGGAAATTTAACCCTGATAATAGATAGAAACAATATCCAGCTAGATGGAGATACAGAAAATATAATGCCTTTAAATAATTTAAGAATGAAATTTGGAGCTTTTAATTGGCATACAGAAGAAATAGATGGACATGATTTTGTAGCAATACATAATGCTATAGAAAAATCAAAAGAAATAAAAGATAGACCGAGTGTAATAATAGCCAACACAATACCATGTAAAGGAGTTAAAAAATGGGAAAATAATTTTAAATGGCACGGCAAGGCTCCAAATAAAGAGGAGTATGAATATGCAATAAATGAATTATCAAAAATATGTTAAATCAATCTTTAAAATTAAATACTAAAATATTTAATAATGACATAGAAAAAAAATCTACTCGTGATGGATTTGGAGCTGGTCTTCTTGATGTTGGGATAAAAAATGAAGAAGTTGTGGCTTTATGTGCAGATCTTACAGAATCTACACGTATAAATTTATTTAAAGAAAGATTTCCAAATAGATTCGTCCAAGTAGGGATTGCGGAGCAAAATATGGCTAGTGTTGCAAGTGGATTGGCTTCTATGGGCAAGATTCCTTATATAGCTTCATTTGCTATTTTTAATCCTGGTAGAAATTGGGAACAAATAAGGACGACAATTTGTTATAATAATCAGCCTGTAAAAATAATAGGGACACATTCTGGTATTACCGTCGGGGAAGACGGAGGAAGTCATCAAGCATTAGAAGACATTGCTCTTACCAATTCACTTCCCAATATGGTTATAATTTCTCCCTGTGATTATATAGAAGCTAAAAAAGCAACAATAGCTTGTGCCCTCAACAATAATCCTACATATATAAGAATAGACAGAAATGATACTCCTGTTATAACAAATGAAGATACTCCATTTGAAATAGGTAAATCACAAGTATTGTTTTATCCTGAAAGTGGATTAGCCCAAGTGGGAATAATAGGTACAGGTACAATCTTATATAGAGCCTTAATTGCAGCTAAAAATTTAGAAAAAGAAGGTATAAAAGTTAAGGTAATAAATTTATCGACCATCAAGCCGTTAGACAAAGAGGGAATACTTTCTATTGCAAAAGAAGCTAAAGCGATAATCACAGTAGAAGACCATGGAGAAGATGGTGGATTAGGAAGCATAGTTGCATCATATTTATCTCAAAATTACCCTGTGCCTATAGAATTTGTCTCAATCAAAAATCAGTTTGGTCAATCTGGGAAAAAGGATGAGCTTATAGAACACTACAAAATAGGTACATCTCATATAGAAGATGCTGTAAAAAAAGTTTTGAAGAGGAAAATATTTAATTAATCTTAACTGCTTTAAATTTAGAAGGAATCTTTTCTATTGCTTCTTCTATTTCTTCTTTTGAGAGGAGTCCTTCATGAGGTCCTGCTTCTTCTATGACCGATCTTGCATTTATTGAGCCATAAAGGAGAGAAGTTTCAGTGTCCTGATCCATAATAAGAGAAGATATAAAACCAGAAGCAAAAGCATCTCCAGCTCCAGTCATCTCAAGTGGCTCACCAGGAAGAGCTTTAATCTGTAAAATATTTTCTCCGTCATAAAACCAAGCTCCATTTTTAGCATCAGTTAAAATTACCATTTTGGGACCAAGACTATGCATTTTTTTCATTAATTCTATTTCATCTTTTTCTTCTGTTTTTAAAACTCTCTGATACTCTTCCTTATTGCAAAAAAATAGGTCTGTTCTTTCGTAAACTTCTCTTAATTCATCATATCCAAGTTTTATCTGGAAAGTCCCTGGTTGAAAAGCAAGCTTTGTATTCTCGTGGACTTTTAAATATTCTAATATCTCTTTATGATAATCTTTAGAATTTTCTGATAGGGAAGATAAATAAAGCCATTTAGGCTCTCTTATATCACTTGGAAAAGAGTAGGGAAAATCAGTGTGGCGAACAAGGATAGTACGATCTTTATTATACCAAAGAACATAGTGGCAATTTGTAGGTAATCCATCGGCTATATGGATGTAATCAGTCTTTACATTTTCTTTCATTAAGAAATTAATATTTTCATTACCATCTTTATCATTACCAACATAAGAAACCAAATAAGTATTAAGGCCAAGTCTACTTGACCCGATTGATACATTTGGACTATTGCCAACTGCATAGCAAGTTATTGCTTCTTCGTAAGGTATCTTGTCCCCAAAAGAAAGACATAAATTGCAATGTCCATCCTTATCACACTCTTCTGTTGCATTTTTTATTTTAATAAAAGGCTCAGAAGCGATATCTCCAACTGCCAATAAATCTATTTGTTTGTCTATTTCCATATTTTTTAATTATACCATATATGTTATAATGTTTGTATATGATAAAAACTTTAAGAGAATATATAAAAGAAGCAGAGGAGAAGAAAATAGCCATTGGGCATTTTAATATTTCAAATATAGAAGCTTTTCATGGTATTTATAATGCAGCCCGCAAACTCGATACCCCAGTTATTATAGGGGTATCAGAAGGTGAAGAAGAGTTTATTGGAAGAGATGAAGTAGCTGCTTTAGTAAAAAATTCAAGAGAGAAAGATAATTTTCCAATATTCTTAAATGCTGATCATCATTATAGTTTTGCTTCAGTTAAATCTTGTATAGATGAAGGATTTGATGCTGTGATAATAGATGCAGTCAAATTACCATTAGAAGAAAATATTGAGCTCACAAAAAAATGTGTAGAGTATGCAACAGAAATAAATGCAAAAGAGGGTAGAGACATACTTGTAGAAGCAGAAATAGGATTTATCGGCCAATCATCCAAACTTCTTGATAGTATACCAGATGGAGTAAGTGAAGAAACGATGACTAAAGGAGAAGATGCAAGATACTTTGTAGAAAATACTGGAGTAGATTTACTTGCTCCATCAGTGGGGAATATTCATGGTATGGTAAAGGGTGGAAATCCAAAATTAAATATAGAAAGAATAAAAGAAATAAGACAAAGTACAGGTGTACCACTAGTACTACATGGTGGATCAGGCATTAGTGATGAAGATTTTAAAAGTGCAATAGAAGCTGGAATATCTATAATCCATATTAATACAGAGATCAGAGTTGCTTATAAAGAAGCATTAGAAAAATATCTAAAAGAAAATCCTAATGAAATCGCCCCATATAAAATATTAAAACCTGCAGTAGAAGCTATAGAAGAAGTAGTTTATAACCGCTTGAAATTGTTTAGTAACATATAAAAATCAAAAAACCGAATCCTATTAGGGGAAGAAATGAAAAGTGTCATTTTGGTGACGTTTTTATCTATATCTTAAGAGAAAAATATCTAAATAAGTTTTAATGTTTGATAAAATCTATCAAGTAATTTTTGGTCAGGATTTTGTCTTTCTTTAAATCTAAATAAAATCTTGTCTACAAGAATAATTAATAAATACTTGTTGACTATAGGGTCATCAGATAATTTACCATATCCTTTTTTAAAGAATACTTGCTCTCTTTCATTCTGAAACACTAAACTTACAGCAATATCAAGACAAGGATCACCAGCCATGAGAGCTCCTAAATCAATAATACCTGTTATATCACTTCCATTAACAAAGAAATGACCATGGTGCATATCTCTATGTAGGAGTGAGGATCCTTCTATTTTTGAAGAGCTTACATCTTCAAAAATTTTTTTTACTTTTTGTGCTTCTTGTTCAGTAATAAAACCATTCTCTAACATAAAAGAAATTCCTTTATCATTATGATTTCTACGAGATTCCCAGTAACTATTCCAATCATTAAATTCCCCACAGAGCTTTCCATCTTTAACAATTAATTTACCAAAACCTTCCAATTTTATTTCATTAATTTTTTTTAATAATTCTCCAATTTTCTCATATATAATATCTTTTTGTTCAAGGGAGAGATTTGATTCACTCATTGCATTACCTTCTGCAGATGACATTATCATTGTTGGTTGAGTGATAGAAGAAGGATTTGCTTTGTAAGCAATTATTTCTGGTACGGGTATACCTTGTTTTTTAAAAGCTTCATATCCTAAAACCTCAGCGTCAAAAACTCTGCGATCTTTATTTATTCTTATAAAAACAATTTCATTCTCTAAGTTAGCTTTATATACTTGGCTTTGATATCCTTTTGTTATTTTTTCTGAATTCTTAATTTCAAAACCAAAATCGTCTCGAATTGCTTTTTCGAGTGAATTTCCTTCTAATTTTGTTATATTATGGACTTCAATCATAATTATCATTATATATTATTTATAATCCTTTAAAAAGGTTTCTACTTGGTGCTATTGAGAGCAGAGAAATACTAAAACTTTGTAATAACTATTGCAAATATTTGATTTTAGTGTTAATATTTTTCCTATGAATATATTAACCGCAACAAAGCGAAGTAAGACAGATAAGCTAGATGCTATACGAAATAACGGTATGGTTCCAGCTGTCGTCTATGGCGCTCGCGTGGAAAACACCTTGATTTCCGTACCGAGTGTCAGTTTTACAAAATTATTAAAGGTAGCAGGGGAGACAAGTACAATTGTACTTGAGATAAAAGGAGACAAGGAAACAGACAAACCTACAAAAGTAGATGTCCTTATACATGAGATCCAAAAAGATCCTATTAAAGATTTTCCTATCCATATAGATTTTCTTGCTATTGATATGAATAAACCTATTGAAGTTCAAGTTCCTATCGAGTGGATAGGTATCGCACCTGCAGAAAAGAATGGATTGGGTGTACTTACAAAAGTACTTCATGAAATAGAGATAGAGGCTCTTCCAAAAGACATACCTCATAATCTAGAAGTAGATTTGACCAAATTAGAAACTCTTGAAGATCAAATCCATGCAAAAGATATTAAACTTCCAGCTGGAGTCAAGCTTATAACAGACGAAAATGAAGTTGTAGTTCTTGTGTCTCTAGTAAAAGAAGAAAAAGAAGAGGAGGTAGCAGTTGATTTATCTTCTATCGAAGTAGAAAAGAAAGGTAAAAAAGACGAAGAAGCTCCAGAAGCCTAAACTAAATATTAAAACCCCATTATCAAATGGGGTTTTAATATGCTATAATATTAGTATGCAGTATAAATTTAAATTATATTCATTTTTTATTTTGTTATTTATATTTTTGGGAAGTTTTGTGGTATTAGATTCAGTCACAGAAGCAGCTAATCAAGCACTAGAAACTGCTCAATCAGACAAAATTAAACTTGAAAAAGAACTTGCTCAACTTGAAAAAGAAATAGCTCAAAAAGAAAAAGAATTAGCTGGACAAAAAGGTCAGTCTGCTTCACTTTCTAGAGACATAACAATACTTTCTACTCAAATAAACAAAGCCAAGTTAGATATTCAATCCAAAAATCTAACAATAAAAAAATTAGGAGGTGAAATCACAGAAAAAAGTAAACAAATAGAATCCCTTGTATCTAAAATAGAAAAAGAAAAAGAATCACTAGCACAACTTTTAAGAAAAGAAAGACTACTTGATAATAAATCACTTCTTTCTATTATGCTTTCTAAAAGTTCTGTCTCTGAAGCTTATAGTGACCTAGCTACATTTTCTTCAATAAAAGAAGGTATTCAAGAATCTATGGATGAAATAAGAGGGGTGAAATCTCTAACAGAAGAACAAAGAAAAAGTCTAGAGGAAAAGAAAAACAAAGAGCTAGATACAAAAGTTGAACTAGAAAATGCAAAAAAGAAAGTTGAATTGAGTGAGGCAGAAAAACAAAAACTTCTTTCTATAAGTAAAAATAAAGAAGTTGAATATTCTAAGGTTATAGCAGAAAGACAAGCCCAAGCTTCTAAAATCAGAGCAAGACTTTTTGAACTTGCTGGAGGAGTTTCTGGCGGCGGTATCCCTTTTGGAGATGCTGTTAAATATGCAGAATTTGCATCTTCTAAAACAGGAGTCCGAACTGCTTTCATACTTGGAATACTTAAACAAGAAACAGGTATTGGTAAAAATGTCGGTCTTTGTTATTTAAACAATGCTGAGACTGGAGAAAGTAGAGGAATGAATACTGGTAGATTATTTAAAAATGGAATGAGCCCTACAAGAGACGTGCCTCCATTTTTAACAATCACTAAAAAATTAGGAATAGATCCATACAACACCAGAGTATCTTGTCCTATAGAAGGAGTACCTGGATGGGGAGGAGCCATGGGTCCTTCACAGTTTATACCTTCTACTTGGATGCTTTTTGCAAGTAGAATAGCAGAAAGAATGGGAGTCTCCACAGCAAATCCATGGAATCCAGAACACGCAATAATGGCAACAGCTCTTTATCTACAAGATCTAGGAGCTTCTGGAGGAAGTTACACTTCTGAAATGAATGCTGCTTGTAAATACTATTCTGGTAAATCTTGTTCGACACCTGGAGTTAAAAATGCTTTTTACGGGACCGCTGTTATGTCACACGCAGCCACAATGGAAAAAGAAATAGAGTTTATAAAAGAAAATTGATTATTTTTAAGTATTGTGATATAGTAGTTCTCATGAAAAAAGGTACACACCCAAAATATAATAACAAAGCAGATGTAGTTTGCGCTTGCGGAAGTGCTTTTGCTGTAGGTTCTACTATGGATAAAATAGAAGTTGAAATATGCAGTAATTGTCATCCTTTCTTTACAGGTAATGAAAAGGTTATAGACACAGCCGGACGTGTTGACCGCTTTAAAAAGCGTGTCGCTGTAGCAAAAACAAAATCAAAAAAATAAACATTAAAATCATAAATAGCTCTTCTCAAAGGGCACGCAAATTTTTTGCTAAAAATTTGCTCAGTTCTCGCTCAGTCGAGTTCTAAAGCCCCTTTGATAAGACTATTTATGATTTTTTTGTTATAATATATTGTAATAATATTATCATGATAGAAAATCTAGAAGAATTAAAAAAAGATCACAAAACAAGCTATTTCGCAGGGGAATACGAGCGACTTTTAAGTGAAGAAAAGAAAATAAAAGAAATGCTTGAAGAAGATGAGTCTTTAAAAGATTTAGTAGATGAAGAATTACAGAATATAACTTTTCAAAAAGAAGCAATAGAAAGACAGATTGAGGAAATAGAAAAAGGTAACAAAGAAGAACAAGAATTCCCAAATGAAATGATACTAGAAGTACGCGCGGGAGCAGGCGGAGACGAAGCTTCTCTTTTCGCATGGGAGCTTGCTCATATGTATGAAAGATGGACGGAAGAGAAAGGTTGGAGCTGGAAAATCTTAAATGAATCATCAAGTGATGCTGGGGGCTATAAAGAAGCTTCTTTTGAAATAAAAGGTAAAGATTGCTATAAATCATTACGATTTGAAACTGGTGTCCATAGAGTGCAACGTGTCCCTGCCACAGAAAAGAATGGGAGAATACATACTTCGACTGCATCAGTCGCTGTGCTTCCAATGAAAAAGAAAACTACTGTGATAATAAATCCAGGTGATATTGAAATGGAGTATTCACGCTCAGGTGGAGCGGGAGGACAAAATGTGAACAAAGTGGAAACAGCTGTTCGCCTCATACACAAGCCCACGGGGATAGACGTAAGGTGCACTACAGAAAGGAAACAGCTTGCTAACAGAGAAAAAGCAATGGAAATTTTAATGTCTAAACTCCAGCTTCTTAAAGATGAAGAAGAAGCCAAAAAGTACTCAGGTGAAAGAAAGAATCAAATAGGTACAGCCGACAGAAGTGAGAAGATTCGTACTTATAATTTTCCTCAAGATAGAATTACAGACCATAGGATAAAGCAATCTTGGTCAAATATAGAAGGAGTTATGGATGGCAACATAGATAAAATAATCAGTGCTTTAGCTTCAGGAGAAGTAGGGGATTCAGACGAAGAATAATCTTGACAGGAAATCTTATAGTGGTAGGATAAAATTGAAACTTAAAAATTAATAATCATGAAAACAAAACTATTGTGGCTCCTGTTTGTTATTGGAGTCTTGTTTTTAATCTGTGGGGGATATGTTTTACTCCAAGATTTTGGGGTATTAAAAACCCTTGAAGTTATAAATAAACTTCCCAATAACATACCGATGCTAATTGGTGTTGGAGGTTTGTTGCTGGGAATAGTATTTATGTCTATATCATTGACAAAAAATAAATTGATATAGCTCAAAAAGAAATTGGGGTGGTCGAAAGACTACCCTGTTTTTTGTAATAGATATTGTTTTTTATTTGGATATGTGATATAATATACACAGTAGTTGTCAAGTGTTTTGGTTAGTTGCATTCTTCGTGTTTTAAACATTGGGGTATGTAAGTGAAATCGAGATAATACGATTACATTTATAAATTAGTTTTCTTCGAGTAATTTGTATGCAAGTACATTTACAAGAAGCACATTGTCATATATGGCAAAAAAGTTATATGTTGGAGGTCTTCCTTACAAGACTTCTAACGACGAGTTAAAAGCTCATTTTAGTGCTGCAGGTGAGGTCTCATCAGCAACTATTATCATGGATAAGATGACAGGCCGTTCAAAAGGTTTCGGATTCGTAGAATTCGATAACGATGCAGACGCTGACAACGCTATCTCTATGTTTAACGGTAAAGATTTCGAAGGAAGAAATCTTACAGTTAACGAAGCTCGCCCAATGGAGCCAAGAAGATAATAATACATCTTTAAATCAAAAATCCCCCATTCGAAAGAGTGGGGGATTTTTGATTGCAAAAATCAGATATTTTTGGTATAGTTTATGGGTAATTTTGAAAAACAAAGTTTTTTTGGTATTATGACGCGTGTGTAGTT
>CAZUAA010000003.1:50866-56812 GCA_964618365.1 uncultured Candidatus Saccharibacteria bacterium | reverse complement strand
GCGGGTTCTCAATCTGGTAATCGGAGTTCGATTCTCCGTGAGGTCACCATCAAAAAATCTGCCACTATAAATGACAGACTCTTTAAATTATATAATTTTCTATTTCTTCTTTTATTTTACTAACACTTATTACAGAATTAGTAGAATAGAAAACTTTTAGAACTCTCCATGCTGGAGACACTCCAACGTTTACACACAAAGCCCATTTACCTTCTGGAATACGAGAATCTGTGTTGTAAACCAACTCACCGTAATTATTTACATAATTCCAGTGATCACTTAACCTCCATGTACCAATTGGTGTATCCCAACCTCTTTGGTATGTTGGTATTTTATCTTTAGGGGGCAATTTATAAAAAGAGCTCCCCTTGTTAGGCTGGTATGTCATACCAAGCCCTTTGGATACATACCTAATATTTTCAGGTATATGCCTTTTAAAGTTTACTCTATTCATGCTATGTTTTTTATTTAGACTAAAATAAAAATAAACAAATTGCAAGGATTAATTATAATTAAGGAATATTAATACTTTTAAGTATATAGACTTCTTTCTTGAAAAATGTTATAAAAAGATAAAATAACTTAAAAACTATAAATTATGGAGACAAAAATTGTACTATCGATTACCTTTGTTGTAGTGATCATTTTAGGTCTTTTCTGGAAACAAATACTTAATTTTTTACTTTTATTTGTTCCAGAAAAAAAACATGTCAATGGAATTATCTTTGCTTTAAAAAAGAAAAAAGAGAAAGATATATTCCGAATATTTGGAATGATAACTACAATGTAAACCCACTAAATGAAAGCTTTAGTATTGAGTTGACCGAATTTATTTTAACAATGAAAACAAAAAATGGATTTGTTAAGATAAAAACAGATGAATCTACTTTCTCTAATTTTAAAATAAAAGAGGAATGTGATTTATTGGTCACCCAATACCCCTTCTCGAACAAATTGGTTCTCAGATAATTTGAGGACAAAAAAAATCCGCTAACTTGGAAACAAGATCTAGCGGATTTTTTAACGTTTAAATTTTAAAAATTTACAATAGAAGCCTATTCGGATTCTATTATTTTTTTCTTGATTTCTTCAGGTGTAAGACCTTGCTCTGTTAATAATTCTTCAGCGGTCTTATCTACTTTTTCTTCTATTTCTCCAACAGGATGAAGATACCCATTAATTCTTTTGGTTTTCATAATCAAAATTTTTAAAATTGTTTATATTTATTTTATTAACTCTCAAAGAACAAATTTGTAAAAAGAACAAAAACCAGTTTTCGTTTGAAAGCTGGTTTTTGTGAATAAATATATTAGAGAATTTAATTATTATCAAAAATCAACTTTCAAACGAAAGTATAATAAAAATTTCCCCAAAAGAAATTATTATTTGATTTTATGATAATATTAACCATATTTTTATATTATTATATTTAGCTTATAAAGTCAAACTATGAGTAAAACTATCTATTCTGCCATTCTTTATCTTGCCTACAGAGAAGCTTTTTCTTGTTATCTTTATCTTTCATAATAACTTCTACGACCTTTTCTAATCTTACACCTTGGGAACCTTTCACAAGATAAACATCTCCTGCTTTTAAGAAATCTTTTATAAAACTTGAAGCGAGTACTGCTGTATCAAAATGATAAATTTTCTTATCAGAAAAGCCTTTCTCTCTGGCACCATCTCCAATGAATTTAGATCTTATACCTACGGTAATAAGTACATCTGCAACTTCTCTCACTTTGTATCCTGCTTGTCTGTGCTCTTCTTCGGTCCATTTACCAAGCTCGAGCATATCTCCTAACACAGCAATCTTTCTTTTAGTTCTGACTTCTTTTAATAAATCTAATGCTACATTCATAGCAACAGGAGAAGAATTGTAAGTATCATCTATTATATATGAATTATTTTCTCCTTCTAATAAAGAAAGTCTGCCAGGTGGAGTCTTATACCCTTCTATTAAAGATATTGATTTAAGTAAATCACAACCAAGTTCATTAGCACAAGCTATAGCAGACAGGGCTTGCCCGATGTTATGCATACCTAAAACATTTGGCATATTTACTGGGAAAGTATTACCACTGTATTCTAATTTAAAATTTATTCCACTAGGGACACTTATACCTTCTTCATTTTTATAAAGATAAGTAGGGTAAGTCGCGCGATAAGTAGCATTTTCATTTTCACCGAAAGATATAGCCCTCCTGTTAGCTTTTTCATGTAAAGAATAAACCTTTTCATCATCATGATTAAGTATCAAAAGTCCATCTTTCTTTAGGCAATATGCAAGAGCACTTTTCTCCTCTATAACTTTTTCTACAGATCCAAAGAATTCTACATGTACAGGCTTATCAGGGAAACGAGTAATGATAACAATATCAGGAGAAAGCCAAGGAGCAACATTTTTCTTTATATCCCCTGGCTTACCTACACCTACCTCAAGTACAAGATACTCTGGATATGGTCTCTTAAAAATTATCAAAAATAAACCGTAAAAAATATTTTCTAACCACATGAAAACATCGTCCCAGCCATTTGGGACCCCAAGGATAGTAAGAGGGAGTCCGATTTCACTATTGAAACTTTTTTCACTTTTTCTAACAGATTTAAATTTAGATAAAACAGTAAATACAGCATCTTTAGTAGAAGTCTTCCCAACTGAGCCAGTAATAGCTATAATCTTTGGCTTATACCTTTTAAGTACGAGCTTGGCTTCTAATGTGATAATATAAACGATAATATTTTTAAAAATTTTCTTCATAATATAAATTTGTAATCAGTAATTATTAATTGTGACTATCTATCTGGTGGAACATTATAATAATTGAGTAAGAATTTTGTAATATTTGTAAACGGTTGGATAAGAGTCTGTGAAGCATAATTAATACCCTTTGGATCTTTTAAAAATAGAAATACTATAAATCGGGGGTTATAAGCTGGAAAATATCCAAAAAATGAATGCATATGCTTGTCTTCATAATATCCTCCACCATTCTCCATTGCAACTTGTGCCGTACCTGTTTTTGTGGCGATACTATGGCTATTTATCTTGTATGAGCCACCATTGTAAGACTCAAATACATGTACAAGCATCCTCGTAATTGTATCCCCTGTTTCTTCTTTAATTAAATTTTCTTTCAAGTATGGATACTCTAAAACTTTTGAAGTTCCATTTTCATATTTTATTTCTTTTACAATATGTGGGGTGACGAGCTTACCTCCATTTGCTAAAACCGAAAATGCTCTAATGGATCCTATGGGGGAAAGGGCTATACCTTGCCCAAAAGCAGCATTGGCATACTCTATATCTCTAGGACTTTCTAAATTTTTAATAAGACCATAAGTTTCATTTGGAAGATCTATGCCAGTACGTTCTCCTATACCATAAGATTTCATATAATTTCTAAAATTACTATGTCCTATTTTTGATTCAATATTGACCATTCCAGTGTTTAAAGATTGGTCTAGTATATCCTGAGTAGTGACAAGCCCCCTACCTTTTTTGTCAAAGTTTTTTATTTCTTTTTTATTTACAATAATACTACCACTATCATAATAAGTAGTCTCTGGTGTTATTACAGAAAGATCAAGCCCAGATGCGACAACAAGTGGCTTGATAACAGAACCAAACTCAAAAACACTTTCAACAAGAGAATTCCTATAAACAGATATATCTTTAACTTCTTTAAAATTATTCAAATCAAAAGAAGGGGCCCCCGCCATGGCATATATCTCTCCTGTAATTGGATCCATAATTATACCCCCTGCAAGTTCTGCATCCCATTTCTCTAAAGTAGCAGATAGTTCAGATTCAAGCATATACTCTACTTGTGGTTCTATCGTTGTGACTATATCTCCTTCTAATTTGTCATCTCTTATAAAAGAATCTTCAATATTTGAAAAAATTTCAGCAAAAAAATTTACATACATCTCATCTTTTGATTTAGATAAAGTCTGATTATAATATCTTTCAAGCCCGTATTGCCCTACTCTCTCATCTCCCTTATAAGCAATAAATCCAAGCGTATGAGAAGCTAAACTTTCTCCAGGATAAAATCTCCAATTATCTTTAAAGATAGAGACCCCTGTAAGCTTCAAAGCATCAACTGTATCTGCTTCTTCTTTTGTTAAATTAATAGCCACTTCTTCATATGGATCATTTACCTTACTTGCTCTTTCTGTAAATGTATCTTTATCAATAATTAAATAAGGTGAAAGTTTTTCATAAACCTCTTCTTTATTCTCTATTTTTGAAGGATTAATAGCAATTTTAAATCCAGTAGAAACTGTCGCTCCTGTTATAAGTGAGCCATCTTTCTTTGTAAAAAATATATTACCTCTTTTAAAAATATCCCCTGAAGGAGTTGCAAATTGCCTATCTGCTTTTTCAGAATAAAAATTTTTATGTATAACTTGAATAAAAAATAACCTTGTGATAAGCACAAAGGCAATAACAAGAATAATGATAGAGACTATCCTTATTCTAATAACAAAAGATGAGGACTTCATCATAAGTTTTATTATCTGACAGCAACTTGATTAATATTCCTAGAAGCAAAAATGCTATTATTTACGTCAACAAATCCATTACTTAGAGCGTATTCTTTATTTATTTCATTTGATTTATTAAAATAATCAATTTCTAATTGGCTTATATTATTACTTAACATTTTTGCAGTATTTTCAAGAGATTTACGAGCTAAAACATTGAAGGTTATTGAGCCAATCAAATATAAATATACGACAAACATAATAACAACAGAAAAAATAAGAGACTTGAAAATTAATCTTTGTATATAAGTATCGTTTGTAATTGTCTGTGCGATTGCTTTTGTTTTTGTCATATTTTTTCTATTATCCTTAATTTTGCACTTCGTGATCTTGTATTTTCTTTAATCTCATTCTCACTTGGTGAAATTGGCTTTTTATTAATAATATTTGCGACTCCCTTATTTTTTAAACTTACAAATGCTCTTTTGACTATTCTGTCTTCTAGACTATGGAAAGTGATAATGGACATCCTCCCCCCTTTATCAAGAAAACTAAAACCTTTTTCTATAACTTGCTCTAGATTTGAAAGCTCACTGTTTACTGCGATTCGAAGTGCTTGGAAAGTTTTGGTAGCTGGGTGAATCTTTTTACCTTTATAATTTCTACCGACAGCTTCTTCGATAATTTCTACTAAATCAAAAGTTGTTTTTATCTCTTTTTCTTCTCTTCTCTCAACAATTTTCTTTGCTATTCTTCTAGAATATTTCTCTTCTCCAAATCCGTAAATGATATCAGCGATACTTTCTTCAGCCCAAGTGTTTACTATATCGTAAGCGGTCGTATCTTCGTCTGTCGGATTCTTCTTCATTGTCATTAAAAGTGGTTCATCTCTTTTAAAAGAAAACCCTCTTCCTGAAACATCTAACTGAAAAGAACTTATCCCGAGATCTAGCATTATCGAATTCACTTTCTTGATATTCATTTCATTTAAAATTTTATCAATATCTTGAAAACCGTTATTTGTAAAAATGAAATCATTTTTTATCTTACCGATAGATTTGATAGCTCTCTCTTTAGCATCAGCATCTAAATCAAAACCTATAATTTTTACTTTATTTTTAAAGTCTTTAATAATAGAAGATGTATGCCCTCCTCCACCCAATGTCCCATCGACAATAATGTCGCCGTCTTTTATTTGTAGACTTTGTATCAATTCATCTTTTAGAACAGGTATATGTGTCATATTAAAGAACTCCTATCTGACCAAGCTTGTCTGCCAAGGTATCAGCTTGCTTCTCGACTACACTCTTGTAATCTGCCCAAGCTTTTTCATTCCAGATTTCAGCACGATTTTGAACTCCAATCACTACAACCTTGGAAGTAAGTCCTGAGCGAGTTTTTAAATTTTCCGGGATTAATATTCGGCCGTTTGTATCTACATCTACAATCACAGCT
>CAZUAA010000003.1:46164-50856 GCA_964618365.1 uncultured Candidatus Saccharibacteria bacterium | reverse complement strand
ATAAATCTCGAAAAACTTCTATTATCGGAAGCAAGCATCGATGAATCGGATAACTTATCACTGATCTTTTGCCATTCTTTGCTTGTGTAAATTGCAAGACAATTATCAAGCCCGGGAGCAACAACAACACTCTTCCCCATTTCCTTACGGAACTTTACAGGAAGAGACATTCTATTCTTTTCATCTAGTGTATGTGTATATTCTCCGATAAGCATAATAATGTTGTGAGATAAGGTTATTTTTAATATTTACCACTTTATCCCACTTGCTTATATTATACACCACTTTATCCCACAAAACAAACACAAAACCCCACTCAAACTGTGGATAAGTATTAGTGTTTAAAAAAATAATTTTTATGGACTTTTTATCCTTTTTGTGATATAATAAATTTAAGTTGAACAATTAAAAAATAGAATTATGACTAAAATTACAAACAGATTTGATTCTAGTCTTTCTGAAATTGAAGGCCAGAAACCGATTACAAAAACTATTTCGGCAGGAATTTATGTCGGAATAACAACCGGAATACAAAAAGTTGAAAAACTAATACCAGACAACACCACTGAAAAAAGTGGTACTGGATGGTATCCGGAAAAAGATGAAGAAAATATTAAAAAGGACGAATCGCTTTAGCGGTTCGTCCTTTCTGTATTTTAATTAGTAGTTATTAAAAAAAACGATGTCAACTCAAAAGGTTAACATCTATTTTTTTAAATTTATTAACAAAAAGAATTTTTGACAACAGTCAAATCTGCGAGATGACCACCATCAAATGAATGTACATATCCCACAGGAAGAGCCAAATGATCAGCAAGACTTAAATCGCCCAATAAATCTTGAACTCGATGAAGCCACCAATCATAAGAAACTATTTTGTTTATGGTGTAATCATTAGGCCAAGAAATATAATTTAAATTTGGCCAACCAAAAAATGAGGCTAGGCTGGCAAAATAAAAACGAGATTTTGGATAACCTTGTGGTTTTGAAGGAAAAACTACTTTTATTAAAAAAAGAATTATTTCTTGATCAATTATTAACCTTTCAGTTTTCCGAGGAAATGGTTTCCATTGTGTGGAAACGTCCAAGACTAATCTTTTAGAATCTCCTTTAGATATAGAAACAGATCGATCGGAATCTGCTGAATACATCCAAGAAAAATCTTGTTTTACATTGATCACAGGAATTTCTTCATTTGTAATTTTTAGATTTCCAGGTTCAGAAAGTTTTTTATAATACAAACCTGCCCCACCTAAATATGGAGGCCACTTGCTACCATTAAGCATTTCTACTCCTACGCAATCTATTCCTGAAAATCTGAGTGCACCAATATGCTCCCAAACAGGAATTGCAATATTTTCATATTTAAGATTAATTCTTCCTTTTAAATAAGAAGCTATCCTGTAGTCTATCGGAATTTTTTCTATGATCTTTCTGTTTTGATCTCTTTTAATCAGAAACCATCCAGGTTCATCAAGAGGAACAAATCTGATTGTACTTTTGAATCCAAAAAAATTGGGACCTGTAATATCTACTTGTTTTGTTAAAATTACTCTTTTCATTTTTATTCGATTTTTAAGTTATTTTTTCTCACATTACATTTATTTAAATAAAATGTCAAATACAAAAAAGGACGAATCGCTTTAGCGGTTCGTCCTTTCTGTATTTTAATTAGCAATTATTAATCAGTAATCAATAATTATTTCTATTCTCTCGGCTTCATTAGTGGGAAGAAAATTGTATCTCGAAGATTTTTCTGTTCTGTAAATATTGCTACCAGTCTATCTATCCCCATTCCAAATCCTGTCATTGGTGGCATACCGTGCTCCATCGCAGTTATGAATCTTTCATCAACTTCCATCGCTTCATCATCTCCACTCTCTTTTGCTTTTGATTGATCTTCTAGTAATGCTCTCTGTCTTAACGGGTCCACAAGCTCTGCATACTGATTTGTAATCTCAGCACCTGCGATTATGAGCTGGCAGACTTTCGCCGTACCATCTTCATTTTGCTGAGCGAGAGGTTTTAACTCTCCAGGAAAATCAGTAATGAAAGTCGGATTAATTATTTTATCTCTTGATGCTTTCTTATAAATTTTATCAAGAAGGTTTCCCTTACCCAACTTCTTAACTTCTTCTTCTTTCACTCCCCATTTGAGAGCTTCTGCTCTCGCTTCTTCTAAAGTAATACTTTGTATATCAATATTTGCATCTTTCTTTAATAGTTCTCCAAATGAAACTCGAGCCCAAGGAGAAGCAATGTCTACTTCCACTCCGTTACCAAGATTATCATAAACTACAAAATTACTCTTACCTATTACATCTTTAGCAATTGCTTTTATAAGTTCTTCGGTCCAAGCCATGTTGGTCTCTAGTGTCTCATAGGCTGCGTACCACTCTAGTAGACTAAATTCTTGCATATGAGTAGGGTCTGATCCTTCATTTCTAAAAGTCTTGCCTATCTCATAAACTTTATTATAACCTCCAGCCATTATTATCTTGTGCTCAAGCTCAAGTGATATACGAAGGACCATATCCATATCATAATCATTGTGATGTGTATTGAAAGTTTTAGCCATTGCTCCACCTGCCTGACTTTGTATTATGGGAGTCTCTACTTCTATAAAATTTTTCTCGTCAAAAAAATGACGGATGTATTTTACAATTTTATTACGAATAATAAATCTATCGTAAACTTCCTTGTCCATTATCATATCCAAATATCTTTTCCTATAAGTCTCCTCTATGTCTTGAAGTCCGTGCCATTTATCAGGAAGAGGTAAAAGTGCTTTTGAAGCCATCTGCCAGTCTTTTATAAGGATACTTTGCTCCCCTCTTTGAGTAATGAAAAGTGTGCCAGAGACAGAGATGAAATCTCCATTATCAACTGTGTCAACAAAAAGATTGAAAACTTTTTCAGGAAGCTCATCTTTCTTGAGTACTGCTTGAAATCTTTCTCCTTCATCTTGTAATACAACAAAGAGTATCGCACCCTGTCCACGGATTATCATCACTCTGCCTGCAATAGAAATATTCTTACCACTTTGTGATATTTCTTCAAATGAATTTTTTAATTCTAAAAAAGAGTAATCGCGAGAAACAGATGTAGGGTACGGATCCATCCCCGCCTCTTTAAGTTTATTAATTTTTTGTAGACGCGTATAGCGCAATTCTATAATAGATGCCATAGCCCTATTGTATATCAATTAGGGTGTATTTGACTAGCCCCTTAGGTGTGGAGATAGAGAAAGTGTCTCCTTTGGATTTACCAAACAAAGCTTCTCCGAGTGGAGATTTGTGTGAAATTTTATTATTAACCATATCAGCTTCTTCGGCTCCTACTATGCTATAGACAACTGTGTCTTTACTGCCCTCCTTTTTTATATGAACAGTAGTACCTATCTCTACTTTATTACTAGAGTGTTTCTTTACAACTATTGCAGACTTTAACATATGATCTATTTGATTTATACGATCTTCGGTTTTACCCTGATCTTCTCTTGCTTGGTGATATTCGGCATTTTCAGAAAGATCCCCAAGTGCTTTGGCTGCTTGTAATGCCTCTTGTATTTCCTTTCTTTTAGTGTTCTTTAAAAAGTCTAATTCTTCTATTAGGGCTTGTTTTTTATCTTCGGTTATATAATTTTTTTCTTCCATAATTAGAGAATTTTAACTTATTTAAGGGAAAAAGTCAATATTTACTCAATATATTCTTTTAAATAAATACCAATATAATCAACAACTTCTCTCATTACACGAGTTGCATTTCCAGATGCTTCTTTGGGACCACGCTCCATCATAACAGCAAAAGAGTAACGAGGATTTTCATACGGGAAGAATCCTACAACCCAAGAGTTTGTATTTGTATTCCCAAGCCCAACCTGAGCCGTACCAGTCTTTGCAGCTACTTCCACAAGAGGAGTATTAAGCGATACAGCGGTCCCTTCGGTCACAACCATCCTCATACCCTCATGAATTACCTTCATCTTATCTTTATCTATATCTAAAATAGTTTTTTGATTGTTAAATTTTTCATCATTTAATAAAAGATGTGGAGTGGGTATCTCTCCATAATTTGCAATCCCGGCGACAGCTCTTGCCATAGAAAGCGGAGTCACTTGGAATCCATACTGACCGATAGAAGTGTTATATGTATCTCCCACTCTCCACATTTCACCTTTAAAAGTTTTCGATTTCCATTCTGGAGTAGGGATGGTACCACTTTTTTCACCATATAAATCTATTCCTGTTTTATCTGAAATACCAAAAAGTTTGGCATATTTATCTATATTTACAATCCCCATACCTTTTTGATCTTGGAATCCTCCACCTATTACATAAAAATAAACGTCAGAAGATACAGCAATGGCTTTCCTCATATCTACATAACCAAAAGAATCATGATCTTTAAAAACTGAAAACTGCCCAGGGAAATATGGATTTGGTATTGAAATAGAACCATTAGAAAGTATTAACTTGAGTGGATTTATTATGTTTTCTTTGAGTGCCCCATAAGCAAAGAATGGTTTTACTATAGATCCAGGTGCATAAAGACCCGAAATTGTTCTATTCAAAAAAACTTTTCTTTTATCAATAAAATAATTACTTATAGTTTTTACATCTTTACCATTAGAAAGTATAGTGCTGTTGTATTCAGGATTGCCGGCGGTAAAAGCATCGTAAGTCGGCTCGC
>CAZUAA010000003.1:35210-46139 GCA_964618365.1 uncultured Candidatus Saccharibacteria bacterium | reverse complement strand
TATAGTGCTGTTGTATTCAGGATAACTGGTAAGAGCTATAATTTCTCCGGTTTTTATATCCATAATTATTCCTGCCCCTCCAGTAAAGTGGGCACTATCTGCCATATTTGAAATCGCTTGGTACATCTTTTCCTGTATCCTAGAATCAATAGCTAATTTTAAATCTTGTCCATCCTTAGGTGGATTTACAATATTTTCTGATTGGGTAATTCCCCTCACATCTGTCTCGGTAATACGAACACCATTTTCTCCTTTTAAAATTTCATCATGATACTTTTCTAATCCATCTTTACCGATAAATGTATCTTGCCAAAAATTACCATCTTTATCTTTTGCAGGAGAACTTGTGTATCCCAACAAAAGACTAAACCCTGATTTGTCAGTATAAATTCTTTCTGGTATAGATAATTTTTCTATATCTTCTTCATGCCAAGAATTCCAAGTTAAAAGTACATCGTTCCTATCATAAATGAGTCCTCTTGAAGCAATTACAGGCTCTTTCCTTAATGTATTATTTTCACTTTTTTCTAAATAAGCTTCACCTTTTATTATTTGTAAATAACTTAATTTCCCAACAAAAAATAGGAAGAAAAATAAAAAGAATAAACTAAGTATAGATATAGTCTTTTTGGGAATTGGTTTTTCTAATCTACCCTCAAATTGCTGAGTATTAAAATTAGGTAAATTTTTTGAATCCAAAAATATTTCATCTGGGTCTATTTCTCTATTAAATTTTCTTCGCTTATGAAATCTCATAAATTATTTTTTATATAGAATAATGTAATTTTTTAATAAATCAACAAAAAAATAAAAACCTAAAATTATAATCGGATAAAATATTTCGGAAGAAATAATTCGCCCACCATCTGGAGAATACATTGAATACATTATTATTCCATAAATAATAAATTCGTAAAAATTATCAAAGACAAAAAGCCCAAAAATAAAGAGCGGTAAAGTGACCCACCATGGTGTTAGAAATATGGACAGTAAAATTACCACATCAAAAACTATTCTCTTTGTCATATAATCATTATATACGACAATGGGTTTTTTTGACAAATATCTATTTTATTACAGAATTTTCTTAAAAATAAACCTTAAAATATAAAAAGTTAATAGGATAATTATTCCATAAAAGATAACTTTATTGTTTAAAATAAATTCTAACCCGGAAAGGAATATATGCCTTAATTCGGCTATTGGTTTGTCTGTCCCACTTGTTATTTCTCCACTATCCTTCAAACTCTCAACTTTTTCTTTAGCTTTTATTTTAGACTGAGAAACTTCATCTAATTTTTCCATTCTAAAATCCTCTACACCTTTGAAAGCGTTAGAAACAGGAGTCTTTACGGACTCGGGGATACTATTTGTAAAACTATCACCTGCTTTATCGAACTCATCTTTTATAAGTTCTTCACTTGTCTTTGTCTCTCCATCTTTAGTATCAACAACAGTCTTCGATATAGTGATCTTATTTTCATTTGTTTTACTATTAGACAAAACAATTTTTTCTTTAACTCCCTTAGAATTCAATATTTGAGCAGAAACTATTTTTGCATATATATTATGATCTCCATTTGTAACCTTAAAAGGTAAAGAAACTTCCTTTATTTCTTCTGGTGATACTTCTATTTCCCTATTACCCAAAACTACACTTTTATCATAAAATTCTACCTTGGTAAATATTTTTGAATTTTCACCATTCCAAACAGCTGTATATATTTTAATATTATCTCCTTCTTTGGGTGACTCATTAGACAGCCATACAGACTCTGTAATAAGTCCAGTCGTTTCGTTGACAGCTCCAAAGGCAAAATTGGAACTAAAAATTGATAAAATTATAATAGAGTAAATAAAAAGTTTTTTCATTTGATGTATTTATTATATCACAAACTATTTAAGAATAGTATCTCCTATTTTAGAAGCTTCACCTGCCCCCATTGTGACAATGATATGCTTTTCCCCCATTTTCTCTAATCTTACAAATAGATTTTTCTCTAAACTCCTAAAATCAGGAAAAGCCTCTGCATTGTCTGTGTATTTATTGATCTCAAAAGCAAGTAAATCTGAAGACACACTCCCATCATCTACCTCACGTGCATAATATATAGGGAGAATCATCACTTGATCAGCATCATAAAAACTCTTTGCAAAATCATTGAGAAGTAGCTTGGTTCGAGAAAAAAGATGCGGCTGGAAAACAACTGTGATATTCCAGCCTTCACTCTTAGGGTAAATTTCTCTGAATCCTTCAAGTGTAGAAGTGATTTCGGTAGGGTGATGCGCGTAGTCGTCATAGGCGAGTGCTCCATTTGGAAGCTTACCTTTGAATTCAAAACGCTTCCATGTGCCAGGGAATTCTCTGACGAAATTCCTGGCATCATCTTTTTTGATACCGCAAGTGAGGGCGGCGGCTACGGCCGACGCCGCATTCTTCTTATTATGTATCCCTGGAATCTTAAGCTCTAATTCCCCATCGAAATATTCCCCCCAATTTATCACTTTTGCTTTTATCCCACTTACCACATCCTTAATATTTTCATCATCTATATTACAAACTACAAATCCATCCTCGGGAACTTTCATCACAAATTCCCTGAAGGCAATTTTTATATCCTCTATGTCTTTATAATAATCTAAATGATCATTGTCTATGTTTGTAATTACCACAATATCTGGATTGATATTTAGAAACGACCTTCTGTATTCGCAAGCTTCTACAATAAAATGCTTACCATTCCCGTGTATAAAATTGGTCCGATTTCCATCTTTGTCTTTAAGTAAGCTCCCCACTATAACTGTCGGATCATTCCCATTGTCTACAAATATCTCTTTGAGCATTCCAGTCGTTGTCGTCTTGCCGTGAGTCCCACAGACAGCAATAGTGTATTTATCTTCGCTTATAACACCAAGCATTTCTGGATAAGATTTAATAATAAACTTAGAACTTGATTTTAATTTATCAAAAAGATCTTTATCGTAAGTCTCTATGGCTACAGTATAAACCACGAGCCCGGTATCATCCGGTATATTCTCATATGATTGGTGTCCAATATTTATTTCAATATTCAACTTTTGTAATTCCTTCACAATCTCCCCATCCTGCATATCCTGCCCTGTGACATTCTTACCCATTGCCTTCATCATCCTCGCCACCGCCGAAATACCGATACCCCCGATACCAATAAAGTGAATATTATTAATTTTTGTTAAGTCTAAAGACATAATCTTATTCTAATATAACTTCTTCACTATTACCAACAAATTGAATATTATTATTTTCTACATAAAGGAGTTGATCGTCCCTTAAGACTTTTAAAGGATATTTCAATGATTTAATTTTTTCCAAAATTTCATCTTTTTTATCATCTGTATAGTGACATTTTATTAGAAAAGGAACATAATTCAGTGCCGTAAAATCAGTAAGTCCATATCTATTCCTATTTAATTTCCAAGCACCAACTTCCATTGTTGGCGACACGAGAGAAGCACCGGCACTACAACCAATATAAATTTTATCATTTTTTATTAAATTACTTAGAGTGTCACCAAAATTAGTTTCTCGAACAATTTTTAAAAGATAAAAAGGACTGCCTCCACTAACTTGTATAACATTTTTATCTTCAAAAAAATACATGATTTCCTTTTCTGTTTTATCCTCTAAATCAAGTTGGCTGAAACTTATCCCAGATTTATTCATTAAGTCAAAATATTCATTCATATATTTAAAATACTCTTCATCCTTTGATGTCTTTAATGCTGTATTTATAAACTCTATTTTCAAATCTTTTCTAGGAATACCTAAAAGATCATAGCCCCTTTCTATTAAATATTTTTCCTTTGATGCAAGTATTAATTTCATACATTATTATTTAAATAATCAATTAAAATTTTATATCCGGTTGGGTTCGGATTTAAGTCTGGTCTCATCTCTTCTACCCACTTTTTAAATTCTTCAATTGAAATATACTTAACCAAACTAACTTCACTTTCCTGAATAACAAAATCAGAAATAGGAATATCTTTTCTTACTACATATATATCATTATATTCTTTATTTATGTATTTACCGTCGTATTGAGTTCCCTCAAAGGTCATTTCTCCAATTTTTATTAAATCTTTCTCTTCTAGTTTTATCCCAAGCTCTTCTTCTACTTCTCTAAGTGCCCCCTGAATAGAAGTATCTCCAGCAGATAAATGACCTGCTGCGGAAATATCGTATAAACCAGGAAGACTTTCCTTTTTTTCAGATCTTTTTTGTAAAAGGATTTCATTCTTACTATTTACAAACCAGACATGGACTGCTCTGTGCCATAGACCTTTCTCATGTGCTTCCTTTTTAGTGGCTGTATAACCAGCAAGAATTCCATCACTATTCAATATATCTAAATATTCTTCCATAAAATTATTATGCCAAAAATTCTATTAAATCTTTCATTAATGCAGGGAATTTTTCTGGTTCTTTTTTATAAAAATCTAATAATTCTTCCCTTGAAAACCATTTTAATTGCTCAACTTCACTATCTTGTGGTAATAGTGGAGAATCAGAATTTATTTGCGCTAAATATAATTGAGCAAATCTTTTCCCACTTTCTCCTGTTCCAAAGAATTTTTTTGATTTAATTAATTTAATATCTTTCAATCCAATTTCTTCTTCTAATTCTCTTAAAGCACTAAAATCATAATCCTCCCCCTCTTCAACATGCCCAGAGACAGCTGGTCCCCACATTCCTGGAGCGACTTTCTTTTTTAAACTTCTTTGCTGAAGTAATATATTTTCATTCTCGTCCATGATCCATATAATCACGATTCGAATAATATCGTCAGGATTTCGATCCTTTCTATCTTTATATCCTATTATTTCATCATTTTCATTTACTATTGGAATTCTCATAAATTATACTAATTTTTTTAACCAATTATCTAATTTATTTTTAAACTCATTAATATGATTTTCCTCTTTAAACGTATGTGGTGCATTTTTTATTACGAACAATTCATTTTTTGTATTTTTAGGTAATAGATTAAAAAATATTTCTTGAACATCTAAAGGACAAAAAGTATCATTTTCTCCGACAAAAATGATTATGGGCATCGTTAATTTAGAAACATGCTCCATAAGGTTATGATTCAACATTTCTTCCATAAAAGACCATGGTAACCTTTTGATTAAACCCGGCTTAGAAATACTTTCTCTTTGATCCCAACCCTTATCTTTCCAATCTTTTATAATTTTCGAGTTAAATTTTTCATATGTTTTAAGAAATAATTCGCCAGATATCATTGGGGCTTTAGCTACAATAGCCTTAATTATATCCGGATAATTTTCAGCATAATTAATTACTGAATGTCCACCCAAACTTGATCCAGATAAAATAATTGGCTCTTGATACCAAGATTGTTTTTTTGACCATTCAATAACATCTACTAAATCATCATAGTGAAGTTGTGTGTTGGTATTTTCATATTTACCATCACTTTCTCCAACTGAATTAGTAGCATCAAAATTTACAACTGTGTAATTATTTTTAAAAAAAATATCAACTGTCGCTACTATAGCAATTTGCTCTTTATATCCCCCTAATCCATGTTGAATAAAGACAATACCAATAGAATTATTAGGTTTATATATTTCACCAACAATTTTTAAACCTTTTTTATTATTAATCTCAAATTTTTCCATATTATTTCAAATTCTCATTTAGGAATTTTTTGAGACTTTCTAAATCTTTCTTATCGTTATCATAAAAATACGACTTTATTCCTACTGATTCTGCACTTTTGACTGCATCTATATTATGCTCAAAATATACAACATCATCCTTGTTTAATCCATACTTTTCCAAAAGGATTTCATAATATTTTGAATCTGTTTTTTCTGGATTGTGTTTGAGAGTAAACAATTCATAAGGAAGATTATCTAATGCATAAAATTTAATTTTATCGTCATCTGCTCCGGACAATACTATCTTTTTATTTGGATAAGTTTCTAAGAGATTATACATCTCCTTGAATATCTCAAAATTCCCATCCTTTTCTACTGTAAAGCAATATGCCGCATCCACTAAAATTGTTTTCATTTTATTTGTATTCTTATTAATTATAATGGTTTAAATAATTCTTCTAATTTTTTTCTAACATTTGGATCTATTTTTGCTTCATATAAATAATGTACTATTTCTGGCTCATTGAAACCTTTTTGTGTGCCTATCTCAATTAATTCATCTAATGTCACAGGCATTAACTCTATCCTTTCTCCTGAATCAAGTTTTAATTCACTAACTTTTTTTAACCCCTTTGCAATAAAAGTATACACTACATAGTCCATCTTACTTGCTGGATGCTGTGCATCCCATAAGATAAATCATCAGCTTCATAACCACTTTCTTCTAAAAGCTCTCTTTTTGCTGCTGATAATACATCCTCTCCCTGATCCATCATACCACCCGTTGCAGCTATAAATGAACCTCTTCCGGGTTGTTCTTGTTTAGTTAAAAGAATCTTACCGTCATCTAAAACAGGAAAAACAACAACTGTATCTGGACGTTTTGCTTTTTCAAATGTTTTAATAGTGCCATCAAATTGTTCTTGTTCCCATTGGTATATATCAAAAATAATTCCACCAAAGACTTTTTTGGCGTGTTCCGGTATGGGTTGATTTGATTTTGGCCTTTCTATATCCATATTATTATTCTATCTTAAATTTATAATTTTTCCCAATGAAACGCAATGTCAACTTAATTTGAAATTCTGGAAACTTAATTAAAATCCATTGTATATAAGTGTTACTATTTGGACCAAAACCACAATATTTATTTATATATGGATAATTTTCTTTTGATTTTTCAATAAAATTTATAGCATTTAGTGCCTGTTCCCCCTCTATTAATCCAAGTAATCTGGCTTTCCACTTATTATTTACAAATAGAGTTTTATTTATGCCTTCAAATAGCGGTTGATTGTTTATATATAAATATGTCTGATTTTCTTTGTTTTTCAGATGCCTTATCTCATATCTTGATACTTCTCCTTTTTTATTTAGGACAACCCAAGGATGTCGAAAAAAATTGAAAGGAATATATGCTGGGCAGAACATAATAAAAACTTGATATTTATTTTTATCTATTAAATCATCATAATTTTTATTATCCATATATTTATCTTATAAATTGTAATTCTGTTTTTCCTAAAATTCCACTTCTGAAATCTTCATTTAATTTTTTAGGCAAAATATTTATATCATTATCCTTTGAAACCCAAACGACATCCAAGATCTCATTTCTATCTATTTTACTCTCATTTAAATTCTCAAAATCAGCTCCGTTTGTAATCTCAAAAAAGAATTCCAAAAAACTTTTATCAGGATCATTAAATTGATACACATACAGAAGTCGTCCTACTTCTGGCTTAATTCCTAATTCTTCTATAATCTCTCTTTCCACGCACTCTTTAGAATTTTCTTCTCCTTCTAGGTGTCCCCCGGGCACAGTATAAAAATCATAATGAAGCCCATGCTTCACCACAAGAATCTTGTCATCATTTAAAATAATCCCCCTGCATTTTATTGTTTTTATACTATCAGTATGTGTGTTCATAAGTTTATTTTATTTCTTTACTCATAATTCTCTCTAATTCATCTTTTAATAAAGGTACTATTTGCTTTCTCATTATTAATTCATTTCTTATAGCCAGATTAGACTCAAATTTTATATTTAAAATTTTTTCCAAAATTGACTGTAGTTCAATATCATCTGTTATGATGAAATTTTTTTCATCTTCTAACTCTATTAAATTTAAAAATATATAATCAAGTTTTAAATCTTTCTTTATTTCATTAAATACATCGATAATTTCATCTACTCTATTACTAATTATCTTATTGGAATTTACTATTTCCAATTGAGCAATACTTACTCTTTTACCACCTAAATTAAACCAGGCTAAATCACCCATAATTCTTTCTTTTAATTTATCTCCAGATAAGTCGGACTTTGATTCAAAAAGGTCTTTTGTAAAATCTATAGGCAATAGAGCTATCTCATTTAAATATTTAAAAGCTTTTATATCTCTTTCCGTAGTAACACCTTTATTTTTAAAATTCAAGGTATTAGATATTATAGCTCCACATAAAAGAATAGCACTATCTTTTGAAATATTTACCTTATTTTCTATAAATTTTTCTGCAACGAGTGTGCAAGCAGAGCCAACCAATTCAATCTGAACCTTTGCATTAGTAAATTTATCAGCTTCATTAATCTTTCTATGGTCTATTATCTCAACTACCTTATTTGGATTAATTCTATTCTCTAACCCATTTAAATCACTTGCATCTACTAGTATTACTTTTTCAAAATTAGCATCATTCTCGATTTGTTCTGGATATTTAATATTAAATCTATTTAAAATATATTTTGCCTCTTCATGAGGTTCACCCAAAAAACCAACAATGCACTCAATACCTTTTTTTATTAAAAACTCCGAATAAGCCATAGACCCAGCCACAGCATCTAAGTCAGGATTTACATAACCAGTTACTAAAATGGGCTTAATCATAAAATTGACTTATTTATTACTTCTAATATTTCAGGGAAAGCTGGCTGTCTAAAATGACCACGATTTTTAAATATATGAAATTCGACACTTGGAAGATTTTCTTTTACTAATTCACTATGATGAAAAGGTACCGCCATATCATCCACAGAATGCCATAAATGAATTTCATTACACATATCTTTGATTTTATTTATTTTAGAAATATCAAAAATAAAACTATTTAATTTTTCTAAATAAATTCCTTCATTTTCTACATATGGAGCAACTAAGTGCAACTGTAAAATCTTTTTAGGAAAGTCATTTTCTGATAAATACTTTAACAAAAAAGCCCCACCCAAAGAATGCCCAATCAAAATGGGATTCTCGTCTGTTATAAATTCAAAATGTCTTTCAAACCAAATCTTCCATGCGATATAATCAGCACTTTGCTTATTTGGCATAAGTGGACAAATAAGATCATATGATTCTTCAAGTGCCCAAATTATCCAATCTCTCCATTCTTTACTTTTATCATAAGGATTACACTTAACCGTCCTTATATATTCATAAAAGTCTTCTTTTGTATCAAAAGTCTCTCCCCCTCTTATAAATATAATTTGTTTTTTATTTTTCTCCATAAAATTTACTTCCTATATTTTTATTATAATAATTTCTAAAATTTTTATAAAAGAAACCCCAAAACCCTGATTTAATAATCATCTTTAAATACCCATTCTCCCTAAACCTCCTCTCACTGGGAATTATAAAACAATTCTCCGTAAATACATAACGAGCTCCTATCCCCTTCGCTCTCTCTCCAAAATCTGTATCCTCACCTCTTTTCATACCCTCATTAAATCCCCCAAGTTTATTAAATAAATCTTTCTTTATAAAAAAATTACCGCCGATATTTTTTCTATTATATCTATTTGTAAGCCATACTATATAATTACCTAATATTGTATTGCTTTCACTTTTCCATTTTGCACAACCTATATCATAAATTTCAATCATTTTTGATATTTCACTCAAATAATTATTTGAAACAATAGTATCTGCATCTAAAAATACCAAAATATCTCCTAAGGATTTACTGACCCCAAAGTTCCTAGTTTTTGAAACAGTTTGAAAATCCACATTAAAAACCATATCGGTATATTTCTTTGCAATTTCTCCTGTATTATCTTTGCAAGAATCACAAACAACAACCAACTCAAAATAAACACTATTTTTATTTAGTGCTTCTATCGTTTTACCTATATATTCTCCCTCATTATGAGCAGGTATGATTACAGAAATTTTATCCATATTATTTAAATAATTCTTCTAAGTTTAATTTCATCGGTTCTTTAATAATTAAAACTTTTTTATCTTTAATTGATTTAAAAAGATCCAGATATTTATCAACATGACTCGAATTCCAATTATATACCCATTTAATATGTTTCCAAGTAATATTGGCTTTTGCCTCACCTAACACACCTTTTCTTGTATTTATTCCAAATATACTCTCAATTAAACGTTTAAATATACGATATAGCTTAATATAAGTAGGTACATTTAAAAATATAATCAAATCAGACCATTCAATTCTCGGTATTACTGTTGAATGATAATTACCATCTACAACCCCAAATTCTTTTGATAAAAATTCTTTCTTGCAAATATTTATCCTTTCTTCTTTGTCTTTGAGCTTCCAATTAGAATCTAAAAATAATTGATCTAAATGATAGACTGGATATCCAGTAAACAAACCTATCCTATTTGCTAATGTAGATTTTCCAGAACCACTTCCTCCTAAAATTATTATCTTTTTGTATTTAAAATTTTGATCCATTATTTCCCTGGCTTAATTAAAATTTTTGATTTAATCTTTTTAAATCTTTCAACCTTTTTACCATTAGTTTTAACATCCTCCAAAAACATTTTCTTTGGTCTTACCCAAGTAGCACCATCTTCTAAATGCATATAAATGACCATACTCTCCAATGTCTCACTATGAAGACACTCTAGAAGGACCTTTACCTTCGTCCCCTTATAATGCTCATATAATCCCCCAATTTCTAATTTTTTCATTTTAATCCTTTAATTATTTTTATAAATTGATCATTTCTTTCATACTCATTATTAAACATCCCAAACGAAGCAAATGCTGGAGAGAAAAGTATCACATCCCCTCTTGAGGCAAGGCCTAAAGAGTTTTTAATCGCTTGTTTTAAATCTCCTACAATTTCATTCTTAATTTGTAATTTATAATTCGTAATTAATTTTTCTGTCCCAGAACCACGCAGAAAAATTACTGCCTTACAATTCTTATTTATAACTTTCACAAAGTTTTCAAGTGGTAGATTTTTGTCCGCCCCACCACAAATAAGAATTATGTTTTTCTGTCGG
>CAZUAA010000003.1:30533-35200 GCA_964618365.1 uncultured Candidatus Saccharibacteria bacterium | reverse complement strand
ATTTAATTTTTTTGTTTTTGGGGGGGCGTTGGCGGGCGCTATGGGGCGGCAAAAGGTCCGACAGGGATTCAAGTCCTGCGATTGTCGCTTCAGGAGTTGTAGCATTATTATCATTATATATTTTTATACCCTTATATACTCTAAGTAATTGCATCCTACCCTCTAGGTCTTTAAAATTTGCAACAGTCTTCTTTATTTTTGAAATTGGTATGCCAAATTGCTTGGCTACTTCTACAGCACATGCTAAGTTTTCCCGATGATGAACCCCTAAGACATTAAATTTCCAACCCGCTACATCTTTAGGATTTACCACAATAAACTTCCCCTTAGTGTCGGATTTCTTTATATACTTTTTCATACCGGGACGAATTATTAGTACATCACCTGCCTGCGCAGGTAAGTCCCTTTTTTGATATTTAAAAATATTTGCTTTATCTTCAAAATATTTATCCATACTACCTTTATAATAATTCATATGATCAGGCATAAACGAAGTGAAAACAGAAATGTTTGGTGAAATATGACTATCTCCAAATCCTTGAAGTTGCCAAGAATCAAGCTCACAAACAAGAATATCTCCGTCTTTAACTTTCTTAAGTAATGGCAACGTTGCTACTCCGCGAAGATTTCCACCAATATATATTTTTCTATCTTTAATATTTTTAGACAAAATTTCATAGATCAAAGTCGTCGTCATACTCTTTCCTCGAGTACCTGTCACACCTACGATTTTCACATTCGGAGCAAGTTTAGCAAATAGCGACACATCCATCTCAACAGGAATATTATTCTTTTTAGCTTCTTTTATATAGATAGAATCAAGCGGCACTCCTGCAGCCTTTATGATCATATTTCTATCCTTGAAATCTTCTAATCGATGACCCCCAAGTGAATATCTAATATTTTTATATTTTGATAATTGTTTGATTGAAGTTTTTAACTGCTCCTCAGTCTTTAAGTCTGTCACTATCAAATCCGCGCCACATTCTGCCAAGAATTTAGTATATCCAATCCCCCGCCCAAGTAACCCGAGCCCCATGACCGTAATCTTCTTCCCCTTAAAAAATTGTTTGTAATTTTTCATAATTTTTAATATATCTCCTTTTTATAACAATCTTCACAATAAATCTTATACTGACTATGCTTTTCTTTTGGATAAGTTGTTATGGTGTCTACACCACAAGAAGCACATTTTACTTCATTTAAAATTCTAGGATTTCTTTTATTCATGCGCGATTGATGGCGACAATTAAAACATTTGGTCGGGATGGCTAATTTCATTTTTCTATAAAAAGCAACTTCACGAGAAATAAACTTATAATTAAAACCACAAGATTCGCATTTGAGTATTTTATTCAAAAAGTTCTCATCGATATATTCTTCTGGATCTTTTGGTAAATCTTCATATTTACAATTCTCTTGCCCCAGGGTCCTTGGGATATCATCTCGCCAAGTAAAGCCTTGTTTTAGTGCTTCATCTTTGGAAAGTGGCATGTATTCATTGGTAATAGATTCATTATAAGCAAACGGGCACATGTCGACTGGGAAGAAATTACCCCAATCACCCGCTTCTTTCATAATTTCGATTATTTGAGGTACAAGTTTTTCATAATCTTCTTTTGTGTATTGTTTATTCAAAATACAATATTGTTTATTTCTTAAACCAAAACATCCCAAAAGATTATTTGAATTATTGCAAGAGTCAGAATAATATACGTTATTTGAATCATGTACTAAATGAGCACATATAAGATTAGCACTACCAGTAGAAGCTAAGGTTTGGTATCCATAAGAAATATTTGGATTAAATGAAATATCTCGTGTTTCAATTACATTTCCACTCGTATAACAATATTTACTATTTTCTCCTTTTTTAATATCAAAAGAATGATGAACATTATGAGAATTATAAATATGATCACCAGAAACATTATCATTATGAGAACCAAATAAAGCTCTGGCAGGAATTTTTTTTCTTAATTCTTCCATTTTATTTATAATATACACAATACTTGATTCCTCATTTAAAGGATATTTCTTTAAAAATTCTTGGTATTCTTCTTTGGTGACTTGCTTATTAAAAATCTGGTACGACTGCTGACGAAGACCAACACAACCAATACAATTTACACAACCCCTGCAATCATAAAGACCGATAGAGTCCACACAAGCTTCACACTCCTGTGAATAAAATAATCTATTTGAGTCCAAACAATCCACACATTCATAGCAAAGTTCTGATTTATTTAAATACAAATTATCAACACAATCCTTTGAATACCAAACAATATGCCCATAATCACAATTCTCATCCCATGCACAACCAAAAACATAAAAGCAATTTTTTGATTCCAATGTCATATTGGAATAATCACAATTATCACTTTTGGTATTCATTAATGAAAAATGAGGAACCTTATCAAAAAGATTCTTAATTTGCGCAACAAAAGGTTTAGATGAATCATAATCTAATCCATAATCTATAGCATCCCAATCATCAGCCCACCACTCAGAAATATCCCAAACTGGAAACGATACATCGGGATTATACATAGAAATAATCATCTTGCCTGATTTACTAGAAGGCCTCCTATATAATGTCTTAAAATTTCTAAAAAGAGTTCGCCATTGTTGTCGGCAAGTCGGGCAATACTCGGGCACAGGGACATCTATTCGATTGTAAAAGATGTGATCATCTTGATCTACTATAAAATTTTGCTCACATTTTTTACATTGTTTTATTTCTTTTTCCATAAATTTTTATTTTAAATATTTCTCCAACTCTTCCAAATCATCAAAATGATGTTTGATTCCATTCACTTCTTGATAATTCTCGTGACCTTTGCCTGCCACAAGAATAATATCTCCAGATTTTGCCAAAGAATATGCTTTCTCTATAGCAATATGCCTATCTACTATTATCTCTACTTTATCTAATGCCTCAAGAGATAAACCTTTTTGCATTTCCATAAGAATATCTTCTGGTTTTTCGGTACGAGGATTGTCTGATGTGAGAATAAGAATATCTGCCAAATCGTATCCAATTTTTGCCATTATCGGTCTTTTACTTCTATCTCTATCCCCACCACAACCAACCAAAGCAATAAGCCTACCCTCTTTTTTTATACCATTTGCAGTTTTTAAAACATTTTCTAATGCATCTGGGGTGTGAGCATAATCAATAATTCCAATAATTCCATTATTACCTTTTATAGCCTGAAATCTGCCAGGGGCTCCATCTAAATCTTTAATAATTTCTTTAACCTTTATTCCATCTTGCCCAAGTAAAACTGCAACAGCATAAATCCCTAAAATATTATAAGCATTAAATTCACCAATCAGTTTTGTTTCTAGCCTTTCATTAAAATTTACTTCATTACCCGACGAGTCAGCCAACTTTTTTAAACTTAAAGTATAAGTATAAGCCTTGGTGGTAGAAAGCATATATTCCCCCATATCATCATCTATGTTTGCAATAGCAAAACCAGTAGACGAAATCATATCAAAGAAACCCCTTTTAGCTAGAGCATAATTTTCTATAGTCTTGTGATAATCTAAATGATCAAGAGTAAGATTTGTAAATATTCCACCTACAAAAGAAAGACCATAAACTCTCTTTTCTGAAACTGAATGAGAAGATACTTCCATAAAACAATACTCACAGCCCTTGTCTATCATATCTCTTAGAAGTTTGTTTAAGGATACAGAATCTGGGGTTGTGCGTTTAGCTTCATAAGATTCATCATTTATTTTATTTACTATCGTTCCAATCATTCCAGCTTTATATCCAAGATTTATAAATAATTGATGAAGAAGTGTCGCAGTTGTCGTTTTACCATTTGTCCCTGTAACCCCAACAAGTTTTAAATGTTTTGATGGATTACCATAAAAATTACTTGCAATAATACCAACTACTTCATGAGTATCAGAAACTTTTATATAAGTAACACCAGATTTGTATTCATTTAAATCCTTCTCATGGATTATAACCCTAGCTCCTTTCTCTATAACTTCGTCTATAAAAGAATGCCCATCTAAAACATTACCAACAAGTGCAACAAACAAAGAATTCTGATTGATATCTCTAGAATCTAAAGACACAGAAGAAACAGAAATATCAACATTTCCTTTTGATTCTAAAATTGTTACATCTTTTAAAATTTCATTTAGTATTTTCATCTTTAATTTTTAATCCAATTATTATATTCTTCTACAACCCTTTTTGAAACTTCTTCAAGTGGAATTTCTTTTGTATTTATTACTAAATCAAAATTAGAATGAGCGGTATTGTCTTCTATATTATATAAATCTCTATATCTCTTCTTTTCACTTTCTAATCTTAATTTTATTTTTTCTTTAATATTTTCAACTGTATCAAAATTACCAGTTGCTTCGGTGTTCCTATTTGGATTACTAATTTTATCTTTTAAAATTCTTTCTGCTGAAGTGATTTCATCTAATTCTAAAAAAACTTTAAAAGAATTTGGAATAAAATGAAAACCAAGCCTAGAATCTAAAACTATATTATTTTTTTTTCCAATATCTAAATTATGATCATCTAATTCTTTGTCTATAGAAAGATCACCTTCGGCAATAATATTTAAATCAACCAAAGAAACCCCGCGATTATTTGCAATTTCTCTCATAAAATCTCCGGTAGATTTATG
>CAZUAA010000003.1:24981-30523 GCA_964618365.1 uncultured Candidatus Saccharibacteria bacterium | reverse complement strand
AAAATTTCTGCAACCCTTTTTGCTGTAGAAGATTTGCCACTCCCGAGCTTACCAGCGATAGTTATAATATGTTTCTTTTCCATATTTTAATTCTACCATAAATAATAGCCAAATAAAAACCCTTATGTTATAGTGCTAATATGAAAATATTAGCGATTGAAACTTCTTGTGACGAAACTGCTATCGCATTATTAGAAGTCAAAAAGGATGGTAAATCCGCAAAATTTAAAATACTCGGGAATGAAATATCATCCCAAATCGATATCCATAAAGAATATGGTGGTGTTTTCCCTGCTCTTGCTAAAAGAGAGCATATCAAAAACCTCCCATTAGTTTTAGAAAAAGTTTTAAAGGAAGCAAAGATTAAAGAAAAAGATATAGCTAAAAAAATAAGTGCGATTGCTGTCACCACTGGACCAGGGCTCGAGCCAGCACTCTGGACTGGGATAGTTTTTGCCAAAGAACTTTCACAAAAATACAAATTACCAATAGTGCCCGTAAACCATATGGAGGGGCACATCTTTTCAATATTTCCCAAAAAAGGAAAAACCTTCACAATTAAAAACACTAAAGAATTATTCCCAATGCTTACACTACTTGTCTCTGGTGGGCATACTGAGCTTGTACTCATAAAAGATTGGATGAGATATAAAAAAATTGGGCAAACTCGCGATGATGCAGTTGGAGAAGCTTTCGACAAGGTCGCTCGAATGATGGGACTCCCTTATCCTGGAGGTCCAGAGATTGGTAAACTAGCCCTAGAAGCTAGAACCTATAAACTAGAACCTAATTTTATTCTCCCCCGTCCTATGATGTATTCAAAAGATTATGATTTTTCTTTTTCAGGATTAAAAACGGCAGTACTTTATCTAATAAGAGATTTAAAAGAAAAAGATCCAAATATATTGGATGATATAAAAGTAAAACAAATGATTGCTCGGGAATTCGAAGATGCTTGTTTTGAAGTTCTTTCTTACAAAACAATCAAAGCACTCAAGGAATATAAAATAAGAACTCTAATAGTGGGAGGTGGAGTTTCGGCTGCCCCACAACTTAAAAAAGTTATAGAAGAAAATTTAAAGAAAAATAAACTAAAAATAAAAGCATACTTCCCAGGTCGTGGTCACACTGGGGATAATGCTCTTATGATTGCTGTGGCAGGATACTATCAATATAAAAACAAAAAGTCTCTCAAAAATTCTCAATTAATCAAAGCCAACGGGAATTTATCTTTATAGTAAAATATGCTATATTTTACTTATGACAGAGCCAAATATTGATCCCAAATTATTGAAACCATACGATCCTAAAGAAACCGAGGACCGTATTTATAAATTGTGGGAAGAATCAGGATTTTTCAATCCAGATGTTTGTGTTGAAAAAGGAGCGACAGATAAAGATGCAGAAACTTTCTCTATGGTTCTCCCCCCTCCAAACGTCACAGGTACACTACACTTGGGTCATGCAGCTACACTCACTATTGAAGACATAATGACTCGCTTTGCTCGTATGAAAGGTTGTCGTACTCTTTGGCTACCAGGTACTGATCATGCGGCAATTGCCACTCAATCAAAAGTTGAAAAGATATTAGAAAAAGAAGAAGGTAAAAGAAAAACTGATTTAGGAAGAGAAGAATTTCTAAATCGTGTAAATAAATTTGCACAAGAAAGTCATGATACAATAATAAATCAATCTAAAAAAATGGGAGCATCGCTTGATTGGTCTCGTGAAGCATTTACACTAGATGAAAAAAGGAACTTGGCTGTACGAACTGCATTTAAAAAAATGTACGACGATGGGCTTATCTATCGTGGCCACCGTATTGTTAACTGGGATCCAAAAGGACAGACGGTTATTTCTGACGATGAAATAGTTTATGAAGAAAGAAAGGCAAAATTTTATACTTTTAAATACTCCAAAGAATTCCCTATCACAATATCTACTACTCGACCAGAAACTAAAGTTGGAGACGTGGCTGTGGCTGTGAACCCAGAAGACGAGAGATACAAAAAGTATGTAGGAAAGACTTATACTGTTGATGATTTTTGTGGAGTTAAACTTGAAATAAAAATTATTGCAGATAATGCAGTAGAAAAAGAATTTGGAACAGGGGCACTCGGAGTTACCCCCGCTCATTCACAAATAGACGCAGAAATAGCAACAAGACATGGATTAGAAACCAAACAAGTTATAAATGAATTTGCAAAGATGACCGTAGGAGATGATAGAATTTTAAATAAAAAAACAACTGAAGCGAGAGAATCGATTATAAGCTGGTTAAAAGAAAATAATCTTTTAGAAAAGGAAGAAGACATTACGCAAAACATTTCCACAGCAGAAAGAACTGGTGGAATAATTGAACCTTTACCAAAATTACAATGGTTTATAAATGTAAATAAGCCAATAAAGGAAAGAGATAATAAAAGTTTGAAAGAATTGATGCTTGAAGCGGTACGAGGTAAAGAAATAAACATTATCCCCGATCGTTTTGAACGAGTTTACTATAACTGGATTGAAAATCTCCGAGACTGGTGTATCTCTCGCCAAATATGGTATGGGCATAGAATTCCTGTTTGGTATAAGGATGAAGAAATATATTGTGAGATAGAAGCACCAAAAGAAGATGGCTGGGAGCAAGATCCTGACACTCTCGATACTTGGTTCTCTTCAGGGCTTTGGACATTTTCAACTCTAGGTTGGCCAGATCTAAATGCATCTGATTTTAAAACTTATCATCCAACAAACATGCTTGAAACTGGATATGACTTGATATTCTTCTGGGTTGCAAGAATGATATTAATGAGTACTTACTTAGTTAATGAAATTCCATTCAAAGCAGTATATATGCATGGTCTTATTAGAGATGCACAGGGAAGAAAAATGAGTAAGTCTCTTGGTAATTCCCTCGACCCCCTTACCCTTACAGATAAATATGGCACAGATGCAGTACGAATGTCTCTCATCATAGGCACAGGCCCAGGAAATGATACAAAAATGTCTGAAGATAAAATAAGGGCTTATAAAAATTATGCAAACAAACTCTGGAATATTACACGCTTTGTCCTCTCAAATACAGAAGATATAAAATATGATGAAAAATTTGAAAGTTATACAGAGGAAGATCAAAAATTAAATGAAGAGATAAATACTTTGATTCAAGAAATTACTAAAGAGATGAATGAGTATAAATTCTATTTAGTCGGAGAAAAGATATACCAATACACATGGGCCCGTTTTGCTGATGTAATACTTGAGGATAGTAAAAAAATATTTGAAGGTGGTACAGACAAACCCGCCTCCGCCAAAGGCTACGACGAGGCAAGGAAAATATCTCGCAAGCAATTCCTATTTCATACTCTTGTTAAAATAATTAAAATCCTCCACCCATTTATGCCTTTTGTTACAGAAGAAATATGGAGTATAATACCTATAGAAGATAAAAAATTATTGATTGTAGAAAAATGGCCTATTTAATTTAATTAAATAATGATTTCAGATCCAAAAACATTATTAATAGCGATACTAAGTGGAGCGATCCCAGCTATTTTCTGGCTCTGGTTTTGGCTTAAACAAGAAGATGACGAGAATCCCGAACCAGCAGGACTTATTATCTTATCTTTTCTCGTAGGTAGTATACTTGTATTTATAGCTATCTGGCTTGAAAGATATTCTCTTAATTTTATATCAGGAGATAAAAGTAAAATAATCATATGGGCATCCGTAGAAGAATTAGTAAAACTACTTGGTGTTTCAATTATAATAATCGGCAATAAAAATGTAGATGAACCAATTGATTATCCTATGTATTTTATTGCTGTAGCACTTGGCTTTGCTGCAATGGAAAATGTCCTCTACTTAATTAATCCAATTCAAGTGGATGGAGCAATAGTTGGAATGATAACTGGTAATCTAAGATTTCTCGGGTCAACACTTCTCCATGCTATATCTAGCGCAATCATAGGAAGTGCTCTTGGTTTATCTTTTTATTTAAAAAGTTTCAGAGGATTATATCTAATTATTGGAATTTCTATATCTATCCTATTGCATAGTGTCTTTAATTTTTTTATAATGAAAGGAAGTGGCGAAAACTTTATTTCAGTTTTTGGATTCCTTTGGGTCGTCACGATTATTAATATTCTAATTTTTGAAAAATTAAAACGTATTGGAAAGTTATCACCTTCCATACAATAAAATATATGTTTAAAAAGAAATCATTTTTAGAGCGCCTTACAGGCGGAATTCGTTTTGAAGAAAGTGAAGAAGACTTTTTGGAAGAGAAAGATAATAGGAGGTTAAAAATAAATGAAGATGAAGAAACAAGAAAAGTTTTAGAAAAAGAATCTAAGTGGGAAGAAGAAGTCGAAGCAGAATTAACTGTTGATCTATATCAAACTCCAAGTGAAGTTATAGTGCAAACAATGGTTGCAGGAGTTCAGCCTGAAAACCTAAATATCACAATAACAAGAGATATGATAACAATCAAAGGTAAAAGAGAAGAAAATCAATCAGTAAACAAAGACGACTATTTTGTACAAGAATTATACTGGGGATCATTCTCAAGGACGATATCTCTACCAGAAGAAATAAATCCTGAAGAAGCAGAAGCAATAGAAAAACATGGACTTCTTATAATAAGACTCCCAAAGATAGATAAACATCGAGAAACAAAACTAAAAATTAAATCTATTTAAAAAGAAAAGCCACCATAAGGTGGCTTTTCTTTTTAAATTTATTTCTTTATAAATCCTTCGAGAGCTTTTAAAACTTCCATTGGTATCATATAAACCACGGTGTTGCTTTGATCTGACGACATATCGTTAATAGACTGAAGTGTCCTTAGATGTAAAGCTCCTGGAGTAGAAGAAAGCATTTGAGCCGCTTTTGAAATATTTTCTGATGCTGCTAACTCCCCTTCTGAATTTATTATGACAGCCCTCTTTTCTCTTTCTGCTTCTGCTTGCTTACCAATTGTTCTTTCCATTTCTGCTGGCAAACTAACATCTTTAAGTTCAACATTTTGAACCTTAAGACCCCAAGCATCTGTCTCTTTATCAACTATTTCTCTTATTCTATCTGCAATTTTATCTCTACTTGAAAGAAGCTCATCTAAGGTAACTTCCCCTACAATATTTCTCATTGTTGTCTGAGCATACTGAGAAATAGCATAACGAAAATCTTCAACCTCAATAACAGCTTTATCTGCTTCACTTACTTTGTAATAAATAACAGCATTGACCTTTACAGATACATTATCTCTGGTTATAGCATTCTGATCAGGAACATCAACTGCTTTTATTCTAACATCAACCCTTTGATATGTTTGGAAAATTGGTATAACCAATTTCCACCCTGGAGTCATAATCCCAGTAAATTTACCTAAAGTAAAACGAACACCTCTTTCGTATTGATTTATTTGCTTTATACTGATGAGTATAACAAACAAAATAAAACCAGCTATTATATAAAACATAATATTTTTATAAAAATTAACTAATAAATAAGACCCTATAATTCTTGTGCCGAGACCCAGGCTCGAACTGGG
>CAZUAA010000003.1:7508-24971 GCA_964618365.1 uncultured Candidatus Saccharibacteria bacterium | reverse complement strand
CGGCATTTCACTATATTAATTTCAAAACAATTTTATACTATGTTGGTGCTTTTTCTACCAAAACAGCATATCTCGGCAAATATATTTTATTTTAATAAATCAGTTATTGCACTTAAACCAAATTCATTACCTAAATTTTTAACCATATTTACATTGGATACTCCTCCTGAATAAATATTTAATATGCTTTCAAAATATGGCTTTATAAAATAAAATGCACCAAGTGCTATGCAAATAATAACAAACCAATATAAAACCTTACTTATCTGGGACCAACGCTGAAAATTTCTAACTTTCACAAGTAATTCATGATTTTCTTTTGATAGTTTTAAATTTTCTTCTAAAAGATCTTTAATCTCTTGGTCCATATAGTTATTATATCATATTTATTTTTAAAGTAAAAGTGTCGATAACTTTTAGATTTGCGGTCACAAATCTTTTTCTGTTGAAAAAGTTCGCGACCCTTACAGGGTCAGTACACCTTTCGCATTTTGAATACAAAACGCTCAAGGTCTTGCGAAAGCTCCAGACATTCGCTTTCTCACCCGCCTCGGCACGTCTGCCTCCGGTCGGCACATATTAAAAAAGTAATATTTTAAGTAAATTTTTAATATTTGGCCTCGGTTCCAATCGAACGGGCATCTATTACTTAGGACGGAACTGTTCTATCCATTGAACTACGAGGGCAAGATTATAAAAGCATTCCGACCTTGGTCGGAATGCTTTTATAATACGATATTTTTTAAAAAAATACTACTCTTTAATACCCAATAATTCTAATATTTTTGGTTTATTAAAACCAACAATAAGATTGTTCTCAATGATAATCACAGGTACTCCCATTTGACCACTGCGTTCTAACATCTCTTTTCTCTTTTCTAAATTTTCTGCAACGTTAAAATCTTCAAACTCTACTCCCTTTTCTTTAAAGAAATCTTTAGCCATATGGCAAAAATGACATGTAGGTGTACTATAAACTGTTATTTTACTCATAAAAAATATATTTTAAAAATTTAATAATTTCAACCTAATTTAATTCTAGCATAATTTTAAAATATTAAAATATTGACATATTAAATTAATAAACACATAAAATAAATTATGTCAATAGTGCGGGATACGGGAATCAGGAATCGACTATTACATAGCCAGGTGCTTTTCAATTTGCAAAGCAAATAATGAAAAGCCTTTCGATTCCCGTACGCAAGTAAAGCAGTTTACTTGCTATCCCGCACAAAAAAAATACTTAGTATTTTTTGTGCGGGATACGGGAATCGAACCCGTGTCTCATCCTTGGGAAGGACGCATCATGCCACTAAACTAATCCCGCAAAATATTATTTATTCTAATTTACCAAAAATTTTCTCAAACCACAATCTTAATTTACTTTTATCATTTTTTGTTTCAGAAACTTTTAAATCTTCATCTCCAACTATAACTACCATTTTTTCACCTTCTTTGGCAACTTGATACTTATCTCTTATTAATCTTTCAACCCCCTCTTCTGTCTCTAGGCTGGAAATTTCATTAGAAAGTTTAAATTCTCGTATTTTTAAATCTTCTATTTGACTTAAGAGTAAATCTTTATTTCTACTACTTTCTTTTTCTTTTTGTATCAAACCAAAAACTTTATAAAATAAAAGTAATAATAACAAAAGGAGTACCAGTAGAAACACGGGCGAGTGATAAAATTTATTATTGTTCTTCTTGAATTCTTTCATAAATAATGATATTATTATAGCATGTTTTTTGATCCAAAAAATAAAAAAAGAATATCCAGATTTTTCGGTATAATTTCAATACTTGTAATAATCAGTATGATACTGCTTTATATACCTGTTTTGTTTAGTTAATTACTTATCTTTACCCCTCATCATTTTTAAGAAGACATCATGTGAGATGTTTATTTTTGCACTAGATTGCATCTTTTTCTTCCCTCTTTTCTGTTTTTCTAGTAACTTCTTCTTTCTACTTACATCTCCACCTCCCACAACCTTACTTCCATGCATAAGAACATCTTTACGAAAAGCAGAAACTGATTCAGATGATATTATACGACCCAAAGCTTTAGCTTGAATCTTGAAAGCAAATTGTTGCCTTGGAATTATCTTTTGGAGTTTCTCCACCTGAGTTTTAGCCTCTTCTTCTACTCTTCTTCTAGATATAACTCTACAAAAAGCAGGCATGGATTCCCCTGCTACTAAAATGTCCATCCTTACAACATCGGCTTCTCTATAATTACCTATTTCATAGGATATAGAAGCATACCCAGAAGTTAAACTTTTTAAATCATCAAAGAAATTTCTCATGAGTTCACGAAGAGGCATTTCAAGATCAATAGATGATCTATTGTCTCCAAAATTTTCAGTTGCCCCAACTATAGCCTCGTGATCAAATAAAAATGGCATTAGGTAGCTTAAATAGATTGAGGGAGTTATAATTTTAACATTAACCCATGGCTCATGAACAGAAGAAATAGAACCATCATCTGGAAAAAGATGAGGTGAATATATAATTTCTTCTTTTCCACTTTTTGTAACAACTTTATAAGTAATAGATGGCATTGTCACTATAAGTTCTAAATTAAATTCTCTGTTTAATCTTTCTGTTATTATTTCTAAATGAAGCATGCCTAAAAATCCGCAACGAAATCCTCTTCCTAGACTTCCAGAAGATTCTTCTTCGTAAGAAAAAGACGAATCAGATAATTTAAGTCTACCTAGTGCTAATTTTAAATTTGGAAAATCATCTTGACTTTCTGGATAAACAGAAGCCCATACAACTGGCCTTGGATTCATATACCCAGATAAAGCTTTCATTGGTTTCTTGCTATAAGTAATAGTATCTCCAACTGAAGCAATACCGGGTTTTTTTATACCAGTAATAATGTAACCTATTTCTCCTTCTTTTATAGAATCTTTTGATTCTTCCCAGGGGGAAAATATACCAACTTCGAGACAAATAAACTTCTCTTCTGAGACAGCAAACATCAATGATTCTCCTTTTCTAAATTCACCTTCAACAACTCTCACGTAAACAATAACACCACGATGATTGTCATATTTAAAATCAAAAACAAGAGCCCTACCAGAAGAATCAGGAATTTCTTCTTTTGGAGATGGAATTCTTTTAATTATTTCTTTGAGTAAATCTTCTACACCATAACCCGTTTTACCAGATACAGTCATAACAGAATCTGGATCTATGTTTAAAAGTATTGCCACCTCCATTTTTATCTCATCTACCCTTGCAAGTGGTGAATCAACTTTTGATAAAACTGGGATTATGACCAGACCTAGGTCACGAGCCATCTGGAGGGTTGTAAGAGTCTGGGCTTGTACACCCTGAGTAGCATCCACAAGTAAGATAGAGCCTTCGACAGCTTTAAGAGCACGAGACACTTCATAAGAAAAATCTATGTGGCCTGGGGTATCTATTAAATTTAAAATATAATCTTCATTGCCCAGATGATATTCCATTCTAACTGGTTGCATTTTAATAGTAATACCACGTTCACGCTCAAGATCCATAGAATCAAGAACCTGATCCTTCATTTTTCTTTTTTCTATTGTATTTGTAATTTCTATCATCCTATCTGCCAAAGTACTCTTGCCATGATCTATATGGGCAATAATAGAAAAATTTCTAATCTTGTTAGATTCCATATATACATATTACCAAAAAATCCTTAAAAATCAAAGGTTTTACAAATCAGTTTGTTCTGGGGCGACAATCTTATTCTTCCAGAATTTATTCTGAATTGCTTTCAATAAATCTCGTATTTCTTTATTTTTAATTAAATATAAAACAAAAACACCATACAATATACCAATAATACCAGAAATAAATCCCTGCAGAAATATCCCAGAACCTGTATTAACATTAAAAATATCATCAAAAATACCGAGTGATAAATATGAAACGATCCCAATAACAAGAGCACTAATAAGACTATCAAAAAATGTTCTGGATATCACACTAAAATCATAATTTTTCAAAAAATCTTTTTTAAAAGAAATCCAAATCAAAATTAGATTAAGAAAAGATCCTAAAACATATGAAATTGGAAGTATAAACATTATTGTTCCAGGTACGTCTTCAACTCTTAAAATATTATCCAAAATATCTAATAAATAGTACTTGGAATTAAAAATATACATCAAAATATAAGAAAAAACTATTATCATTAAAGAGGAGAAAACATTTATTAAAAGGGGCTTCTTTGTATTACCAGTAGCATAATACCCTCTTACAAAAAGCAAAACTAAACTTTGGGTTAATAAAGAAAAAACAAATATAGCAACAGAAGCAGCGGTCAATCTTGTATCGGACCAAGAGAAAGAATTAGTTCCCAAAACTACTCTAACAATTTGTGCACGCAAAACAATAAATAATGCAATAACCGGTAGGGACCAAAATATTATTTGTTTTGAAGCAATTATTATGTGTTTTATAAAATTATCCATATCTTTCATGGAAAAAGATTTCGCAAGTATAGGAAAAGCTGCAACAGAATAAGATATCCCAATTATACCAACAGGAACAGATTGTAAATTATAAGAAAATGTAAATAATGATATCGCTCCTTCTTCAAAAGAAGAAGCGATTGCAATAAGGAAAAGAAAAGCTAAACTATTTGCAGACAAAGCAAGAGTTCTAGGAAGAGATATTTTTACTACTCTTAAAATTTCTTTCCAATCAATTTTAGGTACAAATTTAGGAAAAAAATTATGTTTTATCACAACAGGAATTTGTACGAGTAAATGCATCAATGCTCCAACTATGACACCAACCCCCAACCCATATATTCCTAAAATTTTATACAAAAAAACTATACCAAAAATAATCCCTAGATTGTACAAAACTGGAGACAAAGAAAAAACTAAAAAATTCTTAAATAATTGAGTTATTGTTCCTATAAGATTAGATAATCCTATAAAGATGGGAGACAGGAGCATTATTCTACTTACATTTACAAGCATATTAATCTGGAAAGAATCGAAACCTGGAGCAATAATATGAGCTAAATACGGCATTAAAAAGAATATGAGGATACTTATACCTACCATAAAAATAATATATGCTGTAAAAATATTATTTATAAATTTCTTTGCATTAGTATTATCTTCTCCATTCCCAATTTTTTCTATTAAAAAAGGCAAAAGTACTGTAATGGAAGCAAGAGATGCAATTGATATATAAAGGAAATCTGGTATCCTAAATGCAGCATAATAAACATCCAAAGTATCTCCAACCCCTACAATCTTAGCAAGCATTCTATCTCTTATAAGACCTAAAATCTGAGATAGAAAAGCGAAACCGCCAAGCAATAAGGCGGCTTCATTTACTCCCTTAAACTCTTTATTAAGAAATGTTAAAACACGATTAGCCATCTATGCTTAAATAATTATTGATTTTCTTTTAATGGTGGCTTGTTATCACTCATCTTATCTTCTTTATCTTCCTGTTTATCAGAAATACCATTTATGGAATTCAGAGCGTTCTTAACTTCTTCATTTTCAGGAATTACTTTATTTAGTATTTCAAATTGAATTAAAGCATCTTCTTTTCTACCAACTTTTTGATAGGACAAACCTAAGAAATATCTAGCATTTAAATAAGAATTATTTAATATTACAGCTCTTTCAAATGCACTAATAGCTCCAATGTAATCAGAATTGTTGTATCTCAATAATCCTAATCTAAAGAATATAGTAGAATCATTAGGACTTATATTTGAAGCATATTCTGCTTGTTTTATCGCTTCACCCAAGTTCCCTTCAATTGTTTCTATTTGAGCAAGTAAAAATATAGCATCAATGTAATTGGGTTTAATATCTAATGCCTTTTTTATTTGATCTTTTGCTTCTTTATTATTTTTATTTATAAAATTTAAATTGGCAATAGATAAAATTATGGATGGATTATGAGGAGCAAAATCTAATGCTTTAGAATATGCAGATATTGCGCTTTCGTAACTATTTTCTACCCCTAAAGAAACAAGTGCAGTATATACATCACCTAGATTTGTATAATTAATATAGTTTTTAGGATTTTGTTTTATAGCAAGAGTAGCAGATTCTTGAGATAAATTTACTAATTGCTGCAAAGAAGATTTAAGTGTATCTTCTGATATTTCTTTATTATTAGCAACAAGACCTATTTGATTAACATAAACCTGAGATAAGGTTCTATAATATCCATCATTCTTATCTAAAGTTATGGCATTTGAAATCATTAATTCTGATTTTGATAAAGAATCAAGATTACTTACATTAACAGAAAGACCTTTTGAGAAATAAAGTAAAGATGCAAATTTTTCAACATAAACATAAGTAAGTGAAATAGAAGAAATCATAAGAATAACCAAGAATAAGATGGAAAAGAAACTATTTCTTGGGTCATCTAAAAATGAAATATTACTAGTTGGAATAACCCTTCGATAAACCAAAATTCCTATCAAAATACCACTTGAAGAAAAAGCAAGAGTGAGCATTAAAATATTGGGATTATATATTACAAAAACCACCCAAGAATAAAGAGATATCATCAGGGTCGTCATTATAAAATAATTCAACATCCCATCTTTGAATGCTATTTTTAATGATTGAATAATTCGTATGACAAAAACAAACATAAAAGCCAAAATAGATAAGAATCCTAATATTCCTACAGTGGCTAGAAACGTTAATAATAAACTAAAACCATTATTAAAATCTACATTCCAAAATATAGTACTCGCTATTTCAACTGGTTTCCATGCTGACCAATCTAAAAGAAAAGTATTGGGACCTGTACCTAAAAATGGGTTATGTTTAAGAGCTTGATAGCTAACATTAAGAGTGGTAGTAATAGAAGGACGCACGTCGGTATTTGATAAACTTATATATTTTGAAATAAGATTACCAAAAGAATTACTTCCAATAATAAAAATGAAAGAGACTATGACTAGAACAAGAGAAGCTATTGGAAATTTCTTTTTAACCTCTTCTTCTTTATTTAATGAATGAGCATGTTGAACTGACACGTTATAAACAAACAAAATAATAGAAAATAATCCAACTAAAAGCCAAACAAGTGGCATATTTATTATTATCAGAAATATAATACCAAATATTAATATAAAATATTGCATTATTTTATATATTAATTTTGATTTTAACAAATCAATTGAAAAAATAGAGAGAAGAATAAACATCCCAACAAATAAAGCAAAATCATTCCAACTACCAATTAAATTACCAAAAGAAACCCCCTGGAAAATACCCGGCATAAATTTACTAATACCAATTAATAAATTTAAAATATGAAAAACCATCAAGACAAAAGCTGTTATTGTTAGCAAATTAAAAAAAGTTTTTAATTTATCTTCTGTTTGGAAATGAAGTGCTGATAAGAAAAATATTATATACAGTACTAACATTGAACCAAATGTCCCGACTTCAAAACCATTACCAAAAATAGATGTGTAAAGAGAAGATGAAAAGAATGAAGATATTAGAAAGATAACAGGAATAATAGCTCCTAAAATTAATAATCTATCTTTAGGCACCACAAATTTACCCTCTCCAAGCCTTACGACAAACCAAAAGAAGATTGAAAGAGTTGCTCCAATTGAAACAAGGAAACCCTTACTAGCTTCTAGAGTAACAGGAAGATAAGGAATGAAAAATATAAAAGACAAAAATATTGTAACGACCAGTATAATAAAAGAAAGATTATTGAAAAATTTTAATTTTTTTGATTCCATTTTATTTTTTATTTTATTGATAATTTAAAACACCTACCTTATATTATAACTAATTTAATTTAATAATGCTAGACTACTATATTTACAATTCTACCTGGTATATAAATAAATTTCTTTATTTCAAAACCTGAAATCCAAGGCTTTAAAGATTCTAATGTCATCACTAGATTTTTAACTTCTCCTTCTTTTATATCTTTACCAATAAGTATCTCAGCTCTCACTTTACCGTTTACCTGAACAGCAATTTTAATCTGATCATCCTTAATCTTTTTCTTATCATATTTTGGCCAAGAATTAATATGGATAGACTTTTTACCTCCCAATAAAGACCATAGTTCTTCTGTAATATGTGGGGCAAAAGGTGCTAAAATTTGTAAAAACATTTCAAAATCTTTTTTATTTATATTTTGTTTTTCCATCTCGTTTACAAGTATCATCATGGATGATATGCATGTATTGAAATTCATCCCCTCTATATCCTCACTTACCTTTTTGATAGTTCTATGTAAAAGAGATTCAACATTTTCGTCTGTTTTAATTTTAGGATTTTTGTTTATTTTCTGTGATATCTTCCAAATTTTATCAAGAAAACGTCTAGGACCAATAATACTTTCAGTATTCCATGATACTGCTTGATCAAATGGACCAATAAACATTTCATAGAGACGAAGTGTGTCTGCACCATACAATTTTATTATTTGATCTGGGTTCACCACTGTACCTCTGGACTTAGACATCTTTTCTCCACCTTCTGCTAAAATCATCCCATGGCTTGTCCTCTTCATATATGGCTCGCTCGTAGGGACTAATTTCAAATCAAAAAGGAATTTGTGCCAAAAACGAGAATAGAGCAAATGAAGAGTCGTATGCTCCATACCACCGTTATACCAGTCTATTCCATTCTTCATCCAATAAGAAAGAGCTTTTTTACTTGCAAATTCTTTATTATTTTTAGGATCTGTATAACGCAAGAAATACCAAGAACTTCCTGCCCAGTTTGGCATTGTGTCTGTCTCTCTTTTAGCTTTACCCTTACATTTAGGGCAAGTTGTATTAACCCATTTCGAAATATTTGATAAAGGAGATTCCCCTGTGTCTGTCGGCTTGTATGATTTAACTTTTGGTAAAAGTACAGGAAGATCTTTCTCAGGAACTGGTATGTAACCGCATTTATCACAAGAAATTATTGGAATAGGCTCACCCCAATAACGCTGTCTTGAAAAAACCCAATCACGGAGTTTGTATTTTACAGTTTTTGAAGCAAGATTTTTAAGAGCAAGCCATTCAATTATTTTAGGCCTAGCTTCTCTGGAAGTTAAACCGTCATATTCTTCTGAATTAAATAATACGCCTTCGCCTTCATAACATTCTTGTAAACTCTTAACTCTTTCAAATAAATTATTATCCTGGGGTCTAATAGAAACAGATAATGGAATATTATATTTCTTTGCCATATCAAAATCTCTCTTATCATGAGCATCAGCAAAAACAGCTCCTGTCCCATAAGACATAAGAACAAAATCGGAAACCCAAATGGATATTTCTTTTCCATTTGCAGGGTTTATAACCTTGAAACCTTGTAGCTCTATTCCTGTTTTATTATCATCAGCGGTTCTATCTATGTCTGGTTTATTTTTTATTTCTTCTATATATTTTTCAATAAGTGATGTATTGTCAAATAATTTTAGATTTTCTTTTATAAACGGGTGCTCGGGTGCTAAAACTAGAAATGTTCCAGAAAAAATTGTATCTATGCGAGTAGTAAATACTTCAATAAACTTATTACTATTCTTGACTTGGAACTTTACAATAGCCCCTTCACTTTTCCCTATCCAATTTCTTTGCTGAATTTTTATTTTTTCTAAATAATTTACTTTATCTAAATCTTTATCTAATCTGTCGGCATACTTAGTAATCGCAAGCATCCATTGCTCTTTTTCTTTTTTTACTACTTTACCACCACAACGTTCACAAACACCGGCTACCACCTCTTCATTAGCAAGACCAATTTTACAAGAAGTACACCAGTTTATTTCTGTTTTCTTTTTATATGCTAAACCCTTCTTGAACATCTGGAGGAATATCCATTGTGTCCATTTGTAATATTTTGGATCAGTAGTATTTACTTCACGAGACCAATCAAAAGAAAATCCTCCTTCTTTTAATTGCTTTCGAAAAACACCGGTATTTATCTTTGTGACTTTCTCTGGGTTTATACCTGTCTTGATAGCATAGTTCTCAGTAGGAAGACCAAAAGCATCCCAGCCGATAGGATAAAGCACATTATACCCTTCCATGCGACGCTTGCGAGCTATGATATCCATAGCAGTATTTGAGCGTATATGTCCTACATGAAGCCCTGAACCAGAAGGATAAGGAAACTCTATAAGACCATAGAACTTTTTTCCTTTTAATCCTGTTTTGGCCTGGTAAATCTTCTTTTTCTCCCAGTATGACTGCCACTTTTTCTCTATTTTAATATGATTATATTCATTCTTTTTCATATAATTTATATAGCTTTTTATTTCTCAAATGGTGGATAAATATCTTTATCTATTGTTCTTGTAAAACATGTTCGCCCCTCTTTATGATCCCAAGATTCATTAATACCACCAGGATAAGGATAAGAAGATACGGCAATATCTTTTGTTTCTATATACATTGGCCTTACTCCACCATAATTATTTTCTTGCCAACCTTTTTGTATATCTCTTGTAAAAGTTGCGCACAATTCAAAAGTTAAATTTTCTTTGATTATATATTCATAAATATTACCTTTTTCAAATTCTGGATCAATAGGTAAAGAGTATCCAGAAATAGGATTCGATAGGTCTGTTAATTTTTCTGGTAATTTTTCTTTTTGTTGCCAATAATTTATCACTTGATATTGAATATTTTGGAGATCTTCAACTCTTTTTGTATCAAGTCTCCACTCCCGCTGATTTTTAGGACTACCCATAACAGAGAAACTCCAAATAACTAAACCTAAAAATAATACAATAGAAACAACACCACAAACCATCCCCCATTTCTTTGATCTTTCACTATTAAAATTTATATTCTTCATTTTTAATGAATAATAGAAATCTACAAGTAACCCTACAAATAGAGCTCCAGAAATCTTCAAAATAAATCTACTTGTAATTTCTCCAGAAACAAAATATCGAACAAGGGTCACTAGATCAATAATAATGAGCAAGCTCGCTAAAAATAATATAAGATAAACCATCCACTTACGAAGAATCAGATTATAAAATCCAATGTCTTCTCTTGATTCCCTATTCCACAAATATGACATAACCATAAAAATGGGAAAGAATATTATAAGAGTTGCTAGAGCTGCACGCATTGATTCAAAATCATATGAATTATAACCATATGAATAAACCGCATTTAAAACATCTGGAAACTTTTTATTTAAAGATTCAAAAAATAATATTAAAAAAGATGACACAGAAGTTATAAGAGTTACCAGAACACCTAAAGAAATAAAGAAAAATCTTGGTGTTAATTTTGGATTTTTTATGTTTGTTTGCATAGTCCTTGTATTATATCAGAATTTTGATGTATAATAAAGGATAAAATGATAGAAAATAAAGACAAAAAAATAAGCTTCGAAAGGATGTCTATAAAAGCAACAAGATGGATAGGCTCGATGGAATCTCTTATAATTCATACAATATTCTTTATTGGATGTTTTATTCTCTATTTTTATGGAATTTCTATTGATAAAATATTACTATTTCTGACGACAATAGTTTCCCTAGAAGCAATATACTTGGCAATATTTATCCAAATGTCTGTAAATCGCCAAGCGCGTAAACTTAAAGCTGTGGCTCGTGACGTCGATGAAATTCAGGAAGATGTGGAGGAAATTCAAAAAGATGTGGATGAGATTCAGGAAGATGTGGAGGAAATCCAGGAAGATGTTGAGGAAATCGAAAAAGATGTCGATGAAATTCAGGAAAATGTGGAGGAAATCCAAGAAGAGGAAACAATTGAGGAAAAAGAAGAAAAAGAAGATGATGAGACATTGACTCGAATAGAAAATACTCTTTCTAAATTAATCGAGGAAATAATAGAACTTAAAAAACAACATCAGGATACTAAAAATAAAAAATAGAGCTTGAGCTCTATTTTTTATTTGATATTTATTTTTACTTTCCCTTGTCTTAATATTTCAATATTGTCGTTATTTACTCTTATTAAAGTAGAAGGTGCACCTGTCCTCTTGCCACCATTTATATACAAATCAACTTGTTCTCCAAAATATACTTTTGCCTCCTTAATTGTTTCTGCAGGAGTAAAACTTTCTTTGTTCGCACTTGGGGCAACAATTGAGCCAACTTTCTTTATTAAACTAAAGAGATTTTTATTATTCTCCCCTATCATTCGAAAGCCACTATAATCATGCCCGGCACGAATATTTGAAAATATTTTAAGAGAATGTTTAAACTCAATAGTAACTTTCCCAGGCCAAATTTTTTCCAAAAATTTGGCCTGCTCATTGTTTACTTTTATACCAAATTGTTTTAAATCATCTAACGAATGAATTAATGTAATCAGTGGCTTACTTTTATCTCTTTCTTTTATTTTATAAATTTTTTCTATGGCTTTTTTATCATAAGCACTAGCACAAAGACCATACAAAGTATCAGTAGGAAGAACTACGATTCCCCCACTTTTTAAAATCTTTTCTGCTTTAATCCAATCTGATTTCATAACTATATTTTAAATTCTATAACATCCCCATTTTTAACGATATATTCTTTGCCTTCTGTTCGGACTTTGCCTTTTGCACGAGCTTCGGCGTAGCTCCCAGAATCTAACAAATCCTTCCAAAATACCACTTCAGCTCGAATGAATTTATCTTTAAAATCGGTGTGAATAGCCATTCCTGCAATCGGAGCGGTGCTACCCTTTTTAATAGTCCAAGCCCTTGTCTCATCCTCACCTGTCGTAAAATAAGTATCAAGACCAAGAAGTTTATATCCTTCAGTAATTAAATTATTTATCCCATCATCTTCACCACCTAACTCTTTACGAAAAATTTCCTTTTCTTCTCCTTCAAAGTCTTTCAATTCATGCTCAATTTTAGCATCTATGACAACATATCTTGAACCCATGCTTTCTATATAATCTGTAAGCTCTTTAAAAATTTCAGGATTTGATTCATCTAAATTGGCAACTCCTGCCCTTTTATTAAGTCCATAAATAAACGGCTTCATCGTCAAGAAGCTAAGTTGTTTTATCTTTTCAATTTCTTTTTCATTAAAATTTATAGTATTGGCAAGATTACCAGACTCTAATGCTGGAATAAGTTTAGAAAGTGCTTCATCTTCTACTATCGTTTCTTTATCTCCACGCTTAACTTCTTTCTGTATATTATTTTTTCTTTTAGTGGCTGTTTCTAGGTCGGCAAGTATTAGCTCTAAATTTATAATCTCAATATCACGAAGCGGATCAATATCCCCCATTACATGCAGAATCTCGTCCCCTGCCTGCGCAGGCAGGCCCTTATCTCCATTTAGTGGGAAAATACGCACCATTTCAAGTATCGCATCTACTTCACGAATATTGGCTAAGAACTTATTCCCTAATCCTTCTCCCCCAGAAGCTCCTTTCACAAGTCCTGCAATATCTACGAACTCTATAGCAGCAGGTATTGTTTTTGCTGATTTAGAAAATTCACTTAATTTCCAAAGTCTATCATCAGGAACAGCAACAACCCCAACAGATGGATCTATGGTACAAAATGGATAATTTTCACAAGGCACCCCCTTCTTAGTAAGCGCATTAAAAAGAGTACTTTTCCCAACATTTGGCAAACCAACAATTCCTATTGATAAATTCATGATTTAAATATATCAGAAGTGGGTTTATTTTGAAAGTTTTATTATTATATTATCTTTTTTAGTTTATTCTCTACAAAATTGTCTATACTGTCTACGTTTTTTTGAATTTCTTTAAATATAGCTTCTTCTTTTTTGTTTAAAGCTCTATCTTGTTTTATATTCTCGAGTGCCTCAAGCTGACTGGACAATTCTTCTTTTAACAAGAGCATGGCTTTATGTACTTCATCTTTTGTATTCTCTAATTCTTTGTGCATTTTTCTTCTTAACCCAAAGAATTTATGCCAACCCAAATAAAGAAGAAAGATAAAAATAGTTACAACTACAATAATTGCAATTAAACCAAGAAGTGGATAAAAAATAGCAAGAGTAACTTTTACAACCTCCGTTTCATTAACTTTCAAATATACTTTTTCAGACGGTGCACTTTTTACATCATCACTTATTATTACTTCAGCCCATATACTTATTAATCCTTTAGTTTTTATTGATTCTGTGGTTACAGAAAAAGATCCGTCTGTTGAAATATTTTGAATATATTTTTTAATCTCCTTACCCTCAGACTCTAATATAACAGAAACTTTCTTGTTTGGATATTTTGTTTTACCTAAAATTATTACAGTTTCTCCGATTGTTATTTTATCTAAATTTAATGATATTTCTGGTATAGAGATCGGATTATTGAGATATGAAACATTGGCCTCTGTCTTGTTACCTGCCTTATCATAAGCAGCAACAACAACCTCATGAGTACCTTCATTTAAAATTGGAAGTAAATATTCTTTATCTCTTAATTCATCAATTTTTACTTTTAGATTTTTATTATTGTCGATTCTCAATTCGTAGTAATCTATTCCCGACAAATCATCGTTCCCATCTAATTTAATTAGATTATTATCATCCATTGCTCGAATAGTTGGAGTAAATTGTTTTGGAGAAGTACCATCAATCTTGACTTTATAATGAGCAATAGGACTTGCTCCAACTGCATTAAAATATCGTAGATGAAAATAATAAACTCCTTCCGAAAGATTATTTAAAGTTTTCTGAGTTACAGAATTATCATAATTGATAGATGGAGTGCCATTTGGATCCTTGTTTATAAGAGTCTGAATTCTAGTAACTCCATTTGGTATCTTCCAGCTAAAATTAGCAGTATTGCTTTGATACCAAGTATCTTGATCTGGATGAGTATCAGATGAAATAACTGGCTTTGCTGGAACTGTACTCTTTTCATTTAAAGTTACAGGTACAGGAATCGGAACAACTTGAGGAACTCCTATCTGAATTACACTTCCATTTTTTGTATTTAAAATATCAGTTCCTAATCCATCGTTTTCACGAACAGCACCATCTGTGAAAATTACAGAAGCTGTACCTTGTTTCTTGGCTTTAAAAGTAATCGTCGCTATATAACCGTTTGCACCAATGTATCCAGGATTAGGGACTCCTCCATTGAAAGTAACCTTACCAGTAGTATTAGAGAAACTTGGTTCTTCAACCCACAAGCTAAATATGGAAGAGTTCTTGGTAATAGAAACAACTTCAAGCATATCAACTGGAAACAAAATAGTCGCTTCTGCATTATTTATAATCTTGCCAGTAGTATTTACATTAACTTTTATAGAAACTATATTACCAACTGAAACAGTTCCCGAGCTAGGAGATAAAGATAGATCAGCTGCATAAACTTTGTTTGTAAATAATAAAGAAATAAATACAAAAATAAATGCAATTAGTAAAGTATTCCCTATTTTATTATTTATTTTTTTTAACATATTTTAAATTTTATTTTTCTTTATTTTTTTAGAAAAAAACATAATAATAATTATAACTAAAATTACTATAATAATCAAAGAAATATTTTTAATATTTTGATTAGTAACATTTTTGTATACAGAAACGGTCTTATTCCCTGCCTTATCATAAGCTATGACTATCAAATTCACATGAGAATTATCTTCTTGATTTTGTAAAACATAGATATTCTCACTTTTTATACTTTCACCACCATTTTCTGATACCTCGTAATAGCTTATACCGGATTGATTGTCGATAGCATTAAAAGTTGCAAATCTTTTTCCATCAAATAAAGACGGATCACTGCCAATTTCAATTATGAAATCTTCTGGATTTATCTTGTCAGAAATAAGAATATTATCCCATTCGTTGATCATACTCTTTGATTCATCTTTTGGTGATATTTTAATATTTAAACTTTGTTGATTAATAGGAACCGTTGTTCCTTTACCATCATTAGCATAAACGGCAACATTATTAGTTGTTAAATTTATTTCACCTTCTTTTTTAGCCTCTACAATAATATTGAATAATGTAACTTTATCGTCATTAAAACCACCGGGAATACCACCGACAAAAGAAATACTCTTTTTATCCCCTGACAAGACAGGCTTTTGGAGCCACATTTTAAATACAGAATTAGCTAAATTAAAATCTTTAACTACAATATTATTATCAGTTTCTAAATATATGTTTCCATCTACACTATTTATATTTACTTTATCAGAATCAATTTTTACATTTATTATAAAAGTATCACCAACCCTAATATCTTTTTGTGTTGTCTCAAAATAAATACTGGCTGCTTGGGCAAAATACGGAGAAAAAACAAAAATTGTAATAATAAATATATATTTAATAATTTGATTTTTCATATAATTTAATAATCCTTACCCCATTTAAATAATAAGATTGAGAAATCGATAGAATCTACTTTATTATCCTTGTTTATATCAACATACTGATTTTTGAAAGGAGCTTGTGATTTCCAGAAATAAAGAAGGATAGAGAAATCGATAGAATTAATTTTGCCATCACAATTCAAATCACCAGATTCACATTTTGGATTTTCTTTTTGAGAAGAACCGCCGCCACCTCCACCATTAGGTGGATTAACTGGGGTTCCAGAAACTGCAGTAAATGATTGGTTGGCCTCTGACGAATCCGAACCAAACTGAACATCTAAATGAAAATAATAATTTCCTGGAGTTGAAACAGTTGAATGCAGTGTCGTATCAAAATTTTCGCTAGGTTGAATTAGTTTAGCTGCAGTAGAACTAAATATATCATCTCCTCCTCCGCAAAGATTTGATTGTGAATTCGTAACACACCAAGTATATTGATATTCATATTCTGTTGATCCTTCGTTTGTTATTCTTATTTGCGTTGCAATACTTTCACCAGGAACACTCGAAACTGTTAAGTCACTAAATCCCATAATTAAGACCTGAGCAGGTGGTGCTGGAGTTGTTGGAGTGGCACTTAGAACAGATGAAATTGTTCCATCTCCTATAATATTTCTAGCATATATTCTAAAATCATAATAAGAGTAATTAGCTAAACCAGTCACAGTAATTGATGGGCTAGTTCCTACTCCGTCACTAAACATTGTCCAAGTACCACCTGAGGATAATTTATATTCTACCACATAATCAGTAATCGTTGATCCTCCATTATTTACTGGAGCGGTAAAATTAATTGTCACTTGACCATTACCAGCAACTGCAACAATATTTGTTGGCACACTAGGTATAGTTGCAGGAGTTACGCCATTACTTGTACCTGAAGAAGTACTTGTACCGAGAGCATTTGTAGCTGTAACTGTAAATGTGTAAGTTGTTCCATTAGATAAACCAGGAACAGTAGCATTTGTATTCGAAGTTGTGACTGAATGTCCTCCAATATTTGAAGTGACTGTATATGAAGTAATACTAGAACCTCCATTAAATGCAGGGGCTGACCAAGAAACACTTGCACTACTATCACCAATTGTTGCGGCTACGTTTGTCGGCGCATCCGGCACTGTCGCAGGAGTAATTGTATTACTTGTAGATGAAGAAA
>CAZUAA010000003.1:1034-7408 GCA_964618365.1 uncultured Candidatus Saccharibacteria bacterium | reverse complement strand
AATTGTTGCTTGGCCGTTACCACCAACAGCTACGATGTTGGTTGGGGCGTCGGGAGCAACTTGATAATTAAAATATGGATATGTAGTTGTTTCTACAATATCCCAAACTGGTAATGTAGTAAAATCCCAACCAATAAAAGTTCCCTGCTGTTTCATTTCTGTTGTATTTTTACCTACGATTGTAACTGGCTCAACTGTATTACCTAAACCAAATCCAACAGGAAAACCAGATGTAGAAGTATCCCAATAAACAGATGAATATGTACCGCCAATAGAATTTCCAATAAAACCTCCAACAAATTGCAAAGATGCGGAAGAACCAGTAGCACCAGTACTACCTGCTGTTCCACCATTACCTCCAACTCCCGCAATACCACCAGTACCTCCGGTTGCTCCTAAAGATTTTGTACCAGAAGGAGTTCCTTTAGAAAATGAATTACTTAATAGAGAGATGTTATGGTTACCCGAAAATCCACCCGAAAAAGCATTTGCTCCAGCTCCTCCTGCTCCACCATTAACACCATTTCCATTATTACCCAGGGCTCCTCCACCCGCTGCTCCACCATTACCACCATTACCTCCTCTTCCTCCAACACCAGAAATTCCAGCAATTGCAATTACATCACCAAATGAATAAGTATTCGTAACTACGGCAGTATTTTGACCTATTAATCCACCAACATAAACTGATCCACCAACTCCTCCAACTCCACCTAATGATCCATTTGTCCCGTTTCCTCCATTACCAGTTCCGCCACTACCTCCAACTCCACCATTACCACCATTACCACCAATTCCTCCTGTTCCTCCATTACCTCCGATAACATAAACGTCACCACTTGAATAACTAGTATTTAAAATTGAAGTAGAGAGTGTTGAACCAATAAATCCACCTCCATAAATTGAGCCTCCAGCTCCTGCGGCACTACCAGCCACACTTGCTCCACCGATACCACCTGCGAGAGTTCCACCGTTTCCACCAGTACCTGAATTTCCTCGAATTCCAGATGCTCCTCCTACTCCACCAGTAGCTGTAACATCACCATCAGACCAAGAGTTTTTTATAACTCCATTATTAAAATTATAACCAGCGAAACCTCCAATATGAACTACGCCACCAGCACCAGCAGCTGATGTTGCACCTTGTGCACCTCCGACTCCACCAGCTCCAGTTGGACCACCATTTCCACCATTGCCTCCGTTACCACCAGCACCAGCATTACCACCTATTGATCCAGTAACAATAGCCTCCCCTAAAGAATAATTCGTATCTATTGTTCCATTATTATATCCAACAAAACTTCATTCATACACAATACCACCATCAGTACCTGTACCACTTGCTCCAGCTATTCCACCAGTACCACCAGTACCAGCAGATGCACCATTTCCACCATTTCCACCATTTCCACCCTGACCTCCTATTCCACCAGCGCCACCAGTAATATTAATATTACCAGTTGAATAAGAATCTTTTATTGTTCTTGCAGTATTGTGCCAGCCAACAAATCCTCCACCATAAACAATTGCCCCAGCACCTCCTGCAGTTCCAGCTCCACCAGCTCCACCATTTGCACCATTACCTGTAGTACCATTAAAACCTACTTGACCATTTCCTCCCAATCCTCCTGTTCCACCTGTACCTCCAAATCCAACTACATTTGAAGTTGAATATGAGGACAACTGAACCGTTCCATCGTTATATCCAATCAAACCACCAATATATAAATTACCCGCACCACCTGAAGTTCCGCCTGACCCACCAGCACCACCAGTACCACCACTTCCTGACAAACCTCCATCTCCACCAGTACCACCTTCACCACCATCTCCACTTGTTCCTGTTATAGTTAATCCAATTGAATAACTACTAATGGTAGTATTTGTAGTATTAACATTATTTCCAATAAGTCCACCGACATAAACCGTTCCACCTGCTCCAGCTACTCCTCCTATCCCACCTGCTCCACCTATATGGTTTCCTGTTCCATTTGATCCATCACCTCCAGTTCCACCCTTTCCTCCTTTTTTACCATTACCACCTAAAGCAGTTACTATACTATTTGAATATGAATTTAAAATTACACCTATAGCAGAATTATGAGCAGTAAGACCACCTGCATAACTTGCTCCACCTGCTCCACTTGCTCCACCTGCTCCACCTGAAGCAGCAGTACTACCTGAAACAACACCACTTGCACCACCTACACCACCATCACCAGGAATACCAACTCCTCCTCCGACTGAATTAACAGTTCCTGTAGAGTAAGATGCTCCACCAATCATGCCTGTATTAAAACCAATTAAACCACCAGAGTAAGATGTCCCACCTGTAGTACTTGCACCACCTGCACCTCCCGTACCACCAATAACACCATTACCTGAAAGTCCATTAATTCCAAATGCACCATTTCCACTAGTTCCTCCTGTTGATGAAACATTTCGATCCGAATAACTTGTTGTAATAAAAACTCCTCCACTTAACTGTGCCACTAATCCTCCCGCAAAACTTGAACCACCAGCACCACCTGCTCCTCCTGTACTTGATGCAGAAACTAATGCCCCAGTACCACTAATTCCATTTACTCCAGCACTTCTACCGATACCACCATTTCCACCAAATGAACTGACTGTTCCTGTTGTTCCATAAGAAAGGTAATATCGACTTCCTCCAGTTGTAACTGTTCCATACCCCAGTAGTCCACCGGCATTAGATTCACCTCCTGAACCTCCAGCTCCGCCGGCACCACCGACACCAGCAATTGAACTAGCTGCACCATTTGCACCACTTCCACCAATATTTCCAGTACTACCTCTTCCCCCTGTACTACTTACATTTCCAGTTGCATATGAACTTATAATATCACTAAGTCCAGTTGTAATTGCATTGTATCCAATTAATCCTCCAACATAAGAAGCTCCTCCAGCTGCCGCAACAACAGCACCTCCACCAGCGCCTCCTGTAACAGTAGCTCTTGATGAACCACCATTTCCACTCGTACCAGCGATTCCTCCATTACCACCAAATCCGGTTACATTACCAGTTGCATACGAGTTCAAAGTATTATTTGTTCCTGTTGTAAAACTACTATAACCAATTAAACCTCCAGCAAAAACTGCACCACCAACTCCAGCAGCACCTCCTAGTGCACCAGCTGAACCTGCATGTGTTCCAATTCCAGTTGATCCATCTCCACCATTTCCTCCTAAACCTCCATTACCACCCAAACCACCATTAGCTATTATATTTCCTATCGCATATGATTCACCAGTTCGAGCCAAGTTTGTCCCAGTCATACGACCTATTAATCCTCCTGCATAAATAGCTCCTCCTGCTCCTCCTGCTCCACCAGCTCCGCCAGCGGCAGCAGTACCAGTTGCAATAGTAGATCCAGAAGTTCCTCCATTTCCTCCCATTGCGCCTGTACCACCAGTGCCACCAGTAATTGATATATTGATTGTTGAATAAGATGAAGCCTTCACAACTCCAACATTATCACCTATCAGACCACCAATAGCTTCTATTGCTCCAGCACCTCCTGCACCACCAATAGCACCTGCACCTCCAATAAAAGCACCAACTCCTGTTCCACCATTTCCTCCAATTCCACCTGTACCACCTATAACTTCAGATCCAGTTATGGTAATTAATTCAGAATATGAGGAAGTGACGACAGCAGTAGCAGAAGCATAACCAATCAATCCTCCAATGAAAGTTCCAACAGGAGCACCACCTATTCCACCTATTCCACCTGCTCCTCCCACACTTCCAGAAGATAAACCAGTACCACCATTTCCACCTGCGCCACCATTTCCACCTATTCCTCCAGTGAAAGAAATATTTCCTTTTAAAGAATTTACATCATAACTTGAATAAGAAGAAATTACATCTGAGGTTGTATAACCGATTAATCCTCCAGCATAAATTGCACCACCTGCTCCACCTGCTCCACCTGCTGATCCCGCTGCTCCTCTATTTATTGTTCCGTTTTGTCCAAAAGCTCCATTTTGTCCAATGCCTCCTGTAATATTTAAAGAATTTTTTGAATACGAATTTGTCGTTATAATTCCGGTACTATAACCAACTAATCCTCCTGCATAAATTGCTCCACCTGCTCCACCTGCTCCACCTGCTCCAGCAACTCTCGATAATGCAGTTCCAGTTCCAACACCACCCAATCCACCAATTGAAGAATTTCCTCCAATACCACCTGAGACTGTAATTGTTCCGGTTTTTGAAAATGAATTTGTAATAATACCTAAAACGTTTTGACCAACAAGTCCTCCAACCTGAACGGCAGCACCAGTCGTTCCTCCACCTGCTCCACCAGCACCACCAATACCACCTACACCACCAGTATGATTAGTAGCTAAACTTCCATTACCGCTATCTCCACCAATACCACCCGCACCACCAGTACCACCAACTGTTATTACATTAGTTGTAGAATAAGAATTATTTATTATTGCAGTTACCGCTGTATTTAAACCAATTAATCCTCCTACATTTGTTGGTCCTCCAACACCACCTGCAGCTCCGATACCACCCAAAGCAGAAGTTCCACCCGAAATATTTCCAGAAGCACCAGCATTTCCACCTCTACCTCCATTGCCTCCATTGCCTCCATTTCCAGTTATAGAACCATTTATATGGTAACTTTCTTGCACTGTTCCACTATTTTGACCTATGAGTCCACCAGTATAATTCACAGCACTATTCGTTCCTATAACTCCCGCTCCTCCAATACCACCAATTGCACCATTTCCTCCCGCTCCACCATTTCCACCGTTCCCACTATTTCCACTATTACCTGTTGTGCCGTTTATAACTCCACTTGAATATGAATTAATAATTTCTCCTGTTGTAAAAAATCCCACTAATCCACCCGTGTAAGACATACCACTTGCTCCACCTGCAGCACCTGATCCTCCAGCACCACCCGCTAATGCATTTCCTATTCCACCATTTCCACCATTACCACCATTACCACCATATCCACTAGTTGCTGTAACATTACCGGATCCATAAGAAGTATCTATATAATCAGTCGTACTTGTAAAACCAATTAGTCCACCTGCATAAATTGCTCCGCCTACACCACCAACACCACCAATTCCTCCAGTACCACCCAACATTGAAGAAGCACCATCTCCACCATTTCCACCGTTAACTCCGTTTCCTCCTAATTGAGCAACGACTATTATATTTCCAGTTGCATATGAATCAATAACAACTGTTCCAGCTCCTATAATGTCACCAATTAATCCTCCAACATAAGTAGCAGCACCTGCTCCTCCTGCACCACCATTTCCAGCATTTGCTCCTACTGTTCCATCAACTGATGAACCTCCCGTACCTCCAACACTTCCAGTAACATTTAAATTATTTGTAGAATAAACAACATCAAACAAAACATCAGCTAATGAACTGTGCCCAATTAAACCTCCAGCATATATAATTCCTGTCACTCCACCAGCTCCACCAGTACCACCTGTTCCATTTTTTCCTCCAGTTCCTTTTGTTCCGCCAGTACCACCATTTCCACCGTTTCCACCACCACCACCCAAAGTAACAGTGATATTTCCACCACTTGAATGTGACAACGAGATATTTCCATTACCTTGACCGACTAAACCACCAACCACGATTAATCCCCCAGTTCCACCAACACCACCAGTTCCTGCAATTCCACCAAAGTGTCCGCCAGTTCCCAAAACTCCATTTCCACCATTTCCACCAAGTCCTCCATTTCCACCTATTTCCCCACTAACAGTAAGACTGCCTACAACTTCTGAATTAATTATTACTCCTGAATTATCTCCGACTAAACCTCCAACATAAATAGCTCCCCCAATTCCTCCGTTACCTCCATTACCAGCCGTTGCCGCTGTACCTCCAGAAATATTTCCGGACGCTCCACCATTTCCACCAACACCTCCTATTCCTGCATTACCTCCAGCAACATTAATATCAGTAATTGTATAAGAAAAATCTTGAATAATTCCAATATTATAACCAGCAGCCCCACCGGCAACAGTTGAACCACCTGTTCCACCGGCTCCACCAGCACCACCAGCTCCACCAATAGCACCAGCAGAACTTCCACCGACACCTCCATTTCCACCGACGCCTCCATTTCCACCGTTCCCTCCAAATGAACTTATGGTTCCTAAATTATTTGCAGTACTAAGTGTTGAACCAAGTACACCATTCCATCCAACTACACCACCTGTATAAGAAATACCTCCTGTACCTCCTGCACCTGCTATTACACCAGCAACACCTGCAAGGCCAGGACCACTTGAACCACCTAAACCTCCATTTCCACCATTTCCTGCATTACCTCCTGTTCCAGAAACACTACCTGTTGCAT
>CAZUAA010000003.1:0-1024 GCA_964618365.1 uncultured Candidatus Saccharibacteria bacterium | reverse complement strand
GTGCGCCAACAATTGCAATATTATAACCCACCAATCCTCCAGCGTAAGATGCTCCACCTGTCCCTCCTGCAATTCCTGCAATTCCTGTACCACCAGCAAATGCACCAGTTGAATTTCCTCCATTTGCTCCGTTCAAACTATTTGCACCATTACCACCCAACGAAGATACATCACCAGATGCATGTGAGGCATTTCTTATTACACCATTGGTTGTATTATAACCAACTAATCCACCAGCATATGATGCACCTCCAGCACGAAGCAATATATTTGCAGCAACATCTGTCGAACCATAAACTCCTCCTGCACCACCTGCTGAGCCACTTCCTCCATCACCTCCTGTACCAATCACACCTCCATTTCCTCCAATCACAGAAACATCTCCTGAAGCAAAAGAATTATCAATAATTCCATTATTAAGACCAACTAATCCACCTCCATAAGCGATAGCTCCTGCTCCACCCCCATTTCCCCCAGTACCACCTATGGCACGAGATCCAGCAACTCCACCATTTCCCCCAGTACCAGAAGTACCACCGACAACAGTCACATTCATTGATGAATTAGAACCATCTTGTATTATTCCTGCCAAGTTATTTCCTGTAACTCCACCACCATATCCAATTCCACCAATTCCACCAACGCCACCAATACCTCCTGCACCACCAATCGCACCGCTTCCACCTGTACCACCAACTCTACCAACTGCCCCATTACCACCAAAACTCCCAACAACATTAACCGAACCCAGAGAAGCATCAGAATTAGTTATTGTGGAAGAGTTCAATCCTGCAATCCCACCACCATATGCAGCTGCTCCCGCACCACCTGCACCACCGGTTGCACCAATCGCTCCAACATGTGATGAACCACCAAGAGAACCATTTCCCGCAAATCCTCCTAGGGCACCATTTTTTCCTGCTGAAGCATTTGAATAAATAGAACCTGATGCCGATGAATTAAAAATTGTATTTGTGTTATTACCAACTAAACCTCCTGCATAAGAAATTGCCCCAGCACCTCC
>CAZUAA010000002.1:89406-93147 GCA_964618365.1 uncultured Candidatus Saccharibacteria bacterium | reverse complement strand
TTCAGATGCTTCTCTTATAGAAATAAAATCATTTTCATCCATAATTATTGTTATTTTTAATATATCATTATATCCAAAACTATGCAAGACTAATCCAAAACTATGCATTTATTTGTAAAACTATGCACTTTGTTTCGTAAAATGGGTAACGTACTTAGAAATATCCATATAATTGAGTATTAATCTCTCTTTAATTTACAAATAGAGCAAATTTTTCTATTTTCAAACATAGCTTGAAGTTCTTTATTGAATTCTTCTGCTTTCTCTTTATCTACTTCGACTTTGTATTCTTCTATGGGTTCTTCTTTAGGCTTTCCAAAGGCTCTATTTAATAATATCTCCCCAGCTTTTACATCTGGGTCCTTAACTGTAACTATATAATAATTATCTTCTTGCTCTTCATCAGCAAAGCTCTTATTAAGTGCCTCTTCAATTTCATATGGATCAATAACTCTTGATATATGTCCATCAATATTTTTATAAACATAATAGGACCCTATCGCTTTAACTAGGATACTTTCTGTTATTTTCATGGAAGCATCAATAGACCTTTGAGCAATTTGTTTCAAGGCTTCTTCTTTTACTAAAGTCTTTTTTCGTTTGCCATGTTTTCCTATAAATGGAGATAGAACAGCTTTCTTAAGAGCTTCTTGTTGAATATTTGGTTTAGTTTTAAATGTATTCATATTTATTTTTGCCAACTAAAATTAATTGTATTATTATCTTCTTTTTCAATCTCATCTAATATCTTTCCTATATTATTAGTTGTGTTTTTAATAGCAATCTCTTGGTTTGGTTTTCCAAAGGCACGATTAAGTAACGATTCTATTACACGAGGATCTGGCTCTCCATTATTATCACCAAGAGCTACTTTTATTTGTGCATCGATAAGTTTATCTACTTTGTCTAATATCTTATCCTGCATATTCTTGTATATTTCTTCTTTAAGTAATGTTTCCTTACGTTTACCGTGCTTACCTATAAAAGGACTTTTGAGAGCCTTCTGGAGTGCTTTCTGCTGTACTTTAGGTTGTTTAGAGAATGTATTCATACTTCTATTTTATGTAAATTAAACTTGTTAAAAGCTATTTAAATCTATTAACAAGGAGCTAAAAGAGACTTAATCTCATCTAGGCTAATTGTTGGGTATGGGTACTCTTTTGCCCAGTCTATGGTGATAAAATCGTCTGCTAGAGCGAGCCAGTTAGGGTTGTCAGCTAGTTCTAGGACTAGATTGAACGGAGAAGCTATTGAAAAACATAGCTTTTTTTCGTTTAAGGTTGGGTTCTGAAGTAGATAACTCAAGAACTGCCTTTTTCCTGCTATATCAGAACTTTTTTCAAAAATTTCTTTTGCTCTTCTTGCTACAGAAACAACAACTGCAACGGTAGTTTGGTATTCGTAATCTGCTTTATCGTGTTCAGACATTTCAATTTCAAGAACCTGCATTTGGTCCCGAAGTTCTTGATGTTTCTTGTCATAGATGTCCTTAGTAATACTCTTGTTGTCTGGGCTAATATAAACCGATAAAAGTTTGTCTTGAGCTTGTTTCAATTTATCAAAGTCATTTCTTATACGATTTACTTGTGATTTATGGAAAACAATTTCTACCTCTGTATTCTTTCTTAGTTCATCTATTAAGTCTTCTTGAGTTTCCTCTGTAATGCTCTCAAATCGCTCCAAAACCTTGTATATTGGCTTCAGAAGGTCCTTTTCAGGCACATATACTCTTTTACATATACCCTTAGCATTTGTGCAAGAATAATAGGTAAAAGTAAGTCCACTTGGCTTTGTTTTGGTTTCAGCACTAATAGAACATCCACAGTTTTGGCACTTGAGCAACCCTTTGAAAATAAAATCTTTTGCAACTGCTTTGTAAATATGACTGTTTCTTTTTGTGCGAACTTGTTGGCATTTATCAAAAAGCTCTCTTGTAATCAAGCGAGGGTATTTATGAGAATAGGGACCATATTTTTTTGATATAGCAGTTCCACAATAAAAACTATCTTTTAGTATATTTTCAACACCACTTTTTGACAGCTTGTTTCCTTTAATAGTCCTTAATCCAATATCAGTCATTTTCATTCGGATTGTTTCAAGTGAATGTTGGTCTGTAGCATAAAGTTCAAACATCTTTTGAATTAAATGTCCTCTTTCTGGGTCAATAATAATATCCTTTCGTAATCTTTTTTCTTCGTCTAAGTGAACATTCAAATAACCTAAACGAACGCCTCCAGTCCATTCGCCATTTCTTCGCTTTTGTTCAAAAGCTCTTCTGACATTATCACCGATAGCATCAGAGTAATACTTAGCTAACCCTAAACTCATACCGAATTGAAATTTTTCAACGGCAGACATTTGGTTGTTTATGATTTGTCCTTCTGATACAAAATGAAGTTCAATTTTATCAGCAACAGCCATTTCATAAAGAGTAGCAACTCTTTTATCAAAGATACTTCTTGAAAGTCGGTCCACTTTATCAAAACAAACAGCTATCTTTTCTTTCTTAGATACTTCTTGAACATATTCAAGTAATTTATCAAATTCATCTCTTTTTTCTTTATAAGCACTTTCATCAAAACTGAAAGGTTTAAGCATTATAAAAGATCTCTTTTTACAATAATTGTTTATACGCTCAATTTGAGCAGGCAACGAGTTTCCAGCTTCTTTTTGTTCTTCTGTTGATACTCGTGATACATTTATTGCCTTCATAATTAAACTAAACTTTTTAAGGTCTTAATACTTAATAAACTAGCTGGGAATATACCTTCTATTTCTTGAAGATATTTTCTTGATTTGTATATTTCATCAGCAACAAATAAAAATACTCCGTGTTGTCTTATTGATTTAGCTTTTTCTTCAGACAAATCAAGTCCTAAGGTTATTTCAATTGTTGCATCAATTTTTGTCGTTTGTTTTGTTTTGATAAATTGTTTGTATCTTTCTCTTAATGTTCTTTTTGCTCCAACACCAAAAGTTTTTTTATCAAGTTCAAAAAAGAAGTCATATTCTGTAGATGTATCCTTATCATCGTGTATTTTTTTTATAGTATCAGCTTTAATTCCTAAACCAATAAGTATATTGTATATTCTATCTTCATAACTTGAACCAGCATTTTGGATAATTAACTGATTTATACTTTCTGAAAACATTAGCATAAACATTTGGTTTGCTTCTAATCCTTTATTTTTTAGGTATGTATATTCATTAAATAAACTATTTACATACTTATCAGTAGACTGAGAAATAAAACTTGTATCTTTTTCATCAAGTTTTGAGAAAAATAATAATGAAATTAACGCACCATTTACTCTTGTATAGTAAGGTTTACTTTTTGAAATTGTGTCATATTCAAGTGAAAGTTGATTTACATCTTTCAATGATACCAATTCACTAACTTCAGTAAGTTTTGCTTCTTCTAATAAAAGTTTTTTTATTTGGATAAGTTTAAGCGAAAAAATAAATATGTTAAAGTCAACATCATTTTTTATTTGATATAACAAAGTTCCTATTTTTTCTTTTTTCTTGTCTGAAAGATTATCTATTTGATTAAGAAAAATTGCTTTTATTTTTTCTTTATTTAATTTACTATTTGCAAAGTATACTTCCAAAAAATTATTAACCTCATTTTCAGTGAGTTTATTTGCTCCATTTAATTCTTTCAAAAATAGGTAAAGTTTGAAATTAGTATCTAGTTTTTCTTTTTTAATTTTAATTTTATTTATTTTCATTTTTCTTTAA
>CAZUAA010000002.1:87238-89396 GCA_964618365.1 uncultured Candidatus Saccharibacteria bacterium | reverse complement strand
CACCAATCTCTATTTAATTTAATATATTATATTATAGGCATTATCCATTAATACTGCAAATCAAATTATTATTTCTTCAATATCTTTTACACTAAATTATTATCTAAATCAGGCAAATAAATAATTTCTTTTGCCAATGTTCTTATTACTGGAACAGCAACACTATTTCCGAATTGTTTGTATGCTTGTGCATCACTTACTGGAATTATAAAGTTTTCAGGAAATCCTTGTAATCTTGAAGCTTCTTTGGGGGTTAATTTTCTGGGGTTTTTTCCTTTTTGCTCAATAAGTATTTCTGAGCCATCTTTATAATATCTTGCCGAAATAGTGCTTGTATATTCAGATTTTTCGTTAAATAAAGAATATCCAAATCCGTTTCCTTTTTCTTTATGCTCCTTTTTCCTTCTTTGATGACCTGCCCATAGTTTGTCTGATATTGTATATTTATTATCAACTTTTTTTTCAAGAATATCTCCCAATTTAGTAGGTATTTTGGGTTCTTTGGGAAATTTGAAATCTACATTATCTTTGAAAGCAATAATATAAATACGAACTCTATTTTGAGGAACACCAAAATCTTTTGCATTATATAATCTAGTAAAAACTTTATAACCTAAATCCTCTAATGTTTTTAGTATTACTTTCAAAGTGTTTCCTTTGTCGTGGCTTCCTAGATTTCTAACATTTTCAAGAAAGACAACAGATGGTTTATGATGTTTAACTATTCTAGCTATATCAAAAAATAAAGTTCCTCTCGTATCTTCAAAACCTTTCTTTAGTCCAGCTTGAGAAAATGGCTGACAAGGAAATCCTGCCAACAACATATCAAAACTCGGTATTTCTTCTGGGTCTATTTTTGTTATATCTCCATAAGGTATTTCACCGAAGTTTGCTTGGTATGTTTTTTGTGCTGGAGTATCCCATTCTGAAGTAAATACACATTCACCTTTGGCATCTTCAAATCCCATTCTTATACCACCAATACCAGCAAACAAATCAATAAAAGTAAACTTTGCATTTTTATTTTTCTTAGGTTTATTTGAAGAGAATAAATCATTCATTATTATTTTTGTTTTTTTGGTAGGTGTATTTTTCATATTATTTTGTGCTTACTTTTTTTAAGAAAGTTTGAAACTCTTTATTATCAATGCGATATTCGCGACCTATCTTATAAGCTTTCATCTTTTTAGCTTTTATGTATCGGTAGATAGTCATTATATTTACCTGCAACACTTCTGCTAATTCTTCTGCTTTGTAAAACTCTTTTTGTTTAATCATAACTTTTTTATTGTTATCTAGTAATTATAGCTTACTTTACACCACTTTACAACGCTAAAATGTGTCTATGGGAGGGCATAATATGCTTTTGAATAAAGCTCTTTTTTTGTCTATTTTCCAACTCTTATCAACATTCGTTTCGTATATCTCTGCAATGTCTTCCCATATTTCTAACTCGCTTAATGGGTGTAAATCCCTTTGAAAGCTATCTATGGTTTCTTCCAAAGACAAGGTTTCAACTTCCTTTAATTTTTCTTTATATTTTATAACTCTTAAAATAAAACCTTCTGGTAAAACAATCCCTCTATTAGGACCCATTTTTAATTCTGATAATAATCTGACCTCTATTTTCCCTTTATGGTTATTCATAATTTTATTAAGATTTTTTAGCTAATAATTTCTTTTGAGCAATTGCTCTTTTAATGTTTTCTGATATTGCCTTACTATAGTATTCAGCCATTCCCATCTTCATAGCCTCTACAAATTTCTGTTCGGCAGTTTTTGGTTTAATTATTTGTTTTTTCATAATTTTTAATTTTATACGGTTTATAATCTTCCAATGTTTTGTCTATTTGTGTAATCCAATCCCTAAGTTTATTTTTAGTAATCAGTTCACTGGCTTGCCTCATATCTTTTGCTATGCGATACCAAGTTCTATCATCTGCTCGTTTTGATAGGATGGTCCGTAGCTGTCGCATCCCATTTTCATCTTTTGCTAACATAAACAGTCCGAGTAAGTATATTGCTTGTTTTGGTTTAAGTTTTTTACCAGCCAGAAACAATGTTCGCAATATGTCCTTGATACTTATTGAGATTGAAAACAAACCAAGATTTCTTTCTTTAATAAGTTTCTTCCAGTAATCTAGGACAACCTTTTTAC
>CAZUAA010000002.1:84285-87228 GCA_964618365.1 uncultured Candidatus Saccharibacteria bacterium | reverse complement strand
CATAACCCAAATCCTCAATGACCTTATTCATTTTTTGTTTTTGGTTTAATCTAATCTCAAATCTTATTATTTCCTCAAGTTCTTTTTCTTTATTCAGTTCAGAAAATAAGTTTCTTTGATACAAGGGTTGGTCTTTATCTATCGCTCTTTTATTATCTTTTCTCAAGTCGGCTACTTTGTCGTAAATGACAAGTTCGTGTGAATTAGTATGAGCGTATAAGCTTTGCCCGTCATTCATAAATCTTGTCTTTGCGAAATCAAAACTTTTTCTTAAATCTACTTTGTTCATCTCTGAGATAAGATGGCTAGCTGTATATCCATCTTGAAGTAGTATATTTTTTGAAAAATGGACCGAACTAACAGAGGCATTTTCAAGAACTGACTTTGTGATTATTACACCCATAGTCTTTAATCTTTCTTGCAATACATCTATCAATCTAGGAAAGTCCTTATCTTCAAGTTCTTCTAGGTTGTTTAAGAATAATAACTTTGGAGCTGAAAATTCCATACGGACATTTGCATCTTGAGAAAACCTTCGCTTGTATCCAGTTAAGCGAGGGAAATAGTTTCCCGTTTCTTTTTCTGCTTTACTTGGGTTGCGAACATATTTTTCATATTGGTCCGTCTTTGAATAAAGCTCCCAACTAGATACCCCCGAAAGGTAAGTCATTTTGTCTTTGGGTATTAAGAGACATACTGTATCAATCATTTTGTTGTTCTTTTTTAGTCTGATAAAGTGCAGGATTTTGTTTCTTGTCTTCCTCTATGAGCCACGCAAAAGCACCGACCAATCTTTGCTGGTCCTCAAGAGGTAGTTCGTCTATTTTGAAACTCTTTTTAGTTTCTTGTAGTGAGACAATTTCCTGCATAAAAAATCCCGAAGGATTATCTTCAGGATATAATAGGCAGTATTTAAGTTTGCTTAATTTTTATTGATGTATTTCGGGTTTAATCTAGCTGAATGTTTAGTTAATTCAAAAATGTTTTCAACTTTAGGAATTGCCAATTTAACCTTTCTATTAAATTGATAGATTGCATTTTTTACAGCAGTTTCACTTACATCATCTTTCCCAAGAAAATCACTAATATCATATAAACTCCAATCAGAATAAGTATTTTTGGGGTTATTAAAAATAACTCTTAAAACCTCTTTCTGCACCTGACCTTGAACTTTTACTTTGTATTCATTCTTGTTTTGGTCGGTCAAAATCATAGTTGCTATCTGTGGTAAAAAACTTAAGTTTAGCTTAATTTCTTTATCACCTGATACAGAAACTGTTTCTTTTTCTTCTTGTCCTAGTAGTGAATTTAATGTTATTGGGGTCTTATGAAATTTTACATTCCATAATTCAGTATCATTCCAATTACGGACTTTGAGACGAGTTTCTTTTTCAAGATAAGAGAGTATTTTTATAATTTCAAAACCATCTTCTTCTAATGCAGAGAATGGGATGTTTATACATCCATCTACGACAGGAAAACGCTTTATATAATCAAAAAAGTTTTCTATTTGTTTTGAAAAATAAAATCTTTTCTGTCTATAAATTGGTTTTTTATCTATAAAGTCATCTTGGTAAAAATTATCAAGATAATCACAAATATCGTCTTTTACTTTATTTGCATACTTTTCATTAAAATCAATTTCAATTTCAATAAAAGAAGCTCCGACCTGAGAAAGTGTTTTTATGTTTCTATAAAAATTATCTTCAGTAAAATCAATACTATTCCATTTATTCTTATCAAATTTTCCTTCTTTTTCTATTTCTATATCCCTCATTTTTTTCAAGTCATAAACTTCATCTATCAAAGCAGAATACATCATAACCTCATTTTCTGTAGCATTCTTTTCATTGACGGCTTCTCTTATTATTTTTTCTGTCAAACCTGACAAATTATTTACACTAATTCTTTTGATTTTTCCTAACTTAAGGTCATTAACCATTTGTATTACTTGTTGATAGACAAGGTCTTCAATAGAGCCATAGTCATTAGTGTCTCTGATTTCATCACTGATTTCTTCAATTTTCCAATAATTACCTTTGAGAAATTGGTCCAATGTAAATATGTTCTGACCCCTATAAAAACCCTCTAGCAAGATATGCAAGGCAAGCAGTTTTATGTCAGTATTAAAATAATCAAAGGTATCTACCTTTTCATTCTCTTCCATAATGACACTTTACTCCAGTTTACATATAATTTCAATACTGCTAAAATATAAGATATGGATAAAATTACTAAACAATTAAATAAACTTACTAATGAAGTTAAAGGTTTAACAAATAAGATTAAGGAGTTAGAAAAAAGAATGCCCCCTGTATTAAAAGTAGATACTCGTTCTAATGACGAATTATATAAAGAAGTTAAAAAAGAGGTTATTAAAATAGGTAAAGTTTCAACTTCTTACATACAAAGGAAATTTGGGTTAGGATACGCTAGGTCAGCTTGTCTTATGGATATGTTGGAAGAGAAAGGAGTTATTGGACCCAACAATGGAGCAAATCCAAGAGGAAATTGGTTGTGATGTTGAGGTTATAAAAGAACTTGGTTTTATTATTGAATACAGAAAGATATTTAATCTTAAACAAACATCTCATTGTTTTTTAGCTAAAGTAAAGGGTCCTAAAGGAAATCCAGATTTCACAGATAGCGAAAAAGAAAAAGGATTTGAGGTTGTTTGGTTGTCATACAATGAAGCCCTTAGGGTATTAAATGAGAGTAAGGCAATTTCTATTGAAGGTGGTTCTTATATAGTTCCTAGGGATATTGCTTTTGTTGAAGAAGCAAAAGACCTAATAAAATAAACTTTTTATGATATGAGTAAAAAGACAGAAATTGAAACTAAATATGAGGAGCTAGAACAATACGATAGTTATTGGGATGATGAAATTATGGAAAAGAAGGAAAAACATTATGCTCCTTGCATTGGTTCTTTTTTGATTTGGT
>CAZUAA010000002.1:53776-84234 GCA_964618365.1 uncultured Candidatus Saccharibacteria bacterium | reverse complement strand
CAGTCTTGATATTGAACTTGCCAATTTAATAAATGAGCGTTCTCACGATGAAGGCTATATAATAATAAAAGACTTAGAAATGTTTGAAAAAATTGAACTCTATTACAATTTAGCTTTTCCGAGAGTTAATTTTTCTGAAAAGAGAAAAGCATTAAAATTAAAACAATTAGGAATTATTAGAAAAAAGTTAGAAAAACTCACAATGCTTAGAAATAAGGTTGCACACGCTAAGTGGAATACCTTAGACAAAGATGGCTTTGTGAGGGTTGATACAAAAACCAATAAAGAAAATGGTTTTATTAAATTTAAGAAATCTAGGATTACTCCAAAAATTATGAGACAAGGTATGAAAGATATTGAGAATTTAGCAGAAAAACTATCAACCTTTACTGATAATATCTGGCAATAATAATGAATTTAGTTCTGAAGTGATAGATTTGGAAATAGACTAATAATGCCACTAAATTGCAATTCTTGTTTAATTGCAGTCCAGTTCAGAGTTCTGAACTCGTCCACTAGAGGGAGCCAGATAATTCTTCTTTCTCAAAAGGGGATTTTTATGTTTGACAAAATTATATTTTAGATGTAGTGTAAAGAAAAATAATAATTAAAAATATAAAAAATGGTACAGATTAAAATTTCTATTTCCTCTGAACAAATAGGGTCTAATAAGGAAGGTGGAACAATCATCTTTGAATCTTTTGAGGGTGATAGGCTCATGTTTGATTACGTGAGGACTTATCATGGCTGGATAGATCCTGAAACTGATGCCGTTGAGGTCACTTTTTCAAACGATAAAGAAAATTTTTCTTTGAAAAATGTAAAATCTGTGAAGGAAATCAAAAAATTAACAAAAAGAAGAGCTTTTATAGTTTATCTATTTGTAAATTTTGCTCACGTCATAGCAAAGCGTGCTATTGAAAAAATCAAAGGACCAGTTACTGGGAAAATATCTGGATCTATGTTTGTGGATGGGCCAAATGATCATGGAATATTTATTTTACCAAGTTAAATTATTAAAACCGTCAGATAAAAAGAGAACCTCTATTACTGGCGGTTTTCTTTTTTTTTGAACAGGTTTTCATTTATTCCCAAAAATATGAACTTGTGCACGTTGTGAATTTATAAGGGAAGTATGCCTACCGATTTATGATAACCATTCAAATATCACCCCAAGTTCGGAGCAAAATTTTGAACCATATTTTACAATGGTTGTTTTTCGTAGGTTAGTAGAATTTCGAACCTGTGATATAATTTTATTATGAAAATATATTTTGCTGGTGCGGTAAGAGCAGGAAGAGGAGACCAAGATTTTTATTATTCAATCATCAATGAATTAAAAAAATATGGTGAAGTCTTAACTGAACATATTGGAAATGAATCTTTGTCTGACCAAGGAGAACAGGGTAAGGCAGAAACATATATTTTTGAAAGAGATATGAATTGGGTTAAAGAAGCAGATATTTTAGTCGGAGAAGTAACTACTCCAAGTTTGGGTGTTGGGTATGAAATAGGACAAGCTCAATCAATGGGAAAGAAAATATATTTACTATATCGTTCAGCTGAAAATAAAAAACTCTCTACAATGTTGGTTGGAAATCCATATTTAAAAATTGTTGAATATAAAGATATAGAAGAAATACCACAAATACTAGAAAACTTTTTTAAATAATATTTATGGAAGATTTAGAAAATAAATATCAATTAGTATTGGAAGAAAGTAAGAATAATAAAGACATATTAGGTTTATTTTTCGGTGGATCAAGAGGTAAAAGTAATGAATTTTTGACAAAGAATTCTGATATGGATATTTATGTTATTTTGTCTGATACATCTCCAAGTGAATTATTAGAAAAACTAATGAGTTATAGAGCAAACGAATTTTTTGAAATAAGAGTTTGGAAATTATCTGATTTTATTCATTATGCTGATTGGGGGACCAAAGAGGACTGGAATAGGTATAATTTTTCTCACAATAAAGCTATTGTTGATAAAACTGGTGAGATACAAAAGTTAATAGATGAAAAAGGGATATTACCAGAAATTGTTAAGAAAAAAGTTATTGAAGATTCTTTAGATGAATATTTTAATTTTGTATATCGTTCAGCTAAATACTGGAGAGATGGAATTAATTTATCTGCATATATTGATGCCACAGAATCATTGCCATCATTAATGACGGCACTTTATGCTCTTGAAGGAAGATTAAGACCATATAATAAATACTTTGAATGGGAGCTTAAAAATTACCCTCTCAAATTATTACCCTGGCCTGTCGATGAGTTTATATTTGATTATAAACATATATTAGAAACGGGTGACATAAATACTCAGAAAAAAATATTTACATTAGTTAAGCAACTTTTTATTAATCAAGGGTTTAAAGACTCTATTGATGGCTGGAAGGGTTATTATTTTGTTGGAGAATAATCCTCAATCTCATTTTAAGTTCGAGATAGATCATTTAATTTATTTTGTAAAATAGTTCTTTGTTTTATATTTATTTGTGATATGATTTTAATATGGAAAAAATAAACATAGAGAGCAATTATAAAGTTTTTAATATTGAAGAAACTAAAAATATTTTATTATCTAGGATTAATCTAGAACAATCTCCTAATATTATATATATGGTAAAACAGATTAGCGATTGCTTTAATCAGACAATAAATGAACTAGATAAAGAAAAAATAAAAGGTTTATTAGAAAAAATAAAAATGGCCGAGAATTATCTTGGAGAAAAATTTAGAGATAATCCAGATCAAAGACTATATATAGAAAAAGTAGAAGAGGTAATAAATTATCTTACTCGATATCTACAAAATAGTAAATAATTGTTAGTATTTTAATTATTTTTTTAATGAAATATTTGGGTTTGGGGTATATTTTCTTTTTAATAATTTATATATTTTTCTTCAGGCTAAATAACTATTGACAAATCTATAAAATATGATATCATATGCAAATTGATAGTTCTTTGATATTGGGATATTTTTATTTTGTATATTGCTCTATGTGTATCAACTATTGGTATCTATAGAGCAATATTGCAAAATAATTTTTTAAAATAAATCTAAAAAATGAAAAATTTAATTTCTATTCTGATCATGTTTTTTTTGATTTCTTGTTTGGAAGATGTAACAGCTGAAAAACCTGTGAATGAATGTTATCCAAATGTAATATTAAATGGAGTGACTTACTCGCTGGATCCATGCACTATTAATGCTTCAATGGTTAAAGGAGGTGGCGATAAACCATTCTCAGTAAAGATCAATACTAGTACAATAAACCCTTTGTATGGGTTCTCTGTATTTGGATACGGAGTCGGATTCCCGACTTATGGAATTATTGGAACAAGTAGTGGTGGTGCACAAGGAAGCACAACGCTTGATTTTGAGTTTAAGGAAAGTGTTCTTGAGAAGGGTGTGTATAAAGGTTATTTACCTATACATATTTTCAACGGAAGTGAAATGGGCGGGGAAGATTCCACTCACTATCTTAGACTTAAAATTATTTTGAAGGTTAATTAATTTAATATTTCAAAAAATGAAAGAGTTTAATATTTTGATTAGAAAAATCATTAATCTAATCGGTCTAATCAGGTTTATGTTTGGTTTAACAGAAGACCAAATTATCCAAATGAAGGTTTTATCTGGTCTAACAAAGGACGAAATTGTCCATGAGTATTTTAGTAGAAAAATAAATCCTCATGCTCTTTTAGCGTCTTTGAATGGACTTAAGTTAGAAAAGGACCGTCCCGAAAATAGTCCGACTATTTATTCGGATGATAAAGGTAATAGATATGTATGTCACCGATTAGGTTTCGTGCATGTCGAAAGATCTGCTAAATTGGATGAAATTAAAGAACTCAATATTGATAAAGAAATATTGAGTTTCGAAAATAAAGAACTTAGTAAAAAGATTTCAAAAAATCTAAAAACCATTTCAAAACTTAAAGAAGAGGTTTTTAAATTAAAAGATTTATTGAATCAAGAAAAGAAAACGGTTACTATTCAACCGAGTTCTGAACTCAATGAACTCAAAATGAAATATGAAAGTATTTTAAGAAAGTTCAATAAACTTAAGTCTGAAATGGCTGATGAAAAAATTAAAAATACCAATATGATGCTAAGTAAATCTAAATCAATTGGTAATGTAAAAAAATCATTAGTGATAAAAATTTTAGGTTTTAATATCCCTGATGCGGAAAAAATTAATAATTTAAAAAAGTTATTTAATTTGTAATATAAAAGGACCCCTGCACGCTGTTGCAGGGGATTTCTTTTTTTTGTAATACTCATAATTTAGGCTATTGACACAATCCATTATTTATGCTATTATCCAAATAAAATAGTAGGTCTTTGACAATAAATTTTAATTTTAATTTTAATTTGTTTGAATTACTTTGTACTTCAGTTTGAAGTTTAGTGTAATTCAAATAAATTATTAAAAATTAAAAATTAAATTATGAAGAATTTTCAACCAATGGGGTTAATCCCTGAATTCAATGCTTGGGGTAATCATCCAGAAGATATGGAAGATTTTATAAAAAAAGAGATACGAGTATTGTATCAAAATACCGGCATTAATGGCTTAAAAGAAGGAGAGAAGATTTTACTTGAGGCCCTAGACTCACTCAGTGTTCGGCCGAACAATTTCACGGGGCATTATGTGGCTTGTGAAAAAACAAGGCCAGTAGCGTCTTGGCTTTTAAATAATTTTGTAAAACTTGAAGAGTGTGAACTGTTTGGGTTAAATAATTATGGAAAAGCCCTTGATTTAATTGGTAATGGTCATAATGTATTGGCTGTTATGAATCACGCCACTGCACTTGATTCTCTTATTGCAGAAGCATTAACTTCTCATATTCGACCCAAAGAACTTATTCCTTCTTTTGTTGCAAGTCAGGTGTTTGAATACGCCAGAATTGCAAATATTGTAACATCGGGGTTCAATAAGTATCCAGTTTTCCAACCAAAACACATTCAAAGGATGAAAGATCTGGGTGGCAGTGGTACTGTTATAGCAGAAATGCGAAGACAGAATAAGGTAACAATAAGATCTTTATGTCAGAATATGAGTTTGGGTGGTCAAATGGTATTCTTATTTCCAGAAAAGAGCCGTTCTCTTGAAATGGGGGTTCCTGAACCAATTGTGGCAAAATTACCATTCCTGATGCAGGCAGCTTCTTGCAAAGAACTGTATGTAATGCCAATGTATGTGACAGGAGGGGAAACTATTTTCCCTAATGTACCAGGTACAAATGAATTGGATAATTTTTTACGGAACATACGAGTGGGAAGTGGAAATACTTACTGCGGAAAGCCTGTTCCGTTTTCTAAAATCACAAACACTTTGTGTTGTGTTGATCAAAGAGAATTAGTCTAAAAGACCACTGGGGAAACCCCTTTATGTGAAAACTATTTATATCTTTCTGCGCTTTCTGTGTTGATGGCAGGCTTGATTGCAAGCTTATCTCCAATACAAGAGAAAGTTCTACTATATAAAAATAATTATGTAGAGAAAGGAATAGAAATCATTTTAGGTTAAAATTATAGCCACTCAATAAAGAGTCATCTTATTGGGTGGCTTTTTATTTACGACGATTGTATGCTTGATTAAAAATAAATTTTAATAGATGAAATCAAATTTTGCACAATCTCTAATATGGGGTATAATTTAGATATGCAAAAAATAGCAACAAAGGTTTTTATTTATTCATCTATAGTTTTTGGAATTCTAGGAATTTTTGTTGTTATAACTGCTTCTGGATCAGATACTCCAGACTCAAAGATAAGTGAAATATTGATAAGACTGTTATTTGCGACTGTATTTGTTATACTACCTTCATTTGCTCTTAGTCTTGCTGGTAAATACTTAAATAAATAATAACTATTAACAACATTATGGACATTAAATATACAAGTGATCGGATGAACACATATATGTATTACTTTTTGTATCCACTCATTATTGCAATTTGTGTGTTTGTTTTATTTAAAATGTTTACTTATGGGAGTTATGGATTATTTATCATCATCATGATGATTTTGTTTATTTATGTACTTTCTATTAGTTTTATTTCTTTATTAAAATTAAGATATATAGAAGTCAAAGAAAGCAGTATCTTAATTAAGAAATTAAATAGGGAAGAGGTTTTATATTATAAAGATATTGAGCATGTGTATGATGTAAAAGCTATAAATGGTATTTATATGATTATTTGGTATAAGGATGTAAATAGTACTCGATCAAAAGTAATTTATGTAAAACCCAAGCCTGATAAGGAGTTGTCAACATTTTCATATTTGTTAAACAGGGGAGAACTTGGAATTACTAAATTTATAAAAGAAAGAGCTATCAAGGAAAATCCTAATTATCTATATACAAATAAATCTTCTAGATGGTTTTTATTTGATTTTTAGTAAGTAATAGTAATCCTTTGGAAAAAGATAGAATGATGTTATCATAGAATATATGATGAATAAATTTTTTATTTTAATAGCAGTTTTATTATTAATTGTTTTAGGTTTTTATTTTATAAAAAAAGGTGGAGTTAAAGAAAAATCTTTGTCTTCTAAGGGTGGTGTATCTGATGGATTAGAGAATAAAGGTAATTTGAAAATTACTAAATCTCAAGTTTCTTATGCTGTAGATAAGGTATTTTTTCGTAAGCCCGTAGAAAAGATAATAGGTACAACTGGGGATTTAAATGGGAGTTTAAATTATGAGAAAGGGTTAATTTCTGCTTATTTGATTATTCCAACTCTTAACCTAAAAACAGGTCAAGATAAAAGAGACGAAGATGTAAGGCAACTTATAGGAGAACAGATAAAAGTTGAAGTTAAAAATCAGAGCCTAAACTTTCCTTATGAAAATAAAATGCCTGCATCAATAACAATAATGGGTGTGACAAATGAAGTTACATTTGATGTAGTAGCTAAAGATGAAAATGGAGTATTGTCTTTTTCTGGAAGTTCTATAATTTCAATGAAATCTTTTGGGGTAAAAGCACCTAGTATGCTAGATGTTTATCAGTCTTCTGATGAAGTAATATTATCTTTTGAAATTAAGGCAGAAAAATAATTTATTAACCCATCTCTGGAGGTCTAAAGAATATTCTTTCCAATATTCCTTTTTGTTTGTTTTTCTTAATATTCATACCGAATTTTCTTCCAAGCTTGGAGCATTTTTTTAGTATTTTTTGATTTTTGAAGGTCTCAATATCTCCACTGTAAAATGATCCCATGACTTTTGCTCTAAAATAAAGGAAAACTCCTCTTAGCCAGAAGGGGGGAAATGCAAAGAATAATATTCTTTGTGCCCATTTTGGTGTACCCCCTGAAACCAAGAAATACACATATAAATTTTCCAATTTACCAACTGGTTGTCCGAGCTTGTTTCTTTTTGATAGGTCAAGAGAAATAAACCGTATTCTATCTATAAAATTTTTAAGATGAGAGGGAACAGAAAAATTGTATGTAGGAGTAGCAATTATTAAGGCACCAACCTCAGCAGATATTTTGTCTGTTATTTTTTTAAATTCAATTTCATTTTCTTCTGGACCATTTCTGTTTTCATATCGATAAAGATTAATCAGTATTTCATCAAGATATATCTTTTCTATTTGATGATCTCCTATTGTTTCTATTCCTTTTATAAAATAATCAAGCATGGTATCTGAATTCCTGCCCCTGCTTGTAGATGATGAGATTGCTAATATTTTCATATCATAAATATATCACAAATATTAATTTCTATATAGTTTTTCATTTATATTGTCTTTGATTGAGAATTTTATAGAAAACACAAATGCATAAATCAATATTATGATACCAATAATATAAAATATGTAAGATATGTTTTCTGTATATTTTAATATATTTAATTTAGATAATATATAATTCCAATCATGGAATACCGAATCTCCTCCGAGTAGTGGTAACTCCATCACAATAGCATCTTTTATGTATATATAAATATTGAAAAAATTTTGTCCAAGCCAAAAAGAAATAATTGATGCTGAAAATTTATCTTTTCTTTTGTAAAAATATATTATAAAAATAAGGGGAATTATAATTTGCATAAGAGTCCCACCAAGAGCCCCTATAAATTCTCCAAATGGATAAAAGATTATATGACCCGATTCATGAAAAATAAGATTTATATAATCAATAAAATGCCACTCGTTCAATGTCGTAAGGTAATAGATCATATATATAGTAATTAAAATAGTTAAAATTATTCTATTTATACTAATTTTATTTTTTACAAAATTTTTCATACAATATTTACATTTTAACACCAAAAAATGTTTTTATATATTTGACTTTTAGGCTAAAATATGCTACCATTTACATAAAGTAAAAAGATAAAGATCTTCTCAAGTAATTGTTAGTTATTCTAAGAATTTTTTAAAAGAGTTCTTAGAATAACTAACAATTAATGGATATGGAAATTTTAAAAAAAACTGTAAGTTTTCTGATTTCAGGAAGAAAAAAAGAAATCCTTGAAATTAAAAAAGAGATTGAGTCAGAACAGGCATTTTGTGGTGCAAGTGTTAATGTTTCCGATGTTTTAGAAATTAAAATAGGAGAAGCTTCCATAGAAGTAAGCGTACCGTTCGATTTCTATTCACCGGTAATTATGATCATTATTGAAATGATTCAATCAAAAGAAATAAAAAAAGTAGCTTAGCTACTTTGCAATAAAATATAAAGGCAATCCTCAGATTGCCTTTTATTTTTTCTTGTTTTTTATGTTATAATAAATTTATGATAGACAAATTACCTATATTTTTATCTATATTACCATTTCTAGTTTTTATCTATTTGCTTTTGATCAAAAAAATTACCTTACTCAAAGCTTCATTCATAACAGCACTATTTTACACAATACTTGCAGTTTTATATTGGAAAATAATTCCAAACTATTTATATATTTCATATGGTAAAGGATTTTTCACTGCACTTGATATTTTCATAATAATTTTTGGTGCAATTTTCTTTTTAGAAATTCTTAAAGATTTAAAGATAATTAAAAATATTTCTTTTTATTTAAAAAATTTTTCTAGTGATTATAGAATACAAATCATAATTATCGCTTGGTTTTTTGAAGCATTCCTTGAGGGGACTGCGGGGTTTGGGGTACCTGTCGCTATTGCGGTACCTTTACTTATGGGAATAGGGCTTACTCCTATGAAATCACTTATAATAGGACTTTTAGGCAATAGTACACCAGGGGTATTTGGAGCAGCGGGGACACCAATCAGAGTGGGATTTTCTGGACTTGAGGTTTCTTCTATACCTTTTTATGCATCACTTTTTAATTTAGTTGGAATATTGATACCTGTATTTATGCTCTTTATGATCACAATAGGAAGACAAAATAGAAAGAAGGAATTTTGGGAAGCTCTGCCTTTTGCTATTTGGTCTGGAATTGCTTTTACTCTACCTTCTATGCTCATAGTTTCTTTAGGACAAGAATTTCCGTCTATACTAGGTGCTGTCGCTGGGTTTATATTAGTAGCTATTACAACTAAACTCGGCATATTTGTTCCTAAAAATAATGTTTCTTTAATTTTGGATCAGAAGGAAGAAAAGACGATGTCTATCTTTAAATCATTTTTACCATATTTATTTTTGATAATTTTACTTGTGCTTGGTAAATTTTTAATTGGTAAAATTGGTATACCTATCAATATCGGATTTAAACAAATTTTTTATATTTATAATCCCGGTTTTGTTTTTATTATTGCAGGGTTATTTGTGATGATTTTTTACAGGAGTAAACAGAAAATTTTTAAAGAATTATCTTTAACTTCTTTAAGGGGTGCTATTGGACCATTCCTTGTCATTATACTTATGTCTTCTATGGTTCAAATAATAATTAATTCAGGACAAAATTTTTCAGGACTTCCATCGGCTCTTAGTCTCATGTCTAGTCTTTTTGAGACAAGGCTTATACCGCTCTTTGCTCCATTTATAGGGGGTTTTGGTGCGTTTATTACAGGGAGTGTGACTCTTTCCAATGTAATGTTTGGTAATTTATTTAATCTTACTGCTTTAAATATTGGATTTAATCCAAGTATAATAATGTCTTTAGGAGTCGCTGGAGCAGCTGCAGGGAATATGATAGCCCTAGCAGACATACTGACCGCAGAAGCTGTTGTGGGTGAGAAAAATAAAGAGAGAGAGGTATTAAAAGGTGTTATTATTCCTTGTTTGACATATCTTGTAATTTTAGGGATTATCGGCCTTTTGATATTTTAATTATTTACTAATTTAAGTTTTTATAATAGAATTGTGGAAGATAAATAACAGCCATATTGCTGTTGTTTCTTTTTTATTAATTAATTTATAAAAAAAATGGAAGGAAATATAGTTTATATAATTTTTGGTTTATTATTTGTGCTCGGTTATGTATATATTGCGATAGAGCATAAGACCCATATAAATAAAAGTGGGGTAGCCCTCGTTTTGGGCGGGGTTCTTTGGCTTATTGTTGCTATTTTGGGTCATGATAAACAAGAAATCTCTCATGCACTTGCTGAAAACGGAGGGGAGATATTTAGTATTGTTGTATTCTTGTTATCCGCAATGACAATAGTAGAGATTTTAGTTCACTTCCAGCTTTTTGACTGGATACGAGAAAAATTAGTTAAAAAAGAAATTTCTCAAGCAAAATTATTTTGGGTATTAGGAGCCCTAACTTTTGTCCTTTCTGCCTTCTTAGACAATTTAACTACGACTTTGATAATGATTCAGATTGGTAGAAAGATCTATAAAGATAAAGACAACTTCCTTATTTTTGTAGCCAATACTGTAATAGCAGCTAATGCCGGAGGGGCTGCAAGTCCGATAGGTGATGTGACAACAATTATGCTTTGGCTTGCTAATAAATTCAATGCACTTCAAGTTATTTCGATAGGTATTTTACCAGCCATTGTTGCATGGGTTATCCCTCAATATTTGATGGGTAGAAAGATTAAAAAACATGAGGAAGTAGAGAAAGCTAATGAAAGTTTTGATCTTGTTGATGAAAAGAAAGCTGAGCCATATTGGTCTATTATTATAATAGGAGCATTTTCATTTGTATTACCTGTAATTTTTAATATAATAGGTCTTCCTCCTTTCCTTGGACTTCTCCTCGGTGTGGGTGTACTTTGGATATTTATAGATATTAAAGCTAGAACTAGTCATAATGTAGATCACACCACGGGTAAAATAATAAATGTAATCCAAAAGACAGATATTTCAACACTTAAATTTTTTATAGGTATACTTCTTGCTGTGGGGGCACTCTCACATATTGGGCTACTTAAAGAATTGAATACTTTTATTTTTGGTCAAGATATAAATATAACTAGACTTATAATAGGGAACACTGTGCTCGGATTTATCTCTTCTGTGCTTGATAATGTACCACTTGTCGCTGCTGCTATTAAAATGTTCGCAGATGGCATAGCACCTGCTATATGGGTACTCCTTGCTATTACTGCGGGGACAGGGGGCTCTATGCTTGTGGTGGGATCTGCAGCAGGTGTGGCTGCGATGGGGCAAGTTAAAGAACTTAATTTTTCTTATTATCTTAAGAAAGCCACAATACCAGCACTTTTAGGTTATGTATTTGCTGTTCTTACTTGGGTGGCTATGTACTTTTTGGGAGTGTTTTAGTGTGATATAATATCTTTATGATAAAAAGTATTATAAGATTCTTCGATAAATTAGAAGATAAAATAAGGGCGAGTCTTACTCGGAGGCCTATTCTTTATGCTTTTATAGGAAGTGTGGGTGTCGTATCTATTTGGAGAGGAGTATGGGTCATAGAAGATTCACTTTATATGTCAGGTTTCGAATCTTTGATTTTAGGAATATTTATTACAGTTATGACTGGACTTTTTGTTTCTTTTTTTATAGGTGATAATATAATAATTTCAGGACTTAGGAAAGATAAAAGAATAGATGAAAAAACAGAAGAAGAAATCAGAAAAGAAAAAAGTATTCTTGAGATAATTCAAAAAGATATAAGTGATATAAAAGACGAGATTAAAAATATTAAGAAATAGTTATTTCTTAAATGGTATTTCTATGAAAAAAGTAGTACCTCTGTCTTTGCCTTTTGATTTAGCATAAATTTTACCCTTATGTCTCTTTATTATTTCTCTAGATAAATATAGTTTAAGACCCATACCATCTGTATTCATTAGTTTTGCTCTTTTCCCTCTATAGAATTTCGAGAAGAGCATTATTTTATTTATTGGTCCAAGCCCTATACCACTATCATTTACAAAAAAGGTTATCTTTTCATTATCATATATGCAATCTATTATTATTTTTCCATCATCCTTTGAATAAAATATTGAATTTTCAATTAGAGTATCAATAACAAAAGAGATTTTCTTTAAATCAATAGTAAGCATCGGGATATCTTTGAAAGGGGAGATTTTAAGATTTAAGTTTTTTCTACTGACTTCTCTTTTGTATTTTATTATAGATTTTTCTATTATTTCTCTTATTGAAATTGCTTTGAAATTGTAAGATGATCTATTTTTTATATTTTTAATACCCGCTATAATATCTACTATTTCTAATATTTTATTTGTTGAATTATTTATACTCTGGATATAAATTTCTCTGTCTTTGTCGGGCATTTCTTTTTCTAGTTCTTTTGTGGTCCAAGATATGTTAGTAAGAGGTGTACGAAAGGTATGATTTACAATTTCAATAAAATCATCCTCAGTTTTCTTTGTTTTTAGATATGATTTTAGAAAATAAAACCACATATAAATAAGTAGTAAAACAGAGGGAGTTATTATCAAAAATTTTGGAATGTTTGATATGTAAGCGATATAATCACTTTGAATAAAGAGATAAAATAAAGTTATTATCAAAAAAGTAAATATAGTATATTTTATTATTTGTATAAAATTTCTCATACCTTTATTATACTCTTTTTAAAAAGACAAGGAAACATAATTTAGTCAAACTGTGTAAAACTTATTATTTTGTTATAATTAGCTTATGTTTATTAAAGTTCGGGTATTTCCAGGTAATAAAAGAGAAGAAATAGAAAAGAAGAGTGAAAATTCTTTTATTTTAAAAGTAAAAGAAAAAGCAGAGAGGAATATGGCAAATAAAAGAGTATGTGAAATTATAGCTTGTGAATTTTCTGTACCTATCAAAAGTGTGAGAATTGTAAATGGGCATCAATCTGGAAGTAAGATGCTCTCAATAAATGATATTTTATAAGCTTGTATTATAAAGAGTATATCGGTTTTTGATAAAAAGAAATTAAAGGTTATAATATAAGTATTAACAGTAATTTAAATTTTAAATATGATTATAAATATTAAAGCAACAAATATGGAGCTTACTCCTGCGATAGAAGACTATATCAATAAAAAGCTTGTATCTCTAGAAAAATTTAATAAAGACGGGGAGATTAGTGTTTATGTAGAAGTGGGGAAGACGACTAATCATCATAAACAAGGAGAATTATTTAAATCAGAAATTAATTTAAGTCTAGATGGCAAAAAGTTTTTCACAAATTCAGAAAAGGAAGATCTTTATAAGGCTATAGATAGTTCAGAGGAAGATGTTGTAAGGCAGATAACTTCAAAAAAGGATAAAAATCAGACACTTTTCAAGCGCGGTGCGACAAGTGTAAAGAAAATGCTAAAAGGGCTCTCTGATAGGAATCCATTTACATCCAAATAGTTTCTTTTTTACCCTCAGGAATGACTCGTTCTATTATGAACGAGTCATTTTCATATCTAGCCTTAGTGATTTTGATTCTTTTACCATCCTTGAAGAAGAATATTCCTGGCCAGCCATAATATGCCCTGTACTTATTCCAATTTTCCTGTGCATTCCCATTTGGATTTATCTCACCATGTTCTTTCTTTATTTTTTTACAAAAAGTTGCATCTTCTTCATTTTGAATTTTACCTTTGATTCTTTCTTCTATTATATCTGGTAAAATTTTATATAATAATTCTCCTCCAATTTTTATCAATTTATTTTTAAGAGTATCTTTTGTATCATTTATATCTATTTTTACTTTTTCAAGAGCTAGAATTGGTCCGCTATCTAATTTATATTCCATTTGCTGAATAGAGACTCCGGTTTCTGTATCACCATTTAAAAGACTAGCTTCGATAGGGGAAGCTCCGCGATATTTGGGAAGTAGTGAATAGTGGATATTTATAGTTCCAAGTTTGGGTAATTTTATAAAATTTTCTGGTAGGATTTTTCCATAAGCTACAACTATAGCAAGTTCAAAATTATAAGTTGAAATTTTATCAATAAATTCTTGGTCAATTTTTTCTGGTTGAAGGTATATAATATTGTTTTCTTCTGCCCAGATTTTTACTGGTGGGGGAGTCATTATCATTTTTCTACCTTGAGGTTTGTCGGGAGAAGTCACTATAAGTGATGGTAAATAATCATTAGATTTTAAAATTTCCAATGTCTCTTTTGCTACATCAGGTGTACCTAAAAATATAAAATTTAGTTTATTCATTTTTATTGTTTGTATTCTTCTTCAGGGTAAGATTCATGAATATCTTTTGCCTTGTCTATAAATAATATTCCTTCTAAATGATCTGTTTCGTGCTGGAATATATGAGCAAGTAATCCTGACCCTTCCATTTCAAATTTTTCTCCTTTTTCATTGTATGCTTCTACACTGGCACGAGTTGCCCGACGGACCTTACCATAAAGTGGTCTCACTGAAAGACATCCTTCAGCCATAAGCTTTTTATCTTTAGAAATTTTTTTTATAATTGGATTTATAAAAATTAAATTTGGTCTTGCTTTTACCCTATCTAATGTTTTATGTCCTCTTATAAAATTTTCATCAAATATTTTTCCAGAAACAATAAAAATTCGAAGTGACACATCTATCTGTGGGGCAGCGAGAGCGACTCCATCATACTCTCCATCGAGAGCTTTATTCATATCATCTAGGATTTTTTGAATTTTAGGCTTTGTGATATCTTTAATTTCTACTTCTTTTGCAATCTTTCTGAGAGTTTTATTTTCTTTTTGAATTATTTCTACTACCATATTATTAAATTTTTATTTTAATTCTTTTAAATATTCTAGAAGTTTATCTAGTTTGACGGTATCTTGGGAGCGAGAAGACATATCTCTTACTATTACAGAATTTTCAATTGCTTCTTTCTGTCCAAAAATAATAGCATAACGTACCCCCATCTTTTCTGCTGTTGCTAGTTGTGCCCCTAGGTTATCCTTAGAGATAGATTGAGCTATTGGCACTTTACCTTTTCTTAGTATTTCGATTACATTTAATGATTTTAATTTTGCATCAAAGCCTAATTGGATGAAATATATCTTAGGCTTTTTTATTATTCTTGGAGTTAATTTATTGAACCAAGGAGACTCTACGATTCTATCTATTCCTAAGGAGATACCGACAGCAGGGACATCTTTTTTACTTCCTAATTGTTTTCCAAGGTAGTCATATCTCCCTCCTGCTGTGATTGTCATTTTCTTTCCTGTCTCTTTATTTTCTTCTACTATTTCTATAACAGTTCTGGTGTAATATGAAAGACCTCTGACTAAACACTTGTTTATATTGTAAGGAATTTCCATTTCTTCTAAATACTCTAGTACCTCTTTAAAATGCTTTTTACAAGCAGGACATAGGTAAGATATAGAATCTGGGGCGTGTTGGTTAAGCTCGATAGTTTTCTCTTCTTTACTGTCTAGTATTCGAAGGGGATTTGTCTTTAATCTTTCTCTATCAATTGCAGGAAGTTGATTAATATTTTTTTTATAAAAAGAAACCAATTCTCTTATATAAGAATTTCTGCATTCTTTGTCCCCAATAGAATTTATCTCAACAGAAAGATTTTCTGCTCCAGCTTCTGTAAGTATCGTCCATGCTGTTTTTATCACCAGTGCATCTAGAATACTTTTTTCACTTCCAATAACATCCATATCAAATTGATAGAATTGGCGATATCTCCCAGCTTGCGGATTGTCGTGTCTAAAAACTGGTCCATAACTATAAAACATCACTGGTTGAGGAAGGGATTGCATACCATTCTCTATATAACTTCTCATAAGTGGAGCTGTGTGCTCAGGCCTCAAAGCCAAGTGATCTCCACCTTTTGTTTTGAGAGTATACATTTCTTTATCTATAATATCTGTCCCGATACCGATAGAAGAAGTAAATACATCTTCTTGTTCTACTATAGGTGTCTCGATAGGTTTGAATCCATAGTACACTGCAATTTCTTGAGCTTTCTCGAATAAACCCTGAAATTGATAATACTGTTCGTCTCTGATATCTCGCATTCCTTTTACAGAAGATATTGGTCCTTTTATAGTTTTCTTTTTATCTGTACTCATATTATTTATTATCAATTAATTTTTCTAATGAACCAGGCATATAATCAACATCTCTTAATGGGAATAATCTTAGGAATGCTCTACCTATTACAAGGTCTCTTGGTAAATTACCCCAAAACCTAGAATCAGAACTTCTGTCTCTATTATCTCCCATTACGAAATATTCATCACTGCTCGTTTTGTACTTCTTATATTCTTTTGTTGTTCCGAAATCTCCTTTTAAATAAGTTTGATCGAGGGATAATCCTTCTTTATTTTCTTCATTGATTATTGTGATAGTCCCATCTTTTATTATTATCTCTTCGTTAGGTAGGCCGATAATTCTTTTTATGAAATATCTTTTTGGATCTTCTGGGTATCTGAATATGACAACATCTCCTCTTTCTGGTTCTCCTAAGATATATGAAATTTCATCTACTATTAGATATTCTCCATTATGGAAAGTAGGGAACATTGATTCACCTGAGACAACAAAAGGTTGAGCTATGAATAATCTAATGGGTACCACAATAATAACTGCAATAATAGCAAACTTAACTAGATCCCAAACATCTGCCAAAAACTTATCCATTTTCGAACCTTTTAATTCTTTTGTTTCCAAATTATTATTTTCCATATGCGATATTTTACCACACAATTATGATTGACAGAATAGGTTATAATGTGGTGTTTTGTTTTATTATTTAATTTTAATTATGTTATAATAAAATTATGATATATGTTTTTGGTTTAGGTAATCCTGGGAGTGAATATGAAAATTCTCGCCATAATACTGGGAGAATTATTTTAAATTACATTACTAAAGCGAATGATTTTTCTCTATGGAAAAATGATATAGGATTGAAAGCCTTAAGATCAAAAGGTGAAATAGATGGAGAGAGGTTTGATTTTATCGCTCCTGAAACTTTTATGAATAATTCGGGTCTGTCTGTTTCAAAAATTATAGACGATAAAAAGAAATTAAAAAATTTAGTGGTTATTTATGATGATATAGATTTACCTTTTGGGTCAATGAAGATATCTTGGAATAGATCATCAGGTGGGCATAATGGCTTGGAATCAGTGATTAAAAAAGTTAAATCACAAGAATTTATCCGTATTAGAGTGGGAGTGTGTCCTGTAACCCCAACTGGCAAAACAAGAAAGCCCAAAGGGGAAGAAGCTGTTGTAAAGTTCTTACTTGGTAAATTTAAAGAAGATGAAATTAAGGAAATAAAAAAGATTTCTAAAAAGGTTTCTCTAATTTTAGTATCTTTTGCTATGTATGGGAAAGACAAAACAATGAGTGAGTTTAATTAATAATAAAATTTGTATATGAATAAAAATAAAAAAATCTTTTTTCTGATTTTAATAGTTCTATTATTATTAATTTGTGGTATTGTTCTATTTTTCATAAAAACAGATATAGGTAATAAAAATAAAATTGAGTTTCAAAAAAATAAAATTTTGTCACCAGAAAGTATTACACTAGATGATGAGGTAAAAACAGAAATTCTTAATATTATAAATATTGATTTAGAAAATAACTTAAATTTAGCTCTTTCTAAAAATAAGAAAAATGATGATGATATAATTAAGATACTGAAAACTCTTTATTGGGATGAGAATACTTTATTTGACGGTCTTAAAAAGGGAACTTTGGGTAAAAGGAGTTTTCAAATTAAGCAAGATTACAATGATGATATTATTGCAAATAATATAAGTATTATAGAAGATAAAGCAAAATTTAATATAGAAAATAATATTATTTCAGTTACGATTGTGGTTTTTACTAGAGAATTTTGGAATCAATTTGATATTGAGTCTGGCCGTAGATCAGTTTCTGGAGGTTATGAATCTTATAATTTTAAAGTTTTTAAGCAAGATGGGAAATTTTATATTTTAGATAAAATGATGTTACCAGATAACATACTGACAACTGATTATAGCGATGCTTATAATCCAAATGATTAATAAAATTTTAAATTAAAAAATACCCTAGCTTAAAGCTGGGGTATTTTTTAATTTCTTATTTTTTTTTATTCCTCTGTCTTTTCTTCAGCTTTCTTTGCACTGTCTAAGTGGACAAGAGTCATCCGTTGTTCTTTTGGTTCAAAGAGTGTCACTTGGAAATTATAAGTCTTACCAAGGTCAAGTGCTTTTCTTAATTTCTCTTCAGATCCAAAAGAAGAATTGTGGACAAGCCCTGCGACACCTTGCTTGATAGAGATAAGCGCACCATGCTTGTTGAACTTGATGACAACACCTTTTACAATGTCTCCTTTCTTCAATGAATTTTCAAATTCTTTCCAAGGGTTTTCTTTTAGAGCTTTAATAGAAAGAGAAATTTTCCCATCTTTTATTTCTATTATTTTAGCTTTGACCATATCTCCAACTTTAAACATAGACCTAAGGTCTTCTACAAGACCCCAATCTATTTCAGAAATGTGTACAAGTCCTTCCAAACCTTCTTCTATTTTTAAGAATATTCCAAAATCAACAATTCCGGCAACAGAACATTCCATCTCATCTCCGACAGCGTATTTGCCGATTATTTCTTGTCTTTCTTCTGGATTATTATCTTTTTCAGAGAAAATTAATTTACCTTCTTTAGGTAAAGCAGAAATCATAACAACACTTATTCTTTTTCCTATTAAAATTTTCAATGCCTTTAATATTTTATCTTTATCGGAATCTTCTACACGAGGATAGTGCTCACTCTTGAGTTGTGAAGCAGGTAAGAATCCAGCAATACCTTGCCATTCAAGTATAAGACCACCTTTGTTGGCTTCTTTAACTGTAAGTTCGAGCGGAACTTTAGATTTGATAGCTTTTTCAGCTTCACTCCAGATGAGTGCTTGCTTTGCTTCTTTCAAAGATAACTCTATATAACCATCTTCATTGTCTGTACTTACAATTTTAGCTTTTATAACATCACCAATATTTATTTTCTTTATGATGTCTTTAGCATTTATAAATTCTCTTCCATATATAATACCAGTTCCAAAAGGAGCTATGTCTATAAAAACAGAAGATTTTTGTATTGAAATCACAGGTCCTTCAACTAGAGATTCTACAGAAGGAGGGAGCTCTGTTTTTTCAAGCATCTTACCTACACTTGATAGTTCTACTTTTGCATGTTCTGCAATACTAGAAACTATATCTTTATCGTCTTTTTTAATCATATTAATGTTTACCAGAAATGAATCTGGAAATAAAAAAACCGCATTATGCGGCACAGTTTGGATTTCTTTATTCATCTTTCGACTTCAAAAGGGTTAAATTCCAATCTGGGCTATTAATATATATATTATATCATATAGAACCATAAAACGCAATCTTAAATTAATAAGCCATTTATCCTTTAGAGTTTCTTTTTCTTTATTTATTTGATATAATATACATATGATTATCACATATTTTGGTAAGCAATTTTTTAAGATTCAGAAAGGTGATCTAACCCTGGCTTTTAACCCAATAAGTAAAGACTCTAAATCCGGTGAAAAGTTGTCTCGTTTTGGAGCAGATATTGCTTTTTCTACAATTAACCATCCTGATTATAATGGCCTCGACATGCTTTCTCATGGTGATACTTTTCCTTTCGAAGTTAAGGGTCCAGGAGACTATGAAATTAAAGATATTTTTATAAAAGGCATTTTAACTAATATAGAAATTAATGGAAAGAAATATATAAATACTATTTATTCACTATCTCTTGAAAATATTTCTATATGTTTCCTTGGGTCTGTTAGTGGAAGCAAATTAAATTCTGATATAAGAGGACAGATTGAGCCACCTGATATTTTATTTGTTCCAGTTAATTCAGATATTGTGTCTCCTTCAGATGCTCATAAGCTTGCTGTGGCTCTTGAGCCAAAGGTTATAATTCCTATGGATTATGACGACAAGTCTCTCAAATCATTCTTAAAAGAAGGAGGTCAGGAAAAAGTTTCTCCAGTTGATAAGCTTACAATTAAGTCTAAAGAGTTGGTAGGTCGTGAAGGTGAGATAATAGTATTAACATCATAATATTTTATGTATAAATATATTCAAAAAGTTAGAGGAAAAGATGAAAGTGCTCGTAAAAAGGTCCTTGTAAGATGGATGTCTTTATCTATGGCTGTCGTAGTGCTTGCATGGGTATTTACTATTAGTTATAGATTTAATAATAAAGTCGTAGCTTTGAATGAAAAAGAAGATAACTCCCCTAAACCTTTTACCTTATTTTCAGATTCAATTTCTTCTACTTATGAAAATATTGTAGCTAGTGTAGGGAATATTGAAAATTTAAAAGATATTAAAAGAGAAATTAAGGGTGAAGAAAAGATGATTGATCTTATTCCTGTAGAATACAATAATTAATTTATGTCCAAAAAAGAAGATATAAGTGTTCCAAAAGAAAATAAGTTAAATGTGATACCTGTAGACATAGTTTCTGAAATGAAAGTTTCTTTCATAGATTATGCTATGTCTGTTATTACAGATCGTGCTCTACCTGATGTGAGAGATGGGCTCAAGCCAGTGCATCGAAGGATACTCTATGCTATGCATGAAATGGGTCTTACTTCTTCTGCTCGTTTTCGTAAAAGTGCGGCAGTAGTTGGAGATGTGCTCGGAAAGTACCACCCACACGGAGATGTGGCTGTTTATGATTCTATGGTTGGTATGGCACAAGATTTTTCTTATAGATATCCACTTATTCACGGGCAGGGAAACTTTGGATCTATTGACGGAGATGGAGCGGCAGCGATGCGTTATACTGAGGCTAAAATGTCTAAAATTTCATCACTACTTCTTCTTGATCTGGAAAAAGAAACTGTTGATTTTAGACCCAACTATGATCAAACTCGTAAAGAACCGATAGTTTTACCTACTTCTGTACCTAATCTTCTCATAAATGGTACTCTCGGTATTGCTGTCGGTATGGCTACAAACATTCCACCACACAATCTAGGTGAAGTAATAGATGCAACTATACACCTCATAGAAAACAAAGATGCTACAACAGAAGACTTAATGCAATTCATTAAAGGTCCTGATTTTCCCGTAGGTGGTGTGGCTTATAACCAAGCTGATTTACTTCATGCGTATTCGACAGGAAGAGGAGGAGTGGTTACTCGTGGAGAGGCAGAAATAGTTGAGCAAAAGTCGGGAACATTTCAAATAATAATTACTTCTATTCCTTATAGAGTAAATAAATCTGCTCTTATTGAATCTATTGCAAATCTTATTCAAGAAAAAAAGCTCGAAGGAATAAAAGGACTTCGAGACGAGTCCACAAAAGATATAAGAGTTGTTATTGATTTGAAATCGGGAGTTTTCCCTCAGAAAGTCTTGAATTATATTTACAAACATACTCAGCTTGAGCAATCTTTTAATTTCAATATCGTGGCTTTGGTTGATGGTGTCCCTCAGACACTTTCCCTAAAAGGTCTTCTTGATGAATTCGTTGATCACAGAGTCGTCGTAGTGAGAAGGAGGACAGAATTTGATCTTAGAAAAGCAAAAGACAGAGAGCATATACTTCTTGGTCTTAAGAAGGCACTTGACCATATAGATAGGGTTATCTCTGTTATAAGAGCATCTAAAGATACAGCGGGGGCGAAATTAAATCTTATTAAAGAATTTAAATTTTCAGAACTTCAGGCTCTTGCTATTCTTGAGATGAAGCTTCAGAAGCTTGCAGGTCTTGAAAGAAAAAATGTTGAACTTGAGCTCAAGGAAAAACAAGAACTTATTAAAGAATTAGAAGCACTTCTAGCGAGCCCAAAGAAAATGCTTAAAGTTATCGGAGAAGAACTTGCTTCTATAAAAGAAAAATATTCTGATGAGAGGAGGACAAGGATAGTTAAAGGCGGAGTGAAAGCTATCAATGAAGAAGATTTGATTCCAGAAAAAGAATCAGTACTTGTCTTTACTAAAGGAGGATATGTAAAACGTACAGATCCAAGTGAATACAGAGCTCAGAAAAGGGGTGGAGTAGGAGTGATAGACATAGAACCAAAAGAAGAAGATTTTGTGACGATGCTCATCTCTGCTAATACTCATAGTGATTTGCTTTTCTTTACCAACCTTGGTAAAGCTTATCAGATTAAGATGTATGATATTCCTGAAGGCAAGCGTGCTACAAAGGGTAAATCAATAATGAACTTTATTTCTCTAGATAGTGAAGAAAAAGTAACTACCATTCTTCCTATTGATAAAGAAACAAAGAAAATAGTAGAGTCACTTATGCTTGTCACCAAGATGGGTGTAGCTAAAAAGGTGGATGCAGAGGGCTTCAAGGATGTAAGAAGAAGTGGGCTCATTGCTATCAAACTTGATAAAGATGATGAACTTGAAAATGTTCTGCCTATTTCAAAAGGAGATGATGTAATGCTTGCGACAACCTTGGGTCAATCAATTCGATTTAAAGAAAGTGATGTGAGAGAGATGGGGAGAACTGCAGGTGGAGTGCGTGCTATAAAACTTGGAAAGGGTGATTTTGTAATAGGAGTAGATCGAGTTCCTCGTGGAGTTCCTGATTTATCACTTCTTACTCTTGGTTCAAATGGTCTTGGTAAAAAGACTAATATAAAAGAATATAAAGTTCAAAAGAGAAGTGGCTCTGGAATTAAAACTGCTAAAGTTACACCAAAGACAGGTAAGCTTATTGTCGCTAAAATAGTCGGTGATGAAAATGAAATTATTGCAGTATCTGCCAAAGGGCAAGTGATAAGAGTGGATCTTAAATCCATTCCTACCTCAGGGCGCCAGACTCAAGGGGTAACAATAATGAAACTTCGAGACGGAGATAGTATCGCCTCAATAACTTGTTTGTAATTTTTTAAAAAAATATTTCTTTTATTTTTTAAAGTGATATAATATAAATATGTTTGGCAATCCAGAACAAAATGTAGCAAAACTTGTCCTCATAGAGGGGATGAGAGTTGCTGACTTTGGTGCTGGTATGGGGCCTTATTCTATTGCTTCTAGTAAAAGAGTAGGGAACTCGGGTAAAGTCTATGCTATTGAAGTTCAAAAAGGGCTTGTAAAGAAGCTTGAAGATGAATTAAAGAGACTCAAAATCTCTAATATTTCTTGTATTTGGGGAGATATAGAAAGTAAGGGTGGGACAAAGATTACCGACTCTTCTTTAGATGCGGTTATTATTGCCAATGTCCTTTTTCAGGCCACAGATAAAGTAGGACTTATAGATGAAGCAAAAAGAGTTTTAAAAAGAGGAGGAAAAATTTTACTTATAGACAAATCTACTCCTACTTTTGGTTCTCATCATCATTTATTTTTAAAAGAAAATGAAGTCAAAGAATTATTTGAAAAGAGAGGATTTAAATATGTGGAAAATATTTCTATTAATCCACAAAATTATGGTATAATCTTTACAGTATAAAAGATGAATAATTTTCAAACAATTTTAACAGCAGTTTTCGTAGCAATTTTTGTTTTTGCTGTTTTAGTTTTTTCTGGAATGTTAGATATTGGGAGAAAAGACATCCCCACCACTGGACTTACTGGTAGTATCGTCGTCTGGGGAACATTTGATGGTAAGAGTATGGATAGCATCTTGTCTCAAGTTGATCCATCAAAAGAAAGTGAACTTTCTATAAGTTATGTAAAGAAAGACATAGATACTTACCAATCAGAATTGATAGAGTCTTTTGCAGATGGTACAGCACCTGATCTTTTCATTATTACTCCAGATATGGTTATAAGGAATGATAAATTTGTTTATAAAACAACTTACGAAAGTTATCCAGAAAAGATTTTTAGAGATACTTATATAGATGGAGCGGATATTTATCTTGGGGCGGATGGGGTATATGCTTTTCCTCTTTTAGTTGACCCTATGGTTATGTATTATAATAAAAATCTTCTTTCCAATGAAGGTATAGCTACCACTCCATCTTATTGGGATGAACTTTTTAACTTAAACTCTAAATTAACAAAGAAAAATGCAAATGGTGGGATAGAAAAGAGTATGATTGCTTTGGGTGGATATAATAATATAAATAATGCCAAAGGTATACTTTCCACACTTTTCCTTCAAAGTAATAATTTTATAACATTAAGAGATGGTAAAGAATATGTAGCATCTTTTAATACTGGTGATGATGCTGTTTCGGTAGATAAAGCTTTAGATTTTTATATGAACTTTTCTAGAAGTACCAACTCCGCATATTCTTGGAATAAGTCACTTCCAAATTCTTTAGATATGTTTACCTCTGGGAAGCTCGCTTTTTATTTAGGGTATGCTAGTGAACTTTTTAATATTGAATCTATGAATCCAAATTTAAGTTTTGATATTACAAAGGTTCCTCAATTGCGTGGTGGTGAAAATAAGAGAAATTATGGTAAGATTTATGCTGTTGCTATAAATAAAAAGTCCACCAATTTAGGGACTGCTGTATCTGTTGCAAGCAAACTTGGTACTACAGATGTAGCCAAGACCCTAAGTACCAATTTTTCTCTTCCTCCTGCAACTAGAGCTTTCCTTTCTGAAAAACCAAAACAAGCGTATTTGTATTCTTTTTGGGATAGTGCAATTATTTCTAGATCTTGGATAGATCCAGATAAAGAAAAAACCGATAAAATATTTAGTGATATGATTGATAGTATTTTTCTCGGAGGGGAGACCATAACTGGTGCGATAAGATCGATGACTGAGCAATTAGCACTTTTATTAAAATAATTTATGAAATATAATTATAAAAAATATTTAGCATCAATAATTTCTATCGGGATAATACTTACTCCTATGATTATGTTTTCTGCGGGGCTTGTGCCTGACTGTGCCGAGAATACCGCGACAGATGGAGTGTACGGTTGTGATTTTAATTACTTTATGCAACTTTTAAATACTGTTATAAATTTTGTGTTATACACACTCGCAACACCGATTTTTGCTCTTATAATAGTATATGCAGGTTGGCTTTATTTGTCTGATGGGGGAAGCTCGGAGAATGTTGGTAAGGCCAAAAAAATTTTAAAGAATGCAGTTATAGGGTACGTGATTGCTCTTGCTGCTTGGCTTATAGTAAAGACCATACTTACATCCCTTGGATTTGAGTCAGGGACAACGTTCCTTTCGTTTTAATTATTATTTAGATAAATTTTTATGAGTAAATTAAAAGAAAAAAAATATACAATTTTATATAAAATCTCAAAATATGTTTTTGTTTTTGTAATAGGATTTTCTCTTTTGTTATCTTTTGTGCTTAATAGTGCTGTGGCAGATACGGGTGTTTCAATCAGTACTGGTATAGAGAATCCTTTGGGAGACAAGATAAACGACATCCCATCTCTTATAGAGCAGATTGTAGAGATAGTTCTCGTTGTCGGTATACCTATTGTGGCACTTGCGATAATTTATACAGGATTCCTTTTTATAAAAGCCCAGGGTGCCCCAGAGGAGATAACCAAAGCAAAGAAATCATTACTTTATACAATCATCGGAGCAGTTCTTCTTCTTGGAGCATTCGTTATTTCGAAAGCAATTATTAAAACGGTCGATGATATTAAAAGTGGTGCATAAAAATTAAAAATATATGATAAAAGTTGCATATGCAGCAAAAGATAGTGTTTCTGGTTTAATAACTGAACTCAATAATTTATTTAGTGTATATATTATACCTTTTCTTATTACTCTTGCTGTTTTCGGTTTTGTTTACGGAGTCGTTAAATTCTTTTTAAATCCTGATAATGAAGAAGGTAGAAAGAAGGGTAAAGATTTTATAATTTGGGGTCTTATCGCGTTGTTTGTGATTGTGGCTATGTGGGGAATAGTTGGGATAATAGGTAAAACGTTTATTGATGATTTTGGTTTAAAAACTCCTAGTATTACTCCTGAAGGTGGAAAATAATATTTTTATGGTATAATTATAATATGTTATATCAGTTTAATGCAGTCGGCATTAAAAATTATAAGGTTATTAAAATAAAAATTAAGTTTATGAAAAAAATAGTTTCACTCGGTGCGGTTTTCGGTTCTATGCCAATTTTGGCTTTAGCATACTCTAATACAACAATTGGTGATATTGTAGCTACTGTAGGAGGATTGGTGTCTTATATTATTCCCGTTCTTATTACTATTGCTGTCGCTTACTTTATTTGGGGTATAGTTCAGTACTCTTTTACTTCAGATGAAGAAGCAAAGAAGAAAGCAAAGAATGTGATCATCCAAGGTCTTATTGGTCTATTCGTTATCGTTGCATTCTGGGGTATCATTGCTATTGTTCAAAGGACATTTGGGGTTGATTCAGAACCTGTATCTCCAATCGTACCTTGTACACCTATAATGCAAGATGGAGAGCTTTACTATAACTGTTAATCATTTATGAATATAAGTCTTGTACCAGTAGCAGAAGCAAATGTAGTAACTCTTATGGGTAGTATAACCGAGGTTATAATTAACCCTCTTATAACATTACTTTTCGCTATTGCTGTTACATTTTTTATCTGGGGTGTTATGAAGTTTTTACTTAATCCAGATAATGAAGAAGTGAGAAGTGCTAGTAAGAAGCATATGCTTTGGGGAATAATAGGACTTTTTATAATGGTAGCAGTGTTTGGTATAATGAGATTTCTCTTGAAATCTATAGGAGAGAAGAATATTAAAATAGATAAAGATGGAACTTACGAAGTAGGGGATTTGTACTAAATTAAACAAAAAAGCCTAGTTTTAAGACTAGGCTTTTTTGTTATTTGATTTTTAATTTAAAAATGTTATACTAATTTTAGTAATTAATCACTTAATTACTCATTTTTAATTAAACAGTTTGGCCTTATCGTCTAACGGTTATTGGAATAAAAAGTAAACTGCTTTACTTTTTATCTGGTCCAAAGGAATTGTCGATATTTATGAGACAATAAGCAAGGCTTTTCAAAATTAAGTAAAGCCGATCTGTTTATAAAATTTATTAAGTTAATTGTGTAAAATTAAATAGTTTGGCCTTATCGTCTAACGGTTAGGACATCGGCTTTTCAAGCCGGTAATCCGGGTTCGATTCCCGGTAGGGTCACAAATTAAAAACCTCTCGAAAGAGGGTGTTTTTAATTTGTGACCATAAGAAAAGTAACTGCTTACTTTTCGTCCGGGAATCGAAAACCTTTTCCATGTGAGTGTATCAACGAATGGAAAAGGTGTACTGAACCTGTAAGGTTCGATAAGTGTACTCACGTTCCCGGTTGAATTCTAAAATAGATTTTTTAAATCCTCTAACTTTAGATCTTTAAAATCTGAAAATGTATAATTTGCATCTATAAAATCTTCTTTAGGATGATTCTCTGTAACTAAAGCAACTGATTTCATTTTTGCATTATTTGCAGCCTGAATTCCATTTATAGCATCTTCTATAACAACGCAATCTTCCGGTGATACATTTATTCTTTTTACTGCTTCGAGAAAAATATCTGGATTTGGTTTATGATTTTCTACGTCTTCTGCTGTAACAAGAGTATCCAGTTTGTCTAAAATTCCAATTAATCTTAAAAAAATTTCAGCCCTATATTTTAAACTTGAAGTGGCGACAGCAACTTTAATATTTTTTTCTTTTGCACTAGCAATTAAATTTAAAATTGCCATGTCAGGAATTAACTTTTCTTTCATCATTTCTAGCTGATACTGGAATGCCTCTTTACTAAATTCTTCCTCGCTTAAATCTTTTGGTATTTGAGGACATTCATCTTTCATCATAATCAGTTGATCTCTAAGTGAACGCCCTAAAAATTTCTTTCTACTTTCTGGAGTATTGTTTGTATAAGCTCCATATTTTGCCAATACCATGTTAAAGGATTTGCCAGTTGACCCTTCAGATCTCACCAATACTCCATCCATATCAAAAATAATTGCTTTTAGCATAATAATCATATTTTAGCATATTTGTTATATATTTTCTTGACATCCTCTTATATTCTCTATAATCTGGTTCCAATTTAGACCACTTTGGGTCACAAATGAAAAAACCAGTCGCAAGATGGGTTTTTTCTTTTGTGACCCTAAGCAAAGTATCTGCATACTTTGCGTCCGGGAATCGAAGCCCCATTCGTTTTTCGGTGCTAACCGAAACGAATGGGGATACTGGTTCTGTAAGAACCGATAAGTGTACTCACGTTCCCGGTAGGGTCACAAAAAAAGACATACTCTGATATTTTACAGTGTATGTCTTTTTCGTTTTTAATAATTTGAGTCAAAACACAGAAAACAAAGACCATCTCCTTTATTGATTGAATAAGGATTTTCATAAAGAGCTAATTCGATTCGAGCTTTATTATTGTCTTCTTTTCTTGATGGAGATAATTCCATAATTAAATTATCATCATTTTTGTCAATTTTTTCCAAAGGTTCATTCATTATAAGTATTCGATAAAGATCAAAAACTTTCATGAAATTCTCTGTAATACAATGAGACAATAGGAATGTAATTTGATATGCAATATTTGCTGGTACAAGTCTTACACCTTCAGGTAAAACTAAATCTCTTTGTAATACTTTTGGTGATATTTGTCCAATTTCTATCGCCTTAAGTATTACTATTCCTGAAAAACCATCTGACCAAAAACTATAAAGATCTAAGAAAGAAAAGAACTCCTTTCTCATTTTTAGCTTTTCGTGGACAAAAATGTTTTTTGACTCAAGAATTTTAAAAGATTTCTCAACTCTTTTAAGTTGATTAACGGGTGTATTTGAATCACTTTTAAATAATAATTCCTCATTGTAATCTTCCTTAGCATAAAATCTTAATAAATTAATATCGGAATTAATGCCAAGTAAACCTGTTAAATTAAGAAAAATGAGATTATTTAAACCAACATTGAACTGATGTGGCTCTTTAAAACCTCCCCAGTATCCAAAAGGAATTTTTTCTGGTAATTTTTTGACAAGATTTTGCTTTTCCATTGTAAAGAATATTAATTAATTTTTCTTTCACATTACTCCCAAATCACCATTTTGTCCAGCAATAACCCTAAATCCCTTTATATTCTCCACAATTCGATTCCAATTTGAACCCCCTAGGGTCACTATGTAGGCTTTAGTAGTATGAAATATTTATCTTTGTGATATTTGTTGATATAATCTATTTATATGAATAAATCATATAAAGAAATTGTTTGGGGAGATGACCGAGATAAAACCCAAAAGACTCTAAGTAATATTGGTTTTAGAGAAAAAGAAGACTGGAAGAGCGCTCCTGCTGTTTTTGATGAACACACATTAAGAATATTTGAACTGCCTGTTATGGAAGATTGGGAAACTCCATACATGGAAGAGCTTGCAAAAATTGTAACATCAAAAGGTGGTGTTATCCTTGAGCTTGGTTATGGTATGGGAATTTCAGCTAATTTTATTCAAAAAGCAAATATTGAAAGACATATTATTATTGAGGCCAATCACAAAGTTGCAGAAAAAGCTCGTGAATTTGGGGGCAAGGCAAATCATCCTGTTGAAGTACTAGAAGGTTTTTGGGAAGAAGTTATAGATAAAATTCCAAATGAAAGTATTGATGGAATTTTATTTGATACATATCCATTAACTGAACTTGAGGTTCATAAAAATCATTTTGCTTTTTTTGAAACAGCTTATAGAAAATTAAAAAAGGGTGGGGTATTTACATATTATTCAGATGAAATAGATGGATATCATCCTATACATATACAAAAATTAATAGAAGCTGGTTTTGAGCAAAAAAACATAAAGGGGATAATTACAAAAGTAAAACCACCTAAAGATTGTCAGTATTGGCAGAGCAATAAAATGCTTGTACCTATAGTAATAAAATAGAGATCATAGTTAATTATCTAAATCCTTTTATATTCTCCACAATCTGATTCCAGTTCCAACCCCCTAGGGTCACATCATTTTCAGCACCTATTTTTTATAGGTTATTTTAATTGACCCAATGGGATATTTTAATAATTTGGAATCTGATATAATAATACAATGATAAAAGCGATTATTTTTGATTTATGGGAAACTCTTGGAACTAAGAACGTGGGTATCTCAAAATCACTGCAAGACAAATTTGGGATTGAAAAATCATCCGAATTTATGCATCTATATGAGACTTCTGTTCAGTTAAATAATTGGAGTTCAGAAAAAGAAAT
>CAZUAA010000002.1:8083-53766 GCA_964618365.1 uncultured Candidatus Saccharibacteria bacterium | reverse complement strand
TGGCAATAAATTTTCTTAAGAAATTTAATATTGAACATAATAATGAAAATGAAGAATTTATAATAAATTTATTCAGAGAAGGAATTGAAAGAGCAACAATGTTTACTGGAATGAAGGAATTACTACTAAAACTTAAAGGAAATTATAAACTCGGTTTTATATCAAATACTACAGTTTTTGAAGCAAGTGTATTGGATAAATGGGATATAAAAGATTTGTTTGAAGTAAAATCATTTTCTTGGGAACTTGGGATAAAGAAACCCACTAAAGAAATATTTGATATTACATTACAAAAACTTGGAGTTAAACCAGAAGAAGCCATATTCATAGATGATGGTGAGAAAAATATCCTTAAAGCAAAAGAATATGGGTTAAATGGTATTGTGTTTAAATCGATTAATCAACTTCAAGATGAATTATTAAAATTTAACATAAAAATATGAAAGCAAAACTTATAATTTTAGATGGGGCAAGAGGTGCTGGAAAATCAACAGTTAGTGCAATCTTAAAAGAAAAAATGGAAAATACCGTTTTTGTTGGGCTTGATATGATAAGGAATTTAATCACTAAATCAAAAGCGACTGATGATTTTAATACAATAGCATTTGATGCAATATTTTCAATTACTAATTCTTTCCTTTCAAACAATGTAAATGTTGTTATTGATAGTGGTATTACAAAAGAACGTGATCAAAGATTTAAAGAAATTGCTATTAAAGAAAATGCTGATATCTTTATGTTTTATCTTTCGGCTCCAAAGGAGGTTTTATGGGAAAGAATACAAAAAAGAGGGGAAGAAAGAAAAAGGATGCCAGACAGAGAAAGATTTGATTATACACATAGTATGCAACAAGCTAAGGATTTTTCTGAATTTACTGAAATTGATACAACTAAATTTAACCCTGAAGAGATTGCCAGTTTGATATTATCTAAAATTAGTTAGATAATATAGCCAATTCCCTAAATCCCCTTATATTCTCCACAATCCGATTCCAATTTGAACCCCCTAGGGTCACCATTGACAAAATGCTATAAATATGCTATTCTCTAAGAAGTGATAGTTCTTTGAATTTTTTTATTGGTTTTCAGAGGAGACAAAAAATAACTGTCTTTTGTGAAAACCAATAAAATTAAATACAATGAAAAAAGTTAAAGTTTATGAAACTAGTTTAATGTATAAACACATTATGCATGAAGTTTCGAAAAAAGATTTTGATAGTGTGTTTTCTTATTTAATCCCTAAGTCTCCTGCAAAAAAGATGACGAACACATTTTCTCTTATTGAAATTCTAAAAGATGCATACAATCAAGGAATTCAAACAGAGGAATTTGTAGAAACCCTAAAGGGTGCAATACGTATGCATTTTCAGGAGATGTGTGATGAAGGATTAATTCATCAGACTGGCAAAAAGAGAGTGACTCAAATAAGAAAATCTGATTAAATTGGACACCTACCTTTAGGTGTCTTTTTTTTATTTAAACACCCCAAAAACCCTTATGTTCTCCACAATCTGATTCCAATTTTGTTTCGTTTGGGTCACATTTGACAATTAACTAGCAAAGTAGTATAATAAAGATAAGACTGAGTTATTCAGCAACGTAAATGAAGGGTCGTATGCCTTCAAAAATTGTTTTTTTAAAATTTACCGTTATGGGAAAAAAATTACCGCAAGGTCAGTTTCAGATTACTGAAGGACCTTCAAAATTTGATTTAATGTGCAGTCTATTTGATGGCAAAGTTGTAAAGATTACTTGTGACCTTACTGGTCCAAGGGCAAGTTTTAAAGTTGTCCCAAAATTTGAAGTAATATTTACTAAGGTAGGCATCGAAGATGGGTCACATGACTCATGGCTTGGGGAAGTACAATTTCTTTCTTCTCCAAATTATGATAATGAACGCCGTCGTTTTTACTATGATACACGCCGGAGGACTGGTCACATAAAAGAAGTTGCAAAGTAATTCTTCGCAAAAATACTAATTAGAGCATTCAGAAATGGATGCTTCTTTTTTATTTATACAACTTTAATTCCTCAAATACCCTTATATTCTCCACAATCTGATTACAATTTGAACGATCCAAATCATGCTTTTAAGTATTTTTTGTTATAATAAAAGAATGAAAACATTAATTATAAATAATCATTCAAAACATATTGAAGAATTAAAATCTTTATTCATTAACGCAGAAATAATTAATAAAGAAAATTTAGATAAAAGTATTAATTTAAAAGAATATGATTTACTAATTTTGTCTGGTGGGTCAAATGTTCCTACTGTTTTAAGACATCCAGATGAATATAGTTTTGAAATGAATTTAATAAAAGAAACAAATATTCCTATTATAGGTATTTGTCTAGGGCTAGAAATAATAACAAAATCTTTTGGTGGGGAATTACAAGAACTGCCAGCAGAACATAGGGGTATTATTAATTTAAAAATTGAAGATATCAATTTAAAATCATTGATTGGTTCAGATGTGCTAGAAGTTATAGAAGGACATCATATGGGAATAAAACAACTACCAGAAGAATTTATTTCATGTGCTGTTTCAACACACGGAATTGAGATAATTAAACATATAAATAAGCCAATTTTGGGCTTTCAGTTTCATCCAGAAATATCAAAAAATGAAAAATTAATTAAGTGGATATTTGAAACGCTTAATTTAAAACCCTAAATACCCTTATATTCTCTAAAATCCGATTCCAATTACTAGACCTCAAGGTCACAGAGTTTTAAAATAAAACAGCGCAGAGGTAAATCCCTGCGCTATTTGCTCCCACTAATTTTTTTACAGTCTCATTTTATTGCTCCTCCTGATTCTTCTCAGAGCCCCGGTTCCTACATTTGTAAGACGGATTCCAATTTGTGAGCCAGCAACTGCTTCTTCGACTTTTTCTTTTTGAATTTCAATCCTTGAAATAACACTTTTAATGGTTTGATCTTTACCATTTATTAATGATTTCAGAATCACACAAGCACCAGTTACAACGGTTCCTTCTTCAAGAGTACCAGTTATTACGGGATTGTTCCAGTCTCCTTTTCTGTAAAAGAAATTGTCAGGAGTTAATTTAAAATATTGGCCCTCGCCATCGCCAACTACAATAAATTTAACGATTTTTTTTGACATGATAAATTAGTATTATAAAATTAAGAACTAGAAAATATCAGTAATAAAATAACATATTTTTTTATTTTTATCAAGTATTATAAATTTCCTTTAAATTCTTTATAATCCGATTCAAATTTTGTTTCGTTTGGGTCACAGATTGACGAAATTCATTAATAATGTTATTATCATGATGATGATGTTATTTTACATATGATTTATGGCAATAATTATTTGAATTATTTTGTGTTTCTATAAGGAACATAAAATAATTCAAATAATTAAAAAAAATAAATAATGGAAACAAAAAATGCTATTACACCAATAACTTTTGAAGACTTAAAAAAATTCTCTGATATTAATACAGAAATGATATCTGAAATTTTTATAAAAGGAAAATTCTTTGACGGATTAGATGAAAAAATTACTAAACCATTGCTTCAAGAAATTCTTGATGAAATGAAATTTGCTTTACCTAGTATAGCTATGTTGAGACAAAATCAACCGACGAGATTCATGATGTTACTCACAGAGGAATTTCTTCGTGCTTCAGAAAAAATTAAAAGAAAGAATGCATACCAACTTAGTTTAGAAAATATTGAAAAAAATATTAAGAATACTCGTGAGCATGTTATGAACCATCTTGTTTTAACCTATAGAACAGAAAAAGTCCTATTTAGTCTTTTGGAGAATAATCAATTAAGCCAGGCCTTGACAATGATTGAAGCCATTGAAATTGAGAGATCTAAAGAAAATCTTACAATGAAAGTTGAAGCTCTAAATTGGAAATTAGAACTGATGTCTAAATTAGGTGATGATAATGGTTTTTTTGAAACTTTAAGTAAGCTTTTAAAAATGACAGATGGGCAAGAATTAAAGTATGATGTACAATCATTTCAAATTGCTATTGAATTTATTCTCATGAAGAAGTTAAGTAAAGGTATTCAAATTCAGCTTAATAAGTATGGAATTTTGCAATTTCAAAAAGACAGACTGATTCCTCAAAAAGTTGGAGAGGGTTTCCAGGAATTACTTGTAAACAAGACACTTGATGCAGTAATGAAAACAAGGATTGTGGAATCTTCCAATGATTTGAACCAGTTTCTGAAAAATGAATGGTCTAATTTTGTCAAATCATTTCGGCTCATAAATCCGTATGTTGAAGAAATTTTGATGCCAAATTTTAAGTAGTTAAACCCGTATTTACGAATAAAAAGAAACTCGTAAAACGGGTTTTCTTTTTAACTTATAGTCAATATCTCAAATTTTATTATACTTTCTACAATCTGATTCTAATTCGAACTCTCTAGGGCTATAAACAGAAAAGTCATAGAAAATGACTTTTCTATGACTTTTATTTTTTATTAAAATACATTTTGAATATTGACATGAAAGCCAATAAACAAAGTCAATTTAGAATTAAATTTAATATCTTTTCCTAACTCAGCAAAGAGAAAGAAATTTAATTCTTCTTTAACCTTAATTTTCTTTTCAATTCCAGTGGCAATAGATACCACTCCTGAATTTAAATTAATACCAGGCGTAGGGGAATAATTTTCCTTTCAATTATTCCAGAAATATAAATTCCATACCCAACAATTGAAAGAATAATACCTATAATACTAACAATGATTTTATATTCCATATGATATATATCCTATTTTTTTCTTTCTTAATCTACCATTCATAAATACCAACACCCCAGCTAATCGTACAGACAACATTCACAAAGAAAATGCCCAATTGTCCATCTTCTTTTGTTATTTTAGTCTTTTTCATGTAGACATTATACATTTAAAGGAAAATATTTAAAAGTGTTTTTAATTTAAGGATTAATAATTAAATCAGATTGTATGATAGTTAAGGATATCTAAAAGATTAAACCTTATTGACAAAATCATATAAATATGCTATTATTTAAGAGTAACCATAGCTCTTTGAAATGTTTGGTATATTTTGAATATTTGGTGAATTATCTAAGTCTCTTAATCGGAGATTGAGGTAATTCACTAAAAATTCACTTTAAAAACCAAAAAAAATGGAAAAATTATCACTTACATTCGTTATTATTTTTTTGTCATTAATGACAATTGCTCAAGAAGCAGAGCAAAAATTTTATTCAAATTTGACCGATTCTAGTTCATGGAAAACTGTAAAAGCTTTTTACAATGAACATCAAACGAAAGAAAAACCGGAGAAACAACCAGAATACCATCAATTAAAAATAATTGGGGGGATTATTTTTGCTTCTTCAGGAACTACTGATTTTTCTAACAAGGAAAAACCATTCATCTTAAACCATAATTTGATGCCAAACATCTGTTTGGTCACAAATTGTACTTACCATAATTTTACTTATGGTTTTAACAATAATACAATAAAAATTGTAAATGGGTACAAATTTGGAAAAAATGATAATGATTTGGATGTTTATGCTACCATTTACTTTTTTAATATGGAGTATTAGTAGTTCTATTACATGGGCACTTCAAGTGCACGGAGGGGCTGGTATGGGAGCTTGGGTTACTTTTTCTGTATCATCTATACTTATAATTATATTTATACTTTCTTTGAAATTTGGAGAAAAAAATATAAAGAAAATAGATATATTGTTTCTGATTCTTTCTCTATTCTCACTTTTTTTATGGTTAGTGATAGATCAACCGATATTGGCTATTATTTTAATTGTTTTTACTGATGTTTTAGGGTTTGTTCCGACAATAAGAAAGTCTTTCAATGATCCATATAAAAAATCAATAACCACATGGGGGATTGCTGCTTTTCGACATGGTCTCGTAGTTACTTCTTTAAATAAATTTAATATCTTAACATTACTTTCACCTCTTGTTTGGATATTAGTTAATGTGTCTTTTATTTTATTTTTAATAATAAGAAGAAAGATAAAATTAACATAATATAAATATTTAAATAATATTTATTAATAATAAAAAGCTGGGGGGTCCAGCTTTTCATATTTCATCAAAGTATATTTTTTGATTATAAATAGACACTTTAAAATTTGTGCCTATAGATAAATTTGTAAAACCACAAGGTACTTGATACCAAGTGTTAGAGAGTTCTGTTTCTCTCAGTTCTCCTTTTTGAGTCTTTATCATTAATATTAACTCAAAAATGTCGTTCTTAACGTTGGTAATTTTAAATATCTGCCCAACATTTTCCTTGCCTATACTATAAGGATAAGCAAAGCTCCATTTTATCCGTATTTTTTTTACAAAATAAGATAAAGTGATGATTAGAGTAATAAGGGTAAGTGCTAATATTACCCCAAATATTAGGTATTTCATAAAATATTTTTTTATACTATAACATAAATAAATAATTATGCAAATGATATTTAATTTATTAAAAAATTTGATATAATAGATTTATGAATAAACAAGTAGTTTTATTGGTATTGGATGGATGGGGATACAGAGAAGACAAAAAGGATAATGCGATAGAGGCTTCAAAAAAGCCTAATTTTGATGATTTATGGGAAAACTCTCCTCATACTACACTTTCAGCTTCTGGTCTTGCTGTAGGGCTTCCTGAGGGGCAGATGGGTAATAGTGAGGTAGGACATACCACAATAGGGGCAGGGAAGGTCGTTTATCAAGATCTTGTGAGAATAGACAATGCTATACAAGATTCTTCTTTTGATAATAATGAATCTTTTTCAAAACTTTTTAATCATATAAAGGAAAATAATTCAGTATTGCATATTCTAGGACTTCTTTCTCCTGGTGGGGTGCATAGTCACATGGATCATCTTTTTGCTTTTCTTAAATTGGCAAAGAAAAATAATATTTTTAAAATTGCAATTCATATTTTCACAGATGGTAGAGATGTGCCACCCAAAAGTGCTTGCTCTTATATAAAAGAATTGGAAAATATGCTTCATGACTTAGGCGTTGGTAAAATTTCGACTCTTTCTGGGAGATATTATGCTATGGATAGAGATCATAATTGGGAAAGAGTAGATAAGGTTCTTGACGCAATGTTTTTAGGTAAGGGGATAATAGTCAAAGATCAGACTTCTTCTTTTGTTGATAATTCATGTGGAGATTATATTTCTGACGAATATCTAGAACCAATCGTTTTTGAAAATGAAAACAATGAAAAACTTTCTATTAAAAATAATGACGGAGTATTTTTCTTTAATTTTAGAGCAGATAGGGCGAGAATGCTTACAAGTAAAATTCTTGAAAAAAGAGAAGAACTTAATTTAAAATTACTTACAATGACAAAATATAGTGATGATTTTGATTGTGATGTTGTCTTCCCTCCGATTAAAATAGAAACAACATTAGCAAAAGAATTATCATTAAATCATAAAACTCAATCACACATAGCTGAAACAGAAAAATACGCTCATGCAACATACTTTTTAGATGGTGGGGTGGAAAGTCCTTATGAAGGAGAAGAATACATACTTGTCCCAAGTAGAAAAGATGTAAAAACTCATGACATGGCTCCAGAAATGAAAGTTCACGAAATAACAAATAAAGTTTTAGAAAAATTAGACGAAGGCAAGGATTTTATTTTTGTAAATTTTGCAAATGCAGATATGGTAGGTCATACTGCAAATGTGCCAGCTATTGTGGCTTCTGTTGAAGCTGTTGATAGGGAGCTTGGTAGAATTAAAGAAAAAGTAAAAGAAAGAAATGCAGTTTTCCTTATTACAGCTGATCACGGAAATGCAGAATTAAACATTGATCCAAAAACAGGAGAAAGGCATACTTCTCATACTTCTAATAAAGTTCCTTTTATAATGTTTGATAATAGTGGTGTTTTAAGAGAAGAAGGTACTTTGGCTGATGTAACCCCTACTATTTTTGATATTATGGATATAAATAAACCAGAGGGAATGATGGGAGAGAGTTTGATAAAATAAGATTATTTTAGTATAATCGGTAAAAGTTTCAAGATAAGGAAGCGTGGCAGAGAGGTTGAATGCACCACTTTCGAAAAGTGGCATGCGGGAAACCGTATCGTGAGTTCGAATCTCACCGCTTCCGCAGAATTGTTTTTGCACGGTTAGCTCAGTTGGTAGAGCATCCCCTTGACGTGGGGAGGGTCATAGGTTCGAATCCTATATCGTGCACAGCACCTGACGAAGTCAGGGGTATAGGATTCGAAAGCCAGAAGCCGACGGGCTGAGGCGGGGTCGCGAGATTTTTCAGTAGAAAAATACTTGTGACCAAATCCTATATCGCGCATAAAATTACTTAAGTAATTTTATTTTTTACAAAAATTAAAACAATTTTTTATGCAAAATACACAAATAATAATTTTAGCAGCAGGGAAAGGGAAGAGAATGGAGTCCGATGACCCAAAACCACTTGCACATCTTATGGGCAAGCCTTTTTTGTCTTATATATTGGACACAGTTTCAGACTTTGATTTATCGATTAAACTAGTTATAGTTGTTGGGTATAAAAAGGAAAGAATATTTGAAGAATTTGGAGAAGATCTTAATTATGCTATTCAGGAAGAGCCATTGGGTACAGGGCATGCTGTAATGTCTGCTAAATACAAGACTCATCCAGAGCACAGGACTGTTGTCGTTTTATCTGCGGATCAGCCGATGCTCTCCAAAGACACATTAAAAAAAGTAATAGAAACGCATGAAAAAAGTGAGGCTGTTATTACACTTGGAACTGTTGTTCTTCCTGATTTTTTAGATTGGAGAGAGGGAGCTTATCATTTAGGAAGAATAATCAGAGACGATAATAATAAAGTAATAGGGATTACCGAATATAAAGATGCGACAGAAGAGGAAAGGCAAATAAAAGAGATTAATTATGCTATTTATGCATTTAATGCGAAATGGTTATGGGAAAATATCGACAATCTAAAAAACAATAATGCATCAGGTGAGTATTATCTTACTGATCTCATAAAGATAGCTTTTAAAGAGGGATACAAAGTAGAAGCTGTTCCAGTCTCAAATATTATTGAAATGTTTCAGCCAAATTCAAAAGCGGAACTAGAGAAATTAGAAGAAATAATACGTAAAGATTTAAAATAAAATATAAGGATTCACTCCAGAATATTTTTATTATGTATTTTAATTATTTATTTCTATGTAGCCACATATAGGCATCTTCGAGAGCTTTAACAGCATCGCCAGCAGCGATATTGTTTTGGTGGTATTTTCCATTAGTACAGTCTCCAGCAGACCAAACTCCTGCGACAGATGTAGCCTGGGTCATAGGATCTACTTTTATTTTTCCAATTTCATCTAGTTCAACAAGACCTTTGGCAAATAGGACATTTGGTATTTGGCCAATCTCAACAAAAATACCTGTTGTCTGAATATTGTATTCAATTTCCGTTTTTGTATCTTTATAAGTTAATGAATTTACAAATTGTTCTCCGTCGATTTTAGTAATTATGGCATTTGTAATAATACTGAATTTTGGATTTTCTTTGACTTTTTTGATAGTTATTTCATCGGCTCGAAAATTCTCACTACGATTTAAAAGAGTGACACTTTTGCAATAAGAAAGTAATTGTGCAGAAGTTTCAAATGCTGCATTTCCTCCACCCACGACGACCACATCTTGGTCTGCAAAAAGAGGTCCATCACAAGAGGCACAATAGACTATACCTTTATTATCAAATTTATCTGCATTAATAGCTTCAAGCTTCCTTCTTCCACTCCCTGTGGCTATTATTATGGCTCTACTAAAAAATTCCTTACCAGATTCGGATTGAACTTTAAATGAATTGTCAGTCTGTTTTGATATATTTGAAATTTTTTCACCTTCAATTATATCCAGATAATCACCCTTATAATAATCGATGTGCTTTTTAAGACTATGAGAAAGCTCGCTTCCAGAAATCTCGGGAGTTCCTATCCAATTATAAATTTTTTCCGAAACTATTGATTGTCCCTCAAATAAGTAAGCAATGATAGCAGTTTTTAATTGTTTGCGAGCTGCATATACAGCTGCGGCTGCTCCTGCGGGACCTCCTCCTAAAATGATTAAATCATACATAAAAATTATTTTAACATATAAAATAAAAAATGCCCATAAGGGCATTTTTTATCTTTTTCTTCTTAAAAATGCTGGGACTGTACTCCAGTCGTCTGTATCATCAATAAATAGATCATCTTCTATTTTTTCAACTTTCTCTGAACTTTTCTTTATGTAATCAGAAGAACTTTCTTTTGGTTCTGTTTTAATTATTTCTTCTTTTTCTTTCGTGTTATTTAGTATTGGAGAGTCCATTAAGCTTTTTGAAGATTGGAAAAGTGATCTTTTTGGCATGTCGGTAGGGAACCCTGTAGCTATTACAGTAACCTTCATTTCACCTTTCTTTAATTTTTCATCTCTAATTGTACCAAATATAACCTTAGCATCTTTATCTATGGATTCGGTGATTACCTTTGCAGCTTCTTGGATTTCGTGAATAGTAAGATCATCTCCACCTGATATAGCAAAGAGTACTCCATGAGCTCCTGATATAGATAAATCAAGAAGAGGAGAATTAATAGCAGATAATGCAGCTTTCTCAGCTCTACCTTCTCCTGCTGCTATTCCTACTCCCATAAGAGCACTTCCTGCGTCACTCATTACTGCTTTGATATCTGCAAAGTCCACATTTATCATTCCTGGAGTTGTAATAAGCTCCGAGATTCCTTCAACAGCTTGCTTTAAGACTTCATCACACATTGCAAAAGCTTGACGGAAGCCAACATCTTTACCAGAGATGACTATAAGTCTATCATTGGGAATAACTAAAATCGCATCAACTTCTTTTTCTAAAAGAGAAAGACCATCTTCAGCTAATTTCATTCTTTGGTTTCCTTCAAAAGAAAATGGTTTTGTAACAACTGCAACAGTGAGGATACCTTGTTCTTTGGCTGCCTGGGCGACAATCGGAGCTGCTCCTGTACCTGTACCTCCTCCCATACCACAAGCGATAAATACCATATCTGCACCCTTTATCACATCTTGGATTTCGGCTTTAGTTTCTTCTGCTGCACGTCTTCCTACTTCTGGGTTCATTCCAGCTCCTAGACCTTTTGTTAAATTCTTCCCTAGGTGAACTTTTTTGTCTGCAAGAGAATTGTGAAGATCCTGAGTGTCTGTATTCATCACTATAAATTCTACTCCTTTGACTTTTGAGTTTATCATGTGGTTTAAGGCATTCTTACCTGAGCCACCGATTCCGATAACTTTGATTCTTGCAAATGATTCTATTTCTGGGTTTATTTTAGGCATATTTTTTATAGACTGAAAGTCTTTCTTTACTAATAATTTTATACTCATATAATAGCAGAAAATCATAAAAAAGAATATATTTGACAATATCCAGTATTGTGTCTTTGTAAAATGATTATTTATGCTTTTTTAAGGAAGAAGCTGAGAAAAAATACTTTTGAAGAATCCTTTGACTTGTTTTACATCTACACCTAAAGAATTATAAATATTTTTATCATTAAATTCTTCTTTTGATGATAATGCGAGGCCATATGCAACATACCAAGATGAGTCTTTGATTTTTAATTTATTATTTATCGTTGCATCAGAGGGGCCAACATGAGCAGGAAGTTTAAGTTCTCTTTTTGCTATTTCTTCTATCTTGTTCATATTTGCTCCACCTCCTGTGATTACTATACCTGCAGGAAGAAGCTCATTCCTTTTTAATTTTTTTAAATGATTGTTAACTAATTCAAAAATATCTACTAATCTTGCTTCTATTATCTCATCTATTTTTTTCTTTGAATAATCTGCCCCTATTACACTACCGTGTTTTATACTATCTGCTTCTTCTAGGCTTATTTTGAAACCTAATGCTATGTCTTTTGTAATATCTACACTTCCGAAAGGGAAAATTATTGTAGAGATGGGGGAATTGTCCTCAAAAACAGCCAAAGATACTGTATCTGATCCAATATCCAAAAGTGCACACCCTGCAGTTTTTTGTTTTATATTTAAAAGGATATTACTAGAAGCGATAGGGGAAGCTATAACGTCCAGTATATCTATTTTTAGTAAACCAAAAACAGTAATTAGATCTTCTATATTTTGCTTTGAACATGTTATAAAAAGCGTCCTAACTTCGAGCTTAATACCTTTCATACCCTCTGGTCTGCCGTAAATTTCTTTACCATCTATTTTATAAGAAAGGGGAATAGTGTGGATTATTTTTTTATTAGGTGAATCTAAATTTTCCTCACTTACATCTATGGCTTTATGTATATCGAGTTCTGTTATTTCTTGATCGGCTTTTGAAATGATAGTGGAACCAAAAGAGATAGATGATCCTAAATTCACACCCTCTATGGATATATATGCATTTCTTATTTTAAATCCTAAATTATTTTCTACTTGGGATATTGCTTTTTTTACACTCAATGCGACTTGATCTATGTTTGTTATGTATCCTAGTCTCATTCCTTTTGTTTCTGAATAAGAAGACGCAAGAAGAGTCATTTCTTTATTTCCTTTTTCATAACCGAGTACTACAACTTTTGTAATACTCGAACCAATATCTATACCACAGGTGTAATTGTTCTTATTCATTATAAAAGTGATTAATTATTAAGAGAATATTTTCATAAATTTTTGTTCCTCTTTTTCCATTCTACTACTATGTTCGAAACCTTTCAAATGTAAACACCCGTGGATAAATAAAAGCTTAAGAAAATTTTTGTAACTCATATCAAAAAGTGGGGCATCCCCTTTAACTTTCTTTGGGTCAAAAGTTATTTCACCGGATTTAGGTGTAAGGGGGAAGGATAGTATATTGGTAGTTTTGTTCTTGTTTCGATATTTTTTATTTATTCTTTTTTGGTCTTTTTCATTTAAAAAAGTAACTGATAAATCATACTTTTTACCAAGTATCTTTTCTTTAATTGAAGCAAAAGGCAAGCTTGGAAGCTTGCCTTTTGTTTCGTTTTTGATTATACAGAATTCTTGATCGATCATCTTATCTTTTTTTTCTTCCCTTTAAGGCTTTACCCAATTTTAAAAGCTTTTCATTTGCTTTTCTTTTATTTAGTCTTTTTAAAGCATGAGCCTTTACCTTAACTTTTGATTCTGCTCTTTCATTATATCTTTTACTTTTAACCTTCTGGATAATTCCAGATTCTTGGACCTTACGAGTAAACCTTCTTATAAGGTTCATATTGCTCTCGTTTGAATTTTTTTTGACTTCAATTACTGTAATCATAGTGTTTATATGTTATCATATATTTTATTTCTAATCAAGTTTTATAATAGATCCTCGGGATCTATGTTTATAGAAAATGATGGTGGAAGTTTCATTAAGCTATCTCTTAGGTGTATTGAGATTATATTATCTTTTATATTTGGAATCTGCCAAAGCTTCGGCTCTATTCTTATTATTGTATTTGTTATATATTCTCCTCTAATTTTTCCCACAAAAGCACTAAATATTTGAGGATCATAACCACCCAAGACGTTATTTATAAATATTCTGGCTTTCTCGTTTTCTTCTTTTGTTCCAGTAAAAGTTATTTTAATAAGCTTTTTAAATGGAGGATAATTGTAGTCTTTTCTTTCTTTTATTTCTTCTCTATAAAGAGGTAAAATATTTCCTGTTAGTATCTGTTTTAAAGTATGATTATTTGAAATTCTTGTTTGAATTACTAGATTATTTTCTGTTACAGAATGCAATTTCTCTATTGTATGAATTATCTTTTGAGTCATGTTAAAACTAGGAATAGACATAAGACCATCTAGGGAAATAACAACACTATCGTATATTTTTTCATCTAAATATGAAAATACTAATTCTGTTCCTATTAGGATGCTAGCTTTTGATTTTTTGAATTTTTCTATTTTTTCTCTGGCCTCTTTATCATTTCCAATACTTTCTTTGTCAAAAAGATAAACATCTATTTTGGGGAAAATACTTTTTATTTCTTCTTCTACTCTTTCTGTCCCTATGCCAAGTGGAGTTAGATTCCAAGAATTACATTTGGGGCATCTTGTTTCCGTTTTTTCTTTTTTGCCACATTTATTACACATAAAGATTCTTTCTTTTGAATTTTTATTGTTTTTATCTTTAACACTATATAAAACTATTGGAGTATCACAGGATGGACAAAGAAGTGTACTTCCACAGTCATAGCATATTGTTATAGGGGCAAGACCTTTTCTAACAGAAAATAAAAAAACAGATTTATTCTTTTCTAATGCTTTAGTTATTGTTTTTATTGTTTCTTCTCCTAGTATTGCAAACTTTTTATTTGTTTTATCAACTGTTTCTTCTTTCATATCTACTAAGATCCTGTTTTCTATTTGTGGAAGTCTAAATACAGGAGAAGATATTTCACTAAGCTCTTTTTCTTCATGCCTCCACAATGTTTCTGGTCTTAAGATATTATCTCCTATTATTAGTTTTATTTTTTTGTTAAAAGAAAGAGATTCAACAAAACTTCTTATATCTAGATAGGGTCTTATAAATTGTTTATAGGAGTCGCTACTTTCATGTTCTAGAATTATAGTTTTAATATCATCTCTATCTATAAATAAAAATTTACCTGTTCCTATTATAAGCACAGGATGAGGAGATGAAATACATTTATTGTAATCACTCAACATTTTTTTCTTTTTTATTTCCCCATGAAAAGAGAAGACATATTGCTCGATACCTTTTTTAAGCTCATTTTCAAATATTTCTATGTCATACCTTGTCGGCATACAAATAAATATAGATTCTTTTTTTGCAAAAGCTTCTCTTATGAGAGTTTTGTAAAAAGCGATTCGATCTTCTTCTGGTGATTGGAAGATCAATTTTTCTTGTTTTATTTCTTTTATTATTTCTTCTTTTACTTTTTCTTTTTCCTTTCTTTTTAATTCATCCAGGTTTTCTAAAATATCTACTGGTATAAGATTTTTGATTATTGTCCCAGTGTTACTCATAGTATAGATACCCATTTTTTCACAAGTTTCAAAAAAACTTTTATCAAAAGGAGATTCTCCTATAACCTTTGTGATTTTTTTAAGAGTGAAATCAGCATTTTTAATATCAGATTTTATATCTTTAATTTCTTCTTTATCTACCACAATTGCGTTTATTGACCTTGACCTGAGTGGTGCAGAGACGATATACCCAATAGGAATATCTGTTGGATAGAAATAGGTGAGACTTTCCCCAAAAGGTCCTTTTTCAATTGGAATAACAGTTATGATATACATATTGATATGTTAACATAATATTATATTGAATACATAGTTACTTGAATTATATCATTTGATAATAGTGTCAATTTTTGGATTTTGTGATATATTGAAGATTGTAATAATATGTCTATTTTTTCAAAAAAATTAGGAATAGATTTGGGAACTGCAAACACACTTGTCTACTTACCAGGCAAGGGTATCGTACTTAATGAACCGTCTGTTGTGGCTGTCTCTGAACAAGACAATACTGTGCTTGCAATAGGGCTTGAAGCAAAAGAAATGGTTGGTAAAACACCCGAAAGCATCATCGTTTATCGTCCAATGAAAGATGGGGTTATTGCGGATTATAGAGTAACTGAAGCGATGCTCCGATACTTTATAGGAAAGACTCTAGGAAAATTTAATTTGTGGAAGCCGGATGTCATGGTATCTGTGCCTGCAGGTATTACTTCGACAGAGCGTCGTGCTGTAGTGGAGGCTGCAATAAGAGCTGGGGCCAAGAATGCTTATGTGGTCAAAGAGCCAATTTTGGCAGCTATCGGAGCTGGTATTCCTATAAATGAATCTCGTGGCTATATGATAATGGATATAGGTGGAGGCACTACAGATGTCGCAGTTATAGCACTCGGCGGGATAGTGGCTTCTACTTCTGTGAAGTGTGCTGGAGATAAAATTGATCAAGCGATAACTGATTATATAAAGAAAAATTTTAATTTAGCTATTGGAGACAAAACAGCAGAAGCAATAAAAATAAAAATTGGTTCCGCTGTTCCCGTAGAAGAAGAAATTACAATTACAATAAAAGGTAGAGATTTTATACAAGGATTACCTAGAACTGCTCAAATCTCGACCAATGAAATAGTGCGCGCAATAGATAAAGAATTAAAAATAATGATAAATGCAATAAAAAGTGTTTTATCAGAAACTCCCCCTGAACTTGCTGCAGATATCATAGATGATGGGATAATAATGACAGGTGGAACTGCTCAATTGAGAAACCTTGCAGATTTGGTCTATCGTCGGACTGGAGTAAAGGCTCGTGTTGCAGAAGAGGCACTTCTCTGTGTAGCAAAAGGTACAGGAGAAGCACTAAATCACTTAGATACTTACAAAAAAACAATTTTTAGTAAAAGGTAAAAATGCAAACTAATAAAATAAAAAATATATTAAGAATAGTATCTAAAATTATTCTTTGGTTCTTTGCTCTTGTGGGGTTATTGTTTACCTCGGTTTTTGTTGCAATGAAATTACACATAACAGACGTGAAAGGTAGTATAGACTCTAGAAATAATTTTTTTAACAATATAAGAGAAAATACAGATAGAAATAATTTAAATAAATTAAATAGAGCTAAGTGGCTAGATAGCACAGAGTTTGATATTTTCAAAGAAGGTATTTTAAAAGATAAAGAATTGATATTAAAAATAAGCGAAGAAACAGGAATTTCTTCTAGGCTTATTGTCGCTAGTGTCTTACCTGAGCAATTAAGATTCTTTACTTCAAACAGAGAATCTTTTAAGAAATATTTTGAACCACTTAAAATACTTGGTAACTATACTCAATTTTCTTATGGTATTTCTGGTATTAAAATGGAAACAGCTAAAATGATTGAAAATAATTTAAAAGATCGAGAGAGTAATTTTTACTTAGGAAGTTCTTTTGAAAATATTTTAGATTACAATCCACAAGTGATTGATGTAGATTCTGAGAGACTTTCTAGATTTACGGATAGTCACGACCATTATTACTCATATCTTTATACAGCTCTTTACTTAAAGCAAATCATGAGACAATGGGAAGTAAGTGGATATGACATAAAGGATAGACCAGAAGTTCTCGCTACTTTATTTAATTTAGGTTTTTATAGATCTTTACCAAAAGATAATCCTGAAGTTGGTGGGGCTACCATAACTATAGATAATAATGATTATACTTTTGGGGGGCTTGCATATGACTTTTATTATAGTGATGAGCTTAGGGATATTTTTCCTTTTGATGTAAAATAATATTGTATGGATAAACTTTCTAAATTATTACCAGAAAATCTTTATCATAGTTATGTTATTGAGGGAGATGGAGATGTACTCTCATCTTATATTTTAGGCATTTTAGAAGAAAGAGAGTTAATAGAAGAAAATAGTGGAGATGTCCTTACTTTATCTTATGATTCTTTTTCTATTTCAGATAGTCTGGAAATAAAAGAATGGCATAAAAATAAACCAATCGGTAATGGTAAAAAGGTTTGTATTATAAATACTAAATTTATAAATAGAGAAGCTGAACAATCATTACTTAAAATAATAGAAGAGCCAAATGAAAATACTCACTTTTTTATTATTATTCCTGACTCGTCTCTTCTTTTAGGGACTATACTTTCTCGTGTTCATCTTATTAAAGATTTTTCTATTACAGGACCTGATGCAAATAAAATCGCAGAAGAACTTTTAAAATCTTCTTTAAAGAATAGACTTGATAAAATAGCAGAGATTATAAAAGAATTTAAGGATAAAGATAATAGTGGGGGGCTTCGTTTTAGAGCTATTTCCATATTAAATAGTTTAGAAAAAATTATTTATGAAAAATGGAAAAAAGATTTAAATAATAAAAATTTAATATTTATTTTAGAAGAAATTAAAAAAATGAGAATTTATTTAGGGACACCAGGAGCTTCGGTAAAAATGATTCTGGAACATTTGATGATGATTTTAGACTAGGATAACAAATTTATTGACTTTCTAAAATAAAAGATGTATTTTACAGCTGACCTTTTTTGTTTATCGCTTTTTAAATTTATTGTTTTAGTGTAGAATAATAGTTATGTCATACAATACAACAAATTTTAAAAGTGAATTAAAAAAGATAGAAGAATGGCTTTCTAAAGAGTATTCTTCACTGCAAACAGGTAGAGCGACTCCTATGGTACTTGATTCTATAAATATAGAGAGTTATGGTTCTATGATGCCTATTAAAAACATCGCAAGTGTAAGTATAGAAGATTCAAAGACTTTAAGAGTCGCTCCTTGGGATAAAACGCAAATAAAGGCTATTGAAAATTCAATAATTGCATCTAATTTAGGTTTATCTGTTGTTTCAGATAGTGAGGGTGTCAGAGTTATTTTTCCTATGCTTACAACAGAGAATAGAACTAAGCTTGTAAAGATTCTAAAAGAAAAATTGGAAGATGCTAGAATCTCTGTCCGAAAAGAAAGGCAAAGTGAGATAGATGTTACAGAAGATCTTCCTGAAGATGAAGCTAAAAGAGCTAAAGATGAAATCCAGAAATGTGTCGATGATACCAATAAAAATCTAGAAGCAATTTTTGAAAAGAAAGAGATAGATTTGATGAATAATTAATAGCATTTCATAAATATTAAAATTTTACTCGCTTATCCCTACCCTCGCTCATACTTCGCTCAGGCGCGCGCCCACACCTACTCGTAAAATTTTAATATTTATTACATTTATTTTATGAACATAATAATTTTTTTAGTAATTTTACTTGTATTGGTTTTGTCTCATGAATTTGGGCATTTTATCGTCGCTAAAAAATCAGGGATCAGGGTTGATGAATTTTCTTTTGGTTTTCCACCAAAACTTTTTGGTAAGAAAGTGGGGGAAACATCTTATAATTTTAATCTTATTCCTTTTGGTGGATATGTGAAAATTTTTGGAGAGAATCCAGATGAAGACTCTATAAATGGTCCAGATAAAAATAGAAGTTTTGTAAATAAACCAAAATATATCCAAGCTATGGTGCTTTTTGCTGGTGTATTTATGAATTTACTTGTTGCTTGGGTGCTTTTATCTTTTGGACTTATGTCAGGGCTTCCTACTTCATCTGGGGCAGTTCCAAATGGCGAGACTTTAAAAAACGAATCATTAACAGTGACAAGTATTGTAGCATCTTCGCCTGCAGAGAAATCAGGGGTGAAAGTTGGCGATAAAATAATTTCTCTAGAAAGTGGTGACAAACTAGTAAATAAAATTTCAGATAATATTTCTGCTTATGATGTCCAGGAATTTGTAAAAAGAAATAATGATAATGAAATAACTATTTCAGTAAAAAGAGGAGAAGAATTAGAAATAATTAAATTAACCCCAGAAAAAATAGAAGGAGGTGATAATAAAATCATAGGCATTAGCATGGATACTATCGGAACTTTATCTTTACCAATACATAAAGCATTTTGGGAAGGACTAAAGCTTACAGGTCATGTAACATGGGCAACAGTTTTAGGATTTTACAATCTTATCCATGATGCGATTTTGGGTAAAGCAGATATGTCTGCCGTTACAGGCCCCGTAGGGATAGTTGGGGTTGTCGGGGATGCAAGAGAATTTGGGTTTATATATTTACTTTCATTTACTGCACTTATTTCTGTAAATTTGGCAGTGATAAATTTAATACCATTTCCAGCTCTTGATGGAGGAAGACTACTCTTTTTACTTATAGAAAAAATAAAGGGCTCTAGAATTAAACCAGAAATTGCAAATTGGGTAAATACCATCGGATTTGGGATACTTATGCTTCTTATGATTGTAATAACTTTTCATGATGTAATGAAATTATTCTAAAAAAGTTTACAAATTATAAAATATATGATATTATTATAAGAGTATTCGCTTCGGCGGATATTTTTATTGAAGATTAAATTAAAAATTATTATATGGAAATTAGAAATATAGCGATAATAGCACACGTGGACCATGGCAAGACTACTCTTACAGATGAGCTTATGAAGCAGTGTGGAATGGTAGTAGAAGAAGGTGTATCTATGGATTCAAACGCTCTAGAACAAGAGCGTGGAATTACTATATATTCTAAAAATACTTCTGTTAATTATAAAGGTACTAAAATAAATATCGTGGATACTCCAGGGCACGCTGATTTTGGATCTGAAGTAGAGCGAGTACTGCGTGCTATTGACTCAGTTCTTCTTCTCGTAGATGCTCAAGAAGGTCCTATGCCTCAAACTCGTTTCGTATTAAAAAAGTCTCTGGAACTTGGACTTAAACCAATCGTTGTTATAAATAAAATAGATAAACCAGCTTCAAATCCAGATCGTGTACACGAAGAAGTCCTTGAACTTTTTTTGGAGCTAGGTGCTTCTGAAGAGCAAATTGATTTTAAAACTATTTATGCTATCGGACGTGAAGGTAAAGCTTTTAAAACATTGGAAGATTTTCATAATAAAAAATCAAACGATCTTACTCCTCTTTTAGACTTAGTACTTGAAGAAGTTAGAGAAGCAAGTGGCGGTATAGACAACCCTTTTCAATCGCAAGTATTTAATCTAGGCTATGATAATTTCTTAGGGAGGTTAGCTATCGTCAGAGCTTATGGAGGATCAGTAAAAACTGGATCCCAGATTATTGTAAAAGACAAAGATGGTAATTCTAGAAACTCAAAAATAACAAAAATGTTTACTTTTGAAGGTCTTAAAAGAAAAGAGGTAGAAATTTTAAATGCTGGAGATATTGCGATTATTGCTGGAATCCCTGATGTTTATATTGGAGAGACTCTTTGTGATAATGAAAAAACAGAAGTCCTACCATCTATTGCCATAGATGAGCCAACAATATCTTTGAATTTTTTGGTGAATAATTCTCCTTTTGCAGGGCGTGAAGGTAAATTTGTAACAAGTAGACAGATAAAAGAAAGACTTGAGAAAGAACTTGAAATAAATGTTGGCCTTAGAATAAATTTTGATAATTCTGATTTAGAGGAAGAAGTTGAAGGGTATCTTGTCTATGGTAGAGGTGAGCTCCATATTGCTATACTTCTTGAAAATATGAGAAGAGAAGGTTATGAGCTTCAAGTTTCTCAGCCCCATGTAATCATAAAGGAAGAAAATGGAGAAAAATTAGAACCTTATGAAGAGGTCACAATTGATGTGAAGAGTGAAGTTTCAGGCATTGTGATAGAGAAGCTAACTTCTCGTAAAGGTCTCATTACTCATATGGCAGAAAAAGACGGAATAGTTAGAATTTTGATGGAAATGCCAACAAGGGGATTACTCGGATATAGAGGTCAATTCGTAGTTGATACAAAAGGTGAAGGAATACTCGCATCTAGATTTATCGGATTTAAAAATTATGCAGGTGAAATTAAAAAGAGAGATGTAGGTTCAATGACTTCTATGGTCAATGGTAAAGTTGCCGCTTTTTCTCTTTGGACTTTACAAGAAAGAGGATTGCTTTATGTAGAGCATGGAGATGAAATATATGAAGGTATGGTAGTGGGGAATGTCACAAAAGGAGATGAAATGGCTGTGAATCCAACAAAGGGTAAACAGTTAAGTAATATGAGAGCATCCGGATCTGATGAAGCTATTAATGTAAAACCACCCTATAGATTGTCTATTGAGAGAGGCTTAGAAATTATGGCAGATGATGAGTATTTAGAGATAACTCCAAAGAGTGTAAGATTAAGAAAAAAGTTATTAACAGAAGCAGATAGAGCAAAAGCCAAATCTTCCTCTAAAAAATAAGCTTATTTTATAAGGATAAATTATATTATTTTAGATTAGTTGACTTTATTTGATAGTAATGATATTATGATAAAACTTGAAAATATTTATTATTTAATTTTTAAATCAAATGGCTAATATTCTTACGTTTAAACCAAAACAAATTACCAAACATATTCTTTCCGAATTACCACCTCGAGCATACGAGGTTATTGTTGATAGATTCGGTATAGGAGCAGATGCTGAAAGAAAAACATTAGAAGCCATTGGTAAAAAGTATGGTATTACCCGTGAGAGAGTCCGTCAGATTGAGAATGTTGCTTTGTCAATGATAAGAAAATCTGACGCATTCAAATCCGAGAAAGCTGTTTTTGATGAATTAAAAAAAGTTATGCATTCTTTAGGTGCACTTGTTTCTGAAAAAGACTTACTTGATCATTTTTCTAAAGATAGACTTACTCAAAATCATATTCATCTTTATCTTACCCTCAGTGATGATTTTACTAAACATAAAGAAGACGAACATTTTAAAGCAAGATGGAGTGTTGATCCTAGTATTTCAGAGAAAATTCACAAATCATTAAAAAATCTTTTTGAAAATCTTTCAGATGATGAGCTTGTTCCTGAGGGAGAACTTGTCACAAGATTTTTAGAAGAAGTTAAAGAACTTGCAGAAGAATATAAAAATGAAGAAATCGCAAGAAGATGGCTTGGTATGTCCAAAACTCTTTCCAAAAATCCTCTCGGAGAATGGGGTAAATCAAATTCTTCTTCTATTAAAACAAGAGGAATAAAAGACTACGCCTTCCTTATGATGCGCAAGCACGGTAGCCCTATGCACTTTAGAGAAGTTGCAAAAGCTATTGCTGATACTTTCACAAAGAAATGCCACACTGCTACATGCCACAATGAACTTATAAAAGATAATAGATTTGTTCTTGTTGGAAGAGGTATTTATGCTTTATCTGAATGGGGATATAAGAGAGGTGTAGTTAAGGATGTTATAAAAGAACTACTTAAGAAGAATGGGCCTATGAGTAAAGAAGATATCGTGGAGCAAGTTATGAAAGAAAGATATTTAAAGAAGAATACAATCCTTGTAAATTTACAAAATTCAAAATTTTTCAAGAAAAATAAAACTGGACTATACACAGCTGTATAAATTATCTTAAATATAGTTTTCCACCTCGCCAAATTTTCCTTTGGCGAGTTTTTTCTTTTATTTTATGATATAATATACAAGTATGTATAAAAAGGGGATAATAAATATTATTTTTATAATATTAGGATTGATTTTTGTAGCTATACTTATTGGTTATTTTAATGCAAGATAATTTATTATGCTTGAACAATTTTTTGCAACTCATAGTTTTAATTTAATACAATTTCTTTTAGTTGCAGTAGGTTATCTTATGCCGATACCCCTTGCTTTTTTGGCTTTTCATCTGTGGCATGACTATAGACAGGATAGATTTATAATGGGTATTAAATGGGTTTTACTTGAAATTCAAGTTCCCAGAGAGGTTATAAAAAGTCCAGCAGCTATGGAGCTTATATTTTCTAATGCATTTTATCATCAAAGTTTTAAAGGCTTTTGGGAAGAATACATTATTGGTGCTCCTTGGCTTTGGTTTTCTCTTGAGATTGCTTCTATAGATGGAAAGGTTCATTTCTACATAAGGACACCGACTCGTATACGTGATTTGGTTGAAACTCAAATATATGCTCAATACCCTCAGGCCAAGGTTGTCGAAGTTGATGACTATGTTTTTGATATTCCACAATACAAGAAAGATGGGGAATGGAATACATGGGGTTGTGAATTTGCTAAAAGAAAAGAAGATTTCCTTCCGATTAGGACATATAAAAATTTTGGGGATGATATGAAAACAGGAGTAAAAGAAGAGTATAAGATTGATCCCATTACTCCTATTATTGAATATCTAGGTTCTCTTCCAAAAGGTCAGCAGGTTTGGATACAAATAATTATAAGGCAAAATACTATCAGATATCATAGCCATGCCAAGGGTGGGCATATAACTTTTGCTGAAGCAGCAAATGAATATATTGAAAAGCTTTTAGCTCCTTATACTCGTACTCAGAAGAATGATAATATCATCGGTACATTTGGTAAACAGATAAATGTCCCTGAGCAATATAGGCCTGTAATTAAAGCAATTACTGATACTCAAAATCAAATACATTTTGATTGTGGTATTAGGCTCGTAACCTTAGCCGACAAGAAGCTACATTCTGATGATGCTTTTAATAATCTTCGAAGATCTTCTAGACTTATGTTTAGACAATTTGCTCAGCCTGGTATAAATGAACTTTGGCGTCTAAATGCTACTCAGTTTGATGCTCCATGGTCTGATCCTACTGGTCTTGCTCTTACAAAAATTAAAAAAAGAATGCTTGATTTTTATAGGCTTCGAGTTTTCTTTCATCCACCTCTTCAATATAACTTGAAATATCCTCCAGTTTTATCTATGTTTTTCCCCTCAGGTAAGCCGCAACTTTTTGTACTTTCGGTAGAAGAACTTGCAACATTATATCACTTCCCTGGTATGGTTTCAGAAACTCCAAGCTTCAAGAGAGTCGAGACAAAGATTGCAAAACCACCTTCAAATTTGCCTGTATAATGATATATGGAAGAAACTATTTATATAAATAAACAAAAAAAGAAAAAACTTTTTACATTTCTTAATATATTTTTTTCCGTTTCTATTTTGATTATAGTATCTTATTATCTATTCTCAGCCCCATTTAATAATAAAGATGTTGTCATTCATATTTCAAGTGAAGATAATCTAAAGATCATCTCTAGTGAATTAGAAGTTAAAAAAGTAATAAGAGATAAAGATGTTTTTTACATTATTGCGAGAGTTTTTTCTTTAAGTTTAGATATTAAAAGGGGAGATTATAAATTTGAAAAAGGTACTAATGCTTTTTCTGTTGCATTTCAATTATATAAAGCCAAACACAATATTGAGCCTATTAAAATTACTTTAAGAGAAGGTCTTACGAACGAGGAGATGGCAAATATTTTTGCTGATAAATTACCAGAATTTAGAAAAGATTTATTTTTGCAAAACAGTAATGATTTAGAGGGATATTTATTCCCAGATACTTATTTCTTTTTCCCTTTAACTACTTATGATGAGATTATAAAAGAAATGAATGATAATTTTAAAAATAAAACAAATAAAATAAAAGGAGACATAGAAAATAGTAAAAGAAATTTAGAAGACATAATAATTATGGCTTCTATTATAGAGCTTGAGTCAAACGGGAGGGGTGATAGAGAAATAATTTCAGGTATACTTTGGAAAAGATTTGACATAGGTATGCCACTTCAAGTTGATGTTGATAGGAATACTTATAAAGAAAAAGGATTACCGGACGAACCGATTTGTAATCCCGGAATTGATTCTATAATTGCTTCACTTAACCCTAAAGATTCATCTTATCTTTATTATTTACATGATGATAGTGGTAGAGTGTATTTTGCTAAAAATTATGATGAGCATAAATTAAACATTAATAGATATCTAAAATAATACGCCTTCGTATAAAACTACGGCGATACAATTATGATTTTAAAATTAGAAAAACAAAAAGATTATGAGCTTATAGATTCTGGAAATGGTGAGAAATTAGAAAGATATGGAAGTTTTGTAATGTCTCGCCCAGATCCTGAAGCTTTGTGGAAAAAAAATTTAGATAAAAAAGAGTGGAGTAAAGCTAGTCTTTTATTTGAGCGTAGTGGTAATAAAACTAACCTGCGTGCGCAGTCACGATGGATTATAAAAAATGGTGTTTCAAAAGATTGGAAAATTAATTTTGGAAATTTTAATTTTACAATTAAACCAACTTCTTTTAAACATATTGGTATTTTTCCAGAGCAACTTTTGAATTGGGAATGGATGGAAAATTTAATAAAAAAACAAAATAGAAAAATAAAAGTTCTAAATCTTTTTGCATATACTGGTGGGGCGACTCTTGCTTGTGCATCCTCGGGGGCAGAAGTTTGCCATGTAGATTCTTCAAAACAGGCAGTCACTTGGGCTAGGGAGAATGCAGAATTAAATGGATTCAAAGACGCACCTATTAGGTGGCTTATAGAAGATGTCGTGACTTTTCTTAAAAGGGAAATTAAAAGAGGAAATAAATATGATTGTATAATAATGGACCCACCATCTTTTGGTCATGGTCCAAAAGACGAACTTTGGAAGATAGAAGAAAACTTTTTAGAATTGATGGATTTGTGTGATAATGTCTTATCAGATGATCCACTTTTTGTCCTTATAAATGGATATACAGCGGGGTATTCATCTATTGTTTACGAGAATAATTTAAAAGAAATACAAAATAAATTTGGTGGTAAAATAGAAGGGGGCGAGCTTGCTATTAAAGAATCAAATAGTGATAGATTACTACCTTGTGGTATATTTGCAAGATGGGAAAGGAAATAAAAACTGTATTTGTGGGAGTATCGGGTGGAGTTGATTCTTCTGTATCGGCCTCTCTACTTAAAGACCAAGGATATAATGTCGTTGGGGTTTTTATTCGTACATGGACTCCGGATTTTATAGAGTGCACTTGGCGTGATGAAAGGCGAGATGCGATGAGAGTCTGTGCACATCTAGGGATACCTTTTTTGGAGTGTGATGCAGAAGAAGCTTATAAAAAAGGAGTAGCAGATTATATGATAGAAGAATATAAAAAAGGGAGAACTCCAAATCCAGATGTTATGTGTAATCGTGAAGTGAAGTTTGGAGTTTTTTGGGACTTTGCTAAAAAGCATGGGGCGGATTATATTGCGACAGGACATTATGCGGTATGTGAAAAAAATTCATCTTCATTAAAAGCCGAGAAGAAATATTCTTTTTCTCGGGTCCTCGGACGAGGGGGACGGGAGCCGGTGCCAGACCACTCTAAAAAGAACATTTATTCTCGGCTTAAGAAATCCCCAGATTTATCAAAAGATCAATCCTATTTTCTTTGGACTTTAAAGCAAGAAGATTTAGAGCATACACTTTTTCCTATTGGACATTTAGATAAAAAAGAAGTAAGGAGGAAAGCTTTGAAATACAAAATTCCTGTTGCAGAAAAGAAAGATAGCCAGGGGGTTTGCTTCTTGGCTCCACTTGATATGAAAGATTTTCTTAATCATTATTTAGAGAAAAAGAGTGGTGACCTGTTAGACGAAGAAGGGAATACTATCGGTTCTCATGACGGAGCAGTATTTTTTACTCTAGGAGAAAGACATGGATTTAAAATCTTTAAAAATGAAGACAATAATAAACCTTTATATGTAATTTCAAAGGATATAAAGAACAATACTATCAACGTTAGTCCCAAGCAAGGCTTGGGACTGGCCACCAGTCCGACTGGTGGGAATAATAGTGGGAGTATAGTTAATCTTATAAATACAAATTGGATTATTGAACCCGAAATGAATAAAAATTATAAATGCCAAATCAGATATCATGGAGAATTGCTTGATTGTAAAATAAAATCTTGCACAAGTCCAACTTGTGCAGAAGTAGAGTTTACTAGAAATGTTTTGGTGGATAGTGGTCAGTCAATAGTAATTTATGATGGAGATATTTGCCTGGGGGGTGGGGTTGTGAGATAATCAAAATATATGGAATCACAGACAAAGCAATGCCAGAACTGCAAGAAAGACTTTATTATTGAGTCGGATGATTTTGTGTTCTATGAGAAAATAAAAGTTCCAGCACCAACTTTTTGCTCGGAATGTAGAATGGTAAGACGAATGATATGGAGAAATGAAAGATCTTTCTATCATAGAAATTGTAATAATTGTGATAAAAAAATGATATCAGTTTTTGGTGGTGATGATATTAATGTCTATTGTCAGGATTGTTGGCTTGGTGATAGTTGGGATGCTTTAGATTATGGTTCGACATATGACTTTTCAATAAATTTTTTTGAACAATATTTAAATCTATATAAAAAAGTCCCAGAGATGAATCTTAATGGGCATATTTCAAATAAAAATTCACCATATGTTAATTTTATTGTTGAAGCAAATAATTGCCACTATTGTTTTGGTGGTGGTTATATCGAAAATGTGAGATTTTCTAATGTTGGGTTAAGGACTAAAGATTCCATGGAGATATATTTTTCTATGGATAATGAGTTTTGTTATGAGATATTAAATTGCCAGAAATGTTTTAGGGTTTGTTATGGTAATAATATAAAAGATTGTATGGATAGTTACTTTTTACAAGATTCAGTAAATTGTAATGATTGCATAATGTGTTGTAATTTAAGAAACAAAACTTATTGTTATAAAAACGAACAATATACAAAAGAAGAATATCTAAAAATAAAAGATAAATTTTTATATGATTTACATCATAATTTAGATTCTCTTAAAAAAGAGTTTAAGGAATTTTTAGTTTTACATCCTAAAAAATATGCTAACATTTTAAAATCACAAAATTGTTCTGGTAATAATATTTCCGAAAGTGTAAATGTTTTTAATGGCTTTAATATTTCCAAGACAGAAAATAGTAAAAACTCTCAAGATATAGTTGGAGTAGCTCGAGATATTTATGATAGTACAAGTGCCGGATTAAATCTTGATAATGTTTATGAATCCATGTCTGTTAGTATGAATATTTCTAAGTCACTATTTTCTTTAGTGATTAGAAATAATTCTTTTAATGTTAATTATTGTTTTGCTCTAACTTCTTGCTCTAATTGTTTCGCTTGCATTGGTCTTAAAAACAAATCCTACTGTGTCTTGAACCACCTATAGTCCTATGAACAATTCGATGTAGTCGTCCCCAAAATCATCAAACATATGTCTGACATGCCCTACATAGATAGTATGGGTAGGGTATACAAATATGGAGAGTTCTTCCCATCTGAACTCTCTCCCTTTGCCTATAATGAAACCATAGCTCAAGAATACTATCCTTTAACTAAAGAGGAAGCATTAGAGCAAGGATACAAATGGAAAGAGAAAGAAGAAAGAAATTACAATATAGATATCAAAAACAATGACATTCCAGATGATATAAATGATACAGATGAAGGAATAGTAGGTAAAGTAATAGAATGTCTCCACAAAGACTGTAATCATCAATGTACAGAAGCATTCAAGATAATCCCTGAAGAATACCAATTCTACCGCCGTATGAATCTACCTATCCCTAGACTCTGTCCTAACTGTAGACACTACGAAAGACTTTCCCAAAGAAACCCTCTTAAACTCTGGCATAGATCCTGTATGAAAGAAGGATGTACTAATGAATTTGAAACCAGTTATTCACCAGATAGACCAGAGATTATTTATTGTGAGAAATGTTACCAGCAGGAGGTTTATTAATATATGAATAAAACATGCATAAAATGTAATATTGAATTTAACCTAGATCAAGACGATCTTTCTTTTTATGAAAAAATGAAAGTTCCAGTACCAGAAGTATGCCCTGATTGTAGATTTAAAATGCGAGCTATGTGGAGAAATGAGACAAGTTTGTATACTGGGTCTTGTTCTGTTAGTGGTGAATCGATTATTACAATGTATAACTCAAAAAATAAATATAATGTAGTTTCTCATAATTATTATTCTTCAGATATGTGGGATGGTTATCAATATTCATTTACATATGATTACAATAAAAGTTTTTTTGAACAATTAGGTAGTCTAACAAAAATTGTTCCAAAATCTCCAACATATATTTCTTTAGGATCTGGGCCCAATATAAATAGTAATTATTCTAATTATGCTGGTGGTTTAAAGAATTGTTATTTTGTATTTAATTGTGGTCCCCTTGAAGAGTCTTTATATACTAAGGGTGTAAGAACCTCTAATGAAGTTATGGATTGTTATTATGGTTTAGATATGGAATTAGATTATGAATGTGTGAATTGCCCTAAATCTTCAAAGGTAATTTATGGTCAAGACTCAAATAATTGTGTTGACTGTATGTTTATAAAAAATTGTAGTGGTCTCACAAATTGTTTTGGATGTATAAACCTTCGAAATCAAAGTTATTGTTGGTTTAATGAACAGATTACAAGAGATGAATACATAGATAGATTAAAAGAAATCACTGGAAGTTACTCGAAAATGAAAGAAATGATGAATAAATTTAATGATTTTTGCCTACAATTTCCTCATAGAGAGAATCATAATTTAAAAACTTTTGACTCCAATGGAGACTATCTTACTGAATGTAAAAATGTATATAATTCTTTTGAAATAGCAAATGGAGAAAATTGCAAATTTATATTTGCTAGTAAGGAAATTAAAGATTCAATTGGGACTGTGGGTTTTGGTTTTAAGTGTGAAAATCTTTTAGAGTGTACAGCTGTCGGGTATTCTTCTAATGTTATAGGTTCTTGTTCTGTCACAAATTCAAGAAATATCTTGTATTCACATATGTTAAATAATTGCCATGATTGCATCGGTTGTGATGGACTCAAAAATGCTGAGTATTGTATTTTAAATAAACAATATACAAAAGAAGAATATGAAGAATTAAAAAATCATATAATCAAAGAACTTACTGAAAGGGGAATATATGGGCTTATGATGCCTCCAGAGATAGCTCCATTTGCCTACAACGAAACAATAGCCCAAGACAATATGCCTCTCACCAAACAAGAAGCTCTAGCTCAAGGTTTCCGTTGGGAAGATAATATACAGATGACCAAAGGAAAAGAAACATTAAAACCAGAAGAAATACCTGACCATATAGATAATATAAACAATGATATAACTAAAGAAATATTAAGATGCATAGATTGTGAAAGAAACTATAAAATAACAGAACAAGAACTATTTTTCTATAAAAAGATGAAACTACCAATACCTAGAAAATGTTTCTTTTGTAGACATAAAAATAGAATAGAAAGAAGAGGCCCATATAAATTCTGGGATCGTAAATGTGACAAATGTAGTAAAGACATTAAAACTAATTATGCCCCAGATAGGCCAGAGATAGTTTACTGTGAACACTGTTATCAGCAAGAAGTGTATTAATGATATAATTTAATTATGGAACCACAAACAAGAAATTGTCAAAATTGTAAAAAAGACTTTACTATCGAGCCCGATGATTTTTTGTTTTATGAGAAAATTAAAGTCCCACCACCAACCTTTTGCCCCCATTGTCGTTTCGTTCGTAGAATGATATGGAGAAATGAAAGATCTTTATATAAAAGAACTTGCGATATGTGTAAGAAAAATATTATTGCTATGTATGATGATAAATCTCCTTTTCCTGTATACTGTCCAGAGTGTTATAAAAGTGATAATTGGGGTGCTGAAACATATGTAAAAGATTATGATTTTTCCCAATCTTTTTTTGAGCAATTTAGTAATTTGTTTAATAAAATTCCAAGGGTTTCGTTGTATACTCATGGAGAAAATAAAAATTGTGAATTTACAAATATTGTTTCTGGGGTTAAGGATGTATATTTAGCGTTTTCTGTAATTTTAAATTCAGAATACGTTTATTATTCAAGTAATATTGATTCCTCTAAACAAATAATTGATTCCTATAATATAACAAGTAGTGAATTATTATATGAAAATATGGGAGCTAACAAAAATTATTTTTGCCAATATTCATATTGGTCTTCTTCCTGTATAAACTGCAACTTCATTCTTAACTGTAATAACTGCCAAGACTGTTTTGGTTGCGTAAATTTAAATAATCAAAGATATTGTATTTTAAATGAACAATATACCAAAGAAGTGTATGAGGAGAAGATGAAAGAATTAGATATGAGTAGTCATTCGTTTATTGAAAGTTTTAAAAAAGAGTTTTGGAAATTTTCTTTACAATTTCCTAGGAAGTATGCGAATATTATTAATTCTCAAAATTCATCTGGGGACGAATTGAGAAATTGTAAAAATACAAGCAACTCTTTTAATGTTATAGATGCTGAAAATGTTAAATATGGATATCGAAATGTTGGAAACAAGGATGTTATGGATACTTCTCATAGTTTAAGAGGTAATTTGGTATATGAGCATACATTAGGAGCAACCGATGGGTATGATGTTAAATTTATTTCAAATGGTAATATAAATCTTCGTGAATCAGAATATTCAGATTTTTCATATTCCTCCTCCAACCTCTTCGGTTGCATCGCCCTCAAAAACAAACAATACTGTATCCTAAACAAACAATATTCAAAGGAAGAATATTTCTCTATGGTAGATAAAATAAAGAAACATATGTCTGACATGCCCTACATAGATAGCAAGGGTAGGGTATACAAGTATGGTGAATTCTTCCCATATGAACTATGCCCATTTGGATACAATGAAGCAGTAATCAATGATCACTTTCCATTATCAAAAGAAGAAATAATAGAAAGAGGTTATCCATATAAAGAAAAAGTAGATAACACATATACTATTACTCTAAAAGCCAGTGATATCTCTGACAATATTAAAGATATAGATGACTCTATCCTAAATGAAGTCATTGAATGTGAGAAATCTCACCGTGCTTACAAAATAACCCCATTTGAATTACAATTCTATAGAAGAATGAATATACCTATCCCTCACTTACACCCAGATGAAAGATATAAAGAAAGACTATCTCTACGTAACCCCATGATCCTTTATCATCGTTCTTGTATGAAAGAAGGCTGTACTAATGAATTCGAGACAAGTTATGCTCCAGATAGACCAGAGATTATATATTGTGAGCGTTGTTATCAAAATGAGGTTTATTAATGATATACTTTAATTATGAAAATGATAATTAATAATGAAATAATAAAGTTTGATCATGAAGATTTCCCCATGCTTATTTCTGGTGCTCCCGGAGAAGGTTCTTCTTTTTTTAGCATAAAAATTATGGTTGATTTATTTAAGCATGGGGAGAAGGTTCTTTTGTTTTCAGCTTATGATCAAGCTAAAGAATTATTTAAAGAAGAAGTCGGTAATCTTATAAATGAAAAAATTTTAATAATAGAATCAGGAAATGATGATTTATTTATAAAACAACTTGAAGAGATTTCTGATATTTCCGAAAGAATAATTTTATTTAAAAATATAGATAATTATGATAGAAAATTATTTGAAGTACTTAAGGATAATAAATTAGTTATATTTTCTGGTGATTTAAATAGATGTATTTTTAAAGATGAATTATTAAAGAAAGAATTTAAAACAAAAATATTTTTTTCTTATCCAGAGGATCTTGTGCCAAAAAATAAATTAGATTTACCAAAATATTCGGCTCATATTATAAGTGATAAATATGATGGAGTGATAAGTGTGTCTAAATAAAAATTCCTCAGACTCAAGTCTGAGGAATTTTTATTTAGATTTACATTACATTTACTACTTTTTTAACTGAAGTGGTTCTGTTAAAGTTTTGTTTTCTTTTTGTACTAAATTTAACTTTACCTTCTTTCATTGAAAATATTGTATGGTCTTTACCGATACGAGTATTTTTACCTGGAAGTATTTTAGTACCGCGCTGTCTTATGATTACAGATCCTGCTTTTGCAGTTTCTCCATCATAAAGTTTAGTACCTAGGTACTTTGGTTTTGAATCTGTTAAGTTTTTCGCCGATCCTCCGGCTTTCCTATGTGCCATATTGTGTGTTTAAAGGGGTAATTGTTGATAAAAGCCTTACAAATTAACCCCAAATGATTTATAATTAACTCATATGAGTATAAATCATTTTTTAAATAAAATCAAGGGTTATTTAGGGGTAGACAATTTCCATATAGTTTTTTCTCTTATTATTATAGGGGTCGCCTTGAGTTCTTTTGCTTTAGGCAGGATTTCTGTAGAGATGAATAAAGATAATGAAGATAAAGAAGTAAAAAATTATACAATAAAAAATTCTGAAGAGAAGGGGATAGAAGGGGAAGACTTTTCCACAAATGATAAAGAAGAAAAGAAGTATGTTGCTTCAAAAAATGGTAAACTATATTATAGTTTAAATTGTAGTGGTGCAAGTAGGATAAAAGAAGAAAATCAAATCTGGTTTTCTTCGAAAGATGAAGCAGAGAAAACAGGGTATAGTTTTGCAACTTCCTGTAAATAATTTATGCGATTATTTTATCAAATTTTTATAATAATGTTCGTTGTTATTTCACTTTTTATTATAAGGGAAGACCTTACGGTTATTTATAATAGTTTGGCTTCTTCTTTTAATAATAGTACTATTGCTACTGACTTAGCAAAAAGCACTAGTATTAAAATAAAAGAAAGTCGAAATGAATTAACACAATTACCAGATAAGATAAAAACTCCTGGAGCTCTTGTTGTCACAGATAAAATTTTTAATAAAGAAATTACTTCCAGCGATTCGCTTTCTCGTGATGGCGTGATTAGACTTACAAATGAAATAAGAGTCCTTGAGCAAGGACTAGATGCTCTCCGGGTAAACGAGAAGTTAAATTTATCTGCTCAAAAAAAGGTAGACGATATGTTTGCTAAAGTTTATTTCGAACATGTATCTCCATCTGGTGTAGAAGTAGGAGACTTGGGTGATCAAGTATCATACCAATATATTTTAATGGGAGAAAATCTTGCTATGGGCTCGTTTGAGAATAATGAAGATCTTATAAAAGCCTGGATGAATAGTGAGGGTCATAGAGCTAATATTATAAATAAAAATTACACAGAAATAGGTGTAGCTATTAAATATGGTAAATATGAAGGCAATAATGTCTGGATGGCGGTTCAACACTTTGGTCTTCCCAAGAATGCTTGCCCTATTGTAGATGAGGTTTTAAAGAATTCTATTAATTTCTTGAATGAAAAGATAAGTGATATGGGTGAAGACCTTAACAACAGGAAGGAAAAGATAGAAAACGGGGGACTATACGAGGGGATGACGACCACAGAGCAGATAATAAAATATAATTCTGTTGTAAATGATTTCAATGAAACTGTAAAAGAAGTTAAAGAAAAAATAGATAAATATAATATACAAGTTAAATCTTTTAATGAATGTTTGGCTAATATAGAATAGTCCTATTTATAGATAGGGGGATTTCAATATTCCTTTATTTAAAAGATATGATAATGTCGCACAATATATCTTTTACGACATTAAAATATAAAAAACAAAGGCTGGTATTACCAGCCCCGTGTTTAACTTCTTAATGAGAGAAACCAAAGATATCTCTTTTTTTTGGATTTACGATAGTTCGTATCATTCCATCGTCTCCAATGATATCAGCATACCCTCCTATGGTCGTCACTTTTACGGTTTTATTTTTATTGTTACTTTTTCCGGGGAAAAGATTTCTTTTCCCAAATCCTTTATTACTGCGACGATGACCCATTTTTTGGTTTTTTAAAGTTTCTAACTAAGTTTTTACTACCGCCTTTTAATCCGGTAGTTTGAATGGTTTTTCTGTAAAATGGTACTTTTATCATAAGCTAAAATTTAAAAAGTTAAAAAACATTTTTTTACTCTATCTTTTAGATTAAAGAATAACTCTTTTTTTGTATTTTTGCAATACCTTTATACTTTTTTAGTCTTTAGGTACCTTTTATTTTTCAATTTTTCGGGCATTAGGTCTTCTTTTGTATACTTTTCATAACCTTTGCCGTATCCTAGGCCTTCTAGGAGCTTTGTGGAAGGATTTCTGAGATTGAGTGGTATATTTAGGTTTCCATAGGTTTTTACATCATTTTGGGCCATTCTAAAGGCTTCATAAGCACTTCGATCTTTCTTGGCTTGTGCCAGATAAACTGCTCCATGGGCCAAGTTTATGGCACATTCTGGGTATCCTATAGTCTCCACAGCACGGAAAACCTCATTGGCGACCACGAGGGCTGTCGGCTGTGCAAGTCCAATATCTTCACTTGCAAAAATCACCATTCTTCTCCCTATAAATTTTGGATCTTCCCCTGCCTCTATCATCCTTGACAAGTAATACAAAGTAGGGTCTGGTTGGGAAGCTCTCATACTTTTTATAAAAGCACTTACGAGATTATAATGCTCGTCTCCCCTCTTGTCATATCTTATAAATTTTGACTGAACGGCATTTTTTAAATTCTCGAGTGTTAATTCTTTGTAAAGATTTATTGTATTTTCAATTGTAGTTATTGCTTGCCTTGCATCACCATTTGAAAATGATATTAGCCATTTTATTGCATCTTTTTTTATTTTATACCCAGTTCTTTTTATTATCTTCTCTATGTTTTCATCTTTTAGTCCTTCTAAGACAAAAACCTTACATCTAGATAGTAGTGCAGGTATCACCTCAAAGCTTGGGTTCTCTGTAGTTGCTCCGATTAAAGTAAGCTTACCACTTTCTACATAAGGGAGAAGGAAATCTTGCTGAGCTTTGTTGAATCTATGTATCTCATCTAAGAAAAGAATTTTAGGTCCAAATAAATTTCCTCCAGATTTTTTTTCATCTACGATTGCTCTTATGTCATCTTTACCAGCTGAAACGGCCGATAACTCAAAAAATTCTGCATTTAAAGATTTGGCATAAATTCTCGCCAGCGTAGTTTTGCCGACTCCAGGCGGGCCCCAAAGTATAAAAGAAAAAAGATGCTTTTTAGTTATAGCAATATAGAGTGGTTTATCTTTATCTATAAGGTGTTTTTGCCCTACAAATTCATCTAAATTTTGAGGTCTTATTTTTGATGCTAATGGTTCCATAATTCATATTTTACCATCAAAAGGATTATTATAAAAACAACAAAACCCCGACCAGATCGGGGTTTTGTGAGCTTAAAATTATAGATTTTTTAATTCTTCATCTATCGCTTTTAGATCTTCATCAGTAGTATCTGTCATATCGATTTGATTTAGATTCTCTGTGATAGCTTCCGGTGTATCATTTTTTATAGCATTATTTAACTCTACTATATCTTGACTTACTGGTGGCATCTTTTTCATCTTGTTAGGATTTTTTAAGACTATAAAGACTATGAGTATCAATATTATAACAACGACTAGCCAGATAATCATTGATTTTGTTTTATTATTTTCCATAGATTTTTATTATTGATTAGTAGTACTTCCTGTAGCGTCTTCGACCTCTATTTCATTTTCTGTTTCATCTTTACTATCTTCTATCTCATTAATCTTAGGAATTTGGGCTAGTGTTACAGCAGCTTTTCTTACTGCATCATGAGTTCCTTTCACTTCTTCATATAAAGCTTTAATATCTGCTCTAAATGCATCTCTCACAGCTTGTGTTGTAGTCTTTAATGTTGATTCTTCGCCTACTTCTAATTCATATATTTTTTCTGATTGTTTTATTATTGATTCTCTTGTTGCAGATATTTTGTCTTTTGCGAGAGAAATAGCCTCCTCGGTAGCCCCTACATCAAGTCCTTTATCTTTAGCTTTGTTTGTTCTTGATTCTACTCCAGCAAGAACTGTTTCAATTTGACTTACTCTTTCTCCTAATTTTTCAGTAATTTTTAGATTTAATTCATCTAATTTACTGTCGATTTTTGTAAGTGCTTCTTTTTTCTTTTCATCTTTTATTTTAGCAAGATCTTCTTTAAATTTGTTTTTCATCTCTTCTTTTTTTGCTTCCCATTCTTTTTTACTTTCTTCAACTTTAACTTTGAATTCTTCTCTTTTTTGTGTAATTTCTTTTATTACTGCTTCACGTTTTGCTCTTATTGCCTCTATTGTTTCATCATCAGAAAGATTTGATCTAAAATCTCCTCTCATTTTTGAAGCTTCTTCTTTAATAGATTCTCTTTCTTTTTCCATTTTCTCTTTAGCCTCTTCTCTTAAATTTTTAGCTTCTTCTCTCTCTTTTTCTATTAAATCTTTTGCATTTTCTCTTTCTTGCTCAAACCTATTTTTAGCCTCTTCTCTTTCTTTATTTACATTAGAATCATCTTCTGCATAAGCCAAAGATCCTCCTAAAACTAAAGCGAGACCAAAAAATAAAATAGAACCTTTCTTTAAATATTTTTTAATCATATATTTTTTAATATTATTAAACTAATAAAATGTAATGCTTTAATGCACCACCTTATAATTATACCTTAATAAAAAATAAAACAAGACCCTAAAGAAATTCTTTAGGGTCTTGTTCTGTAAGGTTATTTTACGATAGTGTTGATAACTTTTCCTTCTTTTAGGGCTGAAACTATATTCCTTGATACAATCTCTGCCATTTGATTTCTAGCTGAAATCCTAGAAGATGCTATATGTGGTGTAAGTATTACATTTGACAATTTTGTTAAACCTTTGCATAGTTTTGGTTCACATTCAAATACATCAAGTGCAGCCCCTTTTATCGTATCATTTTTTAATGCATCAACAAGTTCTTTTTCGTTTATCACTCCCCCTCTAGATGTGTTTACTAAAAAAGCTGAACTTTTCATCTGGGAAAGTATATCTTTATTTATAAGGTGCATTGTTGATGGTAGTAATGGTACATGAAGAGATATAATATCTGCTTCTTTTATTAGGTCTAGCATCTCTTTCTTTTCTGCGCCTGTTTCTTCTTCAATTTTTTTATTTTCCACTAAATCAGAATATATAATTTTTGAGCCAAAACCTCTGTTTAACATTTTTGCAACTTCAGTACCAATTTCCCCACATCCTATGAGACCAATCACCTTACCTTTCATATCAGTACCTACGAGTAATTCAGGATCCCAGCCTTTATATTTACCACTTCTTACAAATCGATCTCCCTCCACAAGTCTTGTGGTTAGAGCCATCATAAGCGCTACTGTATGTTCTGCGACAGCAGTGGCTGAAGTGCCTGGGGTGTTTGAAGCCATTATCCCCTTTTTCTTTAATTCTTCTATATCTAGATTATTAAATCCAACAGAGAAATTCGCAATCACTTTAATTGTAGGACAAGAATCTATAACATCTTTATCTATTGTATCTGTTAAAAAAGATATAATTCCATCATAATTTTTTTTCTTTAAAGATTTTATTAAATCTTTTTTTGTTGGAGGTTTTTTAAAATTACCTATATCATAAGATATATTATTTTCATCAAGTATTTTAAGCCCGACATCTGGTATTTTTCTTGTTATAAATATATGCATAAACGATTATCCTATTGTTATTTTATTTTTTCTATTTTTCTCTGCGACTAGAGAAATTTTCTCCATCATATAAATAGCTTCTTTAGGGTAATTACCTCTAGCAGATTCTTCTGAAAGCATTACTCCATCTGCTCCATCTAGTATCGCATAAGCAACATCAGACACTTCAGCTCTTGTTGGTACAGGGTTTTCTACCATTGATAGCATCATTTGTGTTGCTACGATAACCATTTTACCAGCTTTATTACATTCTTCTATTATGTGGTGTTGAACAAAAGGTATTTCTTCTAACGGAAATTCATTACCCAAGTCCCCTCTTGCGACCATAATTGCATCAGCTTCTTTTATTATTTCATTTAAGTTTTCGTATGCAACTTTTCTTTCTATTTTAGCAATAACTTTCTGATCACCCCCTCTTTCTTTGATTAGTTCTTTTATTTTTATTACATCATCTACACTTCCTACATAAGACATAGCAACGTACTCTATTTTTTCTTCTACCCCAAAAGTGAGATCTGCTATATCTTTATCGGTTATAGCACTTTGTTCTTCTTCACCACCAAACTTATGGCCACTCCCTTCTTGAACTCTAGGTCCTGACAAGTCTTGTATGATTGGAATTATTTTTCCACATTCTTTTGCCATCTCTCTTACATTATTAATTACTTCTCTGTGCCAATCATGAGTATTCCAAGAAAAGTTTAAACGAGCGATATCCATATGGTGATTTATCATCTCTTTAATCATTTCTTTACTATTACTCGCTGGTCCTATTGTAGCTATTATTTTTGTTGTAGATTCCATATAATTTTATTTTTTATTTCGCTATATTTATAAGTCTTTCGTATTTTACGTCCCTTTCTTTTGGTCCCAATGCTCCTGATTTTAATCCAAAACATCCAAATGCGTATGACAAGTCTCCGATAAAATCATCCATTGTTTCTCCGCTTCTATGACTTATAATGCAATCAATATTATTTTGTCTTGCAAGCTCTATCGTCTTTAATGTTTCTGTGAGGGTTCCTATTTGATTTGGTTTAATAATTATACCTTTAATACTTTTTTCCTTTATTGCTCTATCTAGTCTAGTAATATTTGTGACTGTTAGATCATCTCCTATTAATTTTGTATCTGGTAATAATAATTGGAGACTTGTAAAGCTTTCAAAATCTTCTTCTTCAAAAGGGTCTTCTATTGAAATAATAGGAAACTCTTGACACATTTTTACATAGAGATCTTTCATATCGTCTTTTGAAAAAGATTTAGACATAAATTTATATGTTTCATCATTTTCATCGTAAAAAGAAGAAGAAGCGACATCAAGGGCGTATTTAATTTTGTCGTCATATCCTAATTCCAGAACTGCTTGTTTTATGAGTCTAAGTGGGACAAAGACATCTTCTTCATCGAGGGCTACTCCACCCTCATCTCCTTTTATAAGAGGACCTCCATATTTTTCTGTAAGAATTTCATCTAATTTATTTTGGATTGCTCTACTTATTTCTATGCTTTCTTTTGCTTTATCTACTTGTGGAACTATATGGTATTCCTGGAAAGCTAATTTTGTTTTAGCATGTTTACCACCATTTATAAGATTGAAATATAGATAAGGTTCATTCCTAGAAGGATTTATTGATATTATTTTTCTCAAATGCTCATAGACTTCTTCATTATTTATTCTTGATGCCGTCTTGGCACAGGCAATACTAACCCCGATCATACTATTTCCACCTATTTTTGTTTTTTGTTGTGTTCCATCTAGATTTAACATAGTCTCATCTATCATAGTCTGATCGTTTATATCCATTCCGATTAATGCTGGTTTTACAATTTCTTCTATTTGTTTAATTGCTGTTAATACACCACTTTTACCACTTTCTCCATCACGTAATTCGCAAGCTTCGTATTTGCCTGTACTTGCCCCAGATGGAACTTCAAAACTTTTAAAAATATCCCCCACATAAACTGAAACTTTAAGTGTAGGATTTTTGCGAGAGTCAAGTATTTGCTCTGCTTTTATATCTGTTATTTTTTTATCCATATGAGGATATTATAACATTTTTATTTATTTTAAAAAACATATTGGTGTGGTATAATGTGTGTTATGGAAGAAGATAATTATTATAATTCAAATAAAGACCAAGAAGAAGTAAAATCAAATGATCCTGTATGTCCACGTTGTGGACTTAGGTCATATGATGATGCTTGCCAAGTATGCGGAACACCCATCATAGACAAAGCTGATGACGAGGAAGAAGAATACGACTGGAGAGAACACAAAAGGTAGCTATTAGCTACCTTTTGTGTTTTATTTTATGAGATTTGTTATAAAGTTTAATGGCAGTCCTGATAAGAATATAACAATATAGAGTATTATAAATATTATTGGGATTTTTCTTTCTATTAGAGATAATGGGTAATACTTTTTTCTGTCCTTTCCTTTTCCTAAAAGTTCCCATTCTTTTTCAAAGAAAGATATTGGTAATTTTGATTCTACCTCATGAATCATTTTAAATTTAGCTCTGTTTAACTTTCTGTATGAGCTTATGATTTGATACCATGCATAGCATATCGCTATACCTACAAATGGGGCAAAAATAAATATCACAGAATCATAAGTTGAAACACCTTTTGTTTCTATATATCCCAAGACACCGATAATGGCAGTGTTTAATCCAAGAAAGAAATCATTAGATTTATTATTCCTATCGTGAGTGCTGTTAAAAATATGTAAATATATTCTATATTGTTCTAGATAATGATCTATATATTTATTTTCTTTTTCATCATCTTTATTACTTCTAGAATATAATAAGTTGTCTATATTTTTATCCATATTTATATTATACACCTTTTTAGGGTAAATGTCAATTAGTATTTATTTTATTGTTTCAAAATTTGTAAATTTTAATTCCTTTGTATTTTTATTAAATTCATAAGTAAATTTTGTCTTGATTTGTATATGTCCATCTTCGTATACCACCTCCCCTGTTTTAATTCCCGGGATTATATTTGAAGATATCACATACCAAGTCCCACCCAGTACTGGTTTTTCTTCTGATACTTTATTAATATTTTCTCTTAAATATTTTTCTATAAATAATTTTTCATCTAATTGTTCACAATCTATTTGATTCATAGATTCTATAAAAAATAAATTATTATTATTTTTATAAATATAAATTCCGTCTCCTCTGTCTATCATTTCTCCAAATCCGACAGTTGCACTACCATCCCCAAATTTAATAATCAGTTCTTCTTTTACTTTTGTTCCTTCAGCTTCTGCTTCCCACCATACATTTGCAGTTCTTCCCATGGATTCCCTTTCAAGAGGGCCCACAGTTCCTTCGAATCTACCTATTTTAGAGTCAGATTCTGCTGGTAGGTTTTGAAATTCTCCATTTATTTTATTTTCATTTATATTTAATATAAGCCAAGCTTTGTCGTAATATATATTATTGTAAGAATTTGATCTAAAATAACAAAGACTTCTTATTTCATTTTCAGGGACTATTTCACTTACAATTTCTTTTTGAATATTTTCTGATTTATTGTTTTTAAGATTTAAATATAATACCACTCCAATTATTACTATTATTAATAATAATAATATAATTTTTTTAAATTTATACATATATCTACATTATATCACTTATTTAAATAATAAAGTCTTTTTGTTTCAGGGAGTCTCTCTATCGCGTAGCGGAGCATAGTGCGGGGCATTTTATCTGAATTTTGATCTAGATAAGAAATTAATTGCTTTTCATCAACTCTTTTACCTATTTCTCGAAGCATCCAGCCACAAGCTTTATGAATGAGGTCGTGTTTATCTTTTATTAGTATATCTATAATTTTGAAAGTCCAATTTGCTTCTCCTTTATAAATAAAAGCGAAAGTTGAAATAATTGCAATCCTTCTTTCCCATAGATTTTTAGATTTTGCTAATTTAATTAAAATATTTTTATCTTTATAAAATAAATAATCACCAAGTATATAATGTGCAGATAAATCTACTAAATCCCAGTTATTTATATTTTTTGTATTTTTCAGATAAAATTCCACAATTTTACCACATAGGTCTTGCCTATGGGGTAGATTTTGTTTAATACAGGTTTTATATTTTTGGACTAAAATTAGAAGTGCGACAAGGCGGACTTCATGATATTTATTATTTAGTAATTCTTGTATTTCTTTGAAGTCTATATGAGCATATTTCTTTGCGATACTTCTAGATACTGGGACAGTAATACCAAGGAATACATCCCCTTCCCCGTATTCCCCTTTTCCAGTCTTAAAAAACCTAGTTAAGATCTTGGATTTATCTTTATTTTTTAATTTTAATAATTCATTTATTACCTTTGACATATATATGATTATATTATAGCATTTAAAAAAATCTGAACTATGGAATCATTTTATGAAATGTGTGGAGAAATTGGCAAATCTCCATATGCACCAAGAATTGCCTTTGTTTTAATTTTTGTTCTTGTAATTTTATTCATAATTACAGGAAGATTAAAAATCCAAAAAAAATCCCCATTTTTAAAAATTAAGTGGGATTAGAACCATTAAAATATCTAGTCTTTTTGGAAGAGAAGACTAGTTATTTTTTTATATAAACAACCTTGCTAATCTTATATCTTCAAAACTTAGACTATGCCCTTCTTTTTCTAAAATTAATTTGATTGGATTTAATTTCCCCACTTCTTCCCCTTTCAATTTTTTATTTACTTTTTTGACTAAGTCTATATTTTTCTGCGAAGGTCTAATATGAGAAATAATTGTTTCTGGATATTCTTTTATTATCTCTTCTATGTGGTGAGTGATGGTGCCTGGTGTCAGATTTCTTTCTTTTGCTATTTGTTTGATATTTTTTCCACTTTCCAATAATTCTTTGGTTACTAAAATGGTTGGGATTTTAGTATCTATTATTTTCTTTTTTACACTTCTTTGATGAGTTGTTAAAGAAGTATCTAATATTCCCCCCATTCTTCTTATAAAATCACTTTCCATTTTCTGCTGGTCTTCACTTTTTAGTTTTTTAAAGATTAGCTCGTTTTGCGCACTTTCATTTCGAAGGTCTTGATCAAACTCTAAAACCCTCGGGTCTACCCGCAAAGCATCTTTATTTAAACCGATTAATTTTATGCCAGAAAGGGTCCTTACGCGGGAAAGAGCGACATACCCCATTCCGTATGCAAATGTGCTTCTGAGGTCTATTTCTGCGTTATCCAGGGACATTCCTTGGCTTTTATGGATAGTTATAGCCCAGGCCAATCGAATTGGGAGCTGGGTTATAGAAGCCTTTATCTTGCCATCTTCTTCTATCGCCCAGAGCATAGGGGTTATAGTCACAGTTTTCCCGTTATATAATTTTATAATTGGGTTATGGGTTTCAATATCAAACTCTATCACTTTTCCTCGGGAGCCATTCACATAACCACTCTCCATATTATTTTTAATACACATAACTTCGGCACCAATTTTCAGGTGAAGTTCTTCGTGAGCCAGACAACTTTTTTTTAAAATTTCGACAATTATATCATTCCCTTTTGAGGTCATATAATATATTTTTTCTTCACTATCTATTTTGGAAAGTTCTGTATGGTTTTCATGATCTACATTTACATTGTGAGTATATAATTTTGTTGCTTTTTCTCCTTGTTTCAATTTCGCATCAATTCTTTTTACTAAATGCTCATAATGTTCCTCTTCTATATTATTGGTACGAATATTATTTAGTATTTCAGTTAAAGTGTTATCTTCTTGTCTGTGTTGCTCTGTCAGGTAGCAAACGGCTGGGTTAAGTATTTTCCAAGCATCACTTATATAGACCATACTATTTTCATATTCTGAATATATATTTACTTTCTCTACTGGTGGGAGCTGAAAGAAATCTCCAGAGAGGATGACTTGTAATCCACCAAAAGGTTTATCTACTCTTTTAAACTTTCGGCAAACTTTTTCAATCATATCAAGCTGGTATCCATGAAGCATAGATATCTCATCAATAATTAGGACTCGGGCTTTCTCGAATCTATTCCATAGATATTTTTTTTCTTCTAGTTGATCTAGATCTCTTTCGTCCATTTTATTCCTCACCCCTATGCCAGACCAGCCATGAATAGTCATACCATTCATATGAGTGGCTGCAATACCAGTCGAAGCAGTCACTGCGACGGCTATATTGTGATCTTGTAGATATGAAATTTATTGATTGAGTAGATATGTCTTCCCAGAGCCCGCGCTACCTGTCAGATAAATATTCACCCCAGTCTTCATAATTTTTAAGGCTTGTTCTTGAGTCATATTTTTATTATATCAAAATTATTTAGAATCTAAATCAAGGACTTCATCAATACGAATTTGTTTTATAAATTCAGGAACATGAGAGACTAGGATCATTGCGCCTTGGTATTCATCGAGCGCTTTGGCTATGATTGGTAAATGGCGGAAGTTTATATGGTTAGTTGGCTCATCAAGTATTAGAAGCCCGGGTTTCTCAATAACTAACTTCGCAAAAGAAACTAAGCCTTTTTGACCTTCAGATAAACTTTCTATCCTTGTATTTATTATATCTCCTGTTATTAGAAATGAAGCAGCAATTGATCTAACTTTTTCTTCTTCTACTTTTCCTGAGACACTTCTCATGGCATTTTCAAGAGCTTCTAATACTGTTTCTTTGAAATTTAGTGTCGAGAAATCTTGCCTATAATACCCTACCCGAACCCCTTTGATTATTTCACCTCCTATTGCTCTGTTGTTTGCAAGTGATTCAAGTAGTGTACTTTTACCAATACCATTGGGGCCTGAAAGCAGGAGGTGTCTGTTCTTGCGAAGTTTGATTTTAACTTTTTTTATTACTTGGTCATGATTTTTCTAAACAGAAACACTTGTCAAATTAAGGAT
>CAZUAA010000002.1:0-8073 GCA_964618365.1 uncultured Candidatus Saccharibacteria bacterium | reverse complement strand
CCACTAGATTTTCTTGGAATGGGATAACAAAATTTTTAATAGTCCTATCTTCTTTACGGACATCAACTTTTTCCTCTTCTAATTCCTCGGCTAATTCCCGCATTTTTTTGGCGACAGCTCTTAATCTTCCACCTTTCATCGCGAAAGCATTGGCTTGTTCTTTCTTGGCTTGTATGTCTTTTGAAAGCAATGCATTTTTTCTATTTTCTCTTTCCATTCGAGCGGTTATTTGATCCCTTACATCATTGTAGTCTCCTACATATTGCTCTATCTTTTTAGTGTAAACATCAAGATACAAAACTGCATCAGTAAAAGCATTGAGGAAATGAGCATCGTGAGAAATTACTATAACTGTCTTTTTATATTTAACTAAAAAGTCTGTGAGATGTTTGATCCCCTCTTTATCTAAATTATTCGTTGGTTCATCGAGTAGTAGTATATCTGGCTCTACTATGAGAGCAGATGCAAGTAAAAGTCTTGCAAGTTGCCCGCCAGAAAAAGATCTTATAATTCTGTCATGTATTTTTTCATGACCCTTAAGGTTTACAACCTCTAAAATATTATCAATCTTTGGGTCTATGTCGTAAACTTTTTCTTGAAAACATTTTTGAAAAAAATCACGGACAGTTAAATCAAGTTCATTTTTAGGAATCACCTGTCTCGAGAGGGCAATCGTCGTGTTCTGAGCTAGGTGTATTTCCCCATCTTCTGGGGCAAGCGTGCCATTTATAAGATTAAAAATTGTACTTTTCCCTGCTCCATTTTGCCCCATAACTGTGACCTTCATGCCACGACGAACGGAAAAGCTGACCTCATCTAGGATAGGTTTATTGTGGTTATATAAAAATGAAACTTTTTCAAATCTTATTACTACTTCGTTTGAGCTCATATAGATGTATATACTACCTTAAATAATTTAAAAGTCCAAACATTTTGTTTGGACTTTTAAAGAAGTTACTTTTTCTTTGCCTTTTTTGGTTTCTTTGTTTCCTTTTTGTGAGTCATTCCTTTTGCCATATATTTGCTTGGGTGAACATTTTAATAAATGTTTTAACCTTTAAAAAATTATTTATAATATATTATTATATCAAATTTTTTTTTATTTGCGATATTTTCTATTTTTCCATTTATCTGCAATTTTTACACGAGTGAGAGATCTCTCTAGTTCAGTCTCAAAATGCTCATAATCCACTATCTCTTTATTTAGAGCTTTCTTTCTTAATTCTTCTGCTTTTTCTTTTGCTTTAAATATTTCTTCATCTGTTATTTCTCCTATATGCTCTGCAAAATCAGCCAGAATAGCAACTTCGGTTTGACCATCAGCATTATTTTTAACTTCAACAAATCCCCCCACTAAAGCCATCGGTATCTCCTCCCCATCTTTTCTGGCTACAATATCTCCAGATGCTAATCCTGCAACTAATGGGATATGATCTTTAAGTATAGTTATCTCTCCTTCAGTAGTAGGGACAGTCACAGAAGTAACCTCTTCTTCTAGAATAAGTTTTTCTGGGGTAACTATTTTTAATTTTAATAATTTATTGCTCATTAATATTTAGTAATTAGTAATTTGTAATTACAGTGCACCTTTCATATAAAAGTCTGATTCACTTTTATCATCGTGTTTACCTTCTAGTATTTCTTTAAATGAACGAATAGTTTCTGAAAGAGGAACATAGGCTCCGGCTGTACCTGTGAATTGCTCTGCTACGAAAAATGGTTGAGAAAGGAATTTTTGGATTTTACGAGCTCTTGCTACCAATTCTTTATCAGCATCAGAAAGCTCTTCCATTCCTAAGATTGCGATGATATCTTGTAAGTCTTTATATCTTTGCAAAACTCTTTGGACTTCACGAGCAACTTCATAATGTTCTTTGCCCACTATGTTTGGATCAAGGATTGTAGAAGATGAGTCTAGTGGATCAACCGCTGGGTAGATACCTATTTCAGAAAGTGATCTGTTTAATACCACCGTAGAGTCTAAGTGTGAGAATGTAGTAGCTGGAGCTGGATCTGTAAGGTCGTCAGCTGGCACATACACAGCTTGGACTGATGTCACAGAACCTTTGTCTGTAGAAGTAATTCTTTCTTGTAGATTTCCCATTTCTGTGGAAAGTGTAGGCTGATAACCCACAGCAGAAGGGATACGGCCTAAAAGAGCTGACACCTCAGATCCTGCTTGAGTAAAACGAAAAATATTATCTATAAAGAAAAGCACATCCTTATTTTCTTGGTCACGGAAGTATTCAGCCATTGTAAGACCAGAGAGAGCCACACGGAGACGAGCACCAGGCGGTTCGTTCATTTGTCCGAACACCATGGCAACTTTGTCTAGAACTTTAGAATCTTTCATTTCATGATAAAGGTCATTTCCTTCACGAGTACGCTCTCCAACTCCAGCAAAAACAGAATATCCTCCGTGATTTGATGCGATATTATGGATGAGCTCTTGGATCACAACAGTCTTCCCCACTCCAGCTCCTCCAAATAGTCCAACTTTACCTCCTTTAAGAACAGGACAAATAAGATCAATAACTTTTATACCAGTTTCAAGTATCTCAACTTTTGTAGATTGAGAAACGAATTCTGGAGCTTTACGGTGTATAGAAGATCTTTTGTCTGTAGATATAGCTTTTCCATCATCTATTGCTTCTCCCAAGACATTAAACATTCTTCCTAAGGTATCTCCTCCAACTGGTACAGAGATAGGAGCTCCTGTGTCTGTCACTTCCATTCCACGTGCAAGTCCATCTGTAGAATCCATCGCGACACTCCTCACCATTCCTCCTCCGATATGCTGTTCGACTTCTAGAACTATTTTTTTGTCTCCATTTACAACTGTTAGAGCATTGTAAATAGCTGGGGCATCTCCTTCAAAAGAAATGTCGACAACTGGCCCTATTATTCTTTTTATTATTCCTGTTTTCATAATTTTTAAGCGAAACAAATTATTTTATGAAAAAATGTCTGGCACCGGTTCCCGTTCCCCTCGTCCGAGGACTTTTTTCAGAATATAATTTGTGTAGCCTTTTCTAATAATTTTTTAATAATAATTTTATTCAATTGACGTCATTCCCGCACTTATCTCAGATATCTCCTGAGTGATGCCAGCTTGACGAGCCTTGTTAAACATTAATGTTAATCCCCCTATCATTTCACCTGCTGCTTCACTTGCATTTTTCATTGCCATCATTCTACTTGATTGTTCACTAGCGCTCGATTCAAGTATCATTTGGTATATTTGCATTTTCGTTAATTTTTCTGCTAGCGATTCAATTAATTTTCCTGTATCTCCCTCAAATAAATATGGTATCGTTTCTTTTTTGTTTTCAATATTTTTTTGATTATCATTATTCTCTCCCACACTTTCTATAAATTCTTTTAATTCTGTTTTTGATATTGGCAAGAGTTTTTTGATATGAGGTTTTTGATTTAGAGCTGAGATGAAGTCTGTGTAAGCGATATAAATATTTCTATAATTTTCTTTTTTATATTCATCTATTATTAATTTGGATACTGGATTTATGTCACTCAAACTACTGTTATCCGGTAGTTCTATGAATGAAGCTATCACATTCTGGCCTATCCTTCTCATTGCACTATCACCCTTTTTACCGATTGTTATTATATCGAGAGTTTTTTTATTTCTTTCTTTTATCATCTGCAATGTCTTTTTTATAACTTGAGAATTATATGCTCCACAAAGTCCACCATTTGATGTTATAAGAACAAGTAAATCTTTATCTTTATTGTTTTCAATAAAAAATGGATGTGTTATTTCTTCTAGTCTACCTGACAATGAAACAAGAAGATCCCAAGAATAACCTGCATATAGACGTGAAGAAAGAGCTCTAGAGACAGATCTTTTCATTTTAGAAGCAGCCACAAGCTCCATCGCTTTCGTGATTTTCTTTGTGTTCTTCACACTCCTTATTCTTTGTTTTATTTCTTTTGTTCCAGCCATATTTATTTACTAAAACTTGTAATATACTCTTCTATTACTTTTTTAATTTCGGCTTCTCCTGCTTCAGTCCACATTTTATTTTCAGTGATTTCTTTCATAAATACTTTTGCATTTCTTTCTGCGTACTCAATAAGTCCACTTTCAAACTCTTTCATTTTATCGAGTGGTATTACATCAGTGTAGCCTCTTGTCAAAGCATAAAGTATAACCACTTGTTTTTCTGTTGCTACAGGAGAGTATTGAGGTTGCTTAAGTATTTCAACTGCTCTTTTACCGCGCTCTAGTTGCTTTTTTGTTCCTTCATCGAGATCAGAGCCGAATTGTGAGAAAGCTTCAAGTTCACGGAAAGATGCAAGATCAAGCTTTAAAGTTCCAGCTACTTTCTTCATAGCTTTAATCTGAGCAGAAGATCCTACACGAGAAACTGAAAGTCCGACGTTTACTGCAGGGCGGATACCTTTATAAAACAGATCAGTTTCTAGGAATATCTGTCCATCAGTAATTGAGATAACGTTTGTCGGAATATAAGCAGACACGTCACCAGCTTGAGTTTCAATTATTGGTAGAGCTGTGATAGATCCACCACCGTATTCTTTGTTTCTTCTACAAGCTCTTTCTAGTAAGCGAGAGTGAAGATAAAAAACATCTCCAGGGAAAGCTTCACGGCCCGGTGGACGACGAAGTAGAAGTGATATTTCACGATATGCTACTGCGTGTTTTGAAAGATCATCATAAATAATAAGTACATCTTTCCCTTGATCCATAAAATATTCAGCGATAGAAACTCCTGTATAAGGAGCAATATATGCAAGCGGTGCTGGCTCTCCTGCTCCAGCTGAGACGATGATTGTATAATCCATTGCCCCACCTTCTTCTAGGCGAGTTTGTAGTTTGCGTAGTTTAGAATCTTTTTGTCCGATTGAAACATAAACACAAATCATATTTTGTCCTTTCTGGTTTAAGATTGTGTCTATTGCAATTGCGGTCTTACCAGTCTGACGGACACCGATGATAAGCTCACGCTGACCACGACCGATAGGAATAAGAGCATCAATTGCCTTGATACCTGTTTGGACTGGCTGATCCACTGAGAGACGTGTGACGACTCCAGGAGCAACCTTTTCTATAGGATTTCTTTTTTCAGTTTTGATATCACCTTTTCCGTCGATTGGTTCACCGAGTGCATTTAGTACTCTTCCTATTTGTTTATCTGATACTGGAACAGAAAGAATTTGTCCTGTAGCACGGACTTCTTCGCCTTCTTTGATTTTTGAAAATTCACCTAAAATAATAACTCCAACTGAATCTTCTTCTAGGTTTAGTGCCACACCTATTGCTCCACTTTGGAAACTCACCATTTCTGATGCTTTTAGATCAGATAAACCAGATACTTTTGAAATTCCATCAAAAACTTCAATAACATGACCAATTTTTTCAGTCTTTATTTCTGTTTGGAATTTCTCTATTTGCTTTCTTAAATTTTCTACGATGTAATTCTTTGTCATAAAATTAATTAGTTATTAAATAATCTTGTAATTGATGTAATTTTTTTGATAATGATAAATCTGTTATTTCATTCCCTATTTCTATTTTTATTCCCCCGAGTATTTCTTTGTTTTCAATTTTTTCTAAATAAACTTGTTTTGCTTTGTGTTTGTGTTTAAGATATTCTTCCAATTCTTTTTCTTCTTTATTCCCTAATTTATCTCTTGTATATACTTTTGCTCTCACTATACCATCTTCTTTGTCTATTATTCCTTCTAATTTTTCTAGTATCTCTTCTTTTTTATTAAGAAGGTGTTTTTCTTTTAAAAGTTGTATCGTATTTAGGATGGCCAAATCCAAATCATTACCCTTTTTGTCTTTTAAGGATTCGTAGATTGCATTTGAAATGTTGTTAATTGAAATCTTGGCCATATAATTTACATTTTCTTTATTTTTTCTAAAGTTTTTTCATCAAAATTTTTAGTATCTGTTGATTCGAGTAATTTCTCTGTAGATAAAACAACCAAAGATACTATTTCTTTTTTAGCTTCTTCTATCATTTTTGTTTTTTCAGCTTCTAAGATTTTCTTGCCATTTGTGATCATCTGTTCTACTTCTCTGCTTGCTTCTTCGAGCATTTCTTTCTTTTTTGATTCAGCTTCATTTTTACCTTCTTTAAATATAGCATGAGCTTCTTCTTTTGCTTTTGAGACTATTTCCGCGTATTCTTTTTGTGTATTATTTAAAATTTCTTTATTCTTTTTTGCATCTTCTATGCCACCTTCTATTTTTTCTGTTCTCTCACTCATAACCTTTTTTAGAGGTTTAAGAGCCAAGAAATACAAAACAAACAGAACAACAATAAAGTTTATTGCTTGAGCAATTATAATCTGCCAATCTATATGAAATGTTGTAATAAATGAATCCATACTTTACTTTTTAAATTACTAATTAATAATTACTCCCAACTAATTAAAACCAAAGAAGCTTTTAGCTCCTAGTCCCTAGCACCTAAGTTTCCCTAGTTGCTAGATACTAGTAGCCAATGCTATTACTTTATTGAGAAAGCGATAACAAGTGCATAGATAGCCACAGCTTCGGCAAAGGCAGAAGCAATAAGCATAGGCACGAAAACTTTCCCAGAAGCTTCAGGGTTACGGCCGATAGCCTCCATAGCTTTTGAACCAATCATACCGATAGCTATAGCTGGTGCTATAGATCCTAGTCCGATTGCGATAGCTTTTGAAAGTGTTGCAATTTCCATATTTTTATTATTTATTAACTAATAATGTTTGACCTTTAAATTAATGTGCACCTTCTAATTTATGACTTTCTTCGTGGTGCCCTTCTTCATGCTCTTCGTCGTGGTCTTGGCTGGCGATTGTGTAATATACAAGTGTAAGTATAGCAAATATAAATGCTTGTATTACTCCTACAAAGACTTCAAGCAGTAAAAATGGTGTAGGTAATACATATATAAGTATTGCACCCATTGAAGCTAAGAGTACCTCTCCTGCAAAGACATTTCCAAAGAGACGAAAAGAAAGTGAAGCTATTTTTGCAAACTCCCCTATAAGTTCTATAAAACCTACGACAAACATTATAGGAGCAGTCATTATTATGGTAGGGTCTTTTCTTATTTTTGTAAAAATACTACCAAGTGCATTTAAGTTTATAAATTTATTGATAGTTTTCCATAGTCCGATAGATAGTACTCCGAAAATATTTGCCCCAAGTACAGACATTATCGCAAGCGGTAAGGTGCCGTTTATATCTGCTGTGCCACTTCTTATTAGTGGTATGAACATCTTACCATGCTCAGTGTTCTCTATTAAACCAAATCCACCAAGTGGAAATATTCCAAGCCAATTATTAAGAAGGACAAATAAGAATATTGTAAAAACAATTGGGAATGCTTTGTTTGTGATTTTCCTATCACCTGTTACTTGATCGCATAAAGATTCAGCTCCCTCTATTACAAATTCAAAGAAATTTTGTATTCCTTTTGGTATTTGTTTTATTTTTATTCTGATAACAATTGAAATTATTATAAGAATAAAAACAACAATCCAGCTTGTAAAAAGTGCATTTGTAACAGTAAAATTACCTATATGGAATATTGGCTCTGCATAAAGAGTTGCTTCATGACCTATTTCTTCCCCATGGGAATTTCCTTCAATTTCTAAATTATGCTCATCTAATATAACTTCTTGATGAGTTTCAATGTTTTCTTCTGTGATTTGCTCTGTGTGTTCTGTTGTCATTTTATTTTTCTTTAAATTTCTCTTCTATTTTTGCAGATATATCTAATTTCTTTTTATATATTCTCATTTCTCCCCAGATCAGATAAATGGTCATAAGGAATGATACTCCAACTGAAATCAAAAATAATAAATTACCTGTTCCATATTTTTCATCCAAGTATTTACCTAAAAATGAAGCTCCTATAACTGGGACTGATATGTAGGCAGACACTCTACCAAATACAATCACCCCATCTCTCCACCAAGGTTTATTATTTTGATTGTTTTCCATAAAAAGAAAATGGCTAAAGGGCCATGTGCGTGTGCTTGGAATCGGACCAAGGACCTCTGTCTTATCAGGACAGCGTTCTACCACTGAAC
>CAZUAA010000001.1:59410-94072 GCA_964618365.1 uncultured Candidatus Saccharibacteria bacterium | reverse complement strand
CATTTTTGAATTCATTTTTGAATTCATTTTTGAATTCATTTTTGAATTCATTTTTAGGTTTTAGGAAGTTGACTATTAACCTCCTTACCTTTTTAAACATTTACAACACCTCCTTTCTTATATATTGTATCACAAAACTTAATAAATGTCAAATAATCAAAAACCCACAGATTTTACTCTGTGGATTTTTGATTAATATAATTATTATTTCTTATCTTCAAAAAATTTAGCAACTCCATCAGGAACTTTAATATTTCTGATCTTTTCACCTAATGCTAAATATACAGCTGAAGCCCCTGAAGCAGAAAGTCCAAAAATTCTAGATAATTCTCTTAAAGCTAAACTCATTTCTTCTGAATTACCAAAACTATAAGCCACAGCTCCTCCACCAAGGACAAGCCCCGTTACTCCAATAAATGTTTTTAATTTCTTTTTAAATTCAGGATTCTTCTCAGCTTTTTTAATTACCATCTCAGGATTATTTTTTATTGAATCTTCTACATTATCTAAATTTAGACCAATCGCTTTATTCATATCTTCTAATGCCTTGGTACTTCTTTCTGTTTCCCCTACTTGTACTTCTTCTTGTGTTTCTTCTTGTATATCAGGTTTCATTTCTAGCTCTTTTGTTTTTACAAACATTTCTCTTTGATTCATAGTTTTTATATAATTCTTAATTACAACTGATTAATAATTCAACCTTGATTAATCTTCTTTTTTTAATTCTTCATTTAAACTAGAAACAAGATCTGCATATTCTTTCATAAAAAGAATCGCTTCTTCTTCAGTAGCTGTGCCATCTTTTACTTTTTGTGCCAAGGCTAGCATTTCTTCTTCACTCATAATTATATTTTAATATTTATTATAAAAGCGACCATAAGACTCAAATATACTATTATAAGTATATTATACACCCATTGAAACTAAAACAAAAGACTAATTTCTAGCCGAATAAATGATTTCTTGGTATAATAAATACATGCAAACAACACAAACAGAAAGACATTTTATTTTTACATTATTAATAATTGTTCTTGTTTTAACAGTGGCAATACTTTTCCCATTTCTAACTGTCATCATCCTATCTGCAGCTTTTGCTGTAGTACTTACTCCGCTTTATAAATTGATCAAAAAGTATATCACGAGAGGTGTCTCTTGGCTTGCATCACTTATTACTATTATCATATTCTTAATTGGTCTTTGTGTGCCACTATTTTTTGTCGGGAAAGCAGTCTTTATACAATCTGAAGAAGCTTATTATTCTATAGTTGCAGATGGTAGTGCAGATAAATTTATAAATTCTTTAGATAGCTCTATAAACAATCTTTTACCAGAAGGAATCTATTTTGACACAGGTACTAAAATTATGAATTTTGTTGGTTCTCTATCTAATAATGTTGCTTCTATATTCTCTTCTACATTTAACTCAATAATAATGTTCACCATCATGATCTTTGCTTTATTTTATATTTTGAAAGATGGAGAGACTTGGAAGAAAGGTATCATTTCAATACTACCCCTTTCAAATGAGAATTCTCACAAAATATTAGTAAGCTTATCTGGGTCAATAAATAGAGTTTTGAAAGGATCTTTCGTTATTGCCATCGCCCAAGGTTTGCTTGCTTGGATAGGTTTTACAATTTTTGGAGTACCCAATGCTGCAATCTGGGCAGTTGTCGCAGGTATAGCTTCATTCATACCTACATTTGGTACATCGATAGTATCTGTACCCGCTATGATATACCTATTTGCAACAGGAATGCAAATACAAGCACTTGGTTTGTTATTATGGTCCATTCTTCTTATTGGTACAATAGACAACCTCCTTACACCCTACATAATCTCCAAAAACACAGAAATCCCATCACTCTTTATACTATTCTCAATCTTAGGAGGCATATCTCTTATGGGCCCAGTAGGTATACTTATAGGCCCGCTTGTAATAGGATTACTTTATAGTCTAGTCTCAATATACAAAACCGAATTAAAATAACATCACAAAAATTCCCCACATACCCAGTATGTGGGGAATTTTTAGCAAGATTTTCCTGCTATATACCCAGTTGTCCAGCAGACCTGGAGACTATACCCTCCTGAGTTTCTATTCATATCTAGTAAATCCCCTGTCACATATAAATTTTTAATTATTTTTGATTTCATGGTCTTCATTTCTACTTCTTTCATATCTACACCACCATCAGCTACAACTGCTCTATCGTATCCCATTGTACCTATTATTTTAACAGGTAACCCTTTTATTAATTTAGCAATCTCCCTTCTTTCTTCTTTGGTTATACTATGAACCTTTTTATCAACATCAATAAAATCAAAAAGTGGAATCATAGCCTTTGCCATACCATCAGGAACAATTTCCTCTAAAATATTTTTAAATGATTTATTTTTATTATTATCAAAAACTTTAATTATATTTTTTTCTACCGAATTTATTTCTGTATCAGGATAAAGATCTATTAAAGCTCCTACTTCACCCTTATCTAATAATTGTTTAACCTTTTTTGCACTATTTAAAATGAGTGGACCAGAAAGTCCAAAGTGAGTAAAAAGTATTTTACCTGTTCTTGAAAACTGCTTTTTCTCATCTAGATAAAAAGTGATTTTCATAAAAGAAAGCGACACCCCAGAGAGTGAATGGACCCAAGTGTCAGAAACCGCAAGTGGCACTATATCTGGAGTAGGCTCAGTTGTACTATGACCAAGATCTTTTAGAAAATTTAGTCCGTCTCCCGTTGATCCAGTTTCAGGATGTGAAAGCCCTCCAGTAGAAAGTATAAATGATTTAGCATAAAAGTCTCCTTGGTTAGTTTTTACATATTTTATTTCATCTTTTTCTTTATGTAAACTTAAAACTTTACAATTTGTTTTTATAGATACTTTGTTATCTATTAATTCTTTATATAAAACATTAAAGACATCCAGAGCACTTTGACTTTCTGGGAAAACTCTATTTCTCGCTTCAGTGACAAGTGGAAGTCCCCTACTTTCAAAATATGAAAATGTATCTTTAACTCCAAAAACAGAAAATGGCGTGTAAAGAAAATCTTTACCTTTACCATATATTTCTAAAAATTTATGTATGTCTGGCTCTGCGTTTGTGATGTTACACCTTCCACCACCAGTGATCTTTAATTTCTCTCCTAAATTTTTATTCTTCTCTAAAATAATTACAGACTTACCAAGGGACGAAGCGACAGATGAAGCCATCATCCCTGAAGCCCCTCCGCCAATAACAACAACATCCCAAATTTTAATTTGTTTATACATAAATTATTCAATAAAAGAAAAATTATTTCTATTCATTTAAAATCTTTATAAGGGCAAGCTCGAGTGGTAAAGAAGATATGAATGAATTTTTCAAATTATCATAAGCTTCAAGTAAAAAATAAAGTGTTTGTGATGATATTTTTTCTGGTTTAGATGAAATAAGTAAAGATATGTATTCCATATCTTTATCTGAGATAGATTTATTTAAAGTATCTTTCATTCCCGGTGCATAGCGAAGAATAAGAGCAAAACGAAGTTTAGAAAGTATCATCTTAAGATATACATTCATATCTATATTATCTTCAACCGCTTTTCTTATAGAAAGTAATCCTTTCTCTAAATCATTCTCAGAAATAGCATCGAGAAAATTATTAACCAAATCTTCTTTAGGTGAACCAGTCACATCTTCAATTTCTTTTATTTTTATTTTTTTATCTTTTGAAAAAGAAATAACTTTCTGTAAAGTCCCAAGCGCATCTCTAAATGCTCCATCCGCAAGTAGTGCAATAAGATCTGCTCCACCTTCTTCAAGTGTATAGCCTTCTTTTTTTGCTACATTTTCAATCACCTGCGAAAGAACAGCTTCAGTTGGCTTTTTAAAGATGAAGCTCTGACAACGAGAAACGATTGTCTCAGGAACTTTTTCAAGTTCAGTAGTAGCCAGTATAAATATCACATGTGATGGTGGCTCCTCGATAGTCTTTAGTAGTGCATTCCAAGCATCTTTTGTAAACATATGCACTTCATCTAAAATATAAATCTTGTATTTAGAATCAAATGGCATTGTAGTGACACTTTCTCTTATACTCCTCACATCATCTATTCCTCTATTAGAAGCAGCGTCAAGCTCATAAATATCATTCACAGACGATCCCAGTTCAGAAGAAATTATACGAGCGATGGTCGTCTTACCTGTACCACGTGGACCACAAAGCAAATACGCATGAGAAACCTTTCCGGCTTCTAATGCTCCACTAATAGCCTTCACAATATGATCTTGTCCGATAACTTCACCAAAAGTCTCTGGGCGATATTTCCTATATAAAGCAATATTTGAATTTTTATCAGATTTCATAAACCCATTATATCATTTAGATTTTATTTTGTCTTTTTTAGATATTCCTTCACAATACTCTCTACTTCTTTTGAATTCTTAGTATTCATGAGTTTTATTCGCAATTCTTTAGCTCCATCCCATCCATTCACATACGCTTTATAATGCTTTTTCATAATATTAAAACTTTTTACTTTTCCAAGCATTTTCTCAAAAAGTTTAGTATGCTCTACTAAAATTTTTAATCTTTCCTGTAGTGAAGGGGTGTATTTAGAAAAGCATTGCGCAGGGCGACTGGCCCGAGCAGAGAAATTTTTTACCAGAAAAATATTCGTGCTTTTCGAGAGAATTTATTTTATGAAGATTATTTAATTTATTGAAAAACCATGGCTTACCAAAAATCCCCCTTCCGACCATTATTCCATCACACCCAGTTTCCCTCCATTTATTTATCCCATCCTCTATACTTTCCACATCACCATTACCAATTATTTTTGTTTTAACTCCCATTTTATTTCTTATTTCAACCACTTCTTTTATATGCTCCCAGCGAGCTGGAACGAGAGACATTTCTTTCCTAGTTCTAGCATGTACAGTGAGAGCATCTATGTCTTGAGAAAAGAGAAACGGTATCCACTCATTTATTTCATTTTTATTATATCCAATTCGAGTTTTCACAGATACGGGAATTTTCTTTTTTGCATCTTTTATCCCATCTTTCACTGCTTGAATTATCTCTCCCGCAAGTTTAGGATTCTTCATCATTGATGCCCCTGCCCCCTGCTTCTCTACCTTCTTATCGGGACATCCCATATTAATATCAATACCATCAAAACCAAGCATGGCCACATATTTTACCGCTTCTCTCATCTTTTTTGGATTTGAAGAAAAAAGTTGAGCAACTATTGGTCTTTCTTTTTTATTAAATTTTAAATCTATCTCTAGTGCTTTTCTACCTTCTTTATTTGCAAGTCCATCTGCAGAGACAAACTCAGTCCACATCACATCTGGCTTGCCATATTTTACAAACATAGATCGAAAGGCCACGTCAGTGACATCTGCCATAGGTGCAATACAAAAAAATGGTGTTTTTAATTTATTCCAAAAATTCATAATTATTTTTCAAATTTATATAAAATCTTATTTTTAAAACGAAGATCAAGGTAAAGAAGTTTATTGTATCCAGATTCTAATTCACTTTTAAATTCCTTTTCTCTTAAAGATAAAGTAAAATCCTCAATCAAGGATTCTAAATCATCATTAATCTTAAAAATTATTTCTGGGTGAGTTGTTATATCTCCATGCTCTAAATATAAGTGACCTGTATTATCAGTATCTATTACTAAATATATAGGTTCAAATCCAAGACCTTTTATATTGTTTATAAATCTAACCATTTGATTAAAATAATTTCCATCAAAAAGATTTGACCCTAAAACACTAACGGAATCAAGTTTTAAATAATATTTAAAATAAATATTCCCAGAATAATAAGGGGCTTTATCAAATATATAACCAGCATCATTTATAAAATAGCAATTCTCTCCAACCTCAGCCTTTACTTCAGGTACAGTTTCTCCACAATACAAATATACCCCCTCTCGTTCTTTAATTTTTATTTTTATTTTATTAAATCCATCTTTACTTATTTCCAAAGTCTCTATTCTAGGGAAATTAAAAATAAGCCCATTATAAATTTCTTTCTTTGGATATATAAAATTATTCGCTTTGGTAAATAAATAAATATACTTTCCTGATAATTTTTTATTTATAAACAATCTTAACTCATTTTCATTTATAATATTTACCCCTTCTATTTCTATTTCATTTATAACCAAATTTTTATGATGAGAAAAAAAAGACAATGCAAAAACTATCGAAATAACTAATAATAAAAATAACACGGATATCCTGACCCGATATTTTTTTCTTTTCTTGTTTTCTTCTATTAGTCTTGGAGAAATGGGTATATTTCTCATCCTATTTATGAGATAAACTCTTTGTTATTAAAATATTTCCTTAAAACTTCTGGGATTTTTATGCTTCCATCTATCTGCTGAAAATTCTCAACAAGAGAAACAAGAATTCTCGGGGTAGGGATCGCTGTACTATTTAGTGAGTGTGCATAACGAAGCTTTCCTTCTTCGTCTCTATATTTAATATTAAATCTTCTAGTTTGGAAATCATGGAAATAAGAAGCAGAGGAAATCTCACGATATTTTTCTTCTTTTGGAACCCAAAGCTCTATATCATATTTCTTTACCTGACCTTGTCCAAGGTCTCCACCACAGTTAATAACAGTGTGATAAGGGATATTTAGAGATTCAATGAATTCTTCGGTATTTCTATTTATTTCTTCATGAAAATTTACAGATGTCTGATGATTAGCTTCACAAAGTATAACTTGCTCAAATTTATAAAATTCATGGACACGAATCAGACCCTTTACATCCTTACTGTGACTCCCAGCTTCACGACGGAAACAAGGAGAGAACCCAAGATATTTTATAGGAAAATCTTTCATGTCTAAAACTTCATCAGCATGGAATCCCATGAGTGGGACTTCAGCTGTACCCGCAAGAGCATCTCCATCTTGAGTCATATAATAGTCTTCTACATCACCAGGCAAATGTCCTGTCCCATAAAGATTTTGCTTTCGGACAATAACCGGTGGAATAATCGGCATAAATCCCTTATCACCAAAAAAGTCCATTGCGTAATTCCAAATAGCAAAGCAAAGTCTTGCTCCATCTCCTGTCAGGAAGTAGCCTCGGAATCCATGGACTTTTGCTCCTCTTTCAAAATCAACCATCTTAAGTTTGGTCATAAGCTCAATATGATCTTTTGGAGCAAAATCAAATTTGGTCTGTTCTCCCCATTTTTTTACTTCTTGATTCTCTGCATCACTATCACCATCAGGGACAGACATATCAGGAATATTTGGAACTTGAAGCATAAGAGCTTGCCATTCTACCATCACAGTCTTTAAGTCTTCTTCTTTTTTACCCAAATCTTCCTTAAGCATTTTCATTTCATTTATCATCTGGGAGCGAGCTGTCATATCTTTTTCAATAGAAATAGAAGTATTCATTTTATTTTGTTCAGCTCTTAAAGACTCAACCTCCCCTAAAAGAGAAATTCTTTTTTCATCAATACTTACAAGATCATCCACATTAAAAGGGCTGTGCTTCTTTTGGCAAGCCATTTTGACCAAATCCTTATTTTCTTTTATAAATTTGATGTCTAACATATAAATTTTATTATACTACTTTCATATATTTTTTCAAAATAGATAAAAGAAGTGATATAATAAAAGTAATGGATGACATAAGAAAAATGAAAGTTGAAGAATTTCCAGAATCTCTTTTAGAAATTCCTCAACCTCCAAAAGTTTTATATATTCGTGGTGAACTTCCAAAAGAAGATTTGGTTTATCTCGCAGTTGTCGGGTCCCGTAAATACACTTCCTATGGAAAAGATATTTGTGAGAAATTAATCAAAGGATTAAAAGATTACCCTATTTGCATCGTCTCTGGCCTTGCTATAGGGATAGACAGCATCGCCCACCGTACCGCACTAGACAGTGGTTTAACCACTATCTCGTTTCCGGGTTCAGGTCTAGACAGAAATGCTCTCCATCCCAAATCAAACATCTGCCTTGCAGATGAGATAGTAGAAAGTGGTGGATGCCTTATATCTGAAATGGAACCTCATATGAAAGCTACTTTATATTCTTTCCCCCAAAGAAACAGATTAATGGCTGGAATTTCTAAAGCAGTCCTTATAATAGAAGCTGAAGAAAAATCAGGAACATTGATCACTGCTAGGATGGCACTAGATTATAATCGTGATGTCCTCGCCGTTCCTGGCTCTGCTTTCTCTTCAAATTCCAATGGTACCAACTGGCTCATCAAAGAAGGAGCCACCCCTGTGACAACAAGCGAAGATGTTTTAGTTGCCTTGGGATTTAACATAGAAAAACCAAAATTATCTGACAAAGAAAAATACGCTGATTGTGGCAAAGACGAAATTAAAATCATCGAGCTCCTCCGTGAGCCAATGCCCCGAGACCTACTCATCCGTGCCTCTGGCCTCCCCATCTCTTCCGCCAACGCCCTCCTTTCCATAATGGAAATAAAAGAATTAATTAAGGAGGAATTAGGAGAGATTAGAAAAATTTAAACCTACTTCTTTTTAAATTTTATTTTAAGTAAAGAATATATTGCAATCAAAGCCCAGATTATCTGCAGAGTAAAAGCAGGCCAAGCTGTTTTATAAAAAACACTAACTCCTATAAAAATAGCTCCAAAAAGATTCAGTAATTGATAAGATTTACTGTCTTCGGTTATGTCCTCCCTATAAATTAAAATAAAATATGCGAAGACAACAAAAAATGTCCCTACCCACCCAAGTATTTGTGAAAATATTTCCATATTTATTTTTGTTTTCTAATTTTATAAAAACGAAAAAATGTAATGATCAATTTAATAACAACTGTTAAGACAGCAACCGTCGCCAAAAGGATAAATGGGCCAACCTCTAAAGATCCACAAAACCAATTTTCATAACAATACTCTGGATTATTTGCTAATTTAATCTTAAATAACAAATTGGCAACTACTGCAACTACTGCAAAAGGAGATGCTTTAATCCAAGTTCTTTTGTTTAACTCAAAAACAAATCTAACAAAAGACATCTCTTTTAATTCGTTTAAATCCTTCTGTTTAGTTTTATAAACAAATATAAAAGTTCCAACTAAAATAAAAGGCCAAGCTAACATTAATAAGTAAAATAACATAAATTTTTATAATTAATATTAATATTTAAATGGTATAATGAATAAAAAAATAAAACAAGTATTTGCAAAAAATTATACTTTCGTGTAATACTTAATAATAATATATGAAATTATTAATTGTTGAGTCACCATCAAAAGCAAAAACTATAGAAAAATATTTAGGTGGAAAATACACTGTCCGTGCTTCTGTTGGCCATATTCGTGATTTACCAAAATCAAACAAAAATGCTATCGATATCGAAGGTGGTTTTATTCCTCGTTATGAAATTTCAAAAGGAAAAGAAAAAGTCGTCCATGATTTAAAATCCCTAGGAGAAAAAGCAACAGATATAATGCTTGCTACAGACCCGGACCGTGAAGGAGAAGCTATTTCTTGGCATATTAAAGAACTACTTGATGATGATAAAAAAATTAAATCACCAATCAAAAGAGTTACGTTTCATGAAATAACTAAAGAAGCAGTAGAAGAAGCTCTAGAAAACCCAAGAGACATAGATAAAGATTTAGTAAAAGCACAAGAAGCCCGTCGTGTTCTTGATAGGTTAGTAGGATATGATTTATCTGGAGTGATGTGGAAAAAAGTTCGCTATGGTCTTTCTGCTGGCCGAGTCCAATCCCCTGCTCTTCGTATAATAATGGAAAGAGAAAGAGAAATCCGTGCTTTTATTCCAGAAAAATATTGGGTAATTGATGGAGATTTTGAAACAAATAAAAACAAAGTAACTCTATACTGTGAAGAAGAACCTAGGGATGAAAAAATTGTAGAAAAAATTCTTTCATTGGGGAAAAAAGAAGAATGGTTTATAAAAGATTTAAAGTCAAATGAGCAAAAAAGAAGCCCTAGAGCTCCATTTACCACATCGACACTTCAACAAACAGCCAGCACTCGCTTAGGTTTTTCTCCTTCTCGTACTATGGGTGTAGCTCAGAAACTTTATGAAGCAGGACTTATCACTTATATGCGTACAGATAGCACTAATTTAGGCTCTCAAGCACAAAACCAAATACTTGCACTTGTAGAAAAAAAATATGGTAAGGAATACGCAGAGAAACATTTTTATAAGACAAAATCAAAAAATGCACAAGAAGCACACGAAGCCATTCGTCCCACACATATAAATGAATTAAATGGAGGTTATTCAGAAGAACAAAAGAAACTTTACAAACTCATCTGGGAAAGAACTGTTTCCTCTCAAATGGCTGACGCAAAATTATTAAAAACAAAAATAATTGCAAATATTGAGCCAGAGGCCTTGCCTATGGCAAAAGCCATAGGCAAGGCCTCTGGCGAATTTAATTTTCCAGATTTTTCTGCTAATGGATCCCAAGTACTATTTCCTGGTTGGCTCATATGTGATTCTTCTGCTAGAGGTGAAGATGTAGAGCTTCCTTCCGTGAAAATTGGTGACAAAATTAAATTACTAGACATTAGAAGTACAGAAAAATCTACAGAACCACCAAATAGATACACAGAAGCAGGTTTGATTAAAGAACTTGAAGGAAGAGGGATCGGGAGACCTTCTACTTATGCTTCTATTATGAAAACTCTAGAAGATAGAGGTTATGTGACAAAAGAAGGAAGAACATTATTCCCCACAGATACGGGAGACGTAGTCTCGACATTTTTAGAGGAAAATTTTGCACAATATATAAGTGATACCTTTACAGCAGAAATGGAGGATGAACTAGATGATATCTCTAATGGTAAAAGAGATTATGTAAAAACTTTAAAAGACTTTTATATTCCATTTCAAAAAGAAGTCAAAGAAAAAGATAAACTCGCCAAAGCTACAAATATGGGTGAAGCACCAGAGGATATAAAGTGTCCTAAATGTGATAGTAGTATGATAGTCAAACTTTCACGTGGAGGAAAATTTTATTCTTGCAGTAAGTATCCAGATTGCGATGGAGCACGCACAATCGAAGGCAAGATACTAGAAGGCCCCAAAGAAACTGGTGAAGTATGTCCAGAATGCAATACAAAACATGGAGGTAAATTAGTAGTAAGAGAAGGTAGATTTGGAACTTTTATTTCTTGCTCTAGATACCCAAAATGTAAATTCATAAAACAAGATGAAGAGGAGCTTAAAAAGAAAATGACAGACGTCACCTGCCCTGTTTGTAATAAAGGTAAAATGATGGAGCGCAGAGGACGATTTGGAGTATTTTACTCATGTTCAAATTATCCAGACTGCAAGAATGCTATTAAGGCAAAACCAACCGGTAATATTTGCGAATTATGCCAGTCTCTTATGATGGAAGGCACAAAAACCATCCCTGAAAGATGTAGTAATAAAATGTGCAAAAATCATAATCCCCACAAAAACGGAGACAATATAATAAATAACAAAAATAAAAGTATTTAGTATAGACTAAATACTTTTTAATTTTTATAGTATAATAATTTATTATGATAGGACAAGTAGATGACATATTAGGAGCAATGCATAAAAAGCTTAGTGCGAAAGATAAAGAGCTCATAAAAAAGGCTTATAATTTTTCCCATAAAGCACATGAGGGGCAACTTCGAAAAAGTGGTGAACCTTATTTTAACCATGTTTTTGCAACAGCAAAAAATTTGGCAGAGCTTGGGATGAGTCCCATCGTCATTTCAGCTGGATTTCTACATGACGTACTAGAAGATACTCCGGTCAAAGAAGAAGAGATGGAAAAAGAATTTGGACCTGAAATAACAAATTTAGTAAAAGGAGCAACCAAATTAGGAACAGTCAGATATAAAGGAGTAGAAAGAAATGTAGAAAATTTAAGAAAATTTTTCGTTTCTATGGCTGAAGACTTACGAGTTCTTGTTATTAAACTTGCAGATAGACTACACAATATAGAGACACTCGAATTTGTAAGACCAGATAAACAAAAAAGAATAGCTCTTGAAACTCTAGAAGTCTACGCTCAACTTGCCAACAGACTTTCTATGGGTAAATTAAAAGGGAAACTTGAAGATGCTGCATTTAAATATGCTTATCCAAAAGAATACGAAGAAACAAAGAAATTTCTAGAAGATAAAAAAGATTCAAAAGAAAAATACCTTATTGAAGTAAGAGATATATTACTTGAAAAACTACACGAAGAAAAAATAAAAGGATTTAAAATTGATTATAGACAAAAGCATTTATATTCTCTCTGGAAAAAAATGCAAAAATACAATATGGATATAGGAAAAATTTATGACATTATCGCTCTTCGCGTAATGGTCAATACTGTATCTGACTGTTATCATGTACTTGGTATTATTCATGGTGAATGGACACCCGTCCCAAATAGATTTAAAGACTATATAGCCACACCAAAAGCCAATGGATACCAAAGTCTCCATACTACAATATTTACAGGCACAGGTGGAATAGCAGAAATACAAATAAGGACACATGAGATGCATGAACAAGCTGAAAATGGTATCGCTTCTCACTTTATATATAAAGAAAAAATTCCAAATGCAAATGAAAAAAAATTTGAATGGGTTAATCAATTAAATGAAATAGGCAAAGAAGTTATAAATGAAAAAGAAAAACCAGAAAAAGTATTAGAAAAAATTAAAATAAATTTCTTTAAAAATCGTGTTTTTGTATTTACCCCAAAAGGAGACATTATAGATCTACCAGAAGAAGCTTCTGTTATAGATTTTGCTTATGCTATACATACAGACTTGGGTAGTCATGCTCAAGGAGCAAAAGTAAACGGTAAAAATGTTTCCCTAGGAACAAAACTTAAAACACACGATATTGTAGAAATTCAAGTAAACAAAAATGCAAACCCTTCATCTAAATGGTTAGACTATGCAAAAACTAGTCTAGCTAGAAGAGAGATAAATGCTTATCTAAAAGAAAATAGCCTACTCTCTAAATTCTTATCTTTTGGTAAAAATTAAAAAAATATTAAAAGCCTCAGGAATTTTATCTCTGAGGCTTTTAATATTAAACTGAAAAGTTTTTTATATTATATAAATCTTCTTCTCCTTTTTGTATTTCTTCTTCACTTCTATCATCAATTAAATGATCTTCTTCTATGGGAATTTGATTTGCTTCTGCTTCTAGTGTTTCTTGTTTTATTTCTTCTACTGGCTGAGCTTTGATATATTTATCAAGCATTTCTGTTTTACTTCCATCTTTTCTTTCTTTTATCATATCTATAATCATATGAAGATCATCGTTTGTAAAGAAATCAATTTTAATTTGGCCACCATTTTCTTTCTTGTCTATTTGGACTCTTGTCCCAAAGGTTTCCCCAAGCCTTTCTTCTATCTCTGCGATTTCAGGATCAAGGATATACTCTTTTTTACGTACTTTATCATAAGCAATCCTTCGTGCTATTCTCTCTGCTTCTCTTACAGATATCTTCTTAAACATTATCTCTTTAAAAAGGACCATTTGCTCCTCCGGACGATCTGAGAGCATAAGGATTGGCCTAGTATGTCCTTCACTTATTTTCCCAGAAGATAATGCATCAAGTACTTCTTGAGGTAAAGAAAGCAACCTTAGAGTGTTAGATACATATTCGCGACTTTTACCCATCTTCTGTCCTATTTGAGAATGAGTAAATTTAAACTCCTCTATAAGTTTCATAAATGCACGAGCTCTCTCCACTGCATTTAAATCTTCTCTTTGTAAATTCTCTATTATAGCAAGTTCAAGTTTGGCCATATTGTCATCCCCGACACGTATAATAACTGGTACTTGAGCGACACCTGCAAGTTTTGAAGCGCGGAGTCTTCGCTCTCCTGCAATGAGCTCATACTCGGTTATTATTCCCCCATCTTCTTTTTCTATCTCCATACGAGATACCACAAGTGGCTGAAGTACTCCATACTGACGAATAGAATCTGCTAAATCTTTCAATCTTGCCTCATCAAATTCCCGCCTTGGTTGAAAAGGGTTTGGTTTGATTTTCTCTACATCTATAAAAAATATTGAATTACTATAAAGCTGTGACATATACTTCTATTTTAACATAAAATTATTATATTGAAAATTTTATATATTTGTGTATAATCTATTAGTAGTATTGTGATGCGTCGGTGGCAGAGTGGTCAATTGCAACTGACTGTAAATCAGTCGCCCTTAGGGCTACGTAGGTTCAAATCCTACCCGGCGCACAATATGTTAGACAATTTATTCCTTCTTATCGTTTCTTTATTTCTTATAATCAAAAGTTCTACTTGGGCTACGAAATATTCAGGTGAACTTGCTGAGAGTTTTCATCTTCCTAAATACACAGTTGGGTTTATTATTGTTGCTGTTATTTCTATTTTTCCAGAAACATTAATTGCCATAAATTCAGCATTAGGAGGTATTTCTTCTTTTGGACTTGGGACTCTTTTTGGATCCAATATAGCAGATATGACACTTGTTTTTGTAATTATTATATTGATATCTGGTAAAAATATAAAAGTAGAAAGTAAAATATTAAAAAAGAATATAGCATTCCCTTTCGTTCTCCTTATCCCAGTTGTTATGGGTCTTGACGGTTTTTATTCCAGACTTGAAGGAATTCTTCTTATTATTATAGGAATAGCATTTTATATACTTGCACTTCGAAGTAAAGTTGATGATGAGCTTATAAAAAATATAGAAAAGAAAAATAGAAAAAAGAATTCTATTTTACTTTTTGGAAGTGTCATTTTACTTTTAATTGGAGCACATTTTACGGTTACATCAGCAACAAGTCTTTCAGAATATTTAAATATTAGTCCTGTTATTGTTGGGATGTTTGTAGTAGGACTAGGTACTACCATACCAGAGCTTTTATTCTCTTTAAGAGCCGTCCAAAAAGATGATGACTCATTAGCAGTTGGAGATATCTTTGGGACAGTCTTAGCAGATGCCACGATAGTTCTTGGTATTTTAGCAATTGTAAAACCATTTCATTTTCCAGAAAGTATAGTTTATTCCGCTGGATCATTTATGGTTATATCTTCTATTGTGCTCTTATATTTTATGAACTCAGACAAAAAATTAACCAAAAAAGAAGGTTATCTTCTTCTGTTAATATGGATAACATTTGTGATTGTTGAACTATTTATAAATTTATAGAATTTTGTTTTTTAGAGATATTCAATTTCAAATCCTGTTTTTTCTTCCTCATCTCTATAAATAATTCTTTATCTTTTAGTGTAACATACACCGTGTCTCCTTTTTTAACCCCTTTTGAAATCATAAAATAAGCTACCTTGTTTAATATTTTACTTTGTATAAGTCTCGCGAGTGGTCTTGCTCCATAATGTGGATCATACCCAGTTTCTGCTAAATAGTTTAAGGCCTCATCACTAATCTCTAAATCAATTCCCTTAGAAAGAATTCTGTCTCTTATCACTCCAATTTTCATATCCACAATACTTCTTATAACTTCTTTGGAAAGGACATCAAAAACAATAACATCATCCAGTCGGTTCAAGAATTCTGGTCTAAAATGATCTTTTAAGCTTTCCAAAACTTTATCTTTTGTGTTCATATAATCCTTTTCATTTGAATTATTAGAAAAACCAAGAGTTTCCATCTTCTCTATAAATTGTGATCCAATATTTGAAGTTAAAATTATTATTGTGTTTTTGAAATTTACAACTCTACCTTTTGCATCAGTAAGTCTCCCTTCATCAAGAACTTGAAGTAAAATATTAAATATTTCCGGATGTGCTTTTTCTATTTCATCAAACAAAACAACAGAATACGGTCTATGCCTTACAGCTTCTGTAAGATTACCAGATTCATCATATCCTACATAACCAGGAGGAGAACCAATGAGTTTAGACACACTATGACGCTCCATATATTCACTCATATCTACTCTTATTAGAGCTTTATCATCATCAAACATAAACGAAGCTAGTGCTTTTGTAAGCTCAGTCTTCCCCACCCCAGTAGGACCAAGGAAAATAAAAGAACCAATTGGTTTATTTGGATCAGAAATCCCAACCCTATTCAATCTTACAACATCAGATATTTTACTAATAGCTTCATCTTGACCAAGAACTCTCTTTTTAAGTTCTTCTTCCATGTTTGAAAGTTTTTTCATTTCTTCTTCAAGCATTTTAGACAAAGGAATCCCCGTCCACCTAGAAACGACAGAGGCAATATCTTCGGTAGTGATATCTTCTTTTAAAATTCTTCTAGACTTCTGTAATTTCTTTAATCTGCCTAATTTAGATTCTAATTTAGATTCTAAATCTGGAATAAGTCCATACCTTATTTCAGCAGCTCGAGTGAGATCAGACCTTATTTCAGCATTTTCTGCTTCAACCCTTAATGATTCTAATTGCTTTTTTATAGAGCGAATCTCTACAACTGTTTCTTTTTCATTTTTCCATTTAAGTTCTAATTCGTATGTCTTTTCTTTTAAATTTGCAATTTCTTTATCTATCGATTTAATGCGTTCTTTTGTATCTTTCAAAGAAAAGTTCTTATCACCGTTTTCCCTTTCCATATCTTTCATTAACGCTTCTTTTTCTATTTCAAATCTCATTATTTTCCTATCTGAGTCTTCCAAAACTTGAGGTTTATTTTCAAGAGCAAGGCGAAGTGATGAGCAAGCCTCATCAATAAGATCTACAGCTTTATCAGGAAGATATCTATTAGTGATATATCTTGAACTTAAATTAACCGCAGTAATAATAGCATCATCTGTAATACGTACTCCATGAAATAATTCATATTTTTCTTTAAGTCCTCGAAGTATAGCAACAGCATCATCAATATTTGGTTCATCTATATAAATAGGCTGAAAACGACGAGCAAGCGCTGGATCTTTCTCTATATGTTTTTGATATTCTTTTAAAGTTGTCGCGCCTATCACATGAAGCTCACCTCGAGCTAGTGCTGGCTTTAACATATTGGAAGCATCGAGTGAACCCTCAGATGCTCCTGCTCCGACTATCGTATGTATCTCATCTATAAAAAGAATTATTCTACCTTCTGATTTTTCAATCTCTTTCATTATTCCGCGCAATCTCTCTTCAAATTCTCCTCTATACTTTGTACCAGAAAGAAGGAGCCCTAGATCAAGTGCTACAATTTCTTTATCTCTTAGACTTTCGGGTATATCATTCTTTGCAATTCTTATAGCTAGAGCTTCAGCAACAGCAGTTTTACCAGTTCCTGCCTCCCCTATTAAAATAGGATTATTTTTAGTCCGCCTAGAGAGTATCTGCATCATTCTCATTATTTCTGCATCTCTACCTATCACAGGATCTAATTTATCTTGCTTAGCAAGCATTGTTAGATTTCTTGTAAATTTTGTAAGAAGCTTTGGTTTTTTTGAATTTGAAGAATCAATTGTACTTTTATCATTTCTAAAAAGTTCTAAAATATCTAATACTTTTTTCTTTTCAATTTTAAACTTACCAAGTAGTTCTTTAGCTTCACCCTTAATTTCCATTAATGCTAAAAATAAATGTTCAGTACCAACAAATTCATCCTTGAGTTCGGTTGCTACTTTTGAAGAATTTTCAATTGCTTGAGCTAAATCTGGAGTAAGATATATCTGATAACTTGGTGAGACAGTATTTCTACTTTCAGGAGATTCTATCATTTCACTTAAATTATCCATAAGTAAAGTTGTATCTATTTCTAGCTTATCTAGAATTGAAACAATCAAAGAATCCTCTTGTATAAGAAGTGCAGTAAGAAGATGGAGTCCATTTACATGATTCTGTCCACGCTCAATAGCAAGCTCATGAGCTTTTCTAATAACTTCTTTTGCTTTAGTTGTAAAATGATTAAATGGTGGCATAAATAAAATAATTATTAATAATAATTAAAAAATTATAAATATATAAAATTAGTTTTGATTTTCTTTATTCTCTAGTGAGTCATTGATGTTACTATTTTCTTCTGGTTGTGTTAGTTCTTCATCAATTTTTGATTTTTCTTTAATACTTAGAATTACAAATCCATTGTTATATTTCTTTGTAATACTTGAATCAAATTCTATCTCTCCTAAAACTACAATATATTTATCTTCTCCCTCCAAAATACTCTCTTCGGTAAGTATTAAACCTGCATCAGAAACAAGCACCCCTTCACCCAAAAAATTATTTTCAGAAACTTCATCTTTGTATATCTTTATGAGTACATCTCCTGATATTACAACAGAACTTTCAGACTGATCATTTGGAGTTGTAATATTGTCTTCTTTAGAAGGTTCAGTGACTGTGGTCACTTTTTCAATAGTTCTTTGAATAACATTATTGACAGTATAAGGGACACTTTTCGGCATCTGATTCATAAGAGAGACTGTAACAATCCCCGTAGCAATAGAAACTACGAAAGTAATAAGTAGTGTAAGCAAAATCAATTGTTTTTTGTCTAAATCTTTAATATCCATAAGTATATTATATCACAAAAGTCAATCTATTTCCAGCCCTTATATTTATTTAATATTTTAATTAAAGAAGAAATAAGGTAATCAATATCAGTCTTTTTGGTACTTCTCCCAAGTGAGATACGGATAGATCCTTCTTCTTTGTTTTTAGAGCAAGTTTTTCTTATTGCTTTTATAACGTATGAAGAATTTTCATCACTAGAGTGACATGCACTTTTTTCAGACACTTCTATCCCCATAGCATCAAGCTCAATTACCAAAAGTTCGCTTGATATACCTAAAACTGAAATATTTATATTGTTTGAAAGTCGAGCTTCTTTGTCTCCATTTAAAATAATTTTATATCCTGTTTTTTCTCTTATATAATTTATTTTATCTATAAAATAATCACGTAATAATGTGAGTCTTTTTGATTCTTTATTTTTTATTAATTCGGTAATTTCCAAAGCTTTAGTAATCCCCACAATACTTGAAATGCTTTCTGTCCCAGATCGAAGCCCACCTTCTTGTCCACCACCTTTATAGATTGGAGATATATTTATATTTCTTTTTTTATATAACACCCCAATCCCTTTAGGCCCATAAATCTTTGACCCATTAAAAGACATCATATCAACTCCCAATTTCTCAACATTGGAAACAAATAAATAATTTATGGCTTGGCAAGCATCAGTATGGAAAATAGGAAAATTCTTATTGTTGTGTTTTTTGTAATGTCTTATTTCTTTTGCAATCTCTTCTATTTTTTGTATTGTCCCTATCTCATTATTGGCATACATGACAGAAACCAAAATCGTATTTTCTTTTATTGAATCCTTGATATCTTTCGGATTTATAATGCCATTTTTATCTGGGTCTACATATGTTATCTCAACTTCTTTATTTTCTTCTAAAAATTTACAATTTTCTAAAACAGCCGGATGTTCTATACTTGTAGTAATTATATGGGGAATTATATTTTTATTATTTAATTTAAAATTATTTACGAATCCTAAAATAGCAAGTGCATCACTTTCTGTCCCACTACCTGTGAAAAAGATCTCATCGTTATGAGCATTCAAAATCTTTGCTATCTTTCCTCTTGCAAGCTCGATCTGTTTTCTCACAAAAACACCATCTTTGTGTATAGAGTTTGGGTTTGCAAAAAACTTCTCAGTCTTATTCATAACAAAAAAGACTTTACTATCTATATAACAAGAAGATGCATAGTCAAAATATATATTTTTCTTTTTAAATAAATTCATAATGCTACTTATTATAATATAGCACAACATTGTAAAAAACGCTTTATTGTTATATACTCTTAAAGTTATGACTATTTCTATTTTAATTTACATATTTGGAGCAATTATTATTATGCTTTTGGGTTGGGTTATTTATTTCGAAAAAAGACTTAGAAAACTTTTTAGGGGCACAAAAGCCAAAGACCTAGAAGAAATAATGGTTTATTTGGGTAAACAAATGGTAGATATAAAAAATGGCCAAATAGAAACAAAAAAACATTTAAATTTAATAGATTCCAGATTAGATAAAACAATCAGAAATGTTGAAATGGTTAGATTTAACCCATTCATAGACGCAGGAAGTAATCAAAGTTTTGCTATCGCTTTTATAAATGATGAAGGTGATGGAGTGGTCATGTCTAGTCTTTACGCAAGAGACAGGATGAGTGTATTTGCAAAGCCTATAACAAAAGGTAAATCTACTTTTGAATTATCAACTGAAGAAAAAGAGGTTTTAGATAAAGCATTAAAATAAAATTATGAATGATAAAAATCCACAAGAAAATATAGATAAAACCCAAAGACCACCAGTGGTGGTTGTTATGGGGCACGTGGATCATGGTAAATCTACTCTATTAGACTATATAAGAAAGACAAACATAGTAGACAAAGAAGCAGGAGGTATCACTCAGTGTATAAGTGCTTATGAAGTAATACATAAAGATGAAAACAAAAATGATCGTAAAATTACTTTCTTAGACACACCTGGACACGAAGCTTTTTCAAAAATGAGAGAGCGAGGAGCTATGGCAGCAGATATAGCCATACTTGTAGTTTCAGCAGAAGATTCTGTAAAAGCTCAAACTATGGAAGCATATAATACCATAATAGAAAGTAAGACTCCTTACATTGTTGCAATAAACAAGATTGATAAACCAAATGCAAACATAGAAAAGACAAAGATGGATCTTGTGGAAAAAGGTATTTATTTGGAAGGATTAGGTGGTGATATACCTTATATCGCAATATCTGCAAAAACAGGAACTGGAATAAATGAACTCCTAGATATGATAATACTTATATCGGATATGAATGAATTTTCTGGTAATAAAAATATTCCTGCGAGTGGATTTGTCATCGAGGCAAACAGAGATCCTAAAAGAGGTGTTACTGCTACTTGTGTAATCAAAAATGGAACAATAAAATCTGGTATGTTTCTTGTTTCAGGAACAGCTATAGTTACCACAAGAATAATGGAAAATTTTATGGGTAAATTAATAAAAGAAGCTACCTTTTCTTCCCCTATTAGACTTGTAGGATTTGAATCAATGCCACAAGTTGGAAATATATTTGAATCATTTAATACAAGAAAAGAAGCTGAGTCATATGTGGAAATAATAAAAGATGGAGTTTCAAATAAAAATAAAAATAACCAAAATGATAATGAAAATAAAAAAGTCATCCCTATCCTTATAAAAACAGATGTATCTGGCACTATAGAAGCAATAGAAAAAGAAATAAATAAATTAAATAACGATGAAGTAATTTTCAAAATTATTAATTCTGGAGTTGGTTCTATTAATGAATCAGATCTTAAACTAGCTGGAGTAAACAAAGAAGGTATTATTGTAGGATTTGGGGTAAAGTTAGATAATGGAGCAAAAGATTTAAATGAATCTATGGGTGTAAACATACAAATATTTGACATAATTTACAAACTAACAGATTGGCTAAAAGAAATAATGGAGGAAAGAAGACCAAGGCAAGAAATCAAAGAAATAATAGGAAGTCTTAAGATTCTTAAAATATTCGGTGAAACAAAAGGTAAAAGAGTTGTGGGTGGTAAGGTTGTAACGGGAAGAGTCGCTCAAGGATCAAATATAAAAATAATGCGAAGAGATTTTGAAATAGGAACTGGTAAGATAGTTGAAATTCAATTAAATAAAATAAAAGTCAAAGAAGTATTAGAAGATACAGAATGTGGAATACTCATAGAAACAAAGATAGATATAGCACCGGGAGACATATTAGAATCATTCATAATGACTATAAAATAAAATGTCTAATTTCAGAGATATAAAAATAGAAAATAGAGTTAAAGAATTATCAGCTAGCTTTATCGAACGAGAAGCTAGCCCTTCTTCACTTATAACTGTCACAAGAGTTTTAATGAGTAAAGATAGTAAAAGAGCAAAGATAATGATAACCGTACTCCCAAAAGAAAAAGAAAACGCAGCTTATGGATTTATAAAAAGAAATTTGGGAGAAATTAGAAAATACATATCGTCAAATCTAAAAATCAATCCTATCCCCTATCTAGATGTAGAAATAGACGAGGGAGAAAAGAATCGCCAAAAAATTGACGAATTGCTCTTAAAAAGTTAGGATTTAATATCGGCGTGGTAGCCAAGTGGTAAGGCAGAGATCTGCAAAATCTCTATGCAGCGGTTCAATTCCGCTCCACGCCTCAATGTCCTGTTAGGGACTTTTAAAATATTTAATTGTATATTAATATAATTAAACATGCCGGGGTGGCGAAATTGGCAGACGCACTTGCCTTAGGAGCAAGCGGAAGAAATTCCATGGAGGTTCAAGTCCTCTCCCCGGCACATTTATTGCAAAAATAGAGACAATATGCTAATATATGAAATATGACGATTATTGCTAATATATTACCTTATTTGCAGATTATTCTATCTATAATTCTTATAGTTGCTATATTACTTCAGCAATCTAATGCTGGCGTGGGTGGAGCTTTAGGAGGAGGAGATGGAGACGGACTATATCATACCCGCAGAGGATTTGAAAAGTTTATCTTTATTACAACTATAGTTGTAGGTATACTTTTTGCTATTTCTGCAATAATCGCTGTTATTATTAAATAACTTAATTTTAAATAAGTAAGTTATTTATTCTGAATGCATTTATGCATAATTTTATCTCATTTTTAAAAGAATTTAAATTTTATAAAAAAGACGAACTTTTAAGCGCAATAGCATCTTTTAAAAAAAGAGAGCTTTTTTTGTCCATATTTTTATTTATAATATTTTTTATATCTTTTATTTTGCTATTAAATAAAATTAATAATAAATTTAGCGTTGAAATACCAGCAGATGGAGGGACTATTACCGAAGGAATAATAGGTATGACAAATACAGTAAACCCAGTCTTGGCTACATCAGAAGCTGATAAAGATTTAGTATCGTTAGTCTACTCGGGTCTTATGAGGAAAAAGAGTGACGGTACTTTAATCCCAGATTTAGCAATAGATTATCCTATCATATCCCCTGATGGTAAAACATATACTTTTAAACTGAAAGAAAATGTAAAATTTCATAACGGAAAAAGCTTAACTATAGATGATATTATTTTTACGATAGAAAAGATAAAAGACCCATCACTAAAAAGTCCCAAAAAGATAATCTGGGATAATATAAATGTAAAGAAAATAGATGATAGTACAATAGAATTTTCCCTGCCTGAACCATATATATACTTTTTAGATAATACAACAATAGGGATACTACCTTCTTCTTTGTGGAAAAAAGTAAATCCTTCTGAATTTTCTATATCACCTCTTAATATAAAAGCCATAGGTTCTGGTCCATATAAAATACAATCTGTGAGTAAAAACAGTGATGGTATTCCAGAGAAATATGAACTAGAAAGTTTCAATGGATTTACACTGGGGAAACCTCATATAAAAGAAATAAATATTATTTCATACGCAAATGAAAAAGAGCTTATAAAAGCATTGAACTCAGGATCCATAAATCAAACAAATGGGATAAGTGCTAATAACATAAAAGATATAAAAGAAAACGATTATAATGTCACTACAGCTACTCTATCTAGATCATTTGGTTTATTCTTTAATAATTCAAAAAATAAAGTACTAGAAGATACTTCAATAATAAAAGCAATTAATGTAGGGATCGATAGACAAATGATAATCAATCAAGTCTTATCAAGTTATGGAACTCCAATCAATAATCCTATACCAGAGAGTTTAATAGATTATGAAAATGACATACCAAGTAAAACAGATGAGGCTATAAATTTATTAGAAAAATCAGGTTGGACAATAAGAGATAATGGTTTTCGCTCTAAAGGAGGAGAAGTCGTAACAACTCAGACTAAAAAAGTTAATGGTAAAAATATAACAAAAGAAGTAAAAACAAATACTCCCCTTGTAGAATTAAGTATATCAATTACAACCGGAGACACACCAGAACTCAAATCTACCGCATTATTATTAAAAGAACAATTAGAAAAAATTGGAATAAAAGTAGATATTAAAATATATGAATCAGGCCAATTAAGTAAATTAATAGAAGATAGAGATTATGAAGTATTATTATTCGGTCAAATTATAAATAATGAATCAAATCTATATTCATTCTGGCACTCATCCCAAAAAACTGCTCCAGGATTAAATATAGCAATGTATAACAATAAAAAAGTTGATGCGATTTTAGAATCAATTCAAGACACACCATCTCTTGAAAAGAGGATTCCTAAATACGAGGATTTATTTAAAGAATTTAATACAAATATCGGGGCTGTATTTATATACTCACCTAAATATTTATACATAACATCTAAAAAATTAAATAACGTGTCATTAGGCACAATAAGAACTCAATCAGATAGATTCCTATCTGTATACGAATGGTATGCAGACAAAGATAATGTTTGGAAAGTTTTCACAAAATAAAATGAATACACAAAGAGATATAAAAGACAACAAGATTAGAAGAAATTTTCATAACAGGCAAAGACCAAACTCAATAAGAGTACTCCATAGAAATGGAGAACCAGCAAAAACACCTGTAATAAAAAGCAGTTCTTTTGTCGCTGAGAGTATAAATAACTTTAAAAAAGAGGATCCTTTCACAATAAAGAAAAATATACCTTCTAATAATAATCACCCTAATACAAATAACAACTCAAATAAAAATGTTAAAGGTAGTTATCAATATTCTGCTAATAAGAAAAGAAGATACAATAATATTGAAACTCCAGAAAATAGATCATATAAAGATCAAACAAAAAGAAAAACAAATCTAATACCGAAACCCGATATAGGTGTTATCCGAATAGTTCCATTAGGGGGAGTAGAAGAAATAGGAAAAAACATGACCGCAATAGAAATCGGTGATGATATTATTGTTATAGATGCTGGTATGCAGTTTAAAACAGAAGATACACCGGGGATAGATTATATAATACCAAATACAACGTACCTAGAAGAAAGAAAAGACAAAATAAGAGCTATGTTTGTCACACATGGTCACTTAGATCACATTGGAGGAATTCCCCTTGTAATGAGCAGAATAGGCAATCCCCCTTTATACTCCAGGAATCTAAGTATTTTAATGATAAAAAAACGTCAAGAAGAATTTCCACATTTACCACCACTGAATGTAAATATTGTTGAAAAAGATTCTGTAATATATGCTGGTAAGATCAGAGTCAGATTTTTTGGTGTTACTCATACTGTCCCTGATTCTATGGGGCTTATCATAGAAACTCCTTATGGTGCAATAGTAACACCAGGAGACTATAAACTCGACCAAATAGACGGCAAGGTTACAGATGAAGAAGAAAGAGAATATTCTATATTCGATAAAGAAAAAGTTTTGCTTTTACTTACTGATTCTACCAATGTAGAAAATGAAGGATTTGCTTTACCTGAAGTAAAAGTACACGAAGGACTTAGTAAATTAATAAGAGAGGTAAATGGAAGAATAATAATTGCAGCTTTTGCTTCACACATCACAAGACTTGTAAAAATAATAGAAGTAGCCGAGGCTTTAGGTAAAAAAGTGGTTTTAGACGGTAGATCTCTAAAGACTAATATGGATGTCTGTGAACAAGCAGGAATATTCAAGCCCAAAAAAGGAACGATGATATCACTTGAAGAAGTAGAGAAGTATCCTCCAAATAAAGTAATAATACTTATGACAGGAGCCCAAGGTGAAGAATTTGCCGCCTTAAATAGAGCTGCGAATAAAACTCACAAAAAATTCTCTATAAGAAAAGGAGATACAATAATACTATCTGCCTCTATTGTTCCAGGTAACGAAATGTCTGTTCAACACTTAAAAGATAACCTTGCTCGTCATGGAGTAAGGATCATAAGTTACAGAACAAGTGAAGAATATATTCACGCCACAGGTCACGGAAACCAAGAGGACATAAAATGGCTACACAATAGACTTAAGGCAAAATTCTTTGTACCTATACATGGTTGGCATTCAATGCTTGTTAAACACAAAGAACTTGCTATTTCTTGGGGAGTAAAAGAAGAAAATATTATAGTTCCTGATAATGGTTCGATAATAGAAATAGTAGACAATGGTAATAGAATCACATTAAGAAAAGAAAAAGCTCCATCGGGACCCATGATGGTAGACGGCTTCTCTGTAGGAGATGAACAAGATGTAGTAATAAGAGATAGAGTAATGCTTGCCCAAGACGGGATGTTTGTTCTTATAGCCACAATTGATTCTTCTAATGGTAAGCTCAAAAAGTCTCCAGACATTATATCTCGTGGTTTCATATACCTAAAAGAAAATCAGGAATTACTTCATCAGGTAAGATTAATTGTAAAGAAAACAGTAGAAGATGGTGCTAGAGGGATGCACCCTATTAATCTAGATATAATAAAAACAAATCTAGGAGATAATGTTTCTAAATTCTTATACCAAAAGACAGCCAAAAGACCACTTGTAATACCAGTATTATTAAATATATAATAAAAAAATGACAAACAAATTAAATAGAATGTATTTGGTTTCGTTTATCTTTACTTTACATATAGCCCTATCGGCATATGTTAATTCTACTTTTCTAGTAAGCATAATGCCTGAAAAATATGTAGGTATCTTATATACAGTAGCATCCCTTATTACACTTGTACTACTTACAAACAGCTCAAGAATATTAAAGAATTTCGGAAACAAAAAAATAACATTAGGTTTCTTAATTATAAATATAATTTCATTAATAGGACTTATAACTTCGACAAATCCAATTGTAACAGGATCTTCTTTTGTACTTTTTGTATCAACAAACACATTAGTCCTTTTTGGTATAGATATTTTTATAGAACACTTCAGTGACAAAACAAAAACTGGAAAGACAAGGGGTATGTATCTCACAATTGTAAATATTGCTTGGATGTTATCCCCGCTTATTTCTGCATTTATAATGACAAAAGAAGGAGGATATAGGACTATCTACAGTATATCATTGATTATGGCAATCTTTATGATGATAAGTCTTATTTTTTCTGTTAAAACTTTTAAAGACAAGACATATAAAAGAACACCATTCTTTGAAACTTTTAAATTTTTAAAACAAAACAAAGGAATACAATCTATTGTAATAATAAATTTCATTCTTCAATTCTTTTACTCTTGGATGGTTGTATATACCCCACTTTATCTTCATGAGCACATAGGATTAGCGTGGAGTGAAATAGGGGTAGTTTTTACAATAATGCTTGCTCCATTTGTTATTCTGGGTCTACCTGTAGGAATTATGATTGATAAATATAATATTAGTAAGAAAAAATTATTATATTGGGGTTTTTCTACAATAATAATATCAACTTCAATAATATCCCTAATGTCTTCTACGGAAGTTATTGTATGGGCATTAATTTTATTCTTAACAAGAGCCGGAGCAAGTATAATAGAAACTACATCTGAAATTTATTTCTTTTCTAAAATAAAAGAAGACGATGCTTATTTGCTTGGAGTATTTAGAGATATGAACCCAATTGCCTATATAATAGGTCCAGTTTTGGCTACAGTTGTTCTCATAATACTACCTTTTCAATACTTATTTTTAATATTAGGAATAATAATTATTTCTGGATTTTATTATATATCTAATTTAGACAAAGAAAAAAACAATGGAATATCCAATTAGAATAAATAAATATTTGTCTTTAAATAAAATATCAACAAGGAGAGAAGCTGATACTTTAATACAAAAAGGATTTATCTTCATAAATGGAGTAAAGGCAAAACTTGGAGATAAAGTATTTGAAGGTGACACAGTAGAAGTAAATGAAAATCTTTTAAATAAAAAATATATTTTCTATGCTTACAATAAACCAATTGGTATTTCTACGAACAAAGACTCGGGATCTAAAGATATATTGAGTGTTACAAAATTTGAATCTAAAGTGTTCCCTGTTGGCAGATTGGACAAAGACTCTCATGGGCTTATAATTATGACAAATGATGGGCGTATCACAGATAGACTTCTTTCTCCTAAGTATGTTCACGAAAAAGAATATATAGTGAAGGTAGAACCTAATATTGGAGATAAATTTATAGAGCTTATGGCAAATGGTGTCAGATTTGATAGGTATGTGAGTAAGAAATGTAAAGTCTGGTCTATAAATAAAAATACATTCGGGATAATCCTTACTGAGGGAAAAAAGAGACAAATAAGGCGCATGAGTGAAGCACTACATCATAATGTAATAGATTTAAAAAGGATAAGAGTGATGAATATAGAACTCGGCAATATAAAACAAGGAGAATATCGAGAAATCAAAGAAAAAGAATTAGAGAAATTTCTGAAACTTCTTAAATTAAAATAAAATTAACTCAAGGATTATCCTTGAGTTAATTTTATTTTAAATAATTTAATTCTTAATTATAAATTTATCACTATAACCAACATAACTTCTTAAAGGCCCTTGATTGACTTTAAAATAATACTCCCCTTCAGAAAAATTATTTGGTATTTTCCACTGATAACTATCGAGACTAGGTTCTGTTAAATTTAAGGAAAATATTGAAAAAGAAGGATCGTTATTTTTTAGCAAACTAACCATATAACTACTATCCCCCTTCTTATCCCAAGAAAGATTTACAAAATCATCACTACTATACACATACCCACTTTTAGGGCCTGAAACACTAAAATCATTTCTTGTTTTTTCTTGTATTATTCTAAAATAAGAATCAGAATAATCAACAACATCGTCTTTTGATATCTTTATTTTAAAATAGGAGTCTTTCATACCAGTAGCATAAAATCCTGGAATAACCCAATCATAATAACCGGTATTATAAACTGGTTCTTCTGTTATCCAATCATCAATAATTTCATTAGAATTATAAGTATTATCTGTATGATTAAAAATAACTGATATTCTAACCTTATCGGACATAGAGAGATTTGCGCTATTCCATCTTATCTTCATAACTTCTCCAGCTCTAAGTGTATCTCCTCCATTTGGAGAAGTAACAACTATAGAAGAGATGGATTCGCCAACTCCAAAATTTTCCCAATTACTACAATTATTACTTTCGTTAGATTCTTTTACAATTAAATTTGAATCTGCACAAACCCTAGTAGAGTAGCTTCCATTTTCTAAATTAAAATTTTTAGAAATTCTATATTCAGAATTATCAATCAAATTACCCAATAAATAATTATAACTATCTATCATTGATCCCCCTCCATTTGGTTTTGAATAAATTTCTATGCGATTCAAGAAACCACCAGAAAAAATATCATCATCTCCATCATTAGCAGAAACACTTGAATTATTTATAATATTAGCTGAAATTGTCCTTTGTTTTTCTTTCCCATTACGAGGGGTTATATCTACATCATCTGCGGTCAAATCAGGAAGATTTAAATTAGAAACACTACCCGAACATTTTGCTTGCCACTGAGTATTAAGAGCAGCTCTTGTACCAGCACCTACAATACCATCAGGAGTTAAATTTTTTGCTGACTGGAAAGCAATAACTGCAGATCTAGTTCCAAAACCAAATTTACCATCAATATCTTTATCATCTAAGTAACCTAAACTTACTAATATTGATTGCAAAGATTTAACTTGATTTCCAGATAAACCTCTAGATAACTTTTGAACAAGAATGTCTGCATTACAAATGTTTGTATTTACTGTAGGATTATTTGGGATTATTGTTGAATCTGAAGTGATAGTGAAAGTATTATCACTCTTATCATCAAAATATTTATATGGGCTTACAGATTTATCAGTAATATAAGCATTAATCTTAAAATATTTCCCATAATCTATAGTGTTAAATTTATCAAAATAATTATATTGTGATGGTAAAACAACAGTAGTCTTTCCGTCCTTACCAGGGAAAACATACTCGCCATTTTCTGAGTGTAAAGAAAAACCAATACTTGGATCTTGTATCGAAGAAACACTGAAAGCCACTACTGAGTTTGAATTAATGTCACTAGTATTCCATATAACTGTAATATTATCCCCTGCCTTAAACACCTCCCCTCCATTTGGAGAAAGAATTGTTACTGAAGGAGTTTCCACACTCTCTCCCACACATTTCTCTGACCATTTTGTGTTAAGTAGAGATCTTGTACCAGCTCCTACTATTCCATCAGCAGTTAATCCGTATTTTGTTTGAAATGCTTTAACAGCAGTTAGTGTTGCTGCTCCAAATTTACCATCAACACTAGTTGCATTTAAATATGCTAATCCATTTAGTATTTTTTGAAGAGTATTTACTTGACTACCCGACATACCGGATTCTAACTTTTCGGTGAGTGGTACTCCACAAGCCATGTCGTTGGTGAAGGTAGAAGTTGGGGATGTGATGGTAAAATAATTATCACTTGAATCCCAAATATCCCAACCATACCAACTAGAGTTATTTACAGTTTCTATACCTATCCTATAATTTGCATTTCCTGCTGATGGAAGCTTTTCTAAAGATGGTATAATCCAATCATAAACATAATAACCTGTATTAATATCTAGCTTTGCGGGTAAATTATCTTCGATTATGTAATTCATAACAGTTCCGGTTGGTTTTGCCCCTTCATCATAAATAAATATCCTTACATTGCTTACATTTTTAGAATTCCATGAAATCTTCATTTTTTCCCCAACCTTATAACCCCCTCCTCCATTTGGAGAAAGAACTGTTATTGAAGGAGCTGTTAAATTCCCCCCTACACACTTCTCTGACCATTTTGTGTTAAGTAGAGATCTTGTACCAGCTCCTACTATTCCATCAGCAGTTAATCCGTATTTTGTTTGAAATGCTTTAACAGCAGTTAGTGTTGCTGCTCCAAATTTACCATCAACACTAGTTGCATTTAAATATGCTAATCCATTTAGTATTTTTTGAAGAGTATTTACTTGACTACCCGACATACCGGATTCTAACTTTTCGGTGAGTGGTACTCCACAAGCCATGTCGTTGGTATAAGAGACATTGGGAGCATTAATTGTAAATAAATCACTATAAGATGAAGTAATACCGTAAGCCGACATTTTAACTTTAAAATTCTTCTTACCCAAAGATGGAGCTTGCATAATTGAAGGTGTAAGGTTGATTCTTGTTCCAAAACCATTATCCCCACTACCTAGAGAATATTCAACTGATGGGTTTGCCATATCAACAATATATACATTAATAGCTGTCGTAGCAGGAATATTTTTTGTTTCCCATGTAGGTCGAATATTATCTGTTAAATTATATATATCACCTCCTTTTGGAGAAAGAACAGTTAAAGAAGAAATTGTAGAACTTTTCTTAACAACAAGATTTACCCCCTCGTTAACAGCAAGAGAAGATATAAATCCTGTATTATCAGTAAAGCGGGCATTACTAATATCAAAATACCAAACAGCATCTTCTTCTATTTGTTTTCTAGCAATACCCGCTAATAGTATTTTTATATTAGCTGATGAATTTTTCTTGATAACTGCATTAGAAAGATTAATTACACCTTCGTAATTGGGACCAATTTTAGATAATTTATCAAAAGACACACTTCCTACAACCTTAGAATCTAAATAAACATCAATACCATCATAAAAATATGATTCTAATCTCTGGGAACCATTTCCCTTCGAAAAATTAATATTAATTTTTAAACTATTAAGTAGAACATCTGAACCTCCAACTTCTTTTAGTGCCAAATTAAAAATTTCATCACCTTTATTTGGTTCATTATCTATATATATTTGGACATCTCCACTTGATGTCAAAGAATCAATGACTTCTAATTTACCTGTCCCCGCAATAGTACTACAACTCACACTCTGACTAGGACTTCCCACACATTGTGCACCGCCATTTGCAGGAGCTGGATTTGTACAAGATCGAATTTGTGGTTTAAAACCATTTACACAAGCTCCATAATCTGCCCAATCTGACCAACCTCCAGGAACTGTAACAGACGTTGGTAAAGTGGTAAATGTCGCTTCTGAAGAATAACCTGTTTCAGTAGCTGTTTCTGCATATAACTTATAAGTATATGCTGTACCTGGAATCAAATTATATCTATCTATTGTAAAAGATCCTGTTTTAGGATTATTACCAGGAACACACCCATAAGATTCAGATCCTTTTTTTACACAAACTCCATACCCAGTAACAGAAGATGTTGAAGATGAAATAATTCCTCCAAATGTTGCTCTGTCTGAGCCGATAGAAATAACATAAGGAGATGAAACAACTGGAATGTTTGGATTAACCCAACCATCACATTGTGAAGTAGTAAATACGCTATCTGAAGAATAAGCTGATCCAATACTTCCATAATAATAATATTTAGTTCCACAAGTTAAATTGGAAATCTTGTACTCATATGTTTTTACAGATAATGTATTTGGGTGAATTACATAAGAGGATGTAGGATGTGGGGTTGTCCCATAATAAATTAGAAGTGGTGAAGTAGGAACAGAGGATCCCAAGGATGTTACTTCCAATCCAACAATAGCTGAATTTTGAGTTATCGAATAAGTTCGAAACGGTTTAATGACTGGAAGATTACAGCTTATATTTTGAATAGCAGGACCAGAACAAGTAAATTGTAATCCTGAATTAGATGGATCATAGCAAGAACGAGTTTGCTTCTGATAATCACCTACACAATCACCAGAATTAGCCCATTCTGTCCATCTTCCGTCGACTGCTCCAGTGTTTAAGGTTGGTTGTATACATTTATATGAAGTTTGAGTTCCTGTATAGCTTATAGTATTAAGTCCTGCTTTCCATGTACTAATAGTTTCTGATATGTATGGTTCTACGCTAGTTGTATTAGGATACCACTTGATACAATACGTAAGCTTGTCTATATTAGCACCCGAAGATCCATCTGGATCTGATTGCCACACACCACTAGCATCTACATGTTGATTTACTTTTCCATACCAATACATTATACGTGGAGTAGTATCTGTATCAACACCTAAAACACTCCCTGTATTTGAAAGTGTTTTTAGCTTATTAAGACTTCCGGGACCAAATATTCCATCAGATAAAAGATTGTGAGAAATTTGCCAATTCTTAACCTTATTTAAAGTTTGTTGACCATAGAAACCATCAGCTGTTATACCAAGATAATTCTGAAGATAAGATACATCATCCCCCTTCATTCCCTCTTTTAATGTCCTATTTATATTACCTTCAAATAATGAAGCGCTTGCAAAATTAACCGAACTAAAAATCAAAGCAAAAGCAAACAATCCAACTAAAATCTTTTTCATATTGTTTATAATAAAACTAATAATAATCGACTAATAACAAAACAAGAAACAAATTAATCTACATTTAATAATTCGAAACGGACCCTATCTAAAACATCATCATTGTCTATAAATCCACTAACTTTTAATCCATTATTTGTTTGATAAAGGGTAACGGCATTACGAGTCTTTTCACCATAAATTCCATCAATCCTACCTATATCATAACCTTTATCTCTTAAAATTTTCTGCAAAAGTTTAACATCATCTCCAGAACGACCTAAAATCAAATCTCTATAAAAAGAAACATCTACTAGATTTAAATCTTCATCGATCAGATCTTCTTGTGGAGCAGTTGATACACAATCGACTTCTTGAATAGATGCTCCAGAGCAAGTATCACCACCATTTGCTGGTGATGGATTATTGCATAATCTTATTTGTTTTTGCTTGTTATTTATACAACTATTAAGATTTTCCCATGGACCCCACCCTCCGTTAATAGGAGAGACTAGAGTACACGATATATTTCGACTTGAGTCACCAACACACATATCACCTCCATTTTTAGGAATTGGATTATTGCAAGTCCTTATTTGAGCCTGATTGCCATTTATACATCTACCAGAATTTCTCCAAGAACTCCATCCTCCGTTTATCGGTATTACTGTGCTACAAGAAATATTTTGAATTGAATCACCAACACAAATAGCACCACCATTAGCAGGTGATGGGTTAGTACAAGTTCTTGATTGAGATTGTATACCATTAAAGCAAGTACCTAAATTCTTCCATGTACTCCACCCTCCATCAACAGGAACAATAACAGTGCAAGAAATTTCTTGAACAGGAGATCCCATGCAATCATTACCTCCGTTTGCTAGTGATGGATTGTTGCATGATCTTATTTGTGTTTGTTTACTATTTATACAACTACCTGAATTTTCCCACACACTCCACCCGCCGTTTATAGGAGGTAAAATAATACCTTGGACACACTTTGTAGACATTTTAGTAGAGTTATAGGCTCCTGTATTTCCAGCAGCTCTCCAAGTATCAATTGTCTCATTTTTGTAATCTTCTATGGCAACAATATTTAAATCAGGATACCATTTTTTACAATATGAAAGTTTATCTAAATTTGCACCTGAAACTCCATCTGTGTCTGTTTGCCAAGCACCAGTATTATCTACGTGCTGATTTACTTTTCCGTACCAATACATAATACGAGGAGTTAGGTCGAGAGTTACACCTTGGACACACTTTGTAGACATTTTAGTAGAGTTATAGGCTCCTGTATTTCCAGCAGCTCTCCAAGTATCAATTGTCTCATTTTTGTAATCTTCTATGGCAACAATATTTAAATCAGGATACCATTTTTTACAATATGAAAGTTTATCTAAATTTGCACCTGAAACTCCATCTGTGTCTGTTTGCCAAGCACCAGTATTATCTACGTGCT
>CAZUAA010000001.1:48805-59310 GCA_964618365.1 uncultured Candidatus Saccharibacteria bacterium | reverse complement strand
ACCAATACATAATACGAGGAGTTAGGTCGAGAGTTACACCTTGGACACACTTTGTGGACATTTTGGTTGATGTCCAAGCATTTACATTTCCTCTTTCTCTCCAAGTATCAATTGTCTCATTTTTGTAATCTTCGACAGAAACAGTGTTAGGCCAGAATTTTTTACAATAAGTTAGTTTGTCTAAGTTAGCACCTGAAACTCCATCTGTGTCTGTTTGCCAAGCACCAGTATTATCTACGTGCTGATTTACTTTTCCGTACCAATACATAATACGAGGAGTATTATCCACAGTAAGAGCACTTACATTTAGACTCAAACTAAAAATAGTTGAAATAAAAATTAAAAGAGATAAGGGGATCGATATTTTTTTAAGCATTTTTTATTGATTATTTTTATAAAAAGACTATACATATTATACACTTTATAAAATTATAGGTAAATAGTAAAAGGCTACCTATAATAGGTAGCCTTTTACTATTTAAATATATCTATTATTATCTAGCTACATAAGGCAATAACCCCATAAATCTAGATCTTTTGACCGCTAATGCAAGCTTCCTTTGATTTTTAGAAGTAACATTTGTACGATTTTTAGACATTATTTTACCACTAGGAGTTAAGAATCTCTTTAAAAGTTCAATATCCTTGTAGTCTACATGTTTTATATTATTTGATGAAAAATAATCTTGCTTCATTTTTATAATTCGTAATTAATAATTTGTAATTCTTTTAAAACGGTATATCTTCGACGTTTATCTGTTCATCTGGGTATTCTATAGTATCCAATTCTTCTTCTTTTGAGGAATCCTGTTTTGTATTGTCTGAACTTGTAAATGGTCTACCGTTTGAACTATTTCCAAATTGGACACGATCAGCAATTATCTCAGTTCTATATTTCTTAGTATTGGTAGCTGCATCATCCCAAGATCTTGTCTGCATTCTACCCTCTATCATAACCTGACTACCCTTTTTCATATACTGTGCTACTGTTTCTGCTTGTCTTCCAAAAACTACAATATTGTGATAATCAGCAGATTCCTGCTTTTGACCATTTTTGTCTTTCCAAACACGATTTGTAGCAACAGAGAAACTACAAACCTTGATTCCAGAAGGGATGGCTCTGATTTCTGGATCACGAGTTAGGTTACCTATTATAAATGCTTTATTTAGATACATAATTAATTTATAGTTTTTAGTGATTAGAGATTAGTAAAATTTCACATAAAACTAATTGCTAAAAACTATTTTATTTTTTAATAATGATTTTCTAGAACCTAGAAACTAAGCACTAGAACCTAATCTAAATTATACCACAAGTGCGTCGATTTCTTTGTCTATTGTTTCTTCACTCACCTTCTCTACTTCTTCACTACGAGGAGAAGACTTTCTTCTGGAATCCTGTTTGTTATAAGAACGCTTTACAGACATAGTATTTTCTCTAACTGTTTTTAAGAGAAGATATCTTATAATCTTTTCATTCTTATCTAATGAGTCTTTAATTACCAAAGCATCAGATGTAGAACATTCAAACTTAACCCAACCAAAATACCCATAAGAAAACTTTTGTTTCTTGTTATTAACAGAACGAGTCATTTCATATGCAAGTTCTATTAATTTAGGATATTCATCAGATATAAAGACTGCCCCATTTGAAGATAGAGAATCTTTAAATGTAGTAACTTCTCCACCTAAATTTTCTTCTGCAATGGAGGGAACCATAAGATACCCAACTTCATAGACGGAAGTCTTAATATCTTTTTCTTCTTTTACGCTTTCTTCGTTATTTATTTTAACCATAGTTAATTAATAAAAAATAATAAAACACTTCACTACGGACCTTGTGTTTCGGCATCAGGACCGAAACAAGTGAAATGTATCTTTATATTAACAAAAAAATAGACTTTTGTCTAGCTCTTGAATATGTTACAGGAGGAAGTGAAATAGTCTTATCAAAGGGGCTTGTGAGTGCGACGGCACGAAAACTGAGCAAATTTTTAGTAAAAAATTTGAGTACCCTTTGAGAAAAGCTATTTCACGAACAACTCTTATATTCTAAAGAGTTTTTTAGCATTTTCTACTATCTGAGAAGCCACCTTTTCTTCATCTAAAAATTTTATTTCAGCAATCTTCTTCACTATATCTTTCACATAGACAGATTCATTCCTCTTCCCTCTATGAGGCACAGGGGCAACATAAGGGCTATCTGTATCAGCCATTATTTTATCTAATGGTAATTCTTTTATTATTTCTTCAAAATTTATTTTCCTTGGATCATTTTTCTTTGGTGGATAAGTTATAACACCAGCAAAAGAAAGATAGAAACCAAAATCAATGAAGTCTTGCGCATCTTTTAATGTCCCAGCAAAAAAGTGTATCACTCCTTTTACCTTAGAATGTTTCTTTAATATTTCTAAAACATCCTGATATGCACTTGTATCTAAATGCTCATCACTATTTCTAATGTGAAGCATGAGGGGTATTTCAAGCTCATTGGCAAGCTCTATCTGGTCTATAAAAGCTCTCTTTTGCTTCTCTACACTATCGGAAGACAGGTGGTAATAATCAAGTCCACACTCACCTATTCCTACCACCTTCCCTGTTTTTATAAGTTCTTTATATTTTTCTTTATCAAAAATCTCCCCACGTGAGACGAAGGCCCGGCCTTCGTCTCCAAGTTCATTTACATCATGATATGAGGCACTCGTATGTATAGGGTGAAGTCCAATAGTAGAGTAAACTCCCTCTTTATATTCATTCGTCATTTCTACGGCCTTTTTTGAAGTATCATACTGTGTCCCAATATTTATCACCCAAGTATCCTTCTCTAACGCATGAGAAATTACAGCATCACGATCTTCATCAAATGCCACAAAATTAATATGTGCATGTATGTCTATATATTTAGGCATATTATTTTCTTAAAAATAAAGGAGTCTCAGGCTTTTTATTTACATTTATATAGTGTAATATTTTTTCTGCAGTTTCTGGCATCATAGGGATTAATCTTTTAGCTATTATAAATAATTTTTGAACTAATAATTTTATATGCTCCCTACCAGCATTTTCATCTACTTTAATAACCTTAAAAGGTTCTTCTTTTTGAATATATTCATCTAAATCTCTTATAAAATTCCATGTTAAATCCATTACTAATTTAATATCAAATTTTTCCATATTTTCTTTGATGTCAAAGTAATCATATTCTGGAAGAATAACTTTTTCTTTTAAATACTTTTCAGACAAAGTTAGAATTCTCGAAGTCAAATTTCCCAATCCATTTGCAAGTCCTGAGTTATAGGCATCCTTAAATCTCTCCATTGTAAATGGACTATCTTCAAAGCTCCCTACTTCACGAAGAAGAAAATATCGAAGTGCATCTATGCCATACTCTGCCACAATATCTCTCGGGTCAACTACATTCCCCAATGTCTTTGACATTCTTATTCCCCCTTCACCAGTAATAAATCCATTAATAATTATCTGATGTGAATTTGGCACTTTGAAATCTAATATTGTCTTTACCACAGTATTGAGTAGGATTTCCATTTACCCAATATTTTATAAATTTCTCACTTTTCAAAAGTTCCTCTAAGGTTTCCACTCCATCATCTGCAAGTGTCGAGATATAATTGGTAAGTGCATCAAACCACACATACATCACCTGAGATTTATCTCCTGGTACTTCTATCCCCCATGGCATTTTTTCTTTAAGTCTTGATATAGAGAAATCTTGTAGGCCTCCTTTCACAAAATTCCTGATCTCATTCAAACGGAAATCTGGTATAACAAAATTTGGATTATCTTCATATAATTTTAAAAGTCTATCCCCAAATAAACTATATTTGAAAAAATAATTCTCTTCACTAATTATTTTCAGTTCTTTCCCTGGATGAAGTGGACATTCATTATTTACAAGTTCACTGTCAGTTTTTTCACTTTCACACCCAGCACAGTATTTGGCTTCATAAGATTTCTTATATATATAGCCATTAGCCTCTACAACCTTCCAGAAATCTTGAGCAATCTTTATATGCTTTTCGTCTGTTGTCCTTATAAAATGAGCATCTTCTAATATCCCAAATATTTTTATTTGTTCTTTAAAAGTCTCAAAACTTTGATCAACGAATTTATCAACAGAAATTCCTAGTTCGTGTGCTTTATCATAGATCTTTACTCCATGTTCATCTGTGCCAGTATTAAAGTACACATCATATCCTTGTAATTTTTTATATCTGGCAATTGTATCAGTGCGAACAAATTCAAGTGCATGCCCCAAGTGAAGTGGTGCATTTACATATGGAAGTGTAGTTGTAATGTAGAAATTTTTATCATTCATATTAAGATTGTTCTTTATGTTCTTTAAAAACATTTTTCTTTTTCTCTACATCATAATAAAGTTCAAACAAAAATACCGAAACAGGTATCGCAAGCACTATACCCCAAAATCCAGCCAAATGCCCACCAATCAAAACAGAAAGAATAACAACCAAAGGAGATATACCTATTACATTTTTTACAATAAGTGGATAAATCAAATAGTTTTCAAATTGATGAAGAATGAAAAATAATAGAGCTGATAATAATGCTAGAGTTACACCACCATCCATATAACTAAATAAAGCAGCAGGAATCATTGCAATGAAAATCCCAAATGGGATAAGTTCACAAAAAGCAGTAAGTATTGCAATTATAAGAGAATATTTTACTCCCATAATAGTAAGCCCTAAGTAAACCAAAAGTCCCATAATAACCCCCAAAAGAAGTTGTCCCTGAAACCAAAGTCCGATCTTTCTCTCTGTCCTTCTCCATAGGTCTATCACATATTCTTCTTGTTTATAAGGAGTAATTATTCTTAAAAAATTTTCTACACCTCTTTCTGTTAATGAAAGAAAAATAGATAATATAAATATCAAAATCAAATTAAATATTCCACCAAAAGCTTGCCCAAATATATCAAAAAATCCACCAGATAAACTATTTATCATTCCTCTGCCTGATTGGATAACATTCTCAATAGAAGAATTTGAAGTAATATTAGAAACAACGTCTTTAGCTCCAGTTATAGTCTCTGGTTGAAAAGTATTTAAAACACTTGTATCAGGAATATATTTACCAAGTGAATTAACTAAAAGAGACATCTCTTCTATAAATACTGGAAGAAAGATGGAGGACAATCCTACTAATATAGCAATGACTATAAAATAAATTATAAATACGATTAAAGCTCTATTTTTGATATATTTTTTAAATTTCAAAACCGCATATTCTACAAAAGAAGCAATCACAATAGAAGTAAGTATTATAAGAATTACATTGTAAAGCTTAAAAAAAGCAAACACCAAAAGACCAGAGAGTATAACCCTCATAATCGTACCATTTGATATGTTTATATTTATCTTTTGTGGACTACTTTCCATAAACATATAATATCATAAAATCACAATTTAGTTTAATTAAAGCTTAAAATTTTCTCAATTTTTTCTTTATCTTTTACAGGCCCGATAAGAGCTAAATTTAAACTTTTATTTTTAAAAATTTCTTTAGCAATTTTTCTTATATCTTCACTTTTTACGCTCTTTACTTCTTTTATTTTTTCAGCCATTGTCTTTATCTCTTTTTTAAGTAATTCCTGTCCACCATAAAAATTTGCTACATCATCAGTGGACTCCAGCGCCATCTTCATATTGCCTATCAATAAAGATTTTACTTTGTCCAACTCCTTCTCCCCCACAATGTCGGTCATCATCATTTTACATTCTTTAATAATTTCTGTTAAAACTTCAAAAAGTTTTCCATTGTTTACTCCTGCAGATATTTGGAAAGATCCATGATCAAGTGAAGGATTATTTGAAGCTCTCACATAATAAGCCACTCCCATCTCCTCACGAAGTTTATTAAAAAGCCTAGAACTCATCCCTGCCCCTAATACAGCAGAAAGCATAGATATATCTTTGTTTTTCTTATTAAAAATATCAAACGTCCGAACACCTAGCACAAAATGTGTCTGATCTGTCTCTTTATTTTTTATTAGTATCTCTGGCTTATTTTGGTTTATTTTAGTTTTTGGTTTATTCCCTTCTTTACTTGTCTTGATATCTTTAAAATGTATATCTATTTCTTTATAGACATCTCTTTCTTTTATATTTCCAGAAATAACAACAAGAGTATTTGAAGATACATAGTGTAATTTTTTGTAATTTACAAAATCTTTTTGGATCATTTTGTAAATATTTTCTTTCGTTCCTAGAGTACTTCTTCCAGCAGGCTGATCTCCATATAAAACTTCTTCAAATAAATCCTGAACATGAGCATGTGGCATATCTTCATACATATTTATTTCTTCAACTATCACTCCTTTTTCCTTTTCTATTTCTTTTTCTGGAAAAGTCGAATTTAAATAAATATCAGAAATTATTTCAAAAATTTTACCAAATTTTTTCGCATCCCCTTTCGCATAGTATCCTGTATATTCATTACTTGTAAATGCATTATACTGGCACCCTAGTGCATCGAGCTCATGAGAGATCTCTCTACTTGTTGGCCTCTTTTCTGTCCCCTTAAAGCACATATGCTCTAAAAAGTGAGAAATACCATTTATCTCCTTTGGTTCATAGTCACTTCCGGTCCCTACAAGCACCATTACTGTCACTGTCGGATTATCCTTCATTGGTACCGTCACCACCCGAAGTCCATTTTTATATATTTTCTTTTTTGCTTTTAACATAGTGGCATTTTAGCATAAAACCCATATATTAAAAATCTCCCTATGTCGGACATAGGGAGATTTTTTAATTTAATCTTTCTTTTATGTATTCTACAATTTTATCTTTATGAATCCTTTCTTGTTCTCCAGTATCCCGATCACGGATTGTAAGAGTGTCATCTGCTAATGTGTCAAAATCCACAACAATACACCATGGAGTACCTATCTCATCTTGTCTTCTATAGCGCTTGCCGATATTACCATTGTCATCCCACATTACTCTTCCAAATTCAGATTTGAGTGTACCATAAATTTTCTCTGCATATTCTCTTAGTTCAGCTTTATTTTTAAGAAGTGGAGATACCGCGCATATGACAGGCGCCATAGATGGTACAAAAGACATATAAGGTCTAGGTTCTTCTCCTTTCAAATCCTCCCTGTAAGATGAAGAAAGTAATGCGAGCACTGTCCTATCTACACCGAAAGTCGGTTCTATAACATGAGGAATAAATTTAGTATTTGATTCTTCATCTTGATAATTTATGTTATGTCTAGATAAATCAAAATCTGTCCTATAAGCAAGACCATAAAGCTCTTTCCTTCCAAAAGGAAAATCGAACTCAAAATCAATAGTGCGCTTGGAATAATGAGCCAGATCATCAGGAGAAACTTCAAGCTCGTGAACCTTTTCCATATCGACACCTACTCCCTCCATCCATTCAAGCATTTCATCTCTCCAATATTCAAAATATTTTTGCCAATCTTCTTCTTTTATAAAATATTCAATTTCCATTTGCTCAAACTCACGCACACGAAAAATAAAATCACGAGGAGTAATTTCATTTCTAAATGCTTTACCAATTTGACCCATTCCAAAAGGAAGCTTTGGATGAAATGAGTCTATAATATTTTTAAAATTTACAAACATCCCTTGAGCAGTTTCAGGACGAAGATATACCGTCGCAGAAGAATCCTCAACTGCTCCAATTTGAGTACTAAACATCATATTGAATTGTTTTGCTTCTCCTACAAGATTTCCACATTCGTCGCATTTTCCTTTTTCTTTTAATTGATCTTCGCGGAAACGACGCTTACATTTTGTACATTCTACAAGTGGATCTGAAAATGTATCCACATGACCCGATGCTTTCCAAACGGCAGAATTCATTATTATAGCTGCATCTACTCCGTACATATCGTTTCTCCCATCGACAAACTTTTTCCACCAAGAATTTTTAATATTATTTTTAAGAGCAACACCCAGTGGCCCATAGTCATATGTCCCGGCTAATCCTCCATAAATATCACTTCCAGAATAAATAAATCCCCTTCTTTTACATAGAGATATAATCTTTTCCATCAATTTTTCATCTTTTTCCATAATTTATTATATTACATTATTTGTGATTATAAGTCACCTTTTATTTTACAACCTTCTCATCTCCATATTCAAAATTTGGATCATTCCTAAGAAGTGTCGTCATTACAGATTTTTGGCTACTAACTGAAGCATTAGCAAAAGAATCTACACCAGAAAGATAAAGTTCTTTCATAAGATTTGGCACAGATCCAACTTGAGACAAAGAAGGTTTTAAGGAAATAATAAATGAGACTTCTTTTGTTGTACTAAATCCAGTATTTGGCTTTACTGTACCAATATTCCAAACTACATCACGAGTAGAACTATCATAAGAGACGGTATCGTTTGTACCCGATGCCATACCTACAAAATTTACATATAGTGGTAAGGAGGATTTAGCTTGAGCATTTATGATTTCATTTGAGCTATTAGAGAGTACCCATGTCACCAAGTATCTTGTTTCAGTATCTGCTTTTGGGGGAAGGGGTCCTGATAAATATTTTAAAGAATTTGAAATTTGAAAATCAGAAATAATATTTATAGATTTCTTAACAAAATTATTTACTTCATCAAAAGAAGTTCCAGTTGTAGGTTGCTTTCCTTTTATACTTACTTCGATATTTATCTTTGGATCTTTTATACTTGTGCTTCCAATCAAAAGAGATGCTGGCTTTATATTGAAGTCAACAGTTCCACTTTCTCCTGGCTCTACATCAGAAAGAGTAGCGATAGTGTTCTTATTCCAAACAATTCTATTATTAGATGAATCAAAGTACCCACTATATGGATTTACATTACTCTTATCAAAAACGTTTCCGGACAAGGTAGCGATAATTTCTGCATCTATTATCCTAGTCGGTAGATTATTTGCCCAAGCTAAAGAAACATTAATACTTTCATTTGGATAAGCGGAAGGTTCTACATTTTCTTCTCCATTTACAAGTATTTTAGTTTGTAAAAATGGTTTTTCTATAGATATTTTATGAAGGATAGAATTATACACCATTTCAACAATTGCTGGATTACTCCTACCTGTCGCTCCTGCATAAATCCTAAATGATTGCTCGTCACCTTCTTCCCCTAGCATTTTACCTTTTATTTCCACAGAAACAGGTTTCCCAATAGATAATTCTGAAAGATTCCAAACTGAATTACCAATAGAAGGAGAAGGATTTGCACTCTCAAACTTAAAATTATTTGGATAATATACTTGTAAAATATTATTACCTTCTGGAAGAGTGGTATTGAGACTTGTATTTATTTTTAAAGAAAAATCTTGGCCATCGGTCGTCGCCTCAGGAGCCTCAACAGTAAGAGAAAGAGGGGCAGAGCTTATAATTACAGGATGTTCTATAGTCTTTGTGACAATAGCATTTGAACCCTCTGGGTGGTACTCTAGGCTTATTTTTATATTTCTTGTAGATTTTTCTTCTCCATACAAAGTTACATTTACATTTCTTATAACACTTTCACCAGATTTGATAGTCCCTATTATATCTCTTGGCAAACGGACAACATCAGCACTATCATCACTTGCCCCCTTAGGATATTCAATTAAAAGATTAGCAAATTCAAGTTTAGCGCTATTTTTATTTGTGATTTCTACTTGTAGAGATAATTCTTCTCCTCCTTTAGCAAAAGCATTACCTAGGACAAGGATATCAATCTTCTCACTAGAAACGGAAGAATCACCATTGTAAAATTTATAAACAGAGAAACCAACAGCAAATAAAAAGAAAACAAAAGCCCCAATAAAAAACTTTTTAAAAAATGACGATTTTGGTTTTTCTTCTCTAATTTTTCTTTTCATATTTTCTAATTCTTCTTTTGTATAGTCATCTTTCCAATCAGAAGATACATCATGCCCCACACGGTGTAGCACCCCTTCTCTATGCCTACTCGATATAACATCTTCTTTTTCATATAATTTATTTCTCAAATCTTCTATTTTAGAATCTTTCTCATTCATAATTTTATTATATCATAAAAATATTAATTATAATTGACTCTCATTTAATGCTTTGTTTATATATCCTATTATAGATCTCTTTTCTTTTAGTAATAATTCTGTTTTTTCTATGTTTATTTCTCCATCCAAATAATCTTTTAAAATATTTGATTCTCCCACATAACCAAGTGAATCCATAATCCTCAAAACCAAATGTATCTCAAGTGCTTCTCTTCCTGATTTTGAAATATTTTCATCATCTAATATATATAGGGTCTGTATAAAATCATCAAATATTTTAATATTTGATTCTTCCCCATCACAAAGTCTCTCAAGGAGGGAGCTTACTTTGGCAATAAACAGAATTGACTCTCTAGAAGACCTGGCAATTGGAAAAGTTGATATCCCAGATGCTGTCGTAATACGCCAAATATCCTTACCTCTAACAAGGTCAATTTTTGAATACGAAAAATCCTGTAGTGAAAAACGAAGCT
>CAZUAA010000001.1:0-48795 GCA_964618365.1 uncultured Candidatus Saccharibacteria bacterium | reverse complement strand
CATCACACGAAGTAACCCCAGCTCACGAGTATAAATCGTGAGCATTTTATTAGCCTCCCCTTTATTCCTAGAGTTTAAAACAAATCCATGAGTGTGATAAATATGGTGATGCATCCTACTATTTTACCAAATTTACAATAAACAATAAATCACTTATTTTTATTTGCTCTCCTCCATTTTCTTGTATAGACACCTTAGCACTTACTGCCTTTTCAAATTCTTTTTCAAATCTATTTATTATTTTCTGCCCTTCTACTCCAGTTTCTATCTCTAGGTTCACCACATCATTTGGATTAAGCCCCATTTTCTTTCTCATATCTTGTATTGCACGTACCAGTTCACGATAATTCCCCTCTTCTTTAAGTTCTGGAGTAATTTCAGTGTCTAGTTTTATATTTTTTTCTCCATCATCAATTATTTTTATTTCTTTAACATTTAATTCATCTTTTACTATCTCCTCATATTCAACTGGTAATTGATAATTAGTAATTAATAATCTTCCAAGTGGCTGTCTAACTGGTATTCCTACTTTTTGTCTTGCCTGAAGTCCAAGAGTCACAATCTCTCTTACTTCTTTCATTTCATTAATAATACTAATATTTATATCTTCTATTTTAAGATCTAAAAAGAAATTACTTAAATGAACACTATTAGGATCAGAATCTAATTTAATCTTTTTCCAAATCTCTTCAGCAATAAAAGGCATAAAAGGTGCAAAAAGTTGGACTGTTGTTTTTATCACAAAATAAAGAGTATACAAAGAATCCCTATTCCCATCCTTTAATACATCTCGAGATCGACGTAAATACCAAGTAGAAAGATCTTCTATAAATAAATCAAAAGGTTTTGTAGCTAAAGATAAATCATATAATTCCATCCCATTTTTTACCTCTATCTTTAATTGATTTAATCTAGTAATTATCCATTTATCTAAAATATTACCAGAAACTCTATATTCTTCAGCTTCTATATCTTTATTTCTATATAATTCATAAAATGAAACAACATTATCAAATCTATTTATGATTTTGCTTGAAACTTCTTGTACTAATTTTTCAGAAAAATTTACATCTTCACCTTTCATTAAAGTACTAGATATGAGATAAAAACGAAGCGCATCAACTCCATATTTATTAAACAACTTCCAAGGATCTGGATAATTATTCTTTGATTTTGACATTTTACTTCCGTCTTCAGCCAAAACAGTCCCCGTAGTAACAACGTTTTCAAACGGAGCATTTCCAAAAAGAATCGTGGAAATTGCATGAGTATAATAAAACCAGGTCCTTGTTTGAGCTATGTATTCAGCCACAAAACCTGCAGGGAAATTATTTTTTTGCCAATCTTTATTTTCAAATGGGAAGTGATCTTGAGCAAAAGGCATTGAACCTGATTCAAACCAGCAATCAATAACTTCTGGAATTCTTTTATATTCATCACCTTTTTCATCCACAAGAACAATATTGTCTATATAAGGCCTATGTAAATCAAATTTATATTCAGCATTATGTGGTAATGGAACAAAAGGTAATTCTACAAATTCACCATTTCCTAAATAGTTAAAACTCATTTCTGTTTTAACTATTCCTAATGATTCTTCAGTACTTAATCCATTGACTTCCGAAAACATTTGCCAAACAGGGCTTCCGTGAGTAACAATCAAAATATTTTTACCAGAATATTCTTTTTCTATTTCATACAAAAAACTCATTGACCTGCGTCGCACATCTTCATACGACTCATTACCTTCGGGTGCTTTGTAAAAATTCTCTACAGTTTTAGCATAAGCATCATGATATTCTTTCCATTTCTTTCCTTCATACATAGGTACAGACATTTCATGAAGCCTATCATCATAAATAATTTTTTCTTTATCATATCCAATTTTTTCGGCCAATAATTCTGCTGTTTCTCGGGTTCTCACAAAAGGAGAAGTTATGATGTGGTCAATATTTTTATTTTTTAATTCATCTGCAGATTTTAAAACCTGTTCAACCCCTTTACTTGTTAGATTATCATCATTGTTTACAGTAGAACTAACCTCCCCTCTAACATTACACTCTGTCTCACCATGTCGCATAACAAAATATTTATTCCCAGATTTTTTGGTTTTATATTTTAAATCCTCAACAGAATTTACCATCATAACTTTACCATCTTTGTTTTTCCATATAGGTAGTGGACTTGCCCAATATCGATTTCTAGAAATTGTCCAATCAGGAGCAGATTCCATGGTATTCTTAAATCGTCCATCTTTTAGGTGACTAGGAATCCAATTCATATCTTCACCTTTTTTCAATAAGTCATTCTTAACTTTTTGAATATTTATAAACCAAGAAGGAAGAGCATAATACAAAAGTGGAGTCTCACAACGATAACAATGCGGATACGAGTGAATAATTTTTTCTTTAGCAAATAGACTACCCGTATGAGCAAGGTACTTAATAATAAGAATATCTGTCGATTGATGGTCTTCTTTTGGTTTTACTTTTATATTTGGGAAATCTATTACTTCTTTTGAAAAATCTCCATTCGGCTCAACGTGACGAATAAATGGAATATTATTTATTTTCGCAAGATTCATATCATCCTCACCAAAGGCTGGAGCCTCATGAGCAATTCCTGTCCCTTTATCCAATGTCACAAAATCTGCATGCCAAACTTTCCAAATATTCTCTTTATTTGGTATATCTAAATTTTTATAGTAATTAAATATTGGCTCATAAGAAAGACCGACTAAATCAGATCCTTTAATATCACCATGAATTATCTCAATTTCTTTATCTTTAAAAACATTTAAGATACTTTCTTTCGCAACAATAAGAAGCTCTTCAATTCCTTTGACTCTGACTGCTGAATAAATAATGTCTTTATGAATAGCAATTGCTGTATTCCCTGGAAGAGTCCAAGGGGTTGTCGTCCAAGCCAATAGATATGTATTAGGATAATCCTCATTAAGAATTTTAAATTTTACATATACTGAAATATCAGTTATATCTTTATAACTATTGTCCATAGCTATTTCAGAATTTGCAATTGGAGTCTCGCATCGTGGACAATAAGCAAGAACTCTAACACCTTCATAGAGTAATCCTTTATTGTTCATCTCACCAAGTGCCCACCAAACACTTTCAATAAAAGTGTTATCCATAGTTTTATATGAATTGTCGAAATCTACCCAACGCCCCATGCGATCGATTGTCTTTTTCCATTCACCAACATAAGTCAAAACCTTACTACGAGCATGTTCGGTAAATTTAGCAATTCCAAGTTCTTCAATCGCTTTCTTCCCTGAAATACCTAAATCTTTTTCAACTATATTTTCAATTGGTAAACCGTGACAATCCCACCCCCAACGACGAGGAACATTAAAACCACTCATGGTCTTATATCTACCAATAACATCTTTAACGGTACTTCCAAGAATATGACCATAGTGAGGTAGCCCAGTAGCAAAAGGTGGTCCATCATAGAAAACATATTCCCCTTTTGGCGAATCCTTTTCCAAACTTTTTTGGAATATATTATTTTCTTTCCAAAATTCTAAAATTTTTTCTTCATTCTGTGCCCTTTGTGATTTTATTTCTTCATTCATATGTTTTCTATTAAATTAATAATTAAAAAACTCGTCCACATATAGCAATCCAATAGATTGTTATATAAGGACGAGTTTCTAAGCCCGTGGTACCACCTTTTTTCTTCCGCAAAGCGGAACTCATTTATAGGGTTCTACTCATCTTTCGATTTTCTTCCCAGTGCTAGCCTTATAAATAAGGCAAAGGCTGATAACCTCGATCACACCCTTAAATAATAACACTAATTTAATATATTGCAAAATACTTGACAAAAATCACATAAAGGTATATAATATAATTAAATTAAAAAAAACTCGCCACAATAAATACAGGCATTAGGCGAGAGAAAATGGTCGGCACCGCAGATAAATTAGCCGGCCAAACGATAGCGACACCATTAGGTACCAAGGAGTCGCACAAATGGCAGAAGAACTGCCATAATTACGTAAGGCCCGGGATAAAAATAGAATTAACATTCTATTCTCCTGGGTCTTTTTTTATCTACTCTAAATCTTTTTATACTTACAATTTTAAAACCCCTTGATTAAGGGGTTTTAAAATTATTTTGATTTCTTTTTACTTTTTTTATTTTCTAACATTACCTTCTTTATTGCCAATCTTTTCTTTGTCTTCTTTGAGTGTCTAGATTTTACATGAGGATGTAATGATGTAGCTCTTTTTGCCATATATTCTTTGGCTCGCCGAAGCTTTAAGCGTAGGCGGCTAATTGTTAATTAATAAATTTACTTACCTATATATAATATATTATTTTAAATAAATTACCTAATTTATTATTTCTTCTATCTCGCTACCCTTTTTATAAATTACCAAATCTTTATCATCAGAATTTTTCCAATTCTTTTGTATCTGCCCGACAATCCTCCAAGTTTCCAAGACTTCCTTCCCAGATGTAAAGAATTTATGATTACCCTGTATAGCACTATATATCACCTGTTCATAAGCTTTTGGTAACGATTCGTAATGATTCTTGAAATTAAATTCAAGTGTATGTCTTGCCACATCATGATCATATCCTGGCTTTTTTGTAAGCAAAGAAAAAGATATACCTTCGTTTGGCTCAAGTCTAAAGAGTAATTCATTGGATTCATGATCGCGAACTTTTTTATATAAAATTCTTATTTCTGTATATTTTTCTTTTAAAGCTTTACCTGTAGAAAGCTTAATAGATACCCCCTTCCAATTCTTATCACTTGATGAAAGTGAGATAGATGCAAAAGTTTCTACATTACTTTTTTCATTTTTAACTTCTTCTTTATATCCTTCATACTGACCTCTAAGAGATACAATCTTATTTTTATTCTTTAAAACTTTAATTTTCTTTAAAGCTTTATATCTGAGGTCCGAAATATCAGAGACACTATAATCTTTATCTAGGTTTATAAGTGTAAGAGAAAGAAGTCCAAGCAAATGACTTTGGATAAGGTCACGAAGTGCACCCGTCTGCTCATAAAAGTTTGCCCGCCCCTCAATACCGATACTTTCACTCACATTTATCTCTATACTTTCAATAAAATCTTTATTCCAGGTCTTTTTAAAAAGAGAATTACCCTCACGAAAAACTAGCAAATTTTGCACCGTTTCCTTCGCAAGATAATGGTCTATACGATACACATTATCTTCATCTAAATATTTATCTATATGAGAAAGCATCAAAGATGCCGAATCATAATCCACCCCAAAAGGCTTTTCTAAAAGTAATTTAGAATTATCACTCGCAAGTCCTGACTTACCAATAAGTTCTATAATTTTTGAAGAAGCAAGAGGTGGAACAGAAAGATAAAATAAATATTGTGGATTATCTAAACCATATTTTTCCCCCAAATCAAATAAAAACTTTTTTAAAGATAAATAATTTTTAATTTCATTTAAATCCATTTCGAAAATATCTATCTTTTCTTTGAGTATCTTTTCATCGTCTTCGTTTTTACACAATTTACCTTTATTGAAATTGCTCTGCCTAGTGACCCCAACTATCCGAAACTGATCTGGTAGTTTTTCATTTTTAGATATTTCAGCAAGTGCTGGTAAAAGCTTCCTGGTAGATAAATCCCCAGTTATACCTACTATTATCAATATTGTTGGTCTTAGATTATTCATTTATTTTATGCCCACCGAAAGCATTTCTCATAGAAGCTAGTAATTTGGTGGCAAAATTAATTTTACCTTTTTGTGATTCTATCCGCACATCAAAAGAAGAAGAGATGGCTGGTGTCTCTATATCATATTCTTTAGCGACTTCAAGTGCCCACCTTGCTTCCCCTGATTCAGAGACAGTTCCATTCACACCTTCTTGATTAGGATTTTCTTTAAGTGCATCTCTTGTAAGCTCATTGAGCCAAGAAGTTATCACACTTCTGTGTTGCCATACATCACCGGCTTTATACAAATCCAAATTCTTGTATGGTCCTTCTTTAAGAAGTCTATACCCCTCAGCGAGTGACTCCATCATCCCGTATTCTATAGCATTGTGTACCATTTTTACATAATGTCCTGCTCCACTCTCACCAAAATAAGCATACATACCTGTAGGACTTTTCAGGGTTTCAAGCATAGGCTTTATATATTCTACAGACCCATCATCTCCCCCTATCATCATAGAGAATCCATTTTGGTAACCCCAGACTCCTCCACTAGTACCAATATCTACAAATTTAAATCCTAAATTTATTAGTTCTTCACTCCTCCTTTTTGTATCCACAAATCTAGAATTTCCACCATCTATAATGATACTTTCTTTTGGTAATATTTTCGTCCATTCTTTCATCTCATCATCTACAGTCTCGTGAGGTATCATCATCCAAAGGACGACTTTTTCATCAACACCAAAATTTCCTAAAGTTTCTTCTTTAGTATAAGCTCCCACCATCCCCAATTCTTTATGTATATCAACTTTTTCTTTACCTCTATTATGAGCAATAACTGTATGAGAACCTTCGTGGAGCTTCTTCGCAATTTGTGAACCCATCCTCCCCAAACCTGATATAATAATTTTCATTTTATTTATAGTCTGTAAAAATTGTTAATTGTTTGACCTTTTTTAAAATTTGAGCGGGCATTTCTTCCTTATCTATATCTTTATTTAAATTTTCTACCATTGCCCATTTATCACTACCAAAAACATAAAGAAATGCTTCATCTAGATTTTCCAAAATTTTAAATGTTGTGGTAAATCTCTCAAAAACCCCTCCATCATAATAGCATAATAGCCCATCTTCAAAAACAGCCGGACTTTTAGGCAGTATGCCCCCTGTATGCCCATCACTTCCCATACCCATAAAAGCCACCTTGTAATCTGCTTTTGAAATAACATCACGTAGTTCATTCTCTAAATAAGATTTTGTTTCTTCTACACTTTTACCAATTAAAAATGATATAAGTTTTTTATTCTCAAAATTAAAACCTAAATTTTTAAGTTTTTCCCAGTTTGAATCTTTGTGTCCCACTTCTCCCCATCTTTCATCTGAAAGTGTTATGGTCAAATTATCTTCATTAAAGTTTTCAAGTTTTTGAGAAACCAAAACTTCTGTTTCTAATGATGACCCTCCACAAACAAAAAACAAAACCTTTTTCCCTTCTTTTAATTTTTTATTTATAACTGAAGCCACATAATCTGCGATCTCCTCTTTGTTTAAATTATTTTTGATTTCCATCCCTCAATTATACCACCCCACCTAATTTAAAAAAACCCAGATAGGCCTCCGAGGCCTATCTGGGTTAAAACATACTTATTAATCATTAATTAATACACTTCCTGCTGATAACACTTTTCACAATAAACTATCTCGGGTCTATCAGGGGCATATGAGGTTCTTATTTTTTCACCACATTTATTGCAAACACGATCATAAAATATAGGCTTGTTTGTCCTACTAAATCTTCTTTTGTGTCTACAATTTGAACACTGATGTGGAATAGGCTGTTTTAATTTATTTAATAATTCAAATTCTAAATTACTTATATTGTATCCCCTATGACAAGACTCGCATTCAATTACTTCATCTTTTATACTTTTATTTATTTCAGATATTGTTAGGGGAAGATTTTTATTATCAAGAGTTATACTATATTCTTTTGATGCTATATCAACCCAATTAAAACCACTTTTAATAGCTTCTTCTTTTTCTAATGTATTATATTCGTTTGAAATACTTTCTTGATAACTAAAAGCAGATAATTCTGGTGGTAAGAATTCACCGTAAGTATAAATATGTCCTGCTTTATTTTTCCAAGGATTATTTTTCATATCATTAATAATTTTTTCTTTTAAAATAAAATATTCCTCTTTTGTATATTGTTTATTTAAAATACAATATTGTTTTTTCTTTAAATTCACGCACCCAAAACAATCTTTGCAATTTATACAATAATAAGAATATTCAATATCTCTAGAGTTTGGCCAACATTCAGTGCTAAATTTAATATTATAAGAACCTTCCCCAGTAATATAACTTTCATAAATAAGCTCAGCTCCATGGCCCCAACTAGTATAATCAAAACAATCTTTTGATGATTTTAAGGTTATAAATTGTGTATACTTACAGTCTTCAAGGCCAACTGCCAAATATGAATCTTTCGCATTTTTAGATTCATAAATATAATCTCCAGTTACATTAGTATTGAAACTATCACCTCGATAATATCTTTTTGGGTTTTTAATCCAAAAATCTAGAACTTTTTTATTAAAAGCCATTAAATTATTAAAGTTTTCTAAATTTAATTCTTTTAAAATATTATTATATTCTTCTTTAGAATATTGCTCATTAAAGATGCAATAACTTCTATTTTTCAAATTTACACAACCTAAACAATTGGAACAACCGACACAAGATTGGCAAAAATGACAATCTACACAATTAGATATTTCTTCACTCCAAGAACAATTATAGGATTTAAATATACCTACACATTCATAACACAACTCTGATTCATTTATTCCATAACAATCCATTGAATCTTTACTATTTGTAATAAGAGTCGAATATGCACAATTCTCATTGTAATCAGCCATTATGGTCATAAAACAATTTTTCTGATATGAAGCATGATTTGTATATAGTGTATTTATTAGTGAAGGATATAATGCTTCAAAAGCCATAAAAGGAGTACCTTTTCTTAATGAAATTAATTGTTCAAAAAAATATTTATTTTCATCATAATCTACCCCATACTCCGTTCCATCCCAATTATCCGCCCACCAACAATTATTACAATACATTTTTGACCCTCCTTCTTTTGAATAAATACAAATAACATTTTTACCACAAGCATCACAATCTCTTTTGTAAAAATTATAATAGTTTCCAAAAGTAATTCTCCTTATAAGTCTACAATGTGGACAAAATGTTGGCGGTAGAACTTTAATCTTTTCATAAAAATTAAAATCCTCATGCTCGATAGTAAAGTCTTTCTTACAGTTTTGACATTGTTTTGCTTCTGATTGGTGTTCCATATATATTAGTATACCTCATTTTGGTAACATTTTTCACAATAAACTATCTCTGATCTATCAGGGGCGTAACTTGTTTCAAATTCATTATTACATCCTTCTTTCATACACTTTCTATGCCAGAGTTTAGAAGGACCTCTTTTTTCAAAACGATTTCTAAGTCTGCAAAAGAAACATAATCTCGGTATGGGTATTCCCCATTTTCGATAAAAAGAAAGCTCGTCTAGTGTTATCTTGTAATTCCTTTGACATTTAGTACACTCTAAAATTTCATCAACAATAACATCTGATACATTTTCAATTTTATCTGGAATATCAAATAAGGTGGTCTTTCCTCTAGTCTCTTGGATATTATTTTGCCATTTTAATTTTTTAAGAAGGATATCTTCTTTAGAAAGTGGAAATGAGAACATCGCCATTGACTCATTGTAAGCAAAAGGAGAATCCTTCATTGGGAAAAATTCACCATACTCATTATTATCTTTCATGTGATTAATTATTTTTTCTTTTAATAATTCATATTCTTCTTTTGAATATTCTTTATTAAAAATTGAATATCTCCCATGTTTTAAAGCGACACAACCAAAACAATTATTTGAACTTTGACATGATTCTGAATATTCAATATTCATGCACTTCCATGTATAAATAGAAAAAAGTGATTTATTTGAATGATCAGGTGTTAATCCTTCATAACATTCTGAGAGCTCTCCTCCAACGCATAAATCATAACTATCTTTTTGAGTATCTCCATTTTCTAAAAATTTTGAATTTTCTGAGCGGCGTAAGTGAAAATTGTATTTTGAATTTTTACTATTGGTAATATTTTCCCCTGTGCAACTCACACAATTTTTCAAAATTGCATATTTTAAAGGCTGAGACAACAAAAATTCATTAAATTCTTTTTCTGCCTTATTGTTTCCACTCCAAGAATCAAGGTTATAATCACTTAATATTTTCTTATATTCTTCTTTTGAATATTGTTTATTTTTAAAAAAATATTTTTTACCCCTCAAATTTACACACATAAAGCAATCTTCGCAATCATTACAATTGTAACAGTAAGAGCAATTAATTAATGATGTAGATTTATATACATATCTACATCCATAACATTTTTCACTATACATAACTTCATACAATCCTTCTCCTGTCCCAAAAATCCCCATTGAATCTACAGTATCTTTAGTATCAGCCCCGTAACTAGAATACATACACCCTTGAATTTTCCACATCACCATACACATATAACAATTTTTTGAAAAAGCTAAATCTTGAGTGTACTCACAATTCTCACTTCCAATATTGTTATCATTAAACAATGCTAGAGCTGGGATTCTAACACGAAATTCTTGAAATTGTTCAAAAAATGGCCTTGAAAAATCAAAATCTTGAGCATAACTTTTTGGGTCCCATTTATCACTCCACCAGCATTTATTACAATAAATAATCTGAGGGTTATCAGGTGAATATATAGAAATTATATTTCTATCACATAAATCACATCTTCTATTATAAAAAATATAATCATTTCTATAAGATAATCTTCTTTGTAGTCGACACTCCGGACAAAATGTTGGTGCTGGGACTTTTATTTTCTCATAAAAATTAAAATCCTCGGATTCTATAACGAAATCTTTCTTGCAGTTTTGGCATTGTTTTGTTTCTGATTGGTATCCCATATATCTTAGTATACCTCATTTTGATAACATTTTTCACAATACACTATTTCTGGTCTATCGGGGGCGTAACTTGTTTCAAATTCGTTTGTACATGAATTATTTTTATGATCATGAATTACCTCATTTTTATATTTACCATTATTTGAATATTCTCCATTACAATCACAAGTCCTTTTATAAAGTTTATTTCTATTTCTTTGAGAAATTCTTTTATCATGTCTGCAATTAATGCAAGATCTCGGTAATGCGATATTATTTTGTCTCAAAAATTGAAGTTCAGTTTGTATGATTTTATAAGCACGACTACAATCTACACATAAAATGACCTCGTCTAAAATATTATCTTGGATATCATTTATATCATCCGGTAAATCTTTTGTATTTATGGTTATATCATATTCTGACTTAGGAACTTCATACCAATTAGCACCATATTCTAAAATCTCTTCTTTACTCAATGGAAAATGTTCCTTAGTGACAGTATCATTATAAGCAAATGGTGAAAATTCTGGTGGAAAAAATTCTCCATATTTATACACCCTACCAACCTTATCAATATAGGGCATATCATTCATATGCTGTATAATTTCTTCTTTCAATTTATAAAATTCTTCTTTAGAATATTGTTTATTTAAAATAACATATTCTCCACTTTTTATTCCCACCCCACCAAATACATGATTTGCTTTTTTGCCACAAAAAATACTATACTCAAAATCAGAACCCCCATCCCAACATTCCATACAGAATTTCATATTAGATGAATTCCAGCCAGAAGTGACACTTTCATATATAAGCTCACTATTATTACCACTAACTGATAAATCCATACAATCTCTTAGGCTAGGGACTAGTCCATACTGAACATATTTCAAGTCTTGACCTTCTCTTATAAGATAACTATTTTTTACATTTTTGGAGTTAGAAATATATTCCCCACTGCAAGCACTATTTCTAATTCCTTGTGAATATTTATTAGGAAAATTTAACCAAAAATTTTTTATTTCTTTTTTAAAATTATCTAAATTACTATTTTTATTAAAATCAAATGATTTTAATTTTTCCAGATACTCTTCTTTGCTATACTGCTCATTAAAAACACAATATGATTTATTGCGTAGATTTACACACCCGAAACAGTTCATACATCCTTGACAGTTTTTACAGAACCAAAGAGAAACACAATCCTCACATAAAGAAGAAAAATGGGTGTCGTAACATTTATTTAACCAAAAAGATTCATAACATTTTTCGGATGATTGTATGTGAGAATTATCAAATACATTTTTGCAATAATCTACAGCGTTTCCGTAGGCAGAATTTTCTGTACCAGAAGAATTAAATATAAGATAACAATCTTTAAGATCAGCTGCATTTGCAGAGTATTCACTTCTCACCATTCTCACGGCATCAGAGCGCATAAAAGGAACTCTTTTGCTCAATTCATATAATTGCAAAAGAAATGGTTTTGACCGATCAAAAGAAACTCCGTAATCACAAGGATCCCAATTATCACTCCACCAATAATTATCTTCATAAATTGGAAATCCAGCTTCTATGGGATATAAAGACAAAACTGGTTTCTTTGATATTGCATCAATATTTCTAAAAAGTTTTCTTTCATTTCTAAATGTACACCTTCTTTGGAATCTACATTCCGAACACCAAGTCGGTGCAGGGACTTTGATTTTCTCATAAAAATTAAAGTCCTCCGGCTCGATAGTAAAGTCTTTCTTGCAGTTTTGGCATTGTTTTGTTTCTGATTGGTATCCCATATATCTTAGTATACCTCATTTTGATAACATTTTTCACAATACACTATTTCTGGTCTATCAGGAGCATAACTTGTTTGAAATTCATTTGTACATCCTTCTTTCATACACTTTCTGTGCCAGAGTTTGTTTGGACCACGAGACTGTATTCTTCTATTATGCCTACATTCTGGACAAAGTTTTGGTAATGGAATATTTAATTTTTTATAAAACAGAAATTCATCTTCTATTACTCTAAAATTTTTATCACAATTGTGACAAACAAAAATTTCATTTTTTACATCAAAATTTACCTCTGATATATTCTGTGGCATATCTTCTTTTTTAATTGTCTCTTTCCCATATGTCCCTCTTTCTGTGTCTTCCCATTTAAAACCTTGCCTTATTGCTTCTTCTTTAGAAAGTGGAAATTGCTCATATGCGGGAGTCTCATTATAACCAAAACAAGAAAGATTTTTAGGAAAGAAATTACCATAAAAATTATTATCTTTCAATTCTTTAATAATCTTTTCTCTAATGATTTCATATTCTTCTTTTGAATATGGTTGATTAAGTATATGATAATTTTTCTTTCTTAAACCAACACATCCAAAAATATAATTTGAATTAAAACAATATGTGGAATAATTTACAAACGAGCAAGTCCAACATACAGAACCAGAGACAAAATTTGAATTATCAATTCCTGCATTTATTGAATTATAAATAAGTGAAACATTTCTTCCGGCAGTATCACAATCCATAGTATCCTTTGCATTTCGCCAAATATGGACCCCGTATTTATTATTCTCTGCTTCATAACAATGGAAACAAGAAACACAATTTTTTGCATTCTTTATATAATTTCCAGTCGAATTCAAAACATTTACAATTTCTCCAAATTTCCTAGGTTTATTTAAAATAAAATCTTGATATTTATCTCTGAATAATTCTACTCCATCTAAAGTATCTAATTGTAACTCCTTTTTTATTTTTTCATATTCTTCTTTACTATACGGCTCATTGAAAATATAATTTGTTTTATTTACTAAATTTATGCATCCAATACAATCCGAGCACCCTCTACAATCTGTTAGGAAGTAGCTTGTAGAGCAATCATGACAGCCCTTACTATATAAAATCTTATATGAATTGTAACAATCGTCACTCTCATAAGTGAGTTCACATTTTGAAGCAAAAGATGTATCTACTACATCACGACACTCTTGTATCCAGTATGAATTAATAGAATTTTCATTATTAGAAGATTCCACAATCATATAACATTTTTTATTATCAGCTGAAATGTTCGTATATTCGCTCCCTGGACTATTTACATATATAAGTGCAACCTTAGGAACTTTCTTCCATAACTCTTCATATTGATCTAAAAATGACCTAGATTGATCATACTCCATACCGTAATCCTCCCCACCCCAATCATCCGAATACCAACAATCATAACAATAAACAGTAAAAGGCTTATTGGGTGAGTACATAGAAATAACGTTTTGTCCGCATTTATCACAAGGCCTTTTATAAAAAGTTCTCTCGTTACGAAAACTTAATCTCAATTGAGCCCTACAAGATGGGCAATCACTCGGAGCACAAACATTCATCTTATCATAAAAATTAAAATCCTCCGGCTCGATAGTAAAGTCTCTCTTGCAGTTTTGACACGCTTTATTTTCTGGTTTGTATTCCATAATGTTATTATATCACTTCTTGTTGATAACATTTCTCACAATACATCAAATATTTTTCATTAGGATCAAATAAAGTTTCCATATCTTTTTGGCATTTTTTACATACTGCTTTATATTTTTTACCAACAGGAGAGAATTTCCAGCGACCAGACATACGCAATGAAGGATGAATAATTGGAAGTGGTAATCCAATTCTTCTTAAGAAAGCCAACTCTGAAGCAATTATTCTAAACGGCCTGCCAGTCACTTCACAACGAATAGCTTTATCTAAAATATCATCATTTACTTCATTAATTGTCTGAGGAATTTGATCTTTACCTAATACTTCCATATTTCCAACATTTGTTTCTGGTTCTTTGGCTATATAGCCACCAAATTTTACTATCTCTTCATCGGTAAGTGGATACAAAATCTGCCCAATAGAAAAATTATAAGCTTGAGCAGAAAATTCAAATCCAGGACCATCACTATACTCCCCCCTCTTTAGCATAAGAGATTTTATCTCATCAACAATCTTATAATATTCAGATTCTTCGTACTGTTTATTTAAAATACAATATGATTTATTCTGAAGTCCAAAACACATAAAACAATTTGTGAGATTTTTAGAATTAAAAACAAATTCACAATCTAAACAAAACTTAGAAGATATAGAAAATTTAACTCTACTAGACTGTGAGCCAATATTTGTATTCATATAAAGTAGACTTGAATTACCTCCGGAATAGAGAATGTCCATAGAGTCTCTATGAGTTTGAATCCCATCAGAATGACGTGCATTCTCAGAACTAATAGAATCTGTAACATCAAATAAATTATTAGAATTTATTATCTTAACACCATTTGTGTTATTTGAAGAAACTATTCTTGGACCATTAAGAGGAAGACTCTTCACTAATTGCCAAAATTTTTCTTCACATTCTTTAAGTATATCTCTCGAAAAGGGAGTTATCGATCCCATAAAACTTTCATAATCTTCTTTAGTCAACTGCTCATTATAAACACAATATTTAGAATTTCGAAGATTTACACAACCAAAACAATCTTGGCAATTTTTACAATCAAAAAGAAAACTGGAATTAATACAATTACTAGAAAAATATATAAAAGAAGATTTGTATAAATGATCTGAAGAGACACATCCATAAATAAAATCTGATTCACCAACTGCATTTGAATCCATAATATTTCTACTCTTATTTGCATGAATGGTATACCAAACATCTTCAACATGATAACAACCAACAGTATAGTAACCATTTTTAACATCCCGTCCGCCATTAGAATAATCACTATTTATATCCGATGAGTTTCGATTGAGAAAAGATGGCATAGGAAATTTTTTTCTAAAATCCAAAAGTTGACCCAGTGGACTTAAACTCTTATCATATACTCTACCAAAAGAAAATGGATCAAATTCATCACCAATAAAATACTTATAGTCATATATAGGAACTGGACATTCTTCTGGAAAAACAGAAATGATGGATTCTGTATGGTTTGGAGCATTACATTTAACTTTAAATAATTGAGAAATAGTGAGATGTGGAAACCTTCTTATCCTTCTGCACGTCGGACAATAATTTGGTGCAGGAGCTCGAAGTAATTTTAAAAACTCAATATCTTCTTTTGTTATTTCAAATTCCCCTTCACAATATTTATGCTCTCCTTGCCATTTGCAAGTACGCTTATGTGGGACAAGCTCTTCTAAGATTTTATCAAGCAATGCATCAAATTGTGGTGTTTTAGATTCCATAAAATTAAAACATTTTATTTATTCTTAATCCAATACTTTTTTATAATTGGGATTGATTGTGTCGAAAGAATAAATCCCAATACAGGAATAAATGCATTGAAGTAGGGTTTATTTGCACCGATACTATACAAAGCAAAAAATGCCGCAACGTAAGTGATAATACTTACAGATAAAATCCTAATAAAACTGGTTTCCCAAGCTTTATCGAGCTCTACCTTCCTATTTCTTTCTTCTATTTTACTCAATCTTTCTTCTATAAAGTCCATAAATTATTAATTCCTAATTATTAATTCTTAATTACCCTTTTACATCCTCTCTGGTATTTCCATGCCTAAAAGCCATAGGCCATTTCCCATAGTTTTATAAAATGATTTTATGAGATTCAAATGATAGACCATGTATTTATTTTCCTCAATAAGAATCTGAGTATTACCATAAAAAGTATTAAATTCACTTGCAAGTTTTGTAAGATAAATTGCGATATGGTGTGGAGCAAGCTCTCCATAAGAGTACTCTACAATCTCAGGAAATTGATAAAGTAATTTTTCTAAATCAGTAATATTTTCAGGAATATCTTTTTTATCTTCTAAATCAAAACTCTTTGATTTTTCTAAAATCGAATTCGCCCGTACAGCCGTATATTGTAAATATGGACCAGAGTCCCCATCAAAGGAAATTGATTTTTCCTGATCATAAACAATATCAGAACCAAGAGACGATCTAAGTATCGAGTATTTCAAAGCCGAAACTCCCACTATCCTTGAAATATGATTTTTTTCTTCATCCTGCATATCTCTTTCTTTCATTTTTTCTAACACAATATTCATCGAATCATTGAGTAAGGATTCTCCTGTTATTACATTCCCTTTTCTTGAAGACATTTTACCATCAGCAAAACGCATCATCCCATGAGTTATATGTAGCATTCTTTTCTCGTAATCAGGATAAATAAGTGAAATAGCTTTCTCTACCACTTTCATATATTCTGCCTGTTCAGTAGCAGTTATCACAATAGATAAATCAGGATTTTCTTTTTCAAATTTTGTAACAGTTAGACCAATTTCTTTTGTCTCATAAGTCGGTAATTGTTGAGAATTAATAAATACTCTAGTATGTAGTTTCTTGTCATAATCTTCACCATGAAAAACAATAGCACCGTCTGATTCTTTGAAAACTTCCCCAATATTTTCTCTAACTATTTTTTCTCCTATCGGCGCCATCTTACTTTCAAAAAAATAACACCCATCACTAAATTTTGTCCCTAGTAATTTATAAATTTCTTCAAATGCATCTAGCGTTACCTTTCTTCCCCATTCATATATTTCATTTATTTTATCATCAGATTTATCATAAATTTTTTTATTTATTTCATCAATTTCTTTTTTTATGTTTTCATCTGTATCATAAAAATTACTTCCTTTTGAATAACATTCACCAATATATTGTGCTTTTTCAGACACGGTCTTATTCTCTTCTGGCATTCCAAATTGCAAAAGTCCATATATTGCTTTTGCGACATGAGGACCCACATCTCCTTGGTAATTTGCACGAATAGTTTCGGCACCAGAAAATTCTACTATTCTAGAAAGAGATTCCCCTATTGCGTTTGTCATGAGGTGGCCTATATGAAATGGCTTGAATGGATTTGGGTCAGTATACTCCACCATAATCTTTTTCCCTTCTAGTAAAACATTCTTCCCCCAATTTTCCCCTCTTTCTAAAATTTCTTTTACTTTTTCAGTAAAAAATTCTCGAGATAAATAGAAATTAATAAACCCGGGGCCAGCAACTTCTACCTTTTCAATTTCTTTAGGTAAATCTTTCTCTATTTCTATCTTAATTTTTTCCGCCAAACCCCCGGGGTTTGATTTTAACTGTTTGGCGCATACCATCGCCACATTTGTCGAATAGTCCCCATTCTTTAAATCATCCGGATGCTCCACAGAAAAAGAAACATCTTCATTTATTCCAAGATTTTTTAATGCTTCTTTTATTTTTTGTTCAATCAAATTTTTCATTCTTGTATTTCAAAAGATTTGTAAATTATTTTATAAAAAAATGTCTGGCACCGGCTCCCGTCCCCTGAGTCCGAGGACTTTTTTTAGAATATAATTTGCAAATCTTTATTTAAAACCATTATTTCCTCCCTGTTGATCCAAAGGCCCCTTCTCCTCGCGTTGATTCACTTAATGTATCAGAAACTTCTATTTCAGGAATAGATACAGGCACTATCACCAATTGGGACACTTTATCCCCCGCTTCTATAGTATATGGCTCAGAGCCCAAATTTACAAGATGAGTATTGTATTCTCCTCTATATCCAGCATCAAACACTCCTCCCAGTGTATGGAGCCCGGCTTTTGAAATACTTGATTTATCAAAGACTTTCGCCATATATCCTTCAGGGAATTCCATTGCAAATCCATGCCAAAATCTATAATGCTCCCCTGGCTTTATCGTTACAGTTTCCATCGCATACATATCCATCCCCACATCTCCTGGGTGAGCATAGCTTGGTAACTTGGCATTTTCTTTTAATTTCTTAATTTTAATTTTCATATTAACATTTATACCCATTATTAATCATATCATGTGTTCCTCCACCATTTAAAACATTTGTAAAACCAATTTGTTCCATCATCGACTTGGCAATGGTGGCCCGGCTTCCAGATTCACAATATAACAAAATTTCTTCATCTTTTGGAAGTTCTGGAAATTTTCCATACATCATATCCATAATATCAAAAAGAACGGCTCCTTCTATATGCCCACAATCATATTCTCCTTTTGTCCTTACATCTATTATTTTCATATTATTTTAAATGACTCATTATATCTCTTTTAACAGATTCTATTGACTGATTCGCATTTACTATTTTCCAATTAAACTGCTTAGATAATTCGAGCAATGCATCTCGAACTTTATCAATTAATGCATAATTATTTTCATGAAGATGATTATCTTCTTCCCCCTGCAAAAATCTTGTTCCATCCATTAGAATAGAAATATCCGGTATTATCAAATCTTTATTTATATCAATTAAATAATCCTTATCAACTCCTGCTCCCATCCCCCAAGAAATACCAGTTCCTTTGTAATCTTCTAATATAACAATATCATTTTCTGTAATTAATTCTTTTAATTTCGTCTCATAATCTTTTCTATTTTGAGCAAATAAAAATTGAATTTGTTTTGGTGAAAGTTTTTCTGGATTACCTAACCTTAAATAAGCATTTATTTGTGGCCCCGTTGGAGCTAAATCATAAACTGGATATTTCACAATAATTGCTTTTTGGCCTTGTTTTTCAAATTCTTCCTTCAGTAACCTTACCTGGGTCGTCTTACCTATATTATTAATACCATATATAGCAACCAAAAGACCTTTTTGTTTATTATTCTTTATCATAAAAATTTTTTCCTGTTTTGTAAGAATCTATTGTAATTTGTGTTGGAACAAAGAGTGGTTCTGGGAGATTATCAATTTCACACCATTGCCATTCTCCAATATTTTCATTTGGAAAATCTGTGAGTTCCCCACTTTCCCAATCAGCAACAAAACTAGTAAGTATTGTTTGATAACCCATATAAGCATCTATATTCGCCACACTAATAAATTTAATATTTTTAATTTTTACTCCAGCCTCTTCTAAAGTCTCCCTTTCAATTGAATCTTTAAAGGATTCATTTGCCTCAATATGACCCCCAGGAAAAGAATACTCCCCGGGTCCATGAGAAGCAGTACTTTTTCTTTTGCCAATTAAAATTTGACCATCTTTAAAAATCATAACCCCCACACAAGCCTTTGGTCTTTTTTGTTTCTTTTCTTCCATAATTATTTTCCCTCTCCTAATTCTTTTAATGCTTCCTTTGCGTAAAATTTAACATTTGGAATAAGTTCAATTTTATTTAAATCATCCAAAGTCATCCATTTCATCATGACTCCTTTTTCATGTTCTAAAATTGATTCAGAAATTAAATCTGTTTTTGATTTTGCAAAATAAACAAAAACAATATGTTCATGTTTATCATTAACTGGATGTCTCCCTAAATATCTAGGTGGAATCAAATATTTATAATTCCTATTTTTTTCATCTCCATTTAATGGACCCTTTGATTCACCAATTATTTCTATATCAAGACCAACTTCTTCTTTTACTTCACGAATTGCTGCTTCAACTGGATCCTCATCTAATTCAATATGACCGCCAACAGAAAGCCAAAAACCAAGTTTATCATGTATGTGTAAAAGAACCTTATCTTTATAAACAATAAATACTTCTACACAAAAATCAATTTTTTCGTGAATATGTGCCATTTTATTTTCCTCTTAATATTTTATCCATCCTGATCGCGAGCTTTACCATATCTTTTTCTTTATTTCCCCTTGTCGTTTGTGCACAAGTACCAAGGCGAATTCCTGATGGATCCATAGGGCCTCTTGTGTCTCCTGGAATTGTATTCATATTTACAATTATTCCTGCTTTTTCAAGTTTAACACTTGCATCTTTGCCGGGTATACCTTTCCCTTCCATCCAAGTATCTACAAGTATAAGATGTGAATCTGTCCCTCCAGAGATAATGTGCCAGCCGAATTTTTGTAATTCTTTGGCAAGAACTTTTGCATTTTTAACTACTTGCTTTGCATATTTTTTGAATTCTGGCTTTGAGGCTTCAAGGAATGAAACTGCGGCAGCAGCGATGGTGTTCTCATGTGGGCCACCATACAATCCTGGGATTATCGCTTTATCTATTTTCTTATCAAACTCTCTTGCATCTTTTTTAACAAAAATTATCGCATGCCTTGGGCCACGAAGAGACTTGTGAGTTGTAGTCATCACAGAATCAGCATAAGGAAATGGAGATGGGTATGCTCCCCCAGCTACGAGCCCTGCAAAGTGCGACATATCTACATGAAGGATCGCCCCGCATGCATCGGCAATTTCTCGAAACTTTTTAAAATCAACAACTCGTGGATAAGCAGTAAATCCTGCTACGATAATATTTGGTTTTTCTTCTATTGCAATCTTTTTAATAACATCATAATCTATAATCTCTGTATTTTTATCAAGTTCAAACTGTACAGGCTTCCAAAGCTTTCCAGTCATAGATCCAGGATAACCATGAGTAAGATGCCCACCGGAAGAAAGTTTCATTCCCATTATTTTCCCTCCAATTGGCACAAGTGCAGTATAGAGAGCAAAGTTTGCAGGAGAGCCAGAAAGTGGTTGAACATTTACATGCCATTCAGTTGGCTTTAATTTAAAAAGTTTAAGTGCTCGAGCAATAGCTAAATTCTCTACCTTGTCTACAACCTGATTTCCACCATAATACCTCCTGCCTGGATAGCCTTCAGCGTATTTGTTTGTAAGTTTAGAACCAAGAGCCTTAAGCACATCTTCAGAAACAATATTCTCAGAAGCAATTAAATTCACAACACTTTTCTGCCTCTTTTCCTCTTCTTTAATAAGTTTCTCTATTTGTTTGTCTTTCATATTATTGGTGGATATTTAGATTTATAATACCCCCATTTTATCACATTTGGCAAAAAAGAAGAAAAGAGGATATAATATACTTATGGAAAATAAACAAGAATATCATGTAGACTTAGTTTATCTTGAACTATTAGAGAGAATACTAAAAGAAGGTTCAAAAAAAGAAGATCGGACTGGGACAGGTACTATGTCTGTTTTTGGACATCAAATGCGATTTGATTTATCTAAAGGATTTCCACTTCTAACGACTAAAAAAGTACCGATAAAAGCTATAATTCATGAACTTTTATGGTTTATGCGAGGTGATACAAATCTAAAATATTTAGCAGAAAACAATGTTCATATTTGGGATGAATGGCCATTTAAGGCATACCTCACAAGAGAAGGAAAACCAATGCCAAAACTTGGAAGTGATGAATGGAATGATGGAATAAAAGAATTTGTAGAAAAAATAAAATCAGATAAAGAATTCGCCCAAAAATATGGAGAACTAGGACCAATATATGGCTCACAATGGAGATGCTGGAAAGATAAAGATAATACTTGTCTAGATCAATTATCAAATGCAATAGAAACAATAAAAACAAATCCTAACTCAAGGAGAATTATTGTCTCCGCCTGGAATGTAGCAGATATAGATGAAATGGCTAAAGCCGGTCTTCCTCCTTGTCATACTCTTTATCAATTCTATGTAGCAAACGGAAAATTATCTTGCCAACTTTACCAAAGAAGTTGTGATACTTTTTTGGGAGTACCATTCAACATCGCTTCATATGCTTTATTAACAATGATTGTAGCTCAAGTAACTGGACTACAACCTGGTGATTTTGTTTGGACAGGAGGAGATGTTCATTTATATTTAAATCATCTAGAGCAAGCAAATATACAACTTGCAAGAATTAATGACATAAGACCAATGCCAAAAATGAAAATAAATCCAGATAAAAAAAGCATTGAAGATTTTACAATAGATGATTTCGAATTAGTAGATTATAATCCACACGAAGCTATCAAAGCTCCAATTGCTGTATGATCTTATCCATAATCTCCGCCATTGCAAATAATAATGAAATAGGTATGAAGAATACCCTTCTTTGGGATTTACCGGCTGATATGAAACATTTCAAAGAAACAACCACAGGTCACCCTGTGATAATGGGACAAAAGACCTTTGAATCACTAGGAACCTCCAAAGAAGGTCTCCTTGGTCGCCCACTTCCAAACAGGAGAAACATTATCCTCACTCTTGATACAAATTTTAAGAGAGAAGGAGTAGAGATATACTATAGTATTGAAAGTTTAGAAAAGGCGCTAAACGAAACTCTAGGAAGTGATGAAGAAGCATTTATAATCGGCGGTGGGCAAATATACAAACTCTTTATAGATAAAGCAGATAAACTATATATCACTCATGTAAATGCTAATTTCCCAGATGCAGATACATACTTCCCCACTATAGATAAAGATAAATGGGAAAAGATAGAAAGTAAGAAACACCCCAAAGATGAATTAAATGTTTACGATTTAGAATTTGTAATATATAAGAAAAAATAAAAAATCCCCTGAACTCAAGTCAGAGGATTTTTTATTTTAGAAATCTATGGATCTACTTCTGTTTTTACTCTTATAAAAATGTCTTTCCCATCGGGAGTTTTACCTTTTATATATTTACGATTTTTATTTATTTCTATTTTTCTAACTAATTCTTTTTCAAGATCGTATCCAAGTATCTCACACATTCCAAGCACAAAAATAGCTACATCAGCAAATTCTTCTGCTACTCCATCTTGATTTTTACTAAATTTAGAATAAGCCTCAGAAAGCTCCTCATGTGCACGACAAAATTCAACAGCTACATCTGTGGTATTGAAACCTTTTTCTATTTTATTGCGCATTACTTCTTTTTGAAGTTCTTTAAGATCAACCATATATTTTACATATTATCATAAATTTCTACTTCTCCTAATATTTCAAATTTAATATTTGCTTCTTTAAAAATTTCTTTTGTTCTCTTTGCTCCATGATAATCTTTCAAGGCTACCAATCGAACAATGCCAGAATTTATAATACTCTGTGCACATTTATAACAAGGGGCCATTTTGCAATACATAGTAGATCCTTCAATAGCAACACCAATCCTAGCTGCATTGTTTATAGCATTTTGCTCTGCATGTGCTGTTCTCATACAATGATTAGACTCTGTTCCATCTTCACTTATAACCTTATGTATCTCATGCCCAACCTCATCACAACTCTTTATCCCTGAAGGAGCTCCAACATAACCAGTAGCTAAAATTCTTTTATCCTTAACGATGATTGCTCCAGCATACCCTCTATCACAAGTACCCCTTGAACCTACCAGTTCAGCAAGCTTCATAAAATATTCATCCCAAGAAGGCCTCTTTTTTTTATCATTTTCCATAAATAAATTATATTCCTTTTATTAAAATAATCAACAAATACTATTTATCTTAAAGTAAAAAATCCTAATATCATCCCCACAAAGTTAAGTATTGTATGAGAAATAGATATCAGAATAAGATTTGGGTATTTATAATACATCCAAGCAAAACCAATGCCAGCTATAAAAGTCATCGGGAGCACAAATGTCGCATTTAAATATATCACATGGATAAGAGCAAAAACTGAAGCATTAATTAAAATTATAGAATAAGCATTTTTAAATGCTCTCTTTTGCATATTCATAAGAATACCTCGAAAAACAACTTCTTGAAGCACACTAATTGGAATAAAAAGTAATAAGAATCTTATGTTCATCCACCAATTTAAAAATGGTTTATGGGGAGAAATTTTCGAAAGCCACAATAAAAAGAAAACTCCAGCAATGGTAAAAAGAAAATACGGTGCAAAATCTTTCATAAACTTTGAGGTTATGCCAAAATCTTCTTTCGTCCATTTAGCATGCCTGACTATGCCAAAAAGAAGTATGGCAATGCCAAAAAGCATAAATATCCTAAAGTCTTCAGGTATAATCTTGAAATACAATAATAAAACAGGAACAATATAAAGATACAAAATCTGTATCCAGACTAATTCCTTTTCTTTACTGTTTGATATATCCATAAGAGATATTATATACCATTTTACTCATATCTCAAGGCATCAATTGGGTTAAGAGAAGATGCACGTCTTGCAGGATAATACCCAAAGATAATCCCAATAAAAGCAGAAACACCAAAAGCTAATAAGACAGAAGATAAAGATACAGACGCTTCTGTAATATCAAAATAATTAATCCCAAATGAAATCATCCATCCAAGCAGTACCCCAATTATCCCACCCAAAAAAGTAAGTGTGACAGCCTCTACTAAAAATTGAGAATTGATATCTTTTTTCTTCGCACCGATTGCCTTACGGAGACCTATCTCTCTTGTCCTTTCAGTCACAGTAGTAAGCATCATATTCATAATTCCGATACCTCCTACTAAAAGAGAAATTCCAGCAATAGCTGCTAAAAGTATAGTGAAAGTTCCTGTGATATCAGTCGCAGTTTCTAATATATCTGATTGGTTTAAAATATTAAAATCAGCATCTTCTCCACTTTCTTTATTGTGAAGCTTAAGAAGTAATGTCTCAACATCTTCTTGAACAAGAGTTGAAACCTCAGGAGATGAAGATGAAATATAAATACTTGAAAGATATTTATGTCCTGCTAAATATCTACTTGCAGTAGTATAAGGAATATAAATTACATCATCACCGTTAGTCATTCCTGTGCCACCTTTTGCCTTAGCTACACCTACTACTGTATACTCTACTCCCTTTATACGAATCTTCTCTCCTACTACACCCTCTTCCCCTTCTCCAAATAAATCATCTCTTGTAGTTGAACCCAGTACTGCAACTTTAGAAATTTTATTTACTTGCGAATCTAAAACAAAAGAACCTTCTGCCATTTCAATATTTCTAATGGTGGCATAAGAAGACTCTACTCCAGTTATGCTTGTATTAGTATTTTGTCCTTCATAAATAACTTGTTGTTGAGATGTCACAACTCTTGCCACAGCATCTATATTATCAATCTCTGTAGAAATCTTTTCAGCATCTTCTAGAGTAAGAGTTTTCGCTCCACCACGAGACTCCCTTGCCCCGCCAAAAGTTCTAGGAGCACCAGGATTCACCATTATAAGATTTGCCCCCATTGATTCAATTTGAGAAGAAACAGAGTTTGAAGCTCCCTGCCCTATCGCCACCATAGTAATTACTGAAGCAATACCTATAACAATTCCAAGCATAGTAAGTCCTGTACGAACTTTGTTTGATTTTAAGGCAGAAAAAGTCTCTTCTAAAATATCACGTAGTTTCATAATTATATTTTTGCTATTCTTTTAGAATGTCTTTCTGGATTTTCGACAAGTAATCCATCTCGAATAAAAAGTATTCTATCAGCATGCTCTGCAACATCAGCTTCATGAGTAATAAGTATAATTGTTCTTCCGTATTCTTCATTTAATTTTTGAAAAGTAGAGAGCACAATATTTCCAGTTTTTGTATCTAGGTTTCCAGTCGGCTCATCAGCTAAAATTATAGAAGGGTTATTCACAAGAGCTCGAGCAATTGCTACACGTTGTATTTGACCACCAGAAAGTTGGTTTGATAAATGAGAAAAATGTTTCTCATCCATCCCAGCTTTTACCAAAGATTCTTCAGCTCTTTTTCTTCTTTCTTCCTTGGGTACTCCTTCATAAATAAGGGGTAATTCTACATTCCTTATAACCGATGCTCTAGGAAGTAAATTAAAGGATTGAAAAACAAAACCAATATTATTTTTTCTTATATCAGCAAGCTCATCATCGGATAATTTTGAAACATCTTTACCATCTAAATGGTAAGTCCCAGATGTAGCAGTATCTAGTGCTCCTAAAATGTGCATCAAGGTTGATTTACCAGATCCAGATGGACCCATAATAGCCACAAACTCTCCTTTCTTTATATTCATACTTATACCCTTAAGGGCTTCATATGGCTCTCCTCCTGTATTATAAATTTTAGTTATATTTTTTAATTCAATCATAAATTTATCGTAACATACCCCCCATGGCAGCACCACCCATACCAGGAGTTCCTATCATTCCTGTATTTTTTGTAGATGATAAATTACTTGTTTTTATTATTATTTCATCTCCTTCTCTAAGCCCACTTATTATTTCAATATTTGAATCATCAGATATACCTGTCTCTACTTCTTGCTTAAGAGAATTTCCATCTTTCATAATTTCTACATAAGATTTACCACCTCGTGTTTTCACTGATGAAGAAGAAATTAAAAGAATATCTTTTTTGGATTCTATTATTATTTCTGCATTTACGCTCATTCCCGGTTTTATCTTTTCATTTTTATCACTAATTGCAATTTTTACATCATAAGAAACGACTCCAGATTCTACAGTTCCTACTTGATCTATTTCAATGACTTCCCCCTCTAAAGACAAATCGCTGATAGCATCAAAAGTTAGATTTACTTTCTGGCCAAGAGATATAGAGGCAATATCTACTTCATTGAAAGGTATAACAGCAATATTTTCTTTGGTTATAAGTGTTCCTATGTTTGACCCAGAAGACTCACCAACTTTAGCGGTAAGAGTGGCGATAACTCCATCAAAAGGGGCATAAATAAAATGATCATTATAGTTATTCTTTTTAGATTCCAAAGATATTTCAGCTTGGCGAATACTTGTCTCATCTTCCCCTGCTAAAGCTTCCTTATAAGACAAAGTACTTTCTTTTATTGAATTAATAGCAGAAGATAAATTCACTGAATAACTATTAAATTCTTTAATCCAGGATGATATTTGAGTATTTATCTCTAAGACATTTTCATCACTATAGCTATACTCAAAATCTTTCACAATATAATTAAAAGCTGTTTCAGTATTTTTTACAGCAGAAGAAATAGCCAAAGAAGTAATATATGCATCTTTTAAGAAATTTTCCTTTACATCTTCATCACTTGACCGAGAAAGTGTCCCATAAACCTTATTAATTTTTTCTAAATCCTTTTTTGCAAGATATAAACTATCTTCTCCATTTCTTACTTTTTCTTTTGAAGAAGAACTGGCACTCATTATATTTTTATACTCCAAAAAACCATCAGTGGAATACAAATCCTCAATATCACCAACAGAAGCAATACTATAATTCATAAAAGAAGAAACTGTATTCCATGCACTATCACGAGATTCTTCTAAAGAATTTTCTTTTTGTAAAAGTGTGAGATGATCTGGAGTCACAAGATCCTGTAAATTAAGCTCTGCAAGCTCTAGATCATTCTTAGCGTCCCTATAATCTATACTTGCTATTAGCGTACCCCTTTTTACGTATTGTCCCACAGATACTCCCACATAATTTATATCTCCAGAAATTTTTGGACTAAGAGTGATAGTATCTGAAGCTTCTATCTGTCCCACACCTGAAACACTAAGAGTAATGTCTCCCCTCTTTACATTTTCACTTGTATAATTAATTTCAGTTTTTTTATTAAAAAAAATAAAATACACAAGAACAATAATTAAAACGAGTACTATGGTAGAAATAATTTTATTTTTTAAAATAAAATTTTTAATTTTTGTAATCATATATTTTTATTTAAAATCCATTGGTGGATAAGCCGGTAAAATCCTTATAAGTTTAGCATTGATCTGTCCCTCTTCGTTTGGAGTACCTATTACAGCAATGAAATCATCTACTTTTAAATCTTCCTTTTTAAATTCTTCACGCATTTGCACTATTTTGGTATCTTCATTTATTATGATAATTTTTTCTATCATGTCTTTGTCATCCATGACTATCACATTAGGTAATTCTGTTTTTATTATTTTACCGATTGCTCCGTTTGCATTTGGTAGATTTCCAAAATCACCAAATCCACCCATTTCCATTTTAGGATTCCTATGTGGTGAACCAAAATTTCTTTCATAATTATCCCCCCAATTTCTATTAAACGATGCTTTTTTAAATCCAGCAATCATTCCTGCTTGAAAAATTAAAATTGCGACCGCCAAAACACCGACTATATAAATGATTATTTTAAAATTTTCTGACTTAAAAAAGTTTTTCACTTTTTTTGTTATTTCGTTTTCCATATAGTATTAAGATAAAACTAAATTATTTTTAAACTGATAAGTGACACGTCTTATAGATACAAAGAATGTAAATAATAAGAAAAGAGAAGTTCCTAATGATGCAAAAGGTAAAGAATTGACTAAAGTCGCACTATAATCTTGCCAATAACTAAATACTAAAGAAACATCACTAAGAGCCAATGATAGGTAATCATAAAATCCCGTCTCAATAGACCTAGTGATTAGATTATTGATAGATAAACCTCCCAAGAGCAAAGAAAAAATACCAAGGAAGGTATAACCATAAGCTCTTAGTTTAAACTCTTTTCCCCTCTTTTCCAAGACCATATGCCAAATATCACCCGAAAGTCGACTCTCCGGCTGATAAATAGCTTTCTTGAACAATTTTTGTAAATCTTGTTCCATATAGATATATACGATTAATTTATAATTTTGGTGCAAACTTTTCCTTTAAAATTTGTATCGCTCTTTGGTGATAGCTTTTGACTGTATTTAATGGCTTATCCAAAGTTTCCCCTATTTCTTTAAATGTCATATCTTCTTGATAATGCAAAATTAATACTTCCCTATATTGGATAGATAAAGAATCTAAAAAAGTGTTAAGCATTTTCTCGTCTTCTAGACGAGAAAATGCTTCATCTGGTATTTCTCCTAAATCTTTAATACCATCTATGAACTCATTTTCATTATTATCTAAATCAGAAAAAACCACTGACTTTTTCTTTTTAAGAAAATCAATGATCGTATTTCTCGCAATTGTAAAAATCCAAGTCTTAAAACTTGATTTACTTTTATCAAACTTTTTTATATTTTTCCAAATCTTAAGAAATGTATCTTGGACTATATCATCACTATAATCCTCTTTCGCAAATCTATAAGCAAAGTTATAAATCGGAGTAGTATAAACATCAAACAATTCTTTTAAAGAATCATCATTCCCCTCTAAATATTCTTCTATGAGTTTTATATCTCTGTCCTTCTCCATCTATTACAATATACTACTAAAAGAAAAATAGTCTATCTGTTGTAATCTGGATGTTCTTCTTTTATCGAAAGCAAATGATTTGTATATCGAGACAAGGCAAAGAGTATTGTGGAGAGTCTATTCATATACGATATAGTTCCATCCCCTATGTCACGGCCTCCTTCATCTAGTACGGCTACAATCCTACGCTCTGCGCGCCTTGCCAAAGTCCTACCGAAATCAAGCGAAGAAGAAAGCAAACTCCCACCAGAAATTGTAAAAGATTTTATAGGTGGCAATTCATCACTTATTTTTGCAACTATACTCTCTACCATATCTAGCTCTTCTTTAGAAACCGTCATTTTTGATCCTCCAAGTTCTGCCTGGATTACAAAAAGATTTTGCTGGATGTCATCTATAATTTTATCAAAATATTTTTTCTCAGTTCCAAGTTCAATATAAAAATTTTCATCTTTTGATAAGACTTTTATAATCCCCATGTAGGCATTAAGCTCATCCACTGCCCCAAGTGCCTCGATCAGTATAGAGCTTTTGGATATCCTGTGTTGTTTACAATCATAAAGCGTCGTCGTGCCATTGTCCCCATACCCAGTGTATAAAATATTACCTTTTTTATCTTTATTTTCTTCTGCCATAAATCCATTATATCAATATATAATACAAATCTCCATACCCGGTTTGAAAGATGTCCCCAAACCGGGTATGGAGATTTGTATGCAGGGATTGACTTTTTATTCTATAAATGCTATAATATATATTAATATAAACCCATTAAAATTAATGTCATGGACGCAAAAGTTTTGTTTTTTGGATGTGATCTTTTTGAAGTGAAAAACCATCGATCAATCAAATGTGAAAACATTAAAGAAATCGAAGATTTGGTTTTAAAAGGGAAAATTCATTTTATCATTTTCTCTGAAAAAATTGATAAAATAGATGAGGTAGTTTCCTCATTAAGAAGTTTTTTCTTTCAAAATAAATTATCCGTTTATCCTGTATTAATACAGGGATCCCAAAATATTCTTAACAGGAATTGTGGAGGATGGACCATTTATAAAGAAAAGATAATACCAAAAATAATTGAAGGATGGCTTTACTAGCCATCTTTTTTATTTATATTTATTTATAATACACTCCCACCGCTTCACTTACATTTTTATATCCATCTTTTTCCAAAAGTTTTACAAGTTCTTTATTTATACCCCCCATTACAGTTGGACCCTCATATATCATCCCAGTTATCATCTGCACCAAGCTTGCCCCACATTTTATCTTCTCATATGCATCGGATCCTGAAAAAATACCTCCACAACCAATGATCACAAATCTATCTTTATGTTTTTTATAAACTTCACTAATAAGATTATTAGACATTTCTGCTCCCGGCTTACCACTGAAGTTCCCCTTCCCCGCACGAGCGATTTCATCTTTATCAAAGAAGACATTACTTCTATCTTTTACAAGATTAGCAAAGATAAACCCGCTCACAAAATTATATGGTGAGGCAGACTCAGTAAGAACCAGAGTCTCGGCTACACTTTTTTCTAAATACATTTTTATAAATAAAGGCTTTCTAATTGCTAAAGTTGAAAGTTTATTTAAAAGAAGTGTAAGTCCTTCTTTAGTATCAAAAGCACTGTCGATAGATGTGATGTTTGAAAGATTAGGACAACTTATATTGAGCTCATAATAATCAAAAAGATGAGAATCTACCACCTTCCTAAAAGAATCTGTAACATCTTCGATCATTTCCTTAATGTCACAATAAGGCCTATTGGTAGTGCCGATACTTATACCTATTGGTATCTCATTGTTCTTTTCCTTAACTTTATTTAAAATAAAATCAATTCCATTATTTTTAAAACCTTTATTCACAAGAAGAGACTTTGATTTTGGGAGTCTACCTAGCATGGGCCTTTTATTACCTTCATAAGGGTACCTAGTAATAGTCCCCACAGTTTGAAATCCAAAGCCGGCAGACTCTGCGACATTTAAAAGATCGGCATTATAATCAAACCCAGCAGCAAGTCCAAGTGGATTTGTAAACTTAATACCTAAAATCTCTGTGTTTAAAGATTGATTTTTGTATAAAAATATTTTCTTTATTACAAATCTTAAAAATTTAGATTTACTAATAAAACTCGAAACGGATAAAAAGAACACATGAACAGTGTCCGCTTCTATTTTGAAAAGAATCGGTTTTAAAATATTTTTATATAAAAATTTAATCATTATTATTCAGTGGTCTTACCATCAAATTCTTCTTCGTTATGTTCAGCTTCATCTTTAGTCTCTCTTACTATTCCATCCTTGTGGTGTGCTGGAGAATAAATTGTATAAAGTTTAAGTCCCTCATCCCCTGCTATAACATTATGCCTTGCCCCCATAGGTACAACAACTGCATCTCCGTCTTTCACTTCATATTCTGTAGCATCTATAATAACCTTACCACTACCTTTCTCAAACCTAAAGAATTGATCATTACCATCATGAATTTCCATCCCAATTTCTTCATTAGGAAGTAGACTCATAAGTACAAGCTGAGAATTCGATCCAGTGTACAATACTTTTCTGAAATTACTATTTTCTTCTGTTAATCTCTCAATATTTTCTTTGAATCCTTTTTTCATAATTTATAAATTTAAATTTATAATAATCGACTAGTTCACTTGTCCTAAATTTTGCATAGGTTCTTCTCTTACCTCTTCTTTAATAACTTCAGCTTCTCTAACAGAATCTTGATTTGAGGTCACATTTCCTATTTTCATAATTTCTCGATAAAGCATTGCCTTTAACAAAATAAACATAGGGACAGTTACAAAAGCTCCAACTATAAGTAGTAAAAATCCTAATAATCCAAATAATGCCATCAAAAAACTCTTCCAAAATATTTTCCATCCATTACCCCTTGTCTTTTCCCATGCTTCTTTTATGTTTTGTCTAGCACCTTGCGATTTTTCAACTGAAAGATACATCGCTGGTAATAATCTAGAAGATACATAAAAAGCTGGAATAATAAGTAGTATAAATCCAGCTAAAACACACAAGAAAACTAGTATAGCAGTTTTAATAAAATTCCAAATCTTACTTAGGTTTGGTATATTTTCTTTCTTAAATGGTTCAAAACCTTTTCCATCTACGGCTTCTAAGGAAACTTTAATCCAAATAAAGGAAATTATTACATTGATAACAATAGAAATTAAACTCACAATAATAGACTGGAGACTGTAATCATTTTTTGACATCATACTTATTACCCACTGTATGACAAAAGATGCAACAAAAAGTAAAAACATATTCACAAAAACTGTCTTCCACAAAACCCAAGCTTCTTTAATTTTCAAACCCATTTTAAATGTAAAATTCATATTTCATTTATCTGCCATAAAAGCAGATAGACTAACTAATAACTAATATAATTATACCAAATACGACTATTTGAGTATAGGTTTACCCCTTTTTATAAAATTCATCAAAATAAGGCCTGAAATTATAGCTCCAACGGTATTGCTTATAAGGTCTAGCCAAGTGTCCTTTGAATTTATTGCAAATATTTTGTGAGCATAATTTTGCAAGAAGAATTCTAGAATTTCATTGAAAACTCCTAACGTGGAAACAATAAGAAATGTGAAAAAGAAAAATTGAAATTTAGAAACCTGAATTTTTGTATCTTTAAAAACGAGAAAAGAAAGAAGTGATGACATAAATCCCCCACCAACCCCATGCAAGAAGCGATTGCCTATTTCAAGACTGGGAATCATAAAAGCGATTTCATAAGTAATAAAACTTAAAATCGCAATAATAATAAGAGAAATAATAGATCTTTTTGATAAAGAAACCTCCGTCTCAAAAAACAATCCGAATAAATAAAAAAAGACTATGTAAGTGAAACAAAACAACCCTGGCGTTATAAAATTCATAGTTTTATTATAGCATAGAATATAAAAGCTGGGCATCTCGGCCAAAATCTGGGGGCTCTTGCCTTATCCCCCCAAAATGCTAGTGTTTAGGTAAGTTAAACATTTTAAAAAGGAGGTGAAAATTGAAATTTATATTAATTATAAAGAAGGTATTTCTTGCAATAGGGATACTTGTGCTCTATGAAATTTTAATAAAAGGATTTATCTTTATAATTACCCAAATATTCGAAGGTAATCTAAATATAACCCTTTTAATAGTTATCCCTTCAACTTTTATTATAAGATATTTGATAATCAAAACTTATGATAAAAATAAGGTTGATATTTTTGGGATAGAAGCCATTAAAGCTAAAATCGAAAATGAAAATGAGACAGTAATAGCAAAAATTATTAAAGTTCTTTTAGGAATTAGTAAAATTGCTGTTTATGTTATTGTCTTTTTAGATCCTGCCCCTACTGCAATTTATTTTCGTAAAGGAAATAACAGGTGGAACGGTATTCCTGATATAAAAACATGGATATTATTCATTCTGAGTAATATTATTTGCTCAACGACAATATCACTAGCATCTCTAGGAATATTGAAAATATTTTAAATCCGACCATCCTAAAAAATGGCCGGATTTTTGATTATTTAAAACCTTGCCAAAAGATTAAAAAGTAGTATGATTGAAGAAATTTTAAATTATAACCTATGAAATTTTTTACAAAGGAACAAAAAGGGGCCTTTGGAATACCATTAATTGTGAGCCTCTTTGTATTTGCCGTAATGTGGTTAGCTATTGATATGAGTTTATGGATATCAATAGGTATATCATTTATTGTATTTTTAGTTTCTTCTTTATTTTTCTCTTCATTTGAAAATTCATCAAAAGAATATAAAGGAGGAAAAGCAAAATGAAAAAGAGGCTTAACGCAAGTTAAGCCTCTTTTTTTATTACTTTTATTTATATATAATATTATCTAATTCATATAAAATTTCAGAAAATCTTTTATCGTCAATATCATCACTATCTTTAATTGAATTTATTTCTTTAGCTAATTCACTTAACTTTTCTCCTTTTTCAATAAATAAAGGGTTTTCTTTATCTTCCTCTTCTACTGATATCCTTCCCTCTTCATTACACTGATCTATGTATTCTAAAATTGTAGGTATTTCATAGCCATCTCTAATAATCTTGCGAATTTTATCAATCCCCCCTGATTGAAATATCTTTTGAAGGGCCATAAAATTATTAGAATAATCTTGCAGAAAACTTTTAATTCTCCTTTCCGGAGTTTGTCTAAATTCTATTTTTTCCATATTGGTATTTTTATTATATCAGATAATCGTATATAATTAAAAGTATTAGAAATAAACAACTTATAAATATTATGTCTAGATATCGATGTATGGATTGCGGGTGGATATACGATGAAGCAAAAGGAGATGAAAGAAGAGGCATAGCCCCAGGGACGAAATGGGAAGATTTACCAGAAGATTACAAATGTGCTGAATGTAGTAATAGAAAAAATAGCCATAAATGGGTTAAATTGGATTAATAAATAATATAAAAATACATAAGAATGATCTTATATATTTTTATATTATTGTTCTATATATCCAGTATTAATTAATAATTTCTTTATATGTCTAGAATTTCTAGATAATGGATGAAAATGTTTACCTGTATCAGGATTATCTTCTAATGAAACAGCCATATTTACAAGCTCTTCTGGGAGGACCCACTTAAAACCTTTATGATTATCTTCAGATTCTCCTTTTTCATTTTTAGTCTGATTAACCTTTAATTCTATCTCATTATCATCGATAAGTTTAATAAGAAAAAGATGAGTTATTCTTTTAAACTTTTTTATATCACCATCTTTACTTACAGACTCAAAATAACTTTCAAAACTTTCAATCTTTTCAGCCGGTAAATTAGATACTGATATACCTGTTTCTTCTTCTACTTCTTTTGTGACTGATAGAACCTGCTCTTCTAAAGTAGAATCTTTCCCTTTTATATCATCTATTTTCCCACCTGGGAATTCAAGAGCTCCGGGATTTTTAGAATCCGCAGACTTTTCTAATAATAAAAATTTTCCACGATAAAGGAGCGCCGCTCGGACAGTCTCTACTATCGGCAATTTCTCTTTATTTTCAAAATTATTTTTAATCCCAAATTCCATTCCCCTATTATACCACCCCATCTATCTTTAAAAAACCTCCTAGATAGAGGGATGTTAAACCTATATCTAAAAATTTAAAAAATAATTAAATATTATTTTTCTCCAACAAAAGGGTATCATATCCTTTGAAAACTCGATCTTCTTTTTTAATACCTATCGTTTCTAAAAAATCAAAAAGTTCATTTTGGATTTTCTCACCATCCTCATCTGACATTTTTTCTACTTCTATAAAATAACCCAAATTATCTACAGAATCTAAACATATTTCATAATCTTTATAATTAGTCTTAATTCTTTTCTTATGAACCTCTACCGTTTTAGTATAATCAAGTAATTCTATAATTTCACTAAGAATAATATCATTATTTACCTCTATTTCTTTTTCTATACAATCAAGTTCATTACTACGATTTTTCTTTAGAGTAAATAATATTTTTTTATTTTGTTTTCTTATTCTCAATACTGGAAAACCTTTTTCTTTACCACCATCTTTCTTTTGATAAATATAGTCGTCTTGTACTATAGGCTCAGAAAGTGTACAACCTAATTCCTTTAGATTAACTATCAACAAATCAAAATCTTGTGCTTTAGCTTTTACTTCTATTTCATTCATATTTTTATTTAATTACTGTCCCTTGGTGGAAAAACATTTGCCATTTATTATTTTCTTTTCTCCACAGAGAACTTCTAAAAGAAGATGTCGTACTCCCATCCTTATCTACCCTATCTGTCTTAAATCTGGTTTGAACGACATTTTCTGAAAGAATAAATATTTCAAAATCAGATAAAGTATAAACTGGAGAATCCCCATTGGGCAATCTTTCTAAAATATCATTTTTGTCATAAACGAGTCCTGAACTACCATACTCTATGAAATCAGGAGCAATAAGCTCATCGAGCTTTTCTTTAGAACTCCTAACTTCTGGCTTTAACAAATCAGTCTCTAATTTATAAAAAGTTTCTCTTAAATCTTCCATTCCCCTATTATACCACCCCATCTATCTTTAAAAAACCTCCTGGATATAGGCGAGACCTCTATCTCAAACCCCTATCTTAATTATTTAAATATTCTAAAAGTCTATCTCGTGACATCTCAGCCTCACCAACATCTCTAGTCTCTCCTCTCCAGTATTTTTCTTTATCTTCTTCATTCACTAATCCATTCAAAATAAAACCAAAACCAGTTAAATACTCTGGGTTATTTACAACAACAGGTGAAGTGGCTGTAACCTTTTTTAAATTTTCATTCTCCCTAAAAACTTCTGCCAATTTTTCCAAACCCTCCTTTATAAAATATAATATTTTTTCTTTACCAAATTCTCTAAGTAATTCCTTTAAAGGAGCTAAATGAATATGGGCACTATCATCATCTATACCATAAGATAAAATTTCATTTAATTTTATAAAATTACCTTGCTCTAAAAAAGATTCTCTTGATACTTTTTCTACTAATACTGGGTCTAATATCTTCATTTTTAAAAATGGCTCAAAAACAATTATTGCTTTATCAATAAACTCATTCTTGTCTTTAATTTTTAAATATTCTCTTAGATTAGAATCTGTTTTCGCATCTAAAATACCATTTTTAATAAAAATATTTATTGATTTAAAAAATCTTTCTTGTGTTTCCGGACTATCATCAAAAAATTGCCCTAACCTTTTTCTTATTTTATTTTTTTCAGATTCTTCAATTTTATTATTCCTATTAAGGTCAGAATTAGTATTTATTTTAATTTGTTCATTCATATTTTTATTATAACAAAAAACCATATAGGAATCGAACCTAATTCCCTTTGTAAAATATAGCTTAAAAACGGGTGCTGGGAGTCTGGGACAGTATCCGAACTTTTATATCAAAGCAATCAAGCGAATAGGTGCTTCTGATCCATCTTTAATCTTTAATGGCAATACTAAAACCTTCGCTCCGACAGGTGGTAATTCTTTTGCATTAGCAACATTTTCTACAAGATATTTGTCTGCGCCTAGAATTGCTCTATGAACGGGAAATCCATTAGCTCCAGTATCCACAGAAAGAGTATCAGTGCCTAAACCTGAAATTTTTCTATCAAGAAGAAGTTTCGCAGTATCTTCATGGATACTTGGAAAGATGTGATTGTTAATATATTTTTCAGAAGTTTCCCAATATTTGTCCCAACCAGTGTAAAAAATCACAAATGAATTATGTGCGATTTCTCCATTTTCTTTTTCAAAATTTTTAATAATTTCTGGAGTAATAATATAATTTTCATCCGCTTCGGAACTAACATCAATAACAACGCAATCCGTTACTAATTCTTCGAGTGTTAATTTGTCTATTGTTCTTCCACCAGGAATTACATGTGATGGAGAATCAATATGTGTACCAATACCGCAAGGTGTAGAAATATCATGTTTACGAAAAATATCTGGAGGTGTGCAATCTTTATAATCCAAAGAGAGTTCCATCTTAAAACCACAATCACCATCCCAACCTGGAATATCTGAATGGATCGTGTGAGTTAAATCAATAACTTTAAATTCTTTATTCATAAAAATATTATACCAGAAAACAACCTATGAATCGAACCTAATTTTCTTTATAAAAAATAGCTTAAAATCGGATGCTGTGTATCTCGAGCTAGAACCTTTTAGCTCATTACCCAGTAAGGTCATTTTTACTACTTTTGTAATATTAAAACGACGTATCTCGAGCTACCCAAAATATATTTACATTTGTATGCGTATCCAATCTTTTATATGCAATTTAAATCTTTGTATTTCATCTTCTTCCAATAAAGAATTATGAGCAATACTTCTACGTAAAATATTTAAGGCATTTAGTGTATATTTAATAGATTCCATACTTCTAAAAGTATCAGAAAAATCAATCCAATTATTCTCTATAATTTCTATTAGATCTAAAAAATCACTATAGTAAATCGGCTCGTTTGATCTTTCAGAAAATGGTGTATCTTTTTCGTCCTCTTGTCTTTTTGTTACCTTTTTCTGTACAGTGGAAGGAACTTTAACAGTCCACCAATTTGCACCATATTTATCCTTGAGAGTATTCAAGACAGTTTTTCTTATAGAATTTTCTAAACAAAAAAGAAGATAATAAATACCCGTCATTTGCTTCGCTTGCTTACGAATATCAATTTCAAAAACTTCGGTATCAATTACTTCCTCTTTTTTTATTGACTGAGAATGTCCAATATCAAGACCTTCTTTTTCTAGATCTAATAAATCAGATTCTAGAAGTAAGTTTTGTATACCAAATATTTTTATTTTATCTTCTGGTCTCATTGTATTGATTGATCATCAAGAAGATTTTTCTTGAGACTTTTAAAAATAGAATCAAAAACTTTTACTTCTGTTGTTGCTGGAAGATTTAAATTAATAGTATAAGATACACCAAATTTAACACTTCCTTTATTTATATTTTTTTCTTTAGGAAGAGATACCTCTTCTTCTGATTCATCATCTATTTCTCCAATTTCTTCAGGAATATCACCAATATCAAAACTAGCAAATTTTACAAGTTCCATAAAGGTACCCACAACAGATAGCATTGCAGCATCATCTTTTGCAGCACCAGTAACAGTAGAAACTAAATCTATTAAAGGTCCTTTTTCTAACTGGTGAGCATATTCATTTCCGTTATAAATATCTGAATATGCTTCCTTAATTGCTTTTGCCATCACAAAACCAGACTTGCTTTCAGAGCGAAAATCTTTATAACGTTGAGTAGGAGTATTACCTTGATCAATAAAACCGAGTCTTTTAAAGAGCGGAATCATTGCATGATAACTTGAAGATTTAAGACCAAGAACCGTTGATAGAAAATCTCTAGTAAATTTACCTGGAACACTAGCTGTTTTTATTTTTCCTAAAACCTTACTTATTCCTCCATAAGCATTTACATATGGTGGATATTTTTGAGAAGCCATAATCTTAATAAACTATTAATTTTAAAGCTCAAATGCGTCTCGAGCAACGCACGAGTTGGCTGGGAGACTAGGACTCGAACCTAGATAGACGGCTCCAGAAGCCGTCGTCCTACCATTAGACGATCTCCCAATAAACTATTTACTTTTTCATTCCCACCATTAGACGAACTGGCAATATCTCTTTACCCCATCATATTACCACAGAATCAATAAAAGACAATTGAAAAAAAGGTAATATTGATGTAAAATCCATCTTATGAATGAAAATAAAGATGAGCAAAAAATATTAGACTTAATAGAGAGTGAATTTAAACAAGGGATGGAAAAGGTTAGAGAGTTTAATCCTTCTGTAACTTTTTACGGATCAGCAAGATTAAAAGAAGATCATCCTTATTATATTAAGGTTAGAGACTTGGCATATCGCATCTCTAAAGAATTGAACTATAGTGTTATGTCTGGTGGAGGAGGAGGAATAATGGAAGCTTCAAATAAAGGTGCGTACGAAGCAGGTGGAAAGTCAGTAGGGCTTACTATCAAGCTCCCTAAAGAACAAGAGACAAATAAATATGTAACTAATGAAATCCCTTTTCATTTTTTCTTCTCAAGACAGTCTGCAATGTCTTATGAAACAGAAGTTTGTATATTCTGCCCAGGAGGATTTGGTACATTAAATGAACTTTTTGAGATACTCACACTTGAACAAACTGGTAAAATCGGTAAAATTCCATTAATTTTATTTGGGAAAGATTATTGGGAACCAATAGAAAAAATTATAGAGGAGGTTCTCTTAAATAAATATGGGACTATAAATAGTGAAGACATAAAATTATATACCATCACTGATAACGAAGACGAGGTTTTGGAAATATAGTAAGATAAGAGATGGGAGAGATGCTCTCAGAGAATAGTGAATTAAAAAATAAACCAAGTATTTATACTTGGTTTATTTTTTAGATCTTTTTGTACAAGCTTTCATAAAAGCAGTAAAGAGTGGGTGTGGATCAAGTGGACGAGCTTTGAATTCTGGGTGGAATTGTGTCCCTAAGAAAAATGGATGATTCTTCTCTGGGAGCTCTGCAATCTCGCAAAGACTTCCATCTGGAGATTTTCCAGAAAACACAAGTCCTGCTTTTTCTAACCTTTCTACGTAAGAAGGATTTACCTCATAGCGGTGACGATGACGCTCTTCTATATCTTCTTCGCCGTAAGATTTATAAGCAATACTACCCTTCTTTAATTTAGCGGGGTAAGCTCCAAGTCTCATACTACCACCCATCTTTTTCTTTTCTATTTTTTCTTTTTGATCTTCCATTATATCAATAACAAGATTAGCTGACTTTGGATTTATCTCCCTAGTATGAGCATCAGAAAGTTTCAAGACATTTCTCGCATACTCTATAGTCATAAGTTGCATACCATAGCAAAGACCGAAATATGGGATTTTATTTTCTCTGACATATTTTATAGCCATAATAATACCTTCTATCCCCCTAGAACCAAATCCTCCAGGAACTATAATACCATCATAATTTTTCAAAATTTTTACTGACTTTGGATCTTTCTCAAAATCAGTAGAAGATATCCAAGTAAGTATGGGCTTTCTGCCAAGTTTATAAGCAGAATATTTTGCAGCTTCAATAACTGAAATGTATGAATCAGAAAGAGTGAAATCCCCTGTCGCAAAATATTTACCAACAACAGCGATCTTTAATTCTTTTTTAGATGAGTGAGCAGATTTAGCAAAAGAAGACCATTTGAGGAAAGCTGGGGATGGCATAATATCACAAGTCATACCCATAGATTCACAGACAATGTCGCTTAATCCCTCTTTTTCAAAATTTAAAGGTATATCATATATACTATCTACATCAGGAGCAGAAATAACTCTATCTGGAGAAATATTACAAAACATTGAAAGCTTTTCTTTTCTTTTTTCATCAAGAGGAAGATTACTTCTAGCAATAATTATGTCTGGCTGGATACCAGAAGCATTGAGTGTACGGACAGCATGCTGGGTCGGCTTGGTCTTCATTTCCCCTATCTTTGAAGGAACAGGTAAATAAGAAACCATCACAAAGAAAACACTTTTAGGATTCTTGATTTTCATCATACGAGCAGCTTCTAAAAATAAAATATTCTCGTATTCTCCAACAGTCCCACCGATTTCAATTATTACCACATCAGCACCCGCTTTATCCCGAGCTTCTTCGATGCGACGTATAACTTCAAGCGGAATATGGGGTACTACCTGCACACAAGCTCCACTGTATTCTAAATTTCTTTCTCTCTCTATGACACTCTGATAGACTCGCCCTGTGGTCATATAATTTGTACGAGAAAGACTCTCTCCGATAAATCTTTCATAATTCCCCATATCCTGATCTGTCTCATCTCCATCATCAAGTACAAAAACTTCTCCATGCTCTGTCGGATTCATAGTACCTGCATCTATATTTATATATGGGTCTATTTTCATAGAAGTTACCTTTTTACCCCTATCAGATAAAATTCTTCCAATAGAAGAAGAAGCAACGCCCTTCCCCACTCCAGAGATAACCCCACCGACGACAAAAATATATTTACAATTTGAAAGATTATTTGAAGTGATATTCTTGTCTTTCATCATAATTATTTCCTTAAATATCTAGCAATAGCAAAAACACTAGAGATGCCACCTATAATAATCCCAGATAAAATCATTATTAAGAAGAGTTGTATAAAATTGGATTTAAAATAATCAAACATATTCATTCCTACAAAATCTGTCATCGTATTACCAAGCCACATAGAAACAGGGATAAAGATAATAGCTGTCACAATAGCTGAAATCGCACCTACAAGCATCCCAGAAACAATAAACGGACCTCTAATATATCTACTCCCAGCACCGACGAGCCTCATGACGCTTATCTCTTCTTTGGACATATAAATAATAAGTCTAATCGTATTGAAAGTAATTATTATAGAAATAATAATGAGTATAAAAGAAATCAAAAGTCCAAGCTTTTCAGCCTTAGTAATAATAGATGAAAGTTTGTCTATTATAAGTTTATTATCATGATAGTCTATCTTGTCTATTATATTTAAATTATCATTTGATAAAGCTCCACTCTCTTCAAAATATTTTGAAATACTTTCATATTGAGATGGATCTTTGGCTTTAACATTGAGTGATGCTCCAAGTGGATTCTCTCCAAGCTCTTCGAGCGCTTGAATAGTAAGGAAATCATTAGAATGCTTTTCTTTAAACTGAGAAAGTGCATCGTCTTGAGATGTGTATGTGACATCTTTTACTTCTGGTAAAGCCTTTAATGCAAATTCTACCTCTTTAATATCATCTTGATCTACATTGGGAATAAAATAAACTGTAATATCTACTTTTTCTTTTATATCATTTAAAGCAGAATTGAGTGCTGCTTGGACAAAGATCTGGGAAGTTATAACAAAAAGAGTGATGGTCATAACCAAGACTCCAGCGAGTGATGTAAATCCACTTCTCACAAAACTTCTAAAACCAGAAACTATTATTCTTTTAAGATTGGTTATAAACATAAAATAATTATATCATATATTTACCATCTTTATCATCTCTTGTAATACGTCCATTTTCTAAAGTAATGACTCTTTTTCTAACTTGATCTATAACACTTCTGTTATGAGTAGTAAGGATAACTGTCGTCCCTAAATCATTAATCTTTTTTAGTATATTTACAACTTCATTCGTATTGACTGGGTCTAAATTACCAGTTGGCTCATCTGCAATGATAACATCTGGTTGATTAATAATTGCCCGAGCAATTGCCAAGCGTTGCTTTTCTCCTCCTGAAAGTTGATGAGGAAAGTGAAGTGCTCTATCTGTAAGACCTACAAGCTCAAGCACATTAGTGACATCTTCTTCTATCTCTCTATCTGTCCTTCCTACAGCTTCCATCGCAAAAGCAATATTCTCATAAGCTGTCTTATTTGGTAAAAGTCTAAAATCTTGAAAAACTACACCCATTTTCCTTCTTACATTCATCAAATCTTTCTTTCCAAGCTTATGAATATTTACTGATTCAAAAAAAACTTCGCCTTCTGTGGGAAATTCTTCTGCCAATATAAGCTTAGTTAAAGTAGTTTTGCCTGCACCTGAATGCCCAACAATAGAGAGAAATTCTCCAGGAGTGACTGAAAAAGAAATATCTTCTAACGAAGTATTATTGTTGTATTTTTTTGTAACCTTATTAAAATAAATCATCTATCTATAATTTTATCATATTCCACTCTCCGCAACAATGAATTCATCTATTTCGCCATTTTCAAGCACTCCGTCAACGTCGTGCACTTCAACCCCAGTCCTATGATCTTTGACAAGTTTATATGGATGGAGTACATAAGACCTAATCTGACTCCCCCATTCTATGTCTGTAGTCTTTGAAATAGAAAGTCCATCACGCTCTTTCTTTTTATCTTCTTCTTGTTTTTTAAAAAGTTTTCCTTTTAACATATCTAAAGCTTTTTCTTTATTCTGCTCTTGAGATCTTTCACTTGTAACATGGACTGATAAATTCGTAGGAATATGAACTACCCGAACAGCAGTCTCTCTTTTGTTTACATTCTGTCCACCGGGGCCACCTGACTTTGAAAATTCTATCCTTAAATCTTTAGGATCTAATATAATATCGTCATTCTTACCTAATTTAGGTAAAACTTCTACTAAAGAAAAAGAGGTATGGCGCTTTGCATTTGCATTAAAGGGAGAAATACGGACAAGGCGATGCACACCATTTTCATTCTTTAATGTCCCATAGACACCTGTCTGCATAGGCAGGTTTTTACCCGAAATTTCTATAGACACATTTCTATAACCCCCATTATCATTTTTATTTTCATGAATTAAAAAAACACTCCAACCCATCTTCTCTATATACTTCATATACATATGGAGAAGCATCAAAGAAAAGTCTTCGGCATCATCACCTCCCGCACCTGAGAGGATAGAAAGTATTGCTCCACCACCATCGTACTTCTTCTCACCTAAAATTTCTTGCTTGAGAAAAGCAATTCTTTTGATGGTATTTTGAGCTACAATTTTATCATCCCAAAAATTTGGACTTATCATAAATTTTTCCAAATCTTCTATTTCTTTTATTATTTCTTCTTTGTTTTGTGTTTGCATATTACCAAGTACTACCCTTAAAATAACATAGTTAACAAAAATAAAAAACCCCTGTATAATAGGAAAATGATTATCAAGAAAAAAATAGATGAATTAATCGGTGAGACTCCAATGCTTGAATTACCAACAGTAAGACCAGACTGGAAAATTTATCTAAAACTTGAATACTTTAATCCAGCCGGAAGCTTTAAAGACCGAACCGCTAGATCTCTCATGGATGCGGCGGAAAAGTCTGGAAAATTAAAAAAGGGGATGGAGATTTTTGAATCCTCGTCTGGTAACACTGCCAAAGCACTTGCAATGCTCTCTGCAGTTCGAGGTTATAAATTTACAGCAATAGTAGATAAACATGCTCCAATAGACAAATTAAGATCTATCACTGCTTATGGCGGCAAGCTTCATTATTGTACAGACGAAGAAGATCCAAAAGGTGGGCACCTCGTCGATGTAAGGAGGAAAACTGCAAAAAGGCTTGCAGAAGAAAGAGATGGTATAAACTTAGACCAATATGATAATCCAGAAAATCCAAATGGTTACTATAATACTTTAGGCAAAGAAATTCTAGAACAAATACCAGATGCTGACTACCTTGTGGGAACAATAGGAACAGGAAGTTCTCTCTCTGGCTCTGGTAAATATGTAAAAGAGCATAGTAAAACAAAAATAATAGCACTTGAACCAAAAGGTTCTAGTCACTTCTCTCCACACGGACATGGATATTTTATATCAGGACCCGGCTACCCTGCAGGAGCAGTGCCTCCTAAAAATATGAATGCTTCAATCTTTGACAAACATGATTATGTCGCAGACAAAGAAGCATTCAATACAATGAGATTTTTTGCAGAAAATAAAGGCCTACTTGTAGGAGACTCGAGTGGAATGACTCTGTACTATGCAATGAAGTTCATAAAAGATGAATCAAAAAACGATGAAATTAAAAAAATGGTCTTAATCATAGGAGATAGTGGAGAAAGCTACCTAACTCATGCTTTTGATAATAACTGGATGAATGAAAAAGGATTTATAGATGAAAGTATAACTAACGAACTTAAAGAGTTTTATATATAAACTGAGCCATCCCCGAGGATCGAACTCGGGACCCCGGCTTTACGAAAGCCGTGCTCTACCAACTGAGCTAGGATGGCATTTTTTATTTTATATAATAGCATTTTTTATAACTTTGACATATCTTACCTGAAATGTTAGGCTTTTTAAAAAAATATAAGTATGCGAAAAGAAAATTTTTTGTTGAGTATTCGTAATTCCATCGGATCTCAATTATTTCGAAATTACCATGTAGATGGTAAGGATGTTCTCCAAAACGGAGATTTATCCTGTGCTTATTATGTATCAGCAATTTTGCTTTTACATAATCTTATAGATAAAGCACATTTTACAGTTAACGGCACGATATTTGCCATGGAAAAGATCGGCTGGTTTAAAGTCAATAGATTAAAACCTGGCTGTGTGATTGTTTGGGGACCCGTAAAAGAAAATGGGAACGAACACAAACACATTGGTTTTTATGTTGGGGACCAACAGGCAATATCAAACCGAAGCTCTCTTGGAATGCCAGGAGAACACCAGCTACACTACACTGGTTTAGACAAAGATGGAGCTAAAAAAAAAGCACCTGTCGTTGCTATATATTGGCATCCTTATTTAACTTAAGGTAAAATGTCAATATGAAGAAGATTGAAGCAAGTTATGGAAAGGGACTGTTATCTATAAATGATAATGTCTCTTTTTTTTGTCTATTTGGTAAAGATGGAATAACTGATAATAAAAAAGAGGGAGACATGAAAACACCAACAGGTATATTCCCTATCAGAAAAATATATTATAGAAAAGACAAAATAGGTGAAATAAAAAATGAAAATATAGAATGCATCCCAATAGAAGAAAAGTTTGGTTGGTGTGATGATATAAAAAAAGATGAATATAATAAATTTATCAAATTACCATTTGATGGTAGATATGAAAATTTATGGAGAGAAGATGATGTTTACGACATAGTTATCATTATAGGGTATAATGATGATCCTGTGATAAAAGAAAAAGGTAGTGCTATCTTTTTACATATCGCTAGAGATAATATGGAATATACCGAAGGGTGTCTTGCAATAAAAAAAGAGGATATGCTAAAACTTTTAAAGATAATAAATAAAGATATTTTAATAGAAATAAAATAAAGACACGCAGGTGTCTTTTGAGCCGTCAGTGAGAATCGACTATTACATAGTCAGGTACTTTTCCATCTTCAATAAGGAAAAGTCTTCCGATTCTCATCGAAAACAAAGCAGTTTGTTTTCTGAGCCGTCAGTGAGAATCTCTCCTTACAGGAGCAGTACACCTTTTCGGTGCATTTGGGATATTAATCCCTCATACACAACGAAAAGCTTTCCGATTCTCACGCCAAAAGACACGCAGGTGTCTTTTGAGCCGTCAGTGAGAATCGGACTCACGGTCTCTCCCTTACCAAGGGAGTGCTTTGCCACTAAGCTATGACGGCTAAAACTATTTAAGAATACTATATTTTTATATTTTTTCCAAATAAAAATCTGCATAGGTTTGACCTATGCAGATTTTTATATCAACCTTATTTTAATGATTCATATCCATATTCATCTCAACATTAGATTCATTTATTTTATCTTTATATCCCATAACCTCTGGATTCAACATTCCAAAGATCATAGCAATATGAGCAACAACTAAAAACAATCCAACAAAGATAGCATGTAATTTTAATTTTTCTTCATTAGTTTTATTTTTAATAATAATATTTAACTCCAATAAGGCCATTCCAAGAAGAGGTACTACTCCTAAAAGATAAAAACTAACAGCGATAAAATCTGCTACCCCCCTCCATTCACCCGATATAGTAAGAGGGATGAAAGCATTTTTCATAAGGTATATAAATACACCTAAAAAATAAAATCCACTCAAAATACCTGCAACACGATTTATTAATCGTACTTTACCAGTAAATTTTCTGGTAAATAAAATCCATAATTCTGTTATAGCTACCGTTTCAGCAAGGATAACAGGAATAGCCATAAATATTATAAGATTCCAAGGCTGATTTACAGCCAAAAGTTCCATATAGTGTGTCATTATCATTTTTTTAATTCAATAGATTAATTTAATAAATGGTTTAATTTAAATTAAGGAGCACAAACATTAACTGACCATTTAAAAAATAAGTTGCGAACTAATAAATTGAAAAATTTAATAATTTTTATATATAAAAGATTAAAATTAAAAAATATAAAAAATGAAAAAAATATAAAAATTACTAATTTATACAAAGAAGACAATGAAAAAGATGTCATCTCATCCCAAATAAATATATAACTCCACATATCCATAGTACAAAAAGACTGAGAGCCTAAAACATACACACAATCATTTGAATAATTATGAGGATGATTATGTATATTTAAGTTAAATATGAACAATCCAATTAAAATATAACTTAAAAATACCAAACCAAATACAAATGTCTTTAATTTATTTAAATAAATAAACATATCTATATAATACTATATCATTGCAAAAAATCATATTTTTTGTTATAATATATAGAGTATATAAATCATAAATATTTTAGCGCTAAAACCGCTTTGTGTTTGTTGTTTTATAAGAAATAAGAATGGTTTATTAAAATAAAATATAGATAACATAGCGGGATAGAGAAATGGTATCTCGTAAGGCTCATAACCTTAAGAACCTGGTTCGATTCCAGGTCCCGCAACAAGTAGGCTCGTGACATGCCCAATATGTCTCTAAAGCCGAAAATATGTCGGCGTAGCTCAGATGGTTAGAGCGTGGGACTCATAAGCCCAAGGTCGGAGGTTCGATTCTTCCCGCCGACACAATAAAGTGGAATTTTTTTTCATTTTATGTTAAATTGTTTTCTGTGTGGTATTACGCAGTCGTAACTCAACTCAATTGTATTATAGCGAACACTCGCCCCGGCGAAGGGTAGAACAAATTGAGAAGAGTTATTAAGTAAGCAAACATTACGCAGTCGTAGCTCAACTCAATTGGATTATAGCGAGCACTCGCCCCGGCGAAGTGTAGAACAAATTGAGAAGA